>CAVOVJ010000008.1:0-197213 GCA_963699835.1 uncultured Gammaproteobacteria bacterium | reverse complement strand
TATCGGTGACAAGTTTGTCGGCTCGTCCAACTGCACACTTATTCTCGGGGACAACATTTTCTATGGACAGGGTATTACGCCGATCCTGTTGCGGGCGGCGGAGCGCGAATCGGGCGCGTCAGTGTTCGCTTACAGAGTTAAAGACCCTGAGCGCTACGGTGTCGTCGAATTCGATCAGGCGGGAATCGCGATCAGTATAGAGGAAAAGCCGAGCATGCCTCGGTCGAAGTATGCGGTTACCGGGTTGTATAACTACGATAGCGATGTGGTCGAGATTGCAAGGTCAATAAAGCCCTCCGCCCGAGGCGAGTATGAGATTACTGACGTCAATAACGTGTATCTTCAGGCGGGGACGCTGGCAGTGGAAATGCTCGGGCGTGGCGTTGCCTGGCTCGATACAGGTACTCATGCGTCGATGCTTGAAGCATCCCGATTCGTGGAGACGCTGGAGTCGCGCCAGGGGTTGAAGATCGCCTGCCCCGAAGAGATCGCTTTTCGGCTTGGTTACATTGACGGGGAGGATGTTGCGAGGATTGCCGTAACTCTCTGGCGCCAGTAGTTATGCCACTTACCTTCATGACCTGATTGACGGCGAGTTGTGACCAAAATGGACGTGGAAAATACTCGAATAGACAAACTGAAGATTACTTACGCCGAGAGTATTTGCGGATGCACGAGGGTATTTCTTCGAGAGCTTTAACGTGCGTTCATTCAGAGAATCGGCAAATGACGACGTGGAATTCTTCAGGACAATGAGTCCTTGTCGACGAGGGGTGTGCTGCGCGGTCTGCATTACCAGGTGCAAAATCCGCAAGGAAAGCTAGTCAGAGTGGTGGCCGGTGAGATTTTTGATGTTGCCGTCGATTTGCGCCGGTCATCGCTGACCTTCGGGCAGTGGGTCGGTGTCACTTTGTCCGCGCAGAACAAGAAGCAGTTCTGGATTCCCGTCGGCTTCGCTCACGGGTTTCTTGTAACGTCGGATTCGGCCATTGTCGCTTATAAGGCGACCGATTTTTATTCCCCGGGCGGCGAGCGTTCAATAGCCTGGGACGATCCGGATCTCGCATCGATTGGCCAGGCGAATTAAACCCGCTTGTCTCGGAAAAAGACAGGTCGGCGGCAAGTTTCAAATCGGCAGATGTTTTCGAATGACGAGCATATTGATTTTCGGCAGGGAGGGGCAACTTGGCCGAGAACTAAACGCCCGTCTCGCGCGACAGTTTGATGTGGTTGCGCTCTCGTCAGCGGATGCCGATCTTCGCAATCCTGATGAGCTCAGGGCGGCTATACGCGCTGAGTCGCCACGTCTGATTTTCAACGCGGCAGCGTATACGGCGGTCGACAAGGCTGAGTCGGAAAGAGAGGCCGCGTTTGCGGTTAACGCGCTTGCGCCAGCGACGATCGCCGAGGAGGCCGCTCGTTGCGGAGCGGGCCTGGTTCATTTCTCGACTGATTTCGTTTTCGATGGGACCAGCACAACACCCTATTTGGAAACTGACCAGACCAATCCGATAAATGTCTATGGTGAATCCAAACTGGCGGGAGAGGGGGCGATATTAGAGTCAGGCGCTGCTGCAATTATCTTTCGGACCAGCTGGTTATACGGACTTAACGGCGTCAACTTTCTGTTGACCATGTCAAGGTTGCTGACTGAGCGGGACCGATTGTCAGTGGTCGACGATCAAATCGGATCTCCGACTTCTGTTTATGAGCTGGCTGAAGTCGTCTGCGCGATTCTCCCGGCCGAAAAGTCTGCTCTGGCTGAATTCCCGGGACTCCACCGCGGGATTTACCATCTTAGTTGCGAAGGTCAGGCTACCTGGTTCGAATTCGCCAACATAATCAGTACTCATCTTGAATCGCGGGGGCGGCGGGTCGCCGATATCACGCCTGTAACGACTGCGGAATACCCGACGCCGGCAACGCGGCCATCGTATTCCGTTCTGGACAAGACGAAGTTCAGGCATACGTTTTGCCAGGATATTGCCAACTGGAAGCCAGCTCTGTCTTCGGTCCTGCAGAGAATGCAACCGGATTGAGCAGCTATTTTGAGATCCGTAGGATCATCTCATTACCCGAGCGAAACCTGCCACGGTTCGCGCGGGGGTCGCAATCCACCACTCAGAATCGCTTGGTCTTGACGTAGATTACGTCGCCCGGCTGCAAAACCGTTGTGATATCAACTTCGGTTTCGGTTTTTCCAGATTCGTTGCCACGGCGCAAAATGATGCCGCTCTCGTTACCAATGTCGGTAACACCGCTGGCGACTGATAGTGCCTGCATTACCGTCATATCTCGATCCAGTTCGTATCGGCCCGGGCGTCTGACCTGACCATAGATATAGAACACGTCAGCGGCCGGGACGAGGATGATATCGCCGTTCGTGAGCGGCCGGTCAAAGCTAAGTTCTCCGTATTGCAACAACTGAACCAGGTCAATTTTTGTTCGGATGTAACCGTCATCCCCGGGTCGCATCAAATATATGAAATCGGCTGATGCGTCCGATGTTCCTCCAGCGACTGCCAGAAGGTCGACTACGCTGCTGACGCCCGGATCCGATTGGCTCTGTATCGGATACTTACCGGGTCGGCCAATTTTGCCAAGAATCGTCACATAGCCCGCACCCCGCTCACTGCGTTCTTCCACGAATACCGTGACCTGGGCATTGCGGACGATCCCACGTGATTGCAAAAGGTCAGCGATTTGACGCTCGGATTCGCTGGTCGTCAATCCCTGCAGGGTTATCGGGCCAAGCAGCGGGAACGAAATGTCTCCGCTTTCACTAACCCTGGTCAGGGTCGAAAGGTCCGGTTGGCCGTACACGCTGATTCGTATTACATCTCCCGGGCTTAGCGTCGTGGAGGTTTGCGCGTGGGTCAACTCGGGCATGACTGAGATAACTAGTAACGTAGCGGCGAGCAAAATGTGTTTGGTCATGCGAACCATTCTACTATTCCATTAAGGCTGATTGAGGGTAACGGTCCTGTCGTTTTGATCTCGGGTAGGAAAAAATGTCGAATAATCCGAAGCGATCCGATCCTACAATGTGTTGCCAACCCTGCCGCAACCCGCACCCCGTTTGCCTGCATTTATCTCAACGACAGTCTCAGAAAATTTCGCGAGCGGAACCTAGTATACTACAGTCCAAAGAGCCCAAACGGCAGAAAGAAATGTTACATAATCAATATGATAGTGGGCATCTTGCCGACAAAATCTCGACCGCGTGCCGAGCTTTTTTTTCACCTCCGATATGGCTTTGTGCGTTAGCTGGACTTGCGTTCCACTGTGAACTTGCGGCGCAGGGAACAGAAACGTTCCGGGGACTTCACCCGTATGTCGGTGCCGGTTTCGTTTACGACTCAAATTTGTTACGCCAGCCTGATGACCAGATAGACGTACTTTCGAACAAGAAGTCGGATCGGTACGCCACTCTGGAAGCCGGAGTTGATGGAAAGCTGAATTTTAGCCGCCAGTCGATCCTGTTGGATGGGCGTATTTTTCGCAACAACTATGATCATTACGGGGACCTGGATCATACAGGCGGTCATGCAGGAATTACCTGGCAGTGGCTTTGGGATCCGAAATGGTCCGGTGATATTGGGTATGAATACGACAGAAAGATTCGGGATTTTTCGAATCAGGTCGTCACTATCCCACGTAAGGATTTACGTACGGAGAATCGTGGTTTCGTCTTTGTCTCGAGGGCGTTGGGCGGCGGCTATTCGCTGAATCTCGGAGCGAGCCTCGCTGATGTGGAGTACGAGGAAAGTTCTCGGCTCGACATCGAGCGTGATACCGTCAGCGCCGGATTTGTGTACGAAACCACGCGGAAAAATCGAATTGGCCTGGAAACGGAATTCCTGAACGGCAAATTCAAGAACGCGGATAACAGGGATTTCGACGAAATGCGTGCCGATATTATTCTCGACTGGCGACTGTCGGAGCGAAACAGACTGGACGCAAAGTTCGGCTATGCAGAGCGCGACAATGATGACTCCAATCGATCGGATTTTGATGGGTTCACGGGGCGATTCCGATTGGTAAGGAGGGGAGGGCTTCGAAACAAGTTCGTGGCAACAATTTGGCGCGATATCAGTACCTTCGGCGATGAAGTAGCCAATTACGCGGTTGTTGACGGTATCAGTGTCGAGCCGGAGTGGGGTATCGGTCGTTCGTCTGCGTTGCGACTATTTGCAAGTTATGAGAAACGCGACTACAAAGGTTTCCGAAATCTGGATGAGATTCCCGATCTGGATCTGGATTCAAGAGACGACGATATCTACACCGGCAGCATATGGTATGACTGGCAGATGACTGAAATCGTAACCCTCTCTTTTGGATACATTGGGGAAATTCGAGACTCGAACCGGGACACGGCGGAGTACGATTTCAACCACCTGGAGTTCAAGTTCAGGGTGGGTCTGTAGCGGGATTTATTTGGGCGCCGGCTGTATCTCCTGGAATACCTGGCTCGGTTTCTTCTCGCCCTGAGCCGACGACAAATGGATTGCGCGAGGTTTGGCGCGTCCGTTTGCTGATGCAGTTTCACGGTGTGCGCTGCCGTTCGATTTTTGCGAGCAATTCGTTTTGGCGGAATCAATTGCGATTGAATAGTAAGATCTACTGTTAAGCGCATGAGTAGCCAGTAGTTTTTGACCCCAGAGCAGATGAACGGCTGTCCCGAGTGTAAAGATCGATCCGCATTTGGGCTGTTTGTAGTCTGATCCTGAGATAGAAAAAACGCAGAGTTGGAGCCGCACTATCGGTTTTACATAATCCGGCGCCGCGAGCAAAACGCTAATTTGGACCAGAATTAATAGGCTGAGAAACAATTTCCTGTGGCCCCACCTGGCGTTGGATTCGACAGCGCTATCGTGAATGTCTCAGGCTCTCCGCGAGCACGCATAAGGATCGGGCCCCGGCATTCGGGCAATACGTGCAAAGTGCGTATCGGGCCGATCGATTATGGTGCATCACCGCACTGAAATCGACCATAATCAGCGCGATTTAACATGTTGTGCTATTTCATCGATCAGGCGGAAAAAGTAGGCAAAAACGTTTGTCGCGCCTGCAAAATTGCCGTACACTTGCATGGGTCATAATGATATTGTGCAAATAGCACGAAAAGACATTACACCCGTCGTAACGGGCGGCTTCGAATCGGGGCATCGGAGATAGCATTTCTCCGGCGAAGCTATACCAGGTCGCCATTACGACGAAAGCATAACTAGCCATAACAAAACCGAAGAATTTCTAGCATGGAAGCAAACAGCTATTTCAAAGGCGTAGCGGTTGGTATCGCGTCGTTGTTAGACGACCTGACGCCACCGCTTGTTGTAGTGCTCAGCCTAATCGCAACTTCAGTAATTCTTGAAGTGCGATTCGATGAGCCTTATGCGGTTCTGTCGGTGTTATCGGCGTTGCTCGCTTATTTGACGATGACGCGCAGCGCTCCCGATGCCCTCATCCGCGACAGAGATACGCTGGGACTCGGTTTTGTCGGCAGAGTGTTGTTCGCATGGCTCGCGATTTGTGGTGTATTGCTTCTCATCGGATTTGCAACGAAGTACACGGCGCATTTTTCTCGGCGTGTATTGTTGGTGTGGCTGGTGATTACGCCGGCGCTTATCATTGCTGCGCGATATTATTTGCGAATGTTCCTAGTGCGTCGGCTGCTTGCCAATGGCATGGCCCGCAATGCAATCATTCTCGGCGTCAACGATTCGAGCAAGAGCCTGGCAAAGAAAATTGAGGGGAGCCCCGAACTGGGGATGCGGCTGAGCGGGTTTTTTGACGATCGTGCCAGTTCCCGCTTGGGGGAGCTTGATCAACCGGTCCTAGGCGAGTTGTCTGACGTCACAGAGTATGTACAAACGCATCGCACTGATCTGGTTTTTGTTGCGCTCCCGATTCGCCATATAGAGCGTGTGATGCGGGTTGTCGGCGAGCTTCAGGATACCACCGCGTCGGTGTATTTCGTGCCCGACCTGTTCGTGTTCGATCTTATCCAGTCTCAAGTCCGGGATATTCGCGGCGTACCGGTCGTGTCAATGTTTGAAACGCCGTTTAGCGGGCAACGCTATTTGGCCAAGCGAACGCTTGATCTCGTCGCTGCCTCTTTGGGATTGTTAGTACTTAGTCCTTTAATGCTCGCGATCGCGTTTGGTGTTAAGCGCTCGTCAAATGGTCCCGTATTCTTCAAGCAGCGACGATATGGAATGGACGGCGAGGAGATCCTGGTCTGGAAATACCGGACGATGAGTGTAATGGAAGACGGACCTCAGGTTGTGCAGGCGCGTCGAGACGATCCCCGTATTACGCCTTTTGGCAGGTTTCTTCGCCAGTACTCGCTTGATGAATTGCCCCAGTTGATCAATGTGGTCCGGGGTGAAATGAGTCTTGTCGGACCGCGGCCTCATGCGATCGCACATAATGAGGAATATCGGAAACTGATAAACGGCTACATGATTCGTCACAAGGCCATCCCGGGCATCACCGGTCTTGCCCAGGTCAACGGATTCCGCGGCGAGACCGAGAAGCTGGAGGCAATGGAAGGCAGGGTGCAGTATGACCTCGAGTACTTGCGCCAGTGGTCAGTGCTGCTGGATCTGAAGATTTTGTTCCGCACAGTGGTGATGATTTTCCGGGACAAGAACGCTTACTGACTATCGAGATTGCAGGGCGGCTCGCTGATTGTCGCTCCCCTGTGCGCAGGGGAGCGTTTCATTCTTTTAAGCACGCTTTCCTGGCGAGCTACCCTGTTTGTTCAATGATGCCTACTGGAGGACGTTGGTCGCATCTCCGGTCGTATGCCTCACACACCTCCTGATTTCGCCCGACCCGGTCTTCGCAGATAACTGTGTCAGGATCGGGCGGAAGATTGCCGCCAGGTTATTTCGAGGCACCACACTTGACACGGCCGCTGAATCGCGGACAGTAATGAAGAGACGGGATTCCTCGTCAACATCCTGCCGCGGTCACGGCTGCAAGATGTGGCCGTAATGTCGTCGTCTGCAACGGGAGTCAGCGCGAGTCCGGGATGAGCGCGGTACCCCTTCAATGTCGCGCTTGCCGGTTTTTACATCTGCGACTGAATGTAATTCTTGACGCCGACCTTCTCGATCAAATCGATCTGGGTTTCGATCCAGTCGATATGCTCTTCCTCGGCATCGAGTATCCGCTGGAAAAGATCGCGGCTGATGAAATCCCCGATACTCTCGGCGTAGGTGACGGCCGCCTTGAGATCCGGGTGAGCATCCATCTCCAGCGCCAGGTCGCAACGCAGGAGTTCCTCGATATTTTCGCCAATGCGCAGCTTGCCAAGAACTTGCAGGTTCGGCAGGCCCTCCAGAAACAAAATGCGATCGATCAACTCGTCCGCGTGTTTCATTTCGTCAATCGATTCGGCGCGCACGAGGTCGGCAAGCTTGATGATTCCCCAGTCCTGCAGCATCTTGGCGTGGAGAAAGTACTGATTAATTGCGGTGAGTTCGTTCTTCAGAATCGTGTTCAGATGCTTGATGACTGTCTTGTCGCCTTGCATGGTTTTGCTCCGGGCTGCAGTTGAATGTCAGGGTGAAGATTTTACCCTGTGTGAGAGACGCAAACACGTTTTCGCAACGTGCGGGGGGAACGGGCCAGTCGGACCTGTCGATTTTGCCGCGGAAGGGCAGGCGCTCCGGGCGCGGTGCGCCAAGTCGCTAACGTGCCCCGGGTTTGCTTTCAGACGGGCTTGCGCGCCGCGATCTCGTGCAGTCGCGTGACCCGTTCCTGGGTTGAGGGGTGCGTGGAAAACAGCTTGCTCAGGCCGCCCCCGAAGGCTGCCAGAGGGTTTACCTGCGCCAGCGGCGCGACCGCCGGCGATATGTGCATTGGTATTTTCTGTGCCCCGGCCTGGAGTTTCTGTAGCGCGCTGGCCAGCGCCAGCGGCTTGCCCGAGATTTCCGCACCGCTGGCGTCAGCCTTGAACTCGCGGCTGCGGCTGATCGCGAACTGCAGGATCATCGCGGCAATTGGCGCGAGGATGACACCCAGCGGGCCGATCGGCGATCGTCTGCCGCTGCCGGAACGGCCGGCTCTCGCCCCGAAACGGGCGAGATTGGTGATTGCACCGGACAAAGTGGCGGACACGGTCTGGAGAAACATGTCGCGGTTTTTTACATGCCCGAGCTCATGCGCCAGTACTCCCTCGAGTTCGTCGCGATCAACCAGTTGCAGCAGCCCCTCGGTGACGCAGACGACGGCATTTTCTGGATTGCGGCCGGTTGCGAACGCATTCGGCTGGCGATGCGGGGCGATTGCAACGGTGGGCATTGGCAAGCCGGCCCGCTGCCGCAGCGTATCCACGATTTCGTATAGCTGTGGCGCCTCGGACCGGTCGACGACACGCGCCTTGTAGGACTTCAGCACCATCTTCGATGAATTGAAGTACATGACGAAATTCATGACCGCGGCAATGGCAAGCGCGATCATTGCGCCGCCACGCCCTCCAACCGCGGCTCCCGCCACGCCGAAAAGAGCGGTCATTCCGGCAAGCAAGACAAATACTTTGACGTTTCCCACGCCGACCTCCCTGGAGCCAAACTGCTTCTTTTCGCCGCCGCTATAACACCGACTCTATGAAAAATGGCAGAAGATGCAGGTTTTTTCCATCACTGGCCGCGACAATGCAGTCCCGCCGCAGCGCGGACCCTGTCCGTACAACGCCGTGATCAACGCGGCTCTTTGCATGGCTGGCGGGTCAGCCGGGAAAAAAAGACCGCCGGTTTAGGCGGCGGTCTGATGCAAATCCTGGGGGGGGAGGATAGTCAGTCAGTTACTGGCGCGAGCTTTGCGCGTTGCACGCGCGCCCCGCGACAAGGCTGGTTTTCCATCAATATCTGCTCGGCCGCACACGCGCACGAGCCACAACACGAGGCAACCCCAAGCTGCTCCTGGATTGCGTCGAGCGAGCTGGCGCCATGAGCGGCTGCCTCGCGAATCTCGCTGTCGGTGACGCCATTGCAGATACAGATGTACATAGCCAATATGAGAATACAAATGAGAATGATTGTCAATACCATTACGTCTGAATTTGGTCAAAAACTGTAGCGGAAACCCAGCATCGCCGACTGTGGTTTGCCCGGACGCGCCCCGGACGGCCGCCGCGCGACGATATAAGTCTCATCGAGCACGTTGTCGATTCGGGTAAATGCGCTGAAGCGATCGGTGAAGCGGTAATCCGCGGCAAGGTCGAATATCAGGTACTCGTCAGTCGCCTCATCGTTCGGGATCGAACCGGAGCCTGCCTCGGTGCGCGTCTCGTCGACGTAATTGGCAATGACGTCGAGGCGCCACCGCGCTGCCGCAAGTCCCACCGCGAGTTGGGCCTGGTTTTCCGGAATGTAGGGGATATCGTCACCGTCCTGTACGTCACCCCAGGGCCCGAAGTCGCTGTCGAAGCTCGAATCGAACTGCGCCTCTGGCGTCCAGGTGTAAGAAAGCCGGATCGGCATATCGATTCCCCAGCCGAAAATCGAATTGATCTGGCCGCCGCCGCTGGCTTCCAGTCCGGCAACCGTCGCTTTGCCGCCGTCGTACTGGTCGCCAATGTCGCAACCGCCGCCGGTCGATTCGGTACAGGTTCCCACAAGGTTGTCGTAATCGCTGTAGAAGCCGATGACTTCAGCGCTCCACCCGGCGCTACGCAAGCGGCCACCGAATTCCCAGTTGATACTTTCCTCTTCGTCGGCACTGCTACCCGGCCCCGGCGGGTTGAAACCCTTGCTGACACCGCCGAGCAGCTCAAACTGCGAATTGACTGCGTAGACCGCGCCGACCCCGGGAATCAGCACGTCAGTCGTATTCTCGCGTGTGCGGGTGGGTCCGTCGCCGCGATCCGGGTCATCGGTCGAGAAGTCGCGCCGACGCAGGTCGATGGTCTCCCAGCGCATGCCGGGTGTCACGATCCAGTTTCCGGCGCTCATTTCCACTTCGGTAAACATCGAAAAGACCTCGGCATCGCTGACCCGGTTACTTTGTGATCCCGGTGCGCCGTCGGTAGTGAGAATCATGCGTTCGCCTTCCATCCGGTAATCGTCATCATCCTGGAAACGATCCTCTTCGTCTTCGTGATAGCGGCCGCCAAGGGTAAAGCGCCAGTCGGCACCGATCAGGCTGGCGTCGGTAGAGAAAATGCTCTGTACGCCTTTCGAGTGGTATTCACGGTTGTTATTGCGCAGCGACAACGCATCATCCGGGCTGTCCTCGCCCTTCACCCACCCCAGTTCCTCCGCATAGGCGTCAGGATCATCGAGCAGGTTGCTAATGCTGACTCCGCCGACGCTGCCGAGTTTGTACCAGTTGCGCTTGAAGTCGTTGTAGTAAGCAGTTGTCGACAAGTCCCACGATCGATCGGCAGGCGCCAGTACATGATTGAACTGGTACTGCTTGTGCCTGGACTCGAACTCGTCGAGTTGCGAGCCGGCGTAGCGGCGATTCGGATCGCGATCGAAATCCTGGTCGGTCAGGCCGAGATACGTCTCGTTGGCGTCCTGCTTGGTGTAACCAAATTTGAATTCCAGTGACTGGAAAAATCTCGCGTCAGTGTCGGTGGAAACCCGAAGCTTTGCGACATAGTCGTCGATGTCGAAGCCCGTATTGCCGCCAACCGGGCCGTCCAGATCTTTGAAGCCATCGCTGTCCTGCTGAACCGTTTCGAAGAGCCAGCCAACATGATCGGTGGACCCGCCATAGTAGGCGTGTAACTCACGATAGTCGTCCTGACCGTAGCCGGCATCGACGAGCATCGACTGGGCCACCGGGATCGGGGTAGACAGCATGTTGACTGCGCCACCGGTAGTGCGCGAGCCGACCCGGATGGAGGACGGCCCCTTCAGGATCTCCATCGCGTTCATCCGCCGCTGTGTCGGGAAGTAATAAGCGGCCGGCGCGGAGTAGGGTGCGGGGGCGATCAGCACACCGTCTTCGAGAAGCGCAATCCTTGAGCTACGGTCCAGGCCGGAGCCGCGAATGCCGATGTTGGGCCGGAGGCCGAAGCCTTCCTCATCCTGAAGATAGACGCCGGGAACCGAGCGCAATACTCGCATAACGTCGGAATAACGAAAGATGTCCAGCTCCTGATGGCTCAGGTACTGTGCCGACCCGCCGATGCGATCGATCTGGTTCGGATTACCGATGATGGTCAGGTTTTCCATTTGCGCGGGACCGGAGTCACCACTCTCGGTCTGACGTACGTCGGCTGCAACGACCGGCGCGGCGGTTACCAGGCAGGCGACAGCGGCGCAGAAAAAGCGCGGGCGAAGGACTCTTACGGTTCATGTTCGGAGTCTCCCGAGAGGCAGGTGTTAGCAATTTATTTCAAGTATTGCAGATAATAATCTAAATGAGAAGTATTCGCATTCGTATTTATGAAAATGCAATTTACATAAGAATCCGACGCCCAGGTCGTGCCGCCCAATAGTTGTCAGAACTCCTTACAGATGCTCATATTATTTATGTAAAAGTCCACATTAATAATTGTTTTTATTAGTAAAAAAATTAATGGCACGAGCCTTGCTGCAGAAGAGTGAGGCAATACAGAATGTCATCGCTGGGGAAAACTCATGAACAAGAAAATCGGATTACTGTTACGGACTGTTAGTGCCGTCGCGGCATTGGGCTTCGCGGTTTCGGCCCATGCCGCAATAGGATCGGGGACGGATGGCAACGGGTCGGTGGATATGTTGATTTTGTCCTGCGGGAGCCTGACCAAGACCGAAGACAGTTGCCAGTTGCCGCAGTTGCAGGTTTCGCCGAACCTGAACAAAGAGGGTGGTCGTGCCAACGACGAGCGCATCCCAGAACCAGGGTCGCTGACCCTGCTCGCGCTCGGGCTGATCGGTTACGGCGTTTCCCGCAGACGGCGTTGAGCGCAAGCTGAAGTCGCCGGTCCGCCACGGCCGGCTGGGATCCGCCGCGCAGGGCGCAAGTGATCTACGCCGGATTCAGTGCACGAACACGGCAAAAGCAAGCGAAGGCCGCCCCAGCCTGGCGGCCTTCGCTTTTTCGTTCGCGAAGGTCGGCGTCAATCATCGCTTTCTGGAATTGATTCTGCGGCGGCCGGCCGATTCGCTATATGATGCAGCGTTGAACCGCATGAGTGTTCCCGGCCTTGCTCGTCTCTTCCCGTCTCCGCCGCATTCTCACGCTGGGTCTGCCGATCATTGGTGGCATGGTGTCGCAAAACATCCTCAATCTCGTCGATACGGCGATGGTTGGGACGCTGGGCGATGCCGCGCTTGCTGCAGTCGGGATCGGCGGGTTCACATTGTTCATGTGCCAGGCGCTTATCCTCGGCATATCAACCGGCGTGCAGGCGACAGCCGCCAGGCGCAAAGGCGAGGGTGACGAGAGCAAGGCCGCCGCGGTTCTGAACACGGCGTTGGCTCTGGTGCTGATGATCGGGCCGGTGTTCTCGCTGGTTCTCTTTTGGGTGATCCCGCATCTGTTTCCCCTGATCAACAACGATCCGGAAGTGATGGCTGCGGGAATTCCCTATCTGGGCTGGCGGATCATGGCCATTACATTCGTTGGGATGAACTTCGCCTTTCGCGGGTACTGGAATGCGATGGATCAGTCCAGCCTTTACATGCTGACGCTGATTGTCATGCATGCCTGCAATATCTTTTTTAACTGGGTCTTTATTTTCGGCAACCTTGGGGCGCCGGCGCTCGGAGCCGAAGGCGCCGGCCTCTCTTCGGCGATCGCAATGGTGATCGGCACCGCGGTCTACTTCTATCTGGGTTTTCGCTTTCGCCCGGCGCAACGGATTTCTGGCCGGTCTTCTGAGTCGCAAGGATGCGAGGACGCTGGTTCGCCTCTCTATTCCGACCGGTATCCAGCAGCTGTTCTTCTCGACCGGATTCGTTGTCACCTTCTGGATCATTGGCAGGATCGGAACGGCCGAAGTTGCCGCCGCCAACGTTCTGATCAATGTGACGCTGGTGGCATTGCTGCCGGGGCTTGCGCTGGGCATGGCATCGGCGACACTGGTTGGCCAGGCGCTTGGGGCGACGCGATGTCGAAGACGCCTATCGCTGGGGCTGGGATGTGGTCAAAGTCGCCGTCATCGTCATGGGTGGGCTTGGCGTGCCGATGTGGCTCGCGCCCGATCTGATTTCATCGGGGTTTATTCATGACCCCGATACGCGAGCGCTGGCCAGGTGGCCGATGCGGATCGTCGGGCTGGGCATGCCACTGGAAGCAATCGGTTTCGTATTGATGCATTCCTTGCTCGGTGCCGGCGACGCAAAACGTGTCGCACTCGTAAGTATCGGCTATCAATGGCTGTTATTCTTACCCTTGGCTTTTCTCGTCGGCCCGACTCTGGGTTTCGGACTGGTCGGTGTGTGGCTGTTGCAGGGCAGCTATCGCATTCTGATGTCCGGGACCTTTGCGCTGATGTGGCGTGGTGGCGGCTGGCGTCGAATCCAGGTTTGACTGTAACTGCCTGTTCGTTCGTCATATACGTTAATATATTCATAGGCTTACATTGGTTACTTCATGATTAACATTCATGTCGGGAATTGTGATCTGGTTCACATTTCCTGTCATTTCAATGTTTTAGCGTCATGTTGTCGGACAATGTAAGAACAATAAACGAGTTGCCGTCCGTGAGGGATGATTGGCGCGGTGCCCAGGGATCCGGAAGTTGGTTCGCGGTTTCCGGCGGGCGCTTTGCTGAGTGATATCTCTCCTCGGATCTGAACTGAGGTTGCGCCAGTTTTGCCAATCAGAATCTTCAATCACTACGTTCATCTGCCGATAGTCAGTCCTTGCCATCGTCGAGGGTCTTATTTTTTTTGGCTCTGTGTACGGGGCTGCCTTCCTCCGCTTCAGTAATCGCCATCCCGGCCTGTGGGACAACAAAACGGCACTGTTTGCGCAGGCCGTGGTATTTGCGCTCACGATGCTCGGTGCGCTGGTCGCCGTGGGCCTCTATCATGCCCGCCAGCGCGCCGGCACGGTGGGTGTCGTGGTGCGGGTGCTTGCCGGTGTGACGCTCGGTCTGGCAGGCGTCACGATCATTTTCTATATCTTCCCGACCCTGTATTTTGGGCGCGGCTTTTTCGCGTACGCGGCCTTTTTGTCGATTTTGGGGATACTGCTGGCACGTATTGTCTTCGGCAATGTTGTTGATGAAGAGGTGTTCAAACGCCGCGTTCTCGTCTATGGCGCCGGGAAAAGGGCGGAGAGCCTGACCATGCTGCGGCGTCGGACCGACCAGCGCGGGTTCAAGATAATTGGATTCGTTCGCTGCGAGGGAGATGGCGACATCGTCCCCGAAGACCGGCTGGTCCATCTGACCATTCCCATGCATGAGTTCGCGGTGGCGGCGAGCATAGACGAAGTCGTGATCGCAATGGATGACCGGCGCCAGAATTTTCCGCTACATGATTTGCTCGAGTGCCGGGTGAAAGGCATCGACGTACTGGATCTGATGAACTTTCTCGAGCGCGAAACCGGCAAGGTGAAACTCGACGTGATGAACCCCAGCTGGATCATCTTCTCCGAGGGCTTCAAGCGCAACGGACTACGCGAATTCGTGCGCAGGGCCTTCGACCTCATTGCATCAGTGGGATTGCTGGCGATTGCATGGCCGCTGATGATCATCGCCGCCGTCGCGATCAAATTTGAAGACGGGATCGGCGCGCCGATATTTTATCGGCAGCAGCGCGTTGGTATCGATGGCAAGGTCTTCAACCTGCTGAAATTCCGCAGTATGAGCGTAAACGCCGAAGCCGACGGCAAGGCGCAATGGGCGCAAAAAAATGATAGCCGGGTGACGCGTGTTGGCGGTGTGATGCGCAAGACACGCATTGACGAATTGCCGCAGCTGCTGAACGTGTTGCGTGGCGACATGAGTTTTGTCGGGCCGCGCCCGGAACGGCCGGAATTCGTGTCGCAGCTAAATGAGAGGATTCCGTACTATCGCGAGCGACATTGCGTAAAACCCGGCATCACCGGATGGGCGCAGCTTTGCTACCCGTACGGGTCTTCGGAGAAAGACGCTTTAGAGAAGCTGCAGTATGATTTGTATTACGTCAAGAACCACGGGTTCCTGTTTGATCTGATGATCCTGCTGCAAACCGCCGAGGTTGTACTTTGGGGCAAAGGGGCTCGTTGACCATGATACGTTCCGGCGTCTCGGGAGAGCGGGTATGATCGAGAGCGGCATGCAGCTTTTCGGCACGGTGAGCTATGGTCTTGCGGCCACCGCGTTTCTGGGTCTGAGTGCGCTGCTCGTCGTCGGCTGGCGCGGCCGCAAACTCGGCGGGCTGTTGCTGGGGGCCTGCCTGCTGACCGCGATCTGGGCGGTACTGCTGGCACTCCAGGCCTACAGCCGTCCACTGCCTCTCTGGACTATATTTGTCGCGGAAATGCTGCGCGTCGGTGTCTGGCTGTTTTTCCTGCGTGCCTTGTTGATGAATATGGCCGCGTCGGGTGCGCCGGCGATTATCCGATGGGGCGCGCCGCTGGTCTGGTTTGTCAGCATCGCGGCGGGACTGTGGCTCGAGGTCACGCGTGGTCCGGAGGCGCTGGCAGACGGTGCAGGCCAGGTCTGGCTTCCGGCTGGGCTGATACTTTCGCTGATCGGCATCAGTCTGGTCGAGCAGCTCTACCGGAATACCCCCGAGAAGAGCCGTTGGGCCGTTAAACTTCTGTGTCTCGGAATTGGCAGTCTTTTTGCCTATGACCTGTTTCTTTATGCTCAGGCCATGCTGCTTAACTCCATTGATTTCGCCATATGGAGTTCGCGAGGCATTGCCAACGCGTTGACGGTGCCGTTGCTTGCGATAGCCGCGCGGCGTAACCCTGAATGGTCGCTTGACGTTTTCGTTTCGCGCCAGGTCGTCCTTTACTCGGCGACCCTGATCGGCGTGGGCGTGTACTTGCTGGTGATGGCATTGGGCGGTTACTACATTCGCGCGTTTGGCGGCGACTGGGGAACGGTAGTACAGGTATTATTCTTTTTCGGCGCCGGCATCGTCTTGATGACGGTGCTGTTCTCATCGCAGTTGCGAGCGCGTGCCAAGGTTTTTCTGAGCAAGCATTTCTATCGCAACAAATACGAGTATCGCGACGAATGGCTGCGTCTGATCGGCACGCTGTCCTCGGCCGGGTCGGAAAAACCGATCGATGAACTTGC
This sequence comes from uncultured Gammaproteobacteria bacterium, assembly GCA_963699835.1. Taxonomy (GTDB): domain Bacteria; phylum Pseudomonadota; class Gammaproteobacteria; order Steroidobacterales; family BM003; genus BM003. The sequence goes on along the minus strand of CAVOVJ010000008.1, from coordinate 181,024 downwards.
CATCCAGGCACTTGCGCAGGTGGTCAACAGCCCCGGCGGAATTCTCTGGACGCTTGATGAGGAGAACGCCCAGTTCGTTGCGACTGCCCAGGTTGAGTGTGTCGTAGATCCGATTCCACCAGTTGACAACGACGATTCGCTGCCGCGTTTTCTGAGTGAGCGTGGCTGGGTCATAGACGTTGACGAATACATCGTCAGTCCGGCGCGCTACGGCGCGCTTCTCGTGCCCGGGGAACTGGCGATGCCGGGCCGGTTCCGGTTGATCGTCCCGATAAATCATCATGGTCGCCTGATTGGTTTCGTCGCGCTGCGCCGCCCGGAGGGCAAGTTCGGTTTGACTTATGAGGATACCGATCTGTTGAAAACGATCGGCCAGCAGATTGGTGGCTACCTGTCGCTGGACCGCGCGAGCACGAGCTGGCTGAAAGCCGCCAGTTCGAAACGTACAATCGGCTGGTCACATTTATGATGCACGATCTCAAAAACATCATTGCCCAGCAGTCACTCGTTGTCAGTAATGCAGAGCGCCACAAGCGCAACCCGGAGTTCGTCGATGATGCCATCGCAACGATAGGAAATTCCGTTGAGCGAATGCAGCGCCTGCTGGAGCAGCTGCAGCGCGGCGGGGCCGGCGGGCGCAGCCAGCAGGTGGATCTTGGTGACCTCGCGACAGAGGTTGCCGTGCGCTGTGCCGGGCGAAAACCCGAGCCCCTCGTTGTGGCCGATACGCCAGGTCTGAGTGTGCGCGCGGATCCGGAACGCCTGACAGCCGCGATCGAGCACCTGGTCCGCAACGCCCAGGATGCCACGCCCGATACCGGTGAGGTGACACTGGAGCTGGGGCAGGACTCGGGAATGGCGATCATCAGGATTCGCGATAACGGTGGCGGCATGAGCGACCAGTTCGTGCGCGAGCGCCTGTTCCGTCCGTTCGACAGCACGAAAGGCAGCAAGGGAATGGGTATCGGGGCCTATCAGGCGCGTGATTATGTGCGCACGCTTGGTGGTGAGCTGAAAGTTGACACAAGTCCGGGTCAGGGAGCGTTGTTTACGATAACGTTGCCGCGACTGGGCGCTGAGGAGGAAGTTGCGACCGGAAACTTGGTGGCGGCCAAATAATGAGCGAAGAGAACCGCAAACTGCTTGTCGTCGAGGACGACCCCGGGTTGCAGAAACAACTGAAATGGTGTTTCGAGGACGCCGAGGTGTTGATTGCCGAAAATCGTGAGGCGGCGATCTCCGAGCTGCGCCGTCACGAACCGCCGGTCGTCCTGCAGGACCTCGGGCTGCCGCCTGATGCGGAAGGTGTCGAGGAGGGCATGCGCACCTTGCAGGAGATCCTGAAGCTTTCACCCCATACCAAGGTGATCGTAGTCACGGGTAATCAGGACTCGGACAATGCCGTGCGCGCGGTGGGTCTCGGCGCATGGGATTTCTATCAGAAACCCGTTCAGACCGACACCCTCAAGCTAATCGTCGATCGTGCATACAAGATTCACGCGCTGGAACAGGAGAATCGTCGGCTGCAGCGAGCCACGGCCGAATCGCCGCTTGCCGGCATCATCGCCGTCAGTGACAAGATGCTGAAAGTTTGCCGGATGATCGAGAAAGTCGCGCCTGCCGATGTCACGGTCCTTATTTTGGGCGAGAGCGGCACCGGCAAGGAATTGCTGGCCCGGGCGGTGCACGATCTGAGTCCGCGGGCGCAACAGCGTTTCGTGGCGATCAACTGTGCGGCGATTCCGGAGAACCTGCTCGAGAGCGAACTGTTCGGCCATGAGAAAGGTGCGTTCACCGGGGCGGTCAAGACAACCCCGGGGAAGATCGAAGTTGCCAACAAGGGCACGCTGTTTCTCGATGAGATTGGCGACATGCCGTTGTCGCTGCAGGCCAAGCTGCTGCGTTTTCTGCAGGAACGGGTCGTGGAGCGGGTGGGTGGCCGTGACGAAATTCCGGTCGATGTGCGGGTAGTGTGCGCGACGAACCAAAATCTTCAGAACCTGATCGCGGAAGGCGGGTTTCGCGAGGACCTTTACTACCGCATCAGTGAAATCACGGTGAACGTCCCGCCGCTACGTGAGCGCGGCGCCGGTGTTTTGGCGCTCGCACGGGTTTTTTTGCAGCGCTATTCGGAAAAGCAGTCAAGATCAATCAAGGGTTTTTCAGACGACGCACTGCAGGCGCTGCAGGCGCACGAGTGGCCCGGCAATGTCAGGGAGCTGGAAAACAAGATCAAGACGGCGGTTATCATGGCCGACGGCAGCATGATTAACCGGGAAGATATGGGGTTGTCGGGAGAGGGTTCGGTCAAGGACTCGCTGAATCTGCGTGAGGTAAGATGCCGGGCCGAAAGCGAGGCAGTACGACAGGCGCTCGCCGCGACCGCGGGTAATGTTTCGAAAGCTGCGGAACTGCTCGGCGTCACCCGGCCGACGCTATATGACCTCATGCAGCGCAATGATATTACGGGACCGGCCTGAGCCCGGTTTTGGTGGAGCAAATAATGTTTGGAACATGCAACAACCGACCTACTGGGCAAGCAGATTTCGCGAAGTGCGTCGCCGGTCCCGGAAATTCCGTCAGCTGGCTGGCCCGGGCGATGATTCTGGTCTTGCTTTCGGCGGCCTCCGCATGTGGACTTGCGCTGGATAATGACGAATTGGTCGCGCGGGCGGAACAGGCCGCAACCAAGGGCGATCTGCGTGCCGCGGTCATCGACCTGCGCACCGTGCTGCAGGACGATCCCGACAATGTGCAGGCGCGGCTCATGCTCGGCCGGATTGCGCTAAAAACCGGTGATGCATTCGAAGCTGAAAAGTCGCTGCGCAGAGCGGTTGAACTCGGGGTGCCGATATCCGATGTCATCGAAGATCTCGGGCTGGCGATGCTGGGCCAGGAAGCCTACGAGGCCGTTCTGAATGAGATCGACCCGGGCCTTGTCGATGACGACGCAAGCAGGCATGCCGTATTGCGAATCCGCGGCGAGGCCGAACTGGGTCTTGTGCGCAATTCGCCGAGCAGTGCAGACAAGCGTGAGCATATCCAGGCGGCGCAAGACCTGTTCCTTGAGGTACTCGAATCCGATCCCGACGATGCGAAAGCGAGAATGGGCCTGGCCGTGGCTTATCTTGCCCAGGGGCGGACCGACGAGGCGCGCGCGGAAATCGACGCGGCCATCGCGTCAAATCCGGACTATGTCCGCGGCTATATCGCCCGAGGCAAGCTCGACCTGGAGGCGGGCCGGCTTGAGCAGGCCATTGCCGATTTCTCCAAAGCAGAGGAGCTCGGCCGGGCGCAACGCGATGTTGCGCTGACCGCGGCGGCAATTGCCGGGCTCGCTGACGCGTATTTTGCCCGCGATGATCTTGACAACGTCAAGGCAACCTCGAAGCGGCTCGCGGAAGTCGCTCCGAAAAGTGTGCCGGCGCTCTATCTCTCGGCCCGTATCGCAATGGCCGACGGGGATTATCAGGCCGCAGGGGACAACCTGCAGCAGATTCTCAGCATCGCGCCGGAGTGGGAACCCGCTCTGCTTTTATACGGCACCGTGAACCTGTACGAAGGAAATCCGCAGCAGGCGGAAGCCTATTTCAACAGGGTTTTGCGAACCATCCCAAATGATCCGCGCGCGCAGCGGGGCTTGGCCGAGGCGCGGATTATGCAGGACGACGCCGCGGGTGCGCTGCAGGCGCTGGGCCCATCGCTGGGCGCCGAGAACGTCAGTAGCGATTTGCTCGCAGCCGGTGGGCAACTCAGCCTGCGCACGGGCGACGTCGATGCGGGCGTGGAGTTGCTCGAGCGGGCCGCCGCAAATGACCCTGACAATCTTGAGCGGCAGATGGATCTGGCAGTCGCCTATATCACTGCGGGGAACGTCGACAGGGCCGTCGCAATCCTGGAGCGTATGCCGGGCGATGAGGAGAGCGAGTACCGTCGCGGTGTTCTGCTGGTACTTACGATGCAGCAACGCGGCGAATACGAAGAGGCGCAGAGTCGCCTCGATCAGATGCTCGAGGTCTATCGTGACAGTTCTCCGCTGTGGAATCTCAAAGGGGGGCTGTACCAGCGATCCGGCGATATCGAGGCCGCGGCCACCGCCTATGCGAAGGCGATAGAAACGGATCAGAAAAACACGGGTGCAATGCTCAACCTCGCGCGTCTCGAGTTTGCCAAGGGCGAAGCGGAGCGTGCTGAGCGCTTGTATCGCGATGTGCTGGAAATTCTCCCCGGCAACGCTGCGGCGATGACGGGTCTCGCGCAGGTGGCTCTGCAGCAGGGAGACAGCGCTGCGGCGATCGCCTGGCTACAAAAGGCACGGGAGGCCAATGACACGGCTCTGCAGCCACGGCTGGTTCTTGCTCGCCTGTATTTGCAGCTCGGCAGCGCTGACGGCGTTGATTCTGCGGCCGCGATTGCCAGCGAGGTTTTCTCAATTGATCGAACGAACCCGGAAGTTATTAATCTGGACGGATTGGTGAAACTGCGCCGCGGCAGGTTTGGCGTTGCCGAGGCCCGATTCAGAGATGCCAGCCAGGCGCGTCCGGGTGAGCCGCGTTTCGTGTTCAATCGCGCTCGAACTCTGGTGGCAATGGGGCGACCCGATGACGCTTATGCGTTACTGGCCGACATGTATCCGCAACATCCGGAACATCCCGGCACGGCGGTGCTTTACGCCACACTGCTTGCCCGGGATTCGCAGTGGGACCGGGCGTTCGCCATTGCCGATGACCTGCAGCGCAGGTATCCCGACAACCCGATCGGTTATTCGATCGAGGGCGATCTCGCCACCGCACGTCGCGATGACCCCGCAGCGCTTGCGGCGTATGAAGAAGCGATGAAAGTCCGGCCGATGACGAGTATTGCGCTGCGTATTTCGGAACTGCGGATGAAAACCGGTGTCGCGAATCCCGAGGAGCCCTATCTCGTTTTCCTCGAGACCAGTCCCGATGACCTCGAAAGCAGAATGTTGCTGGCGCAAGTCTATCAGCGCACCGAAAGACCGGAACTTGCTATCGAGCACTATCGCAAAATCATCGCACAGAATCCGGACAACCCGGTGGCACTGAATAACCTTGCGTGGATCTATTTCGAGCGTGGCGACGAACAGGCGGAGGCAACTGCTGCAAGAGCCTACGCCGCCGCGCCTGAAAACGGAGACATTGTGGATACCTACGGTTGGATTCTGCTGGCCAACGGCAAAACCGAAAAAGCCGTCACCGTGCTGCGAGAAGCCGTGGCCAACAGCCAGGAACCTGGCAACGCGGAAATCCGCTATCACCTGGCCGCGGCCCTGGTGAAATCCGGCGAGAACGGCGAGGCGAAAGGGGTTCTCGAGGAATTGTTGAAATCGGACGTGGAGTTCGCGAGCAGGCAAGATGCCGAGTCGATGTTAAAGAATTTGTAACGAATTAAGTTAAGTAAGACAGTGAATTTTGTCACGTAAGTTACCGGGAATACGTGATATTCTTGCAAAAATAATTAGACTTGAGAATGATTCAATGAGAAATGCTGTATCAACTCTGGGACTTCTGGCGCTGCTGGCAATAGCCGGTTGCAGCACGTTTAGCGAAAGCACGGACAGCACGCCGCCGCCGCCGATGCCTCTCGAGGAGGGCGAGTACCTGATAGGTCCGGGTGATTCGCTGCAGATTTTTGTCTGGCGCCACGAGGATCTGTCCGCTCCGGTGCAGGTACGCCCGGACGGCAAGATTTCGACACCGCTGGTCGAGGACATGCGAGCATCGGGCAAGACGCCGACAGAACTCGCGCGCGACGTTGAGGCGGTACTCGCGGAGTACGTGCGCACGCCGACAGTTACCGTGATCGTGCAGAGCTTTGTCGGTGAAGCTCAACAGCAGGTACGAATCGTGGGTCAGGCGCAGCGACCTCAGGCGATGCAGTACCGCCAGGGCATGACTTTGCTGGATGTGATGATTTCGGTCGGTGGTTTGTCGGAAACGGCCTCGGGCAATCGCGCCAAGATCGTGCGTCGCGTCGAGGGTCAGCAATATGAGATGCCCGTAAGAATCGATGACCTTCTGAACAAGGGAAAAATCGATGAGAACGTGCTTATGGCGCCCGGCGACGTTCTGATCATCCCGGAGTCGATATTCTGATGAACGGATTCCCCGAATTCAATGACAACACTCTAACCATGGACGGCTGACCAGACATGCTCGAAATCCTTGCACAAGTTATCGAACACTTGAGAGGCATGTGGCGATACCGTTGGCACGCGGTCGCTCTGGCATGGGCGCGTTTTCTTGTGTGGTGCGTTCGCGGTCTATTCGATGCCGGACACCTACGGCGACAGCACGTATTTTTGTCGATACCGAGAACACGCTGCGTCCGTTGATGCGCGGTCTGTTCCCGGATACAGACATGATGAGCGAAGTCGCGCTGATGACCCGCGCGGTGCTGTATCGCGAGAACATCAGCAAATGTCGCCGTCGAGACCGACCTGATTCAGCGCGCGAAAACGCCTGAGCAGGTCGAGGCCCTGATCACTCGTCTGCAACGCAATATCACGGTGGCTGCGAGTCGAGAGGGAGAAAATATTTTCACGATCAGTTACGAGGATCCCAACAGGGAGACTGCCATCGCGGTCGTGGAAGAGGTCGTGGACAGTTTTCTCGAGAATTCGCTGCAGGGTAGCGACGACGACAAGGCAGAGGCGAGCGTTGCACTGAAATCGCAAATCGACGCGTACGAGGCGGAACTCAACGTCAAGGACGAGGAACTCAAGCGCTTCAAACAGAAAAACTATCAGTTCATCGGCGGTCAGGGTGGCGACTACTATGGGCAGTTGCAGGCGCTCGACGCCGAAATCGATTCTACCCGGCTGGAAATTCGACTGAAAGAGCAGCGCCGCTCGGAAGTTCAGCGGCAGTTGCAGGGTGAAGCTCCCACTTTCGGTTTGCTTGGCAGTATTGGCGTGTCGGGATGTTCCGAGGCGCCGCAGATCGCGGCACTGGAAAATAATCTGCGATCCCTGCAGTTGCAGTTCACCGACAAGCACCCCGATATCGTTGCCCTAAAGGAAACCATCGCCAGCCTCGAGGCGCAATGTGCGGCCCAGGCTGAGGCAAGAATGACGGCCTCCGACGGCGCCCCGGCGGTAGACAACAATCTTATCGGTAATCAGGTCTACGACAACCTCCGCATGGAACGCAGCCAGGCCGATCTCGAGCTGGCCACGCTGCGGGCGCGGCTGGCGGATCAGCAGGCGCGGCGTACCGAACTGGAGTCTGCCGTCGATCGTATTCTCGAAGTCGAGAAAGAGTGGCAGGAACTGACCCGAGGCTATGCCGGTATGCAGGCTTACTATGCTGACTTGCTCGAGAGGCAACGCTCGCTTGACGACATTCATCGAAATCGATGACAAATCGTCGGGCATATCTTTCCGCGAAATCGACCCTGCATTTTCGAGTTTTTCGCCGACCGGGCCCAATCGTCCGTTGATGTTGAGTGCGGTGCTGGTGATGTCGCTCGGCCTCGGGCGTTGCGCTGGCTTTGCTACTCAGCCAGATGCGGCCGGTTTACTTCAGCCGGAGCATGTTGCGACGGCTTACCGGTCTGCCTGTACTGGGTTCCGTCAGCCTGTTGCTGACGCCGGAACAAAAGCGGCGGCAGTTGTTTGGCAACATCGGACTGGCTGCGGCCGCCGCGGGACTATTTTTCGCCTTTGGCCTGGCCATGGTTCTCTCTGAGAAGGCACCAGCCCTTCAGTCCGCTACCGGAGTGACCTTACTGTGAGCAAGATTCAACAGGCGCTGCAGCGGTTGCAGCAAAAACAGGCCGGCAGTGACGACACCGCGGTGTCCGGCGTGGAGCAGGGTATGGACGAGGCGGTAATGACCGAGACGCGGAAACCGGAGATAGACGAATCCGGTAATCCCGCGGACAGCACCGGCGCACGATGCCGCCGATGCCGCTGCTGATCTCAAGCCCGTTTTTCATGTCGATGTGGCAAGCCTGCGCGAGAGTGGTCTGCTGCCCCCGCTCGACGCGAGCCAGACGTTGGCCGAGGAGTTTCGTCGCATCAAGCGACCATTGCTTGCCAATGCTCAGGGTCATGAGGCCGCATTGGGGCAGCATATGAACGTGATCATGATCGGCAGTGCAATGCCGGCAAGCGGCAAGACCTTTTGTTCGGTCAACCTGGCGATGAGCCTGTCGATGGAGCGCAACCGTACGGTGTTGCTGGTCGATGCGGATGTGGCCAAGCCCCACATATCGCGAGAATTCGGTCTTGATGATCGTCCTGGCTTGCTCGACTTGCTGGACGATCCCAACGCGTCGATCAGCGACGCGATCGTTCGAACCGATCTCAACGATATCCGGATCTTGCCCGCCGGTACGCGTCATGCGGAGGCAACCGAACTGCTTGCCAGCGACCAGATGAAATCGCTGATTCACGAGCTCTCGACCCGCTACCCGGACCGAATTATCGTGGTCGATACGCCGCCGCTGCTGCTGACCAGCGAGGCGCATGCGCTGGCTACCCAGGTGGGCCAGATAGTAGTCGTTGTCGAGTCGGGTCAGACCGGGCAGCAGTCGTTGTCGCAGGCACTCGACACGCTGGATCCTTCCAAGCCGATCAACCTCGTTTTGAACAAGTCGCGGTTTTCGACGGGCGGCGGTTACTACGGCGGTTATTACAACAACTATGGCTATGGCGACTGACGCAATCCGTTGTTCCAGCGTCATGTTAACCACCCGTCTTCCGCGGACGGGTGGTTTGCCTATGGCTGTTGGCCTTGCTGGCTGCGGCGCCGGCTTTTTCGGCGACGATGGAGTTTGCGCCGGAGGTCGAGGCAGGTACCGGTTATACTGACAACGTTCGATTGTCCTCTGACGATGAAGAAGACGAGTGGCTGCTTTGGGTACGGCCGGCTTTCGTGTTTGCACGCGATGCAGAGCGCCTCGATCTGGCCGCGCGTTATGCGCTCGATGCGTTTGTGTATGGCGGGACAGATACCAATTTCTCGCATCGCTTCAGTGGCAATGCACTCGCCGAAATTGTCAAGGATACTTTTTTCTTTGACGCCTCCGCCGCGCGGTTTCCAGGGTATCGTCGATCCCGCAGCGCAGTTACAGCTTTGGCAACCTGCCACGCAGCGGTAATCGGACCGATATAACCCGTTTCGACCTGCGTCCCGTATCTGCGTCAGGAATTCGGCGATGATGGTCAATTGTTCTTGTCGTACCAGTATGGTGAGCTGTGGTATGACGACGACGACACGCAGGACTCGAAACGCCATGTTGCGACTTTCAATATTGGAGATTGGGACAGAAACTCCGGTTTTACCTGGCGCGCCAACTACAACTACACCAAGGTCGAATACGACGTCAGCAACGATTTCGAATACCAGATCGCGTATGGCGAAATGGGCCTGTGGGTGACACGATATCGCACGGATTTTTGGCGCGTACGGGCTGGAAACGGATTATGAGGACCTCGAATTCTTCGGAACTGGAGGATCAGTCATGGGAGGCCGGTTTCGAGCTTGAACCGAACAATCGTCATGCGTTTGCTACTGGCTGCCGGGGAGCGGTCCTGGGGTAGCACCTATCGCGGTACGTTTCGTTACGAAGTGCAGCGTTTTACGACAGACATCAGCTACAACGAAACGCCTTTTACGCCCGGTCTGGATGGTTATGCCCGGATGCCGTTCCCGGACGATGACGATCTCGGATGACTCGCTGGACCGGCCCAATGCCGGTGGGCGCTACGTTTTCAAGCGTTTCCAGTGGCGCACGACTTACGATTTGCCGAAAAGCAGCTGGACGTTCCGTGTCTTTCAGGGAAAGAAAGACAACATCATTCTCGACGAAGAGCAGCCGATATCGATCCTGACGAACTCGGCAACGAGGAGAGTCGTGGCGCCAGTCTGCGTTGGCACTGGGATGCCGGTTCGCGCACGATGGTTTCTCTTCTGGGGCAATTTACTCACCGCAAATTTGCGGATATCGAACGAGAGGACGACATCTGGCGCGTTCGCGCCGAGGTCGAGTACGAACTGGGTCCGCGCACCTATGCGAATGTCGCATACCAGCACTCCAAACAAGAACCCGACAGCAATGATGACTCGGGCTACACGGCCAATACGATAGGGTTCTGGATCAAGCGCACGTTCTGACGTGCGATCGGGACCACAGGCTGACACAGGGACAGGGAAGCGCCTGACGATGAATCTTTCAACCGCGATCGACCTGAGTGACGACTACGCGAGCAGGATCACGTGCAATGCGATGAGTGTGGACGTAGAGGACTACTTCCAGGTGTCGGCGTTCGACGCGGTATTCCCGCGGTCGGAATGGCCAGGCATTCCATCGCGCATCGAACAGAACGTCGCAAAAGTGTTGCGATTGTTTGCGGAGCGCGAAGCGCATGCGACCTTTTTTACGTTGGGATGCGTGGCGGAGCGGTTCCCGCAAATGATTCGCGCTATCGCCGATGGCGGACATGAAATCGCCAGTCATGGCTGGGCGCACCACAAGGTATTTACCCAGACCCCGGAAGAATTCCGTGACGACGTCGAGCGGACCCGCAAGCTTCTCCAGGACCTGTCCGGCCAGCCAGTTCTCGGCTACCGGGCGGCCAGTTTCTCGGTGGATCATCGTACTCCCTGGGCTCATGCGGTTTTGGCCGAGGCCGGACATACCTACAGTTCCAGCATCTACCCTGTCTCACATGATCACTATGGCGTGCCGGACGCGCCGCGCGGACCATTCCGCGATGGTGCGCAGGGCATTCTGGAAATTCCTGCCTCGACGATTCGCCGCTTCGGACGCAACTGGCCGGTTGCGGGCGGCGGTTTTTTCCGTTTGTATCCGCTGGCCGCATCGTTGTGGGCGATCGGGCAGGTTAATAGCGGCGACAGAGCTGCCGGCAGTATTTTACTTTCACCCCTGGGAGCTGGATCCGGATCAGCCACGGGTCAGAGGCATCAATCGGCGCACCCGCTTCCGTCACTATCTGAACCTGTCTCGATTCGAGTCGCGGCTTGGTGCGCTGCTGAATCGGTTTCGCTGGGGCCGCATGGACAAAGTTTTCGGAATCTGCTCATGAGTATTCACGCTGCGGTGGCAAAAATTCGCGCCGGCGAATTGCGCGCCGAACTTGATCCGGTCAGAACGATGCGGAACGAGGACCGCGATCGCTGGGACGAATTTGTTCGCTCGAACGACAAGGCGACCTTTTATCATATGTCCGGCTGGCGCCATATCCTCGAGAATGTCCTCGGACACAAGACCCATTATCTTCTGGTCGAGCGGCAGGGCGACATCGAGGGGATTCTGCCGCTCGGACATGTGCGTAGCCTGTTGTTCGGCAATGCGCTGATATCGGTGCCTTTCCTGGTCTATGGCGGACCGGTCGCCAGCGACGCCTGAGGCGAGACAGGCACTCGTCGATGCGGCCTGCAAACTCGCCGACAGCCTCGGCGTCGACTATCTCGAGTTGCGCAATCTCGAGCCGCTGCCCGACTGGCCGACCAAAACCCAGTATGTGACCTTTCGCAAGCCGATTGTTCCAGATCCCGAAGCCAACCTGAAAGCGGTTCCCAGAAAACAACGGGCAATGATCCGCAAAGGCATAAAAGCCGATCTCGTCGCCGAGATCGATGCCAACGCCGGGCGCTTATACGCGACGCTATCGGAATGCAAACGCAATCTTGGCACGCCGTTTTTTGGCCGGCAGTACCTCGATGCGATCGTCGAGACATTTCCGGGTCAGGCCGAGATCCTGACCGTGACGCGACACGGTGAGACAGTATGTAGCGTGATGAGTTTCCGGTTCCGCAACGAAATTCTCCCTTACTATGGTGGCGGCGGAGAACTCGCGCGCAAATACAAGGGCAACGATTTCATGTACTGGGCGGTGATGGAAAGAGCCTGTCAGTCTGGCGTCGAAGTCTTCGACTACGGACGCAGCACCGCGGGAACAGGACCCTACAGTTTCAAAAAGAACTGGGGCTTCGAGCCACAGCCGCTTTACTACCAGTACTACCTGGTCAAGGCTGACAGCCGTGCCAAACCTCAGCCCGACGAATGCCAAATACCAGCTTTTCATCAATGCGTGGAAACGATCTGCCACTGCCTATTGCGCGAATGCTCGGGCCGTGGATCGCGAGGCGACTGGGATGAAGAAGGGTCTGTTGTTCCTGGCGCACCGTATGCCGTATCCACCGAACAAGGGCGACAAAATTCGTTCATATCATTTGCTGCGACACCTTGCTGCGGATATACCGGATTTATCTGGGATGCCTGGTTGACGATCCCGCGGACTGGCAATACGTGGGCGAACTCGATGAGCTATGCGTACGGAGGTCAAGGCGGTATGCATTGAATCCGCTCCTTGGGCGTATCAAGGGTATCGGCAGCATTGCTGCGGGTCGTCCGCTTTCACTGGACTATTTCTGGAACTCGCAGTTGTCTGCGTGGGTCGATGGTCTCGTTCGAGAAAACCGGGTCGCGGCGGCGCTCGCGTTTTCGTCGCCCATGGCGCGTTATCTTGAAGCGCATTGCGCAGATCGGCCGGGTCATGGACTTTGTCGACGTTGATTCCGATAAGTGGCGCCAATATGCAGAGGAAGCAAATGGCCCGTTAGCCTGGGTTTACAGGCGCGAGTACACGACTCTGGAGCGCTATGAGCGCAAAATCGCGGCGCAATTCGATGCCTCGGTCGTTGTTACGGAGGCCGAGGCTGAGCTTCTGCGCCGGCTCGCTCCGGCAGGCTGCCGAGCGCATTCATGCGGTTGCCAACGGAGTGGATCAGGCTTACTTCGACCCGGCAATCGGATTTTGACGAGCCCTTTGCAGCCGGTCAGCAAGCCGATAGTTTTCACCGGCGCGATGGATTACCGCGCCAACGTGGATGCGGTCAGCTGGTTCGCGGAGGAGGTTTTCCCGGCAATCCATCGACAGCGATCCGAATGCCGAGTTCTGGATCGTGGGTTCAAACCCGACCGATGCGGTCAAACGTCTGGCTGATGCCGACGCGGTCCGGGTAACTGGTCGGGTACCCGATGTGCGGCCGTATTTGTCGCATGCGCAATGTGGTAGTTGCGCCGTTGAGGGTGGCTCGAGGCGTGCAAAACAAGGTGCTGGAAGCGCTGTCGATGGAAAAGCCCGTGATCTGTACTCCCGAGGCCGCAGAGGGGCTGGCTGCCGATGCGCCGCTACAGGTCACTGCCGATCCAGCCGCGATGAGCAGCATGGTCCTGGAGGTGCTGAACCGGACTATCGGTGCGCGTAGTTCGCATGGCGCTGGTGGCCAATACATCCGTCAGCATTACGAATGGTCGGTCAATCTGTCGCGAATGTCTGACTTGATTGAGACTGCTGTAACCGCAGTCGCTGGTCAGACGGCGCGCGGCAAGACCGGGATCGCGGCCTGAGAGTTATTCGGCAAAGCCATGGCAACCGTTGAAACCGACATGATGCACTTGCAAAGCAGCCGCCGCTCGCTGGCCTGGGTGCTCGCTGCATCGGCAGTGGTTTTGGTGGTCGTCGCGCTTTGGTCCGAGTTTTGACTCGATGGTCGCAACCTGGATGCGAGACAATACTTTCGCCCACGGTTTCCTGATTCCTGCTCTTTCTGGTTATGCGCTTTGGCTAAAACGCGCTGAGCTGCGCCTGGCGGCAATTCAGCCAAGCGCTCTCGCATTAATAGTATTGCTGCTGGCAGCGTTGGTCTGGTACATCGGTGACATTGCCGGCGTGCAGGTCGATGCATCAGCTTGCGGCGGTTGCAATGATCGGCATAGTCGTGTGGGCGGTGCTGGGTCACGCGGTAGCTAGCGTGGCAATGTTCCCTTTGGGTTATCTGCTGTTCATGGTGCCGTTCGGCGAATTCATGGTGCCGCGATTGATGGAGTTCACCGCGGACTTCACGGTGCTGGCACTGCAAGCAAGCGGGATTCCCGTGTATCGCGATGGTTTTTTCCTCAGCACTGCGAATGGAAATTTCGAGGTGGCGGAGGCGTGTAGCGGTGTCCGCTATCTTCTCGCTTGCTTGGTTCTGGCTGTTTACTTTGTGTGGTTAGAGTATGAGAGCTGGCGGCGGCGCCTGTTGTTTCTTGCTTGCGGCGTTCGTTGTGCCGATCCTGGCAAACGGAATTCGTGCCTACCTAGTTGTGCTTGTAGCGCATTTTACTCACATGCGTTATGGCACTGGCCCGGATCACATCGTCTTCGGACGTATCCTGTTCGCGTTGTTCATGCTTGCGCTTTTCATTGTTGGTGTGAAATTTTCCGACCGTCCGCGGAAGCGCGATGTCAACGGCGAGACCCGCCCCGGCCAGGTGTCCCCTATGGTCGGCTTGGTCGCAACGGCATTGGCTTGTGTTGGAGTTGTCGTTGCCGTTGCAGGGATGGCGAATGCCACCGCGACACGCGTCGCGGCCACTGCAATCGCTCAGGTGCCGGCGCCGGCTTCGGGTTGGACGGCGATCGGGGAACTGGAACTTGGCTATGCACCGAAATTCACCGGGTTATGACGAGTCGCTGGCGGCGGCTTACATGCGTGGTGATACCCGCCTCGAGCTGCACGCATTCGTCTATCGTGAGGTAAGTCAGGACAGCGAGCTGGTCAATCAGCTAAACCTGCTGTTCGATCCGGAAATGTGGCGGCTGTCGACGCGCTCGCGGGACGATGTCGAGCTCCGATCAGGACGCGATGTCGCAGTCGAGAGCGCGACCCTTTACGACCGGGGCAACGGCTGCGTGTCTACAGCTATTACATTGTCGGCGGGAGATCCACGGCGAGCCGGCTTCTGGGCCAAGTTTCTCGAGATCTACGATATGGTTCTCGGGCGGTCAGGGTCGAGTGCATTCGTTGCCATAGCGACACCGGTGCAACTCGGTCAGGAGACAGCCGCTGAAGAAATGCTGCGGCAGTTTGTTGTGGATCATCATGACCGGTTGCGGCGCTGTTTGTCTGCCGCGGATTCTACTCAGACCGATTGCCGGCTTCCGACTTCCGATGAGCAGACACCTTGACGGTGGCGCGATGAATACCTTGTCTGGCCGCTCCGCGAATACTGCGCGTGTCGTACATGTAATCGATAGCCTGGCTGTTGGCGGTATGGAGAATGGCGTCAGTTAACCTCATTAATACGATGCCACGTGATCAAATCAGGCACAGCATCGTTTGTGTTAAGCGGGCAACCGATTTTCGCAATCGGATTGAGCGCGACGACACGGCCGTCTTCGAACTCGACAAAGCAGAGGGCAAGGATCCGGCGATTCTATCTTCAGATTCTGGCGCCTGTTGCGCAGCCTACGACCAGATATTGTTCACACGCGCAATATCGGAACACTCGATCTCGCGCCGGTAGCTGCATTTGCCGGTGTTCCGATTAGGGTTCATGGCGAGCATGGCTGGGAAGCGAGCGACCTGAAGGGATCGAGTAGCTCGTTACCGCAGGCTACGCAAGGTCTGCGATCCCTTTATCAAATCCTACGTAGCTGTGTCGCGCGATATCGCGTCGTGGCTAGCAAAATGACATCGGAATATCGGCGGTAAAAATTCGCCAGATCTACAATGGCGTGGACACTGCTAAATTCGTGCCCGGGCGATGCGTTCCACCGATCTGCCTTTCCCGCGTAACCCAAAGCCCTTTGTCTTCGGATTTGTAGGACGCATGGACCCGGTCAAGGGTCTGGATGTCCTGATTGATGCGTTTTCCCGTGTTGCCAACCGCGAGCCAGGGTCTGGGCGGGCTGGTGCGGCTGGTTCTGGTCGGCGACGGTCCGGAAAGGTTGCGTTGCCAATCTGCGTTGCGCGATCGTGGTATCGACGATCTGGCTTGGTTGCCCGGCCGCAGTGACGATATTCCCGGTATCATGCGAGCGCTGGATGCTTTCGTTCTGCCTTCTTTGAACGAAGGCATTTCCAACACGATTCTGGAGGCAATGGCGACATCGCTTCCGATCGTAGCGACCGCGGTGGGTGGCAATCCGGAATTGATCGAACATGGTGTTCATGGGTTGCTGGTGCCGTCGGGTGACGTAGAAGCGATGGCGCAGGCGATGACTCGATGTTCATCGACGAACCGGGCTATGCGACGGCGCTTGGCTCGGCGGCCCGGCAACGGGTGGAATCGCAGTTCTCGCTCGATGCGATGGCGGCACAATACGGTGAGATTTTATCAGTATCTGCAAGGTCCGGATCAAACCGGGCAGAAGCTGAGGGCGGCTTAATGTGTGGAATCTCCGGCATTTTCGATTTGCGTGGTAAACGCAATGTGGATCAGGACTTGCTGAAGGTCATGAATCGCAGCCAGGCGCATCGCGGGCCGGATGGAGAAGGCTATCATTTCGAGCCCGGTGTCGGTCTTGGTCATCGCCGCCTCGCCATCATCGATCTCGAGGGTGGCGCGCAGCCGATGTTCAACGAAGACGAGTCGGTTGCAGTCACGTTCAACGGCGAGATCTACAATTTCCTGGAAATTTGCGATCTCCTGCGCGCACGTGGCCATGTGTTCAGGACCCGCTGTGACACCGAAGTCATCGTGCACGCATGGGAGGAATGGGGCGAGGCCTGTGTCGAGCGATTCAACGGCATGTTCGCGTTTGCCATCTGGGATCGCAATCAGAACTGCCTGTTTCCTCGCACGCGACCGGATCGGCATAAAGCCGCTCTATTACGGCGTATCCGAAGACGGATTTTTCCTGTTTGGCACCGAGCTGAAAGTGCTGATGGGGCATCCGCGATTTTCGCGACGAATCAGGGACGAGGCGGTCGAGGACTATTTTGCTTTCGGTTACGTGCCGGATCCCAAGACGATATTCGAGCGATGCATACAAATTGCCTCCGGGTCACACGCTGCGGATTGACATAACCAGAATGTTCCTGAATCACACCAATACTGGGATGTTCCGTTTTTTCCGGAAGTGCGTGCTCAGGGCGACACACTGAGCCACGAAATGATCGATCGACTTAAGGCGGCAGTTAACCGGCGACTGATTGCCGAGGTGCCACTTGGCGCATTTTTGTCCGGCGGCGTCGATTCAAGCGCAGTTGTCGCGATGATGGGGCAGTTGTCGGATGATCCGGTCAATACCTGTTGTATTTCGTTTGGAGACCCTGCTTTCAACGAATCACAATTTGCACAGCAAGTCGCGGACAGGTATCGTACACACCACATTGTCCGCGAGGTCGAGCCGGACGATTTCAGTCTCGTTGAAAAATTACCCGATTTCTACGATGAGCCATTTGCTGATAGTTCCGCGATTCCAACCTACCGGGTCTGTCAGCTTGCCCGAGAGAGGGTGACGGTGGCGTTGTCCGGAGATGGCGGAGATGAAAATTTCATCGGTTACGGACGGCATCGCTGGCATGCGTACGAGGAATACATCCGGCGTATTTTACCGCAGGCCATTCGTGGCCCGTTATTTGGGGCGTTGGGTCGGTTCTATCCGAAAATCGACTGGGCACCAAAGATCTTCCGCGCTAAGTCGACACTCGAAGCGATCGGCCGGAGTTCGCTTGAAGGCTATATGCACAGTGTCTCGATATTTCCGACGGAACTCCGGCAGCGCCTATACACTCCCGACTTTGTAAACCGCCTGGGCGGTTACACGGCGATCGAGGTTTTCCGCGAATACGCGAAAGACGCACCTGTAAAAAGTGGCTTGCCGCTTATTCAGTATCTCGATTTCAAAACCTATTTGCCCGGAGATATTTTGACCAAGGTAGATAGGGCAAGCATGGCGCACAGCCTCGAGGTACGTGTGCCGATGCTCGATCACACTTTTGTTGAGTGGGTGTCGGGTATTCCGCCACAATTGAAACTCAAGGGACGTGAAGGCAAGTACTGTCTGAAAAAGGCTTTGGAGCCGCATATCCCGCATGACGTTATGTACCGTGACAAAATGGGGTTTGCGGTGCCTATTTCCAAATGGTTTCGCGGTCCGCTTCGACAGACGCTGAAGGACGGAGTTCTTGGCGGAACGCTGGGAGAAAGTGGTTACTTCAAGCGTGCCGAGCTGGAGCGTCTGGTCAACGAGCACCAAAGCGGTATGCGTGAGCACAGTGCGATCCTGTGGGCGCTGCTGATGTTCGAGGGGTCAATGCGGCGGATTTCTCAATCGGCGGAAGCGTGCCGTTTCGCGTCGCCGTCTGCAGTGGCGACGGCCTGATTCTTCGGAGAAATCCTCGATGTCTTTTGACTCAGGCAAGCAGCGCGAATGCCCGATTTTTTTGTTTGGCATGCCGCGGTCAGGAACAACCTGGATTGGCAAGATATTCGACAGTCATCCGCTGACCCTTTACCGCCACGAGCCGGATAGCTGGTCACCGATTTCGGCCGTGCCGCTTGTGCCGAGAGTGGAAGATGCGCCGCTGTATTTCAGTTTGCTGCGTCGTTTCGTTGCATCAGTCGCGGCGATGAATGTACCCAAAGTATGTGCGAAGACGCCGGTTTTCAAGAAGGCCTATCAGTCCACTCCTGCGTTCGAGATTCAGAGGGTCGGCGCACTCGCTGCAAAGATAGGTGGCAAAGTAGTGCCGGGTTTCCCGGTCGTTGGAGCGTCCCGTCGAATTCACGGTGAAATGCGGCTGGTATGGAAATCGATTGAGTCTCTGGCTCGGCTGGGTGTCCTGATCGAAACTTTTCCCGCCGCGCGTGCGATTCACATCATTCGTCACCCTTGTGGTTACGTGTCATCGGTTCTGCGTGGTGAGCAACGGTCACACTTCGAAGATAATTCTGGATCCAGCGAAGACTACGGAATTTATCATCTGCTTCTGGACACTGATCTGGCCAAGAACCACTCATTGGATCTTGGCTATCTTTCGAGCCTGACTGCGGTCGAGAGGCTTGCCTGGCGATGGTTGTTGTTCAATGAGAAGGCGATCGCGGATTGCGCAAAAACTGACAGAGCGCTGGTTGTATGTTACGACGACCTATGCGCTGATCCGATCGGAATCACCCGTAGTATGTTCGATTTCGCTGGCCTCGGATGGGCGCCCGAGACACAGAAATTTCTAGGCGCCAGCACCGGTAGCGATGACGGGGCCTATTATGGTGTTTTCAAAAATTCCCGGCTTGCGGCCTCAAGATGGGAACGAGACCTTAGTGAGGAAGATCAGCATAGAATAATTGCGATAGCGGAAAAGGGAGCGGCCTGGCGACATGTCGGTTTGGATTCCCCAGACTTGTGCCTCGCAACGTTGAACGCGGAGCCAAGCACGGAACGATGATTCGCACTTTAACCTTTTCCTCACTGTATCCTAATTCCGTCATGCCCGGGCATGGTGTTTTTGTCGAGAATCGCCTGCGGCATCTGTTGGGATCAAACGAGATAGAAACCGATGTTGTGGCGCCGGTGCCGTGGTTTCCTTTGACAAATCGGCGTTTCGGAGCCTATGCCGACTTCGCGCGCGTGCCCGCCCATGAGCAACGGCACGGCATCGATGTCTACCATCCGCGTTATCCATTGCTGCCGAAAATAGGTATGTCGTCCGCGCCGTGGTTTATGGCTATCGCAATGCGCAGGCTTCTGCGACGATTGATTGAGCAAGGCCGCGATTTCGATCTGATCGATTCACACTATTTCTATCCCGATGGAGTGGCGGCAACCCTTCTCGGGGGGTGGCTACAGAAACCGGTCATAATCACCGCGCGCGGGTGCGATTTGAATTTCATACCACAGTACTTTGTTCCGCGTCGCTGGATCGAGTGGGCGTCAAACCGTAGTTCGGGAATCATCACGGTCAGCGAGGCGCTCAAAAACAGGATGATTGAGCTCGGCGCGAATCCAGCGAAGGTGCGTGTTCTTCGAAACGGCGTGGATCTCGCCTGTTTTCGCTGTGCTACGGACCGCGAGGAATTACGCCACACTCACGGACTTCGGCGGCGGACATTGTTATCGGTGGGACGCATCACTGAACCAAAAGGCCAACATCTTATTATTGAGGCAATGCCGGAGTTGCCTGATTTCGATCTTCTGATTGTCGGCGATGGTGAGTGGCGGGAAAAGTTGGCCGGGAGGGTCAAGGAGATGGGTCTGTCTGATCGAATTCGTTTTCTTGGTTCAATGAAACAAAGCAAGCTGGTCGAATATTATCAGGTGGCTGACGCGTTAATACTGGCCTCCAGACGCGAGGGAATGGCAAATGTGCTTCTCGAGAGCCTCGCTTGCGGCACTCCGCTGATAGCGACCGCTGTTGGGGGCAACCCGGAGGTGCTGGCGGACCAGCGAGCGGGAGTCTTGATGGAGGAGCGAAGCTCCGCAGCCATAGTCGAAAGCGTGAAGCGGTTGTTTTCTGATTATCCCGATCGTACGGAGGTGAGGGCGTACGCCAGGACTTTCGATTGGGGACCTACCACTCAGGGCCAACTTTCACTGTTTCGGGAGGCGTTGGGGATGCAACCGTGACCAGGCTCGGCTCTTTTCATTTGACGTCTCGGAAAAGCGGGTCTGCCCATGCCGAACCTGTCAGCCAGGCACTGCAAGAGTCGGAATATCGAGTCTTGTGCCCAGCGGAAATAGTCGCAGGAGTGAAGGATTGTCTTTCCATGAGAAATCGAGCTGTGAATTTGTGGTCAGAATTTCCGGATTCAGCCTGCGATCCGGTTGGTTGTAGCGAAGAAATCGAGCGACCACATGAGCCCCGCGATCTCAGGTCTTCGGTTGGGGTTGGTTGAGAATGAAATTTCCCGGCCTGTTTTATATTCGCAATATGTTGGCTCGAGCTACAAATGGGCCAGTGCTGTCAATTCTCATATTCCATCGTGTGTTGCCCGATTCCGATCGCCTGGCCGTCGGCAATTTGAGGGCGAAAGAATTCGCAGGAATGATGAAATTGGCCAGCCGGAATTTCGACTGCGTTGCACTGAGCCAGGCCGTGGAGAGATTGATTGCGGGTGCACCGGGACATATGTTGGCGGTCACTTTTGACGACGGTTATGCCGATAACCATGAAATTGCTTTGCCAATTCTGCGGCGGTTCGGAATTCCCGCGACTATTTTTATTGCAACCCGTTATCTCGATGGCGGCATCATGTGGAATGATCGCATTGGCGATTCGTTAGCCAGAACCCGGCAGATCAGTATCGATCTTGTCTCATTGGGCAAGCAAGTGCTGCCATTGGGAAACGCGGTTGAGCGTGAGCAGGCGCGAAGGGACATTATCGGGGCGTTGAAATATTGTCCGCAGGACAAGCGTGAGACTCTCGCGATTGGTATCGAGAAGCAATTGAGGGTCGAGCCGCGCCGGGATTTAATGCTCACCCGAAATCAGGTTGCGGCGCTTGGTCGGGAACCACTGATCGAGATAGGCGGGCATACCTATTCTCATCCGATATTGGCATGCGTTGACCCGGCGACTGCAGCGGAGGAAATGTGTCGAGGCAAGCGCGAACTTGAAGAGATTACGGATAATTTCGTACAGGGTTTTGCTTATCCGAATGGTCAACCGGGGCAAGATTATGGCCCGGAACACGTTGATATAGCAAAGCGGGCCGGGTTCTCCTTTGCGGTGTCTACACAGTGGGGTGCGGCCCACTCCGGCGCGGATATCTTCCAGCTGCCGCGATTCACGCCCTGGCGCCGCGGCGGGCTCGGTTTTGTCGCAAGCCTGCTAAAGGTTGCGCGCGCGCGCTGATCAATTGCCGGTATGGGATGCGAACTATTCGCTCACGCCGTGCGCGTCCATCCAGAGTTCCAGCATCATGAGTACCCAAACCATGTTTCCATAGAAGTCTGCATGCTCTTGCATGTGTTGACGCTCGAGCTTTTGCAGAAAAGTATCGCGAAGAATGCGTCTGCGTCGGAGACTTGATAATGAGTCCATTGTTATTTCACGCAATCCCGGATCGGTAAGTGCCCAGTCTCCAAACGGTAATCCGAATCCGTGTTTGGACTTTGACAGCGTTTCTGGCGGCAAGAATGATCTGACCGACTCCCTGTAGAAGTGACGCAATTTCCCGTCAGGCATCCTGACGGATGGTGGTATGCTCGTCGCCAAAGCGACAACGTCGTTGTCGAGTAGGGGATAAGCGACTGCGAGGCCGGCGAGCCTGGTCATCTCGGTGACTTTGCGGATGTCATTGTCTGCAAGCGTGAATTTCCAATCCAGAAACAGCATTCGATCCTGATAATGCGCCCCGTCGAGCGCCTGCCACTCGTCGCGCATCATTTCCAGTGGCTGCTCGGGTTCTATCGCAGCCAGAAACTCGTTATCGATCACTTCGTCCAGGGCCAGCATTCGCAACAAATTGAATGACTGCAGGCGGTCGGGTAGCGGTACCAGCGCCTGGTCAATGTAGCGTGAAATTTTGCGCAACGGCCCATGCCCGAGGCGGCTGTTCTTTCCTCTCGACTCAAACAGAGGCTCCAGAACCCTGTGACGGAGAAATTCCGGAATCGCGAAGTAGCTTTGAAAAATTTTCTGCTTTAGATATCTCGTATTGCCACTGAATATCTCGTCGCCGCCGTCCCCGGCTAACAGCAGATTGATGCCTCGCGATCTTGCAAATCTGGCGCATACGTAAGTGGGTACAGCAGATGAGTTGCCGAATGGTTCATCATAGGTCTGTGCCACGAGGGGGACAGACTCAGTAACTTCCTGCGGAGTAATATAGTGTACGTGATGGTCGAGCCCGAAGTGCCGTGCCGCGGCCTCGGCATACTTGATCTCGTCAAAGCCTTCGGCGTCGAATCCGACCGAGAAGGCTTTGGTCGGTTGTTTCTGCATCGACTGTAGAGATCCGCATACTGTCGAACTGTCTAACCCGCCGCTGAGGAAAGCGCCCGTATCGGGCGTTGTGCCACATCGTTGCACGGCCGAGTTCACCAAAGGTACTACTGCGTTTCGTTTTTCCTCTGGAGTACCGTCAAGGTGGGTGGCAAATTCAGCGGTCCAGTATCGTTGCAACCGGTATCCGCTACGGTTGTATAGAAGCTGATGAGCCGCCGGCAGTTTACCTATGCCCTTGAAGATCGACCCTGGGCTGGGAATGACATGGAAAAAAAGATAGTGGTAGATAGCCTGGGCACTGAGCGGCGTTTCCACGCCGGGATGGCATCTGAGAGTATCTATGTCGGATGCGAAGACCAACTCACCGTCTCGGGTGTGGAAAAAGACAAGCCGGTGCTGACCGAAGCGGTCTATTGCGAGCCGTTGTTCCATGTCTGCGGCCGAAAAACGGAGGTGTGTCCACGCCCCCTCGAGCTCGGTCAAATTCAAGTTTCTGGCCTCGATGATGTGGCCTGGGGCAGACCCTGAAGGATGCAGCGATCGTTCATCCGGGAGTTGTCCGTCCCTGATCAAAACCGTTGTTTCCCTGTCGCTAGATAGGTCTAACCTGATCTCGTGATCTTGAGTCACCGCGAGAAAGATGGGCAGCTCGAGACCCTGTAGTTTGGCGAGACCCACATGCGCGAGGATTTGCTCCAGGCCTGCGATACGGCCGGGTTCACCATCAGGTCTCAAAATGCCAAAAATTCGGGGCATATGTGGTCTCGCAACAAGAAAGGGCTATGAAGACATTAACTTATGCTAACAACTCGCAGTCGGGGGATGATATCTTAAGCCGCTGCCGAGTAGTGTGAAAAGTGTCGCTTTCCCCAGTTACATTTGCGTGGATAATGAACTCTCACCATCGTTGAGTGCTGAACCTCAATGGCCATACGCGATCTGTTACTTGTTATTTTCGTTTTTGGAAGCCTGCCATTCATAGTCAGGAAGCCATTTTATGGCGTTCTGATGTTTGCATGGTTGAGTTACATGAATCCCCATCGTTATGCATGGGGATTTGCATACTCGATGCCATTCGCGGCAGCGGTTGCGCTGGCAACGGTCCTTGGGCTTGTTATGACAAAAGAGCGCGGTCGAATACCGGTCAATGCGCTCATGATTGTGTGGATCGTCTGGATAATATGGATGAACGTGACAACTGTTTTTTCTGCCGACCTGGATGCCGCGCTGGGAGAGTGGAACAGGGCGATGAAGATCCAGATTTTCAGCCTGGTTACAGTTGCCCTGATCTGTACGCGCAAGCAACTGAACTGGTTTGTGATCGTGGTAGCTTTCTCAGTCGGTTTTTTTGGCATCAAGGGCGGGATATTCGTTGCCCTTACGGGAGGAAATTATCTGGTTTGGGGGCCTCCTGACTCATGGTTCGAAGGCAATAATGGTCTCGCGTGCGCATTGTTGATGGTTTTGCCGTTGTTCTGGTATCTGCGCTCTATTGCTACGCGGCGGTGGGTGAAATATGCACTTGTTCTTTGCATATTATTGTGCGCGGCCTCGATTATTTCGACGTATTCACGAGGGGCGTTCCTGGCGATTGCCGCAAGCAGTTTGTACCTGGTTATGAAGTCCAGGGCGCGAATAGCGATGGGCCTCGGCGTACTTATTGTTGGAGTCGGACTTCTGTCTTTCATGCCGGAGAAGTGGCATGACCGCATCGAAAGCATTCAAAACTATGAGCAAGACGGGTCAGCGTTGGGGCGCATAAACGCTTGGCATTTCGCCTACAATGTGGCAAAGGAAAATCCGGTATTGGGCGGTGGATTCGCGGTTTTCAATCGACAGATGTTTCTAAGTTACGCGCCGGACCCTGATGATTTCCATGACGCCCACAGCATCTATTTCGAAGTGCTCGGTGAGCACGGGTTTGTTGGGCTTGCGATTTTCCTGGCTTTAGGCATTTTGTCTCTCAGTAAAGGCAACCAGATACGCCGGATGACCAGAAAGCGGCCAGAGACGCTCTGGGCCTATGATTTGGCATCGATGGTGCAGGTAGCGCTGGTCGGTTACGCTATAGCCGGCCTCTTTTTGGGACTGGCTTATTTCGACCTCTATTATCACTTGATCGCGATTTTGATCATCACAGAGCGTATAGCCCTGACGGAAGCCGCGGAAGAAATAGCAACCGATCCGACGGCAACTGAAAGTGAAGAGCATTCGGGTCCGGTTCCGGCGCCCAGTTAGCGCGGGTCCGGCGATACACTCGGCCCGGGCGTGGCACCCAGGCTCTTTCCCGCGGCGGGATACTCACTCCTCCGGCGGCAAATTTGGCCTAAAAACAACAGCTTTGGAATATGGCAAATCAGCGAGAATCATGGAATATTTCCGCACGGTTTTGCTGTTACTCCAAGCCAATTCTGGCATCATTATCGTGTGAATAGTGGTTCACTGGAGATATGTTCAATGGGAACGGCGCGCCGATCTCATTGCAACATTGCGCTGGTCACCTATGCATTTCGCCGAACCGGGTCGCGTTGTGGAATTCGGATCGGCATTGACACTTTCAGGGTAGCTGGAATAAGAGGAATACGGTAAGTAGTGCCTGCGCTGCCGGAGGCGAGATGGGTACTAATGCTCGGTCTGCTTTGCGGCCAGCTTAGAGACTGGCTGGCGTTTGTTGCGGTTCGGTCCATGCATTGAGCTGGATTATTGTCGTTGTGGACTAATATGGCCGTCGAATTTAAATAGAGTGAAGAGGAAGTGATGATAAGAGGAATGGAAAGACTCTTAATGAATAGCAAACGGTGTTGCATGTTTGCGATGATCGCATTGTGGACGACTTGCGCTGTCGCTGAACTTCCGCCCGAGTGCGGATCTCTCGACAATCACTACGGGCCCTTCGACTTCCGGTATCCACCGGAGGGCAGTTTGAAAAAGGTCGAACTTGCTCATTTTGATGCCAACGTGGCACGGCTCCAACAACACTCGAAGTGCATTCGTCAAAAAGCTCGATGTTCGCCGATCAGCGGAGATCTGGGATACACACTTGAAGTGTTTCCGAATCATCATCAGGCGCTAATTGCGATGGCGCAATACCAGCTGTCGCCAATTAACCGAAAAGAGCCGCCAATGAAGTTTTCTGCCGAGTGTTACTTCCAAAGGGCTATTCAGTTCACGCCGGATGATCCGACCGTACGGATGATTCATGCCTATTACCTGACTGAAATTGGACGCCAGACCGAAGCAGCTGGCGAGTACGATCGCGCTCTGAAGATAGCTCCGGATTCTGCTGAGGTAAATTACAATGCGGGGCTGTTTTTTCTGCAAATCAACGATGTCGAAAGGGCCACGGAATGCGCCGTTCGCGCCTATGACCTTGGCCATCCTCTTCCGGGATTACGAAACAAGCTGGCGACAAAGGGCATTGACCTGGACTCTCGGTCCCCCTAGCGTAAAAAATTTTTCGCGAAGCAACAGTTTCTTTGAGCAATGGCAGATCAACTGTCTTGCAATTGGACATGTCACCCGATTACGTTGAAGGATCTACTTCATGAATGATTTATTAGAGGCCGTGCAGCGGTCCTTGATGCAGACGCTTCAGATCGGACCGGATCGTCTTCCCGCTGATCCTGGATTTCGCCTACTCGGTTCGATTCCGGAATTTGATTCCATGGCAGTGCTTGCCGTAGTTACAGACCTAGAGGACAAATTCGAGTTCGAATTTGACGATGACGAAATCTCCGCGGAATTATTCGAGTCGCTGGGAACGTTGACGGATTTTGTCAAGGTGAAACTAGCTAATCAATGACGAGAGCTCCCGTAAGGTTCGAACCTGGTTTCGTTGATGGACCAAGCGGTCGGCTTTTCACGCAGGTTGTAGTGCCGGCGGAGGCGCCGGCGAGCGCCGCGGTGTTGATGCTGCCGCCGATAGGCGAGGAGATGAACAAGGCGCGCCGAATGCTTTCCTTGCAGGCGCAAAACCTCGCCCATAGAGGTGTAGTTGCGATACTTCCCGATCTCTATGGTCTTGGTGACAGTGAAGGTACAGTCGCTGATGCATCGTTGGAAATATGGCGCGCCGATCTGGAACATATCTGTGGCTGGATTTTCACGGCGTACAAGCCGCAGCGATTGCACCTGCTGGCGTTGCGATCAGGGGCGCTGTTTCTCACTATGGTTGACCCGATGCGGTTTTCGGTAAGAAGCTGGATTCTCTGGTCGCCTGAAAAGACCGGTGCGAGGATGGTAAAAAACATGTATCGGCAGGCACTGATTGCCGCGCGTAGCCACAATGACTCGAATATCTCGACAGCGGAGCTTCGGGACCAGACGCTTCGTGACGGATACATTGAAGTAGCTGGATACCATTGGCCCTCAGAATTGATCGATGAGCTGGAACATACTGATCTGCCGGAGTCTCTCCCGCCCGGAGTCGACGCGGAATGGATTGATGTTCGTGCGGCACCTGATTCGAATATCGCGCCCTCTATCCCGCCGATTGTGAAGCGATGGGATGAGTCCTGTCGTCAAATCCGTTATCAGGTGGTTAATGGGCCACCGTTCTGGCAAACGGCCGAGATTAGTACTGTACCGGAACTTATTGCGCTGACGACTGCTAACATATTGGACGCTCGGTATGGCTGAGTTTTCGGAACGACCAGTTATTTTTGAATGCCGGACTAATACGCTCATTGGGATCCTCCATCATGCGGCCGCTGGTCGCACACAGAGCGTCGGATTGGTTATTGTGGTGGGTGGCCCACAGTACCGCATTGGGAGTCACCGGCAGTTCTTGCTGCTTGCTCGCGCGGTTGCGAGTGCGGGGTTTTCTGTCTTTCGATTCGATCTGCGGGGAATGGGAGACAGTACTGGGTCGCAAATCGATTTCAAAAATTCGGGGCCAGACATCGAGGCTGCGATCGAGGCATTTCTGGAAGCGGAGCCTGGCCTTGACGGTGTTGTGCTATGGGGGCTATGCGACGCAGCCTCCTCAATTCTGATGGAAGGTGCCGGCCATCCCATGGTTCGTGGACTGGTTCTGCTCAATCCATGGGTCCGTAGTGATGACACGGTGGCCAGCGCGCGCATCAATCACTACTACGGGAAGAGGTTTTTCTCGCGGGTCTTCTGGAGAAAGTTGCTCAGCGGCAACGTGGCGTTGCGGAAGTCACTGGTCGGCTTTTTGGCCGACTGGCGTACCCGGAATGACTTTAAGCGGCGAGGTGACAGGGCCAACTCAGATTTACTTTCTTCCACGGACTCTGCAGCGGATTTTCGCGAAAAGATGCTGCGGGGAATTCGTCAGTTCGAATCCCCGGTATTAGTGATCCTGAGCGGTGCCGATCTGACTGCAGGCGAGTTTGTCGAACTGACCAAGGGTCATGCCGGCTGGAGGGAGGCGTTGGGGAAACCTGGCGTTACGACCCTTAGGCTTGAGGATGCGGATCATACTTTTTCGACTGCACGGTGGCGACATATTATCGAAGAATGGACCGTAGAGAGGATGATGCTTCTGGATTCCACGATCGCTCAACACCCAGGCTTCATGGTGGAACCTGGTCATTTGGCACGTTAGCGAATGCGATTTTGCCATCTCTATACTGGCCCATAAGCTAAAGAGACTGATATCGTCTCGCAGAGACTAGTCGGATATGTCAACACTCCTTTACGTGACATCCAGCCCTTTCTCTGGGTCCACTTTGCTGAGTTTTTTGTTGAATCAGCACCCTGCAATTGCAACTGTTGGCCACACGATGGGATGGTCGTTCAAGGACCCGGATGAGTTTCGTTGTTCGTGTGGCGAACGCATTGCCGACTGTCCGCTTTTCCGCCATATCGCCCAGGCTTACCGTCACAACGGTCTGAATTTCAGGCCGGATAACTTCGGAACCGCCTTTTGCATATCCGATAATACGACGTTGAATTATTACCTTACCGAAGCATTGCCAAAAGTCAGCACCAGTTGGCTTGAACTCCAACGTGACAGTCTGGTGGGGTCGATACCGGCATATAAAAAAAGACTGCATCACCAGATGCTCGCGAACAGAGTATTCGTTGAGGCTGTTCTTGATTACTGGAATGCATCCTGTTTTCTGGACAACTCGCATAGCCCATATCGTTTGCGGCGTTTGGCGCAGGAGGAATCATTCGATGTGTTCAACCTCCATCTGATTCGTGATCCGCGTGGTGTTGTGCTCTCGCTGATGAGGAATCGGGGCTTTTCTATTGAGGACGCTACCAGGGCCTGGCTGAGGCGGCAGGAACAAATACTGAGAATTTGTAATACCGCGGCGACCACGCTGCGAATCCACTATGAGGACCTGTGTATTTGCCCGGGTCGGATCCTGACTGATATTCATAATTTCATAGGTGTCGATAAACACGAGTTCACTGGTAATTTTAAGGACTCGGAGCATCATATTTTGGGTAATCGCATGCGCCTGTCGAATGGCGCAATCCGCCTGGACGAAAAATGGCGGCGAGGCCTCAATGAGGCATCCCGGGCCTTTGTAGAGGCGCAATTGCAAAAGGCCTTACAGCGAAATCGCCACACTGCAATGGCGGATATCATTGAGTATTATTTGGCGGAAAAATATCGATTCGTAGGCGTCCAATAGCTTATCCGACACGTCAATCGACGATCGTTGGGGTGAGTCGGTTCTCGATCAACTATTTAGCCGCCGACCGGCGCGCTATAGACGCGCGAAGTGTTCGGTATTTTTCTGGTGTCAGGCCCAGATTCTGAATAAAAAAACGCGCAGCCAGATTCATTGCCCGAAATTGAAATGCGGCTGCACGGGGCACGTTTCGTGTTTGCCAGTCGTGAGGGGCCTCGTATCCCCACGCTGACATGATTGGCCCGAACACATACATCACCGTTTTGTGAGTATCCGGAGTGAAATATGAAAAGTAATCGAGTTTCCCCGCGGTCTTGTTGACCACGGGGAGGTCTCTGACTTTGTCGGCACCCACGCGTCGCAGAAATTCAGCAAAATCACCTTGCAGGTGTTCAAACCGAACTACGAAATCGTAACTCGAAGGGCACCACAAATACTGACTGATTTTTACTCGGGGCCGTGCGAAAAAATGGAGAAAGTAGTCGGAAAAGCCGTGCTCGTCGTCGCGTATGTATTGAAACATCTTCCGTTGGCGTTTACTTACCCACCCGCCGTTTTCTTCATAAATTCTCGGGTTGTTGTAAGCATTCCCATGATTGGTTTTTAGTTTTTGGTATACGCTGACTATTTGATCCAAAGGATTTCGTACGCCAATCACAACCTTGTATTGGCGTTGCTCATCGGTTGCCACTCGCAGGAAATCGGAATAATTGCTGTGCTTGGAAAGTACTTCTCGACCTCCGTAATATTCGGTCAATTCGGAGGCAATGGCGGTTGATGCAGTCAGCGGTTGCTCAACGAAAACGTACTTGTACTTTTCACTGACGATCATTGTGTTCGGGGCATCCAGTTGGCTCGAATTACTTCATGTAGTTCCGTCGGCTGATAATAATCGATCGCAAGAGACAGCTTCCGCTGGGATGGTAAAGCCGTGTCGGCCAAGTTCCCAGGATTTAGCCCGGTTGTGCTCCATTGACATACTAGAGCCTCAATATAGCCGATTTTTTTGCCAATTTTTAGCGGCGTATAACAGGCACCGAGAGTGTATTGAATCGAACTGTCTGCAATCTGGAGCCCGCACCGCAAGATGGAATCGGCAGTGTAGGAGAGCGGAGTCCCGCGGGTGTTGCTCATCGTCCACTTCCTCGGTCTGCGGCATCGATACATATTTCTTCAAACTTGCGGGCCGCGCGCTTGTAACTATATTCTTTCTCGACCAGCAGTCGCGCCGCTTGAGATATACTTGTGCGTATCTTCTTGTCTTTCAGCAACGATACGACGTTATCGGCCATTATGTGTGGCTCATCTGCCGCAAGAAAATGGGTGCCATCGACGACCGGAAGCCCTTCTATACCGATTGAGGTCGAAACTACGGGGCTACCTATTGCCATCGCCTCGAACGCTTTTATTCTGGTTCCGCCACCGACTCGCAGGGGTATTACGAAAGCCGCTGCACCGCCAATATGTTCACGCACGTCGTCAACGAAGCCGGTAAATTCCCATTCCTTTGCCTGCCCGCAGATCCGCTTGACCAAGGCGTCCGGCGGTGATCTTCCGACGACTTTCATGCGAGCTTCGGGGATTTGGTCGTGGATACGCCCCCACACTTCGTCGAAAAAATATTCAACCGCATCAATGTTCGCCATCCAGTCCATCGAGCCGCAGAACACCACCTGGGGGTCACTCTGCGGTGCCTGGTAGGTGAAAAAGTCTGTATCGACTCCAGTCGGGATTGTCCGGCAATGCGCGATGCCCCACTGATCAGCGAAAAAGTTGCGATCTCGCTCTGAAACGGCTACTACTGCATCAAACTCGGATAATGTCTGCTGCTCGAAGGCGCACATCTTGCGATATTGGTTTTTCCATATGACTTTCATTGGCAGTGATTTGGCCACTTGCCAATGTCTCTCGAGAATTTCACTTTCGACATTGTGAGTAAACATCACCGTCGGTGAAGCAATTGTTTGGGGTCGAAGAATAGCGGAATGTGGAAAATCGAAAACGACGACGTCGGGAACGGAATCCACCAGCTCGCGAACGGCACGTGAACCGTCGCGGTCGAAATCCGAAACAACCGATAATGGATAGCGGCTAAAGAGCAGTGCGAATCGGCGCACGGCTGCCGCCAGATTCGTGTGCTCTTTTTCCGGCCAGAGCACTACCTGATCGGATACGGACGCAAGTTGCTCCGCGTAGACCGCGCGGCTGTCTGGCCGGCCAGGCATCACCAGCGTAACTCGAAAGGCCCCGCCCTTTAGGCCGCGCAAAATCTGTGTGGTTCGTATTTTGCCGCCCGAGTCAGTGGGGAAAAGAAACCGCGGTGATATAAAGACCAGATGCGGTTTTCGCGTTACCAACATATGCCCCGGTACTCGCCCTTGAGCCGTTCCGGCTCAGGAATTCCGACCAGGTCGAGAAAGAACTGTTTCGAAGTTGCGAAGCCATACAGCTCATCAATGATGTGCGCGTCGGAAAGACCAATGACGACAACGTCGGTATCGCGAACCGTTTCCTCAATGGTCTCGCACATTGAATCGCCTATATGCGGAATTACCTCGTCGATGTAACGTTTGTTCGCCCCAACCAGTCGCGACACCCGTACTTCGGGATCATAAATCTTCACCCTCATGCCTTTCCCTATCAATCCCTCGACCAGCGTTACCAATGGACTTTCTCGCAAATCGTCGGTGCCGCTCTTGAAGCTAAGACCTACCACGCCTATATCTCTTTTGCCCCGATCAAGTACCGTCGCAAGTGCATGATCGATCTGAGTCTGGTTGCTGGGTAGCAGACCCGATAGCATCGGCAGGTTTACATCATGCGTTTTCGCAAGATACAGGAGAGCTTTTAGATCTTTTGGCAAGCATGAGCCGCCGAATGCAAATCCGGGCCTGAGATAGGCTTTGGAGATGTTCAACTGCTTATCCTCGCAAAGCAGTTCCATGACGCGTTGGGAGTCAGAGCCAAGCGCCTGAAAGATTCGCCCCATTTCATTTGCGAACGTGATTTTTAGTGCATGAAACGTATTACATGCGTACTTTAAGGCTTCGGCGGTTCGAATGTCGGTTTCTATGATTTCGCAGGGAAGATGTGCGAACAATTCGCGCAACTGTGTTCCTGCTCCAGCCCCTTGTGCGCCGAAAACCGTCATCGGAGGATTGTCGTAGTCTTTTATCGACGAGCCTTCGCGCAAAAATTCCGGTTGGAAACAGATCGAAAAACCATCGGGTGAAGTCTTGCCGGAATGCTGCTCGAGAATTGGCAATACAATCTCTTCGACCGTTCCTGGTTCGACGGTCGATCGAATCACGACTGTGTGGTGACTGGATTTGAGCTTTAGCGCAGCTCCTATCTGCTCGCAGCATCTTTTTAACGCCTCGAGGCTTTGGCTACCATTCGGCCGCGAGGGTGTGCCCACGCAGATGAACGACAGATCGGTTGATGATATTGCTTCCGCGGCGTCATCGGTCACCTGAATCCGCCCAGCGGTGACGACTTCCCGCATAAGTTCAACAATACCGGTTTCAATGATCGGCGAGTGTCCGGAGCGAATTAGCTCCAGCTTGTTCCGATCAATGTCGACTCCGGTGATTTCGTGACCGTCTCGGGCGAGACACGCCATTGAAACAGCCCCGACATAACCGAGTCCAAAGATGCTGATCTTCATGACATTCCTTCTTGTTTTTGGCACTGCGACAAAAGAAACACTATAGCTCTGCAAGATGTTGCTGTGCAGAGTCTGTCCGTGACTAATTGTCCGATGGTGCCGTGTCCTCTGTTCGGTAGCCAAAATGGCGCAGAAATAACACCATCGCGATAGGGAAATAACCGTTGTTTACACCCGGTAGTTGGGCCAGGCGGGTTCACCGGTCGGCGGCAATGATATCGGTAGACGCGTGGTTTGTTAAGGCATTCATCCCAGTTAGCTTGTAATTGCGCGGATGACAAAGATGGCGCTCAGAACAGAACGAATTGTCTTCGGCGCCTTGTTGCGCAAAGATTCTCATTCAGCAAGATCGATACATGATATTGCTGGAGGTTAAAAATACCCCGGCAGGTCGTCCGCAGCGATGTCGTGCATCACAAATCCAGGTACGCGGTTGGTGCGGTGATGATCTGGCGGTTGACATAATTTGAATCTGTGCGCGATTACGCATGCCACGACCATTTTTGGTCCGCCCGCGAGACGACCGGGTGCTGATTCCGAGGCCGCCCATGGGCAGCGCTGGAAATCATGTTTTACCCTTGGCTTAGGTCTGCGCGAGCCTGAACCCGCCGGTTTCCCGTTGGTCTGAACTTATCAGACGCTGAGGGCAGGGCGCGCGGCGGTGCCGCATGCGGCTTAGTGCCCCATTGCGGCGGTTAAAAGATGACGCGGCAACAGCCGACCTTGGTCCGACACCGGAATTGCGCCAGGCGAACCTGGCGGGAGCCTGAAAGGTTGGCCAGCAGCCGGTATGGCTGCAGGAGAGGGGGTGTCAGAAACCATCAAACCGGGAGCAGGCCTCGCCGGCGGGCCTCAGGGGACCCGGCGGTACACGGCTGAGGAAGGCGGCCGGCTTCCGGGGCGGTGAGACGCAAACGCTTGCGACTCCGGAATTATCGACAGCGGCTGTAGCTGCCGCGACATGGCAGGAGGCGCCTGCACGGCCGCAAGCGGATGAAATCAGCGATCGTTGGCGTCTCGAGGCCAGTCACATGCGTTTTCGACGGCGCAGCGACCAGAAAACTCCGTTGGGGCTAATAAGAGAGGAAAGCCAAACGGAATACCTCCGTGCCAAACATTTGGACGGATGGGGGGAACGGCATTTAGGCATTGTGGGCAGCAAGTCTTGCCTGAATCTCCTCAGTTGATTACGCCGGGTAGAGCAGTGACGTCGTAATCAAGGGTCCGCGAAACGCAAGATTCTGCCACGCTCGCATAATTTGAGTTGCCGTGGAAATCGCGACTCAAAAGAGTTTTGCGGTGACCTTCGGATTTCGAGAATCGTCATGTAGACACGGCAGTATCAAGTGCAAGACAATCACCATCTCTATCAGTCTTTATTGCCCGAGTAGCAACAAACTATGTGCGGAATTGTAGGTGTCAGGGCCAGGTATCGATCCGTCAACGAGTCGTTGATCGAGACTATGAGGGATACTTTCCCCTATCGCGGGCCCGACGATGAAGGGCTTTGGGTCGACTCCGGCCGGGGGCTAGGCTTTGGCCATCGACGTCTGAGTATCATCGATCCTACTCCGTGCGGCCGTCAACCGATGGTAGATGCCGATTCCGGATGCCGTATTGTGTTCAATGGCGAGATCTATAACTACATCGAGATTCGCGAGGTTCTTGAAAAAAAGGGAGCCACGTTCACAACTCACACTGATACAGAGGTTATTCTCAAGGCCTATCGTGAATACGGGCAGGATTGCCTGAACCATTTCAATGGAATGTTTGCCTTCGCAATCTGGGATCCCTCTACCCAAGAGATATTTCTGGCCCGCGATCGACTTGGAATCAAACCGCTTTACTATTTTTTCGACAATCACGGTGACTTCTATTTCGCATCGGAAGTCAAAGCGATTCTTGCGGGTCTCAAGGAACCGATTGGGGTAAATTCAGAACTTATCGACGAGTATATGAGCTTCGGCTATGTTCCCGGCGAGGACACTCTAAAAGTTGGCATAAAAAGACTGCTGCCCGGCCATTGTGCCGTTTTATCCAGCAAGGGACTCAACATCAAGCGTTACTGGGACGTCGTGTACGACCATAGCGAGGATTTGGGTTTCGACTATTACCTTGAAAATAGCAGAGCGCTATTGGAGAGCGCGGCCGAACTCAGGCTTCGCAGTGATGTTCCGCTGGGGGTGTTCCTCAGCGGAGGCGTAGACTCCAGTGCTGTAGTTGCCTTGCTGGCGGCACGGGTATCGGACCCGATCAAGACTTTTTCGGTAGCCTATGATTTTGGCGAAGCGTTTGACGAAACCCGTTACGCGCGCATGGTCGCGAAGCGATTCGGAACAGATCATCATGAACTTTTTGTGACGCCGGAACAGTTTAGGGATTTCATTCCGGAATATGTTCGCTTGATGGATGAGCCTGTAACGGAGGCCGCAGCCATTTCGTTATATTTCCTGTCCAGGATGACTAAGGACCATGTCACTGTCGTGCTCTCCGGCGAGGGTTCCGATGAGGTTTTCGGTGGCTACGATTTCTATCGCTACATGCTTGCCGTTGAGAAATATCGGAAGTTGCTGGGACCCCTGGCAAGAATGATAGGATCGATGGCAGACGCTTCTCCGGTAAAGAACAAGGTGACCAAATACCTCACGATGCTCGGACAAAACTTGGCGCATCGCTACAAAGGCATTTCGACCTATGAAGAGCACTACAAACGAAGCTTGTACACTGACTCATACGAAGCATTCCTGAGAGAAAAGACAAACAGACCGGTCACCGGTTTTCTGCATGAACTGTTCGCCAAGACATCGGAAAATGATGATCTCAGCCGCATGCTGTACTTCGATGTAAAGACCTGGCTCATTGATGATTTGCTTATTAAAGCTGATCGGATGAGTATGGCGGCCTCGTTGGAACTGCGTGTGCCATTCCTCGATTACCGGTTGGTTGAGTTTGCCGCAAAGATGCCCTCCAGATACAAGGTGCATAATGGGCAAGGAAAATATGTGCTAAAAAAGATGATGGAAGGACTGCTTCCCGAGGAAGTGATTTACAGACCGAAGATGGGATTTCCCACGCCACTCAAGCTGATGTTCCAGGGTGAGTTGCGGGGATATGCTGACGATCTTCTGTTATCGGCAAATGCCAAACTGCACGACATTTTCAGGAAGGACGCGATACGCAGAGTCCTGGCCGAGCACTCCTCGAAGCAAAAAGATCATCACCGGGCAATATGGCAAATGGTGGTGCTGGAGCAATGGCTGGTCGAGAACGGTTGATATCTCCAGCGAACATGCAAATTCGAGTTGAGCTGGTTCGATGTGTTCGCGGCGAATCTTGGAAAGAAGCTCGCCGTTGCAAAAAAATAGAGCTACTCGGTGGCAATGATATCTGTGTCTGCGTTTGAATCCGGTCGTCATTTGTCGACGCATAACGGAGGAATTGCCGGGCAAGGCGACATTGTTATGAATTGCATTTACATGGCCAGGCCGGAAAGGCCTCTGAGGCAATCAGGGGTATTGGTTGTGGACCTTTGCGTCCAAAATGTGTAGGGCGGTACGCCAACATTATGGTGAGCTGATTGTTGCAAAGATTACATTTTATTGACTATGCCAGAACATACGCGGTGTTACTCGCGTTGTTGGCCCATGCGTTCTCGACCACGCTGGTTTTTGATTTGCTGGGCAAGGATAGTTTCTATGTTCAGATGTTCACGCGCACCGCCACGCCGATGTTTGTTTTCATGTTTGGCTTCATGCTCGAGTTCGTCTATGCACGGAAAGCGAGTGTTTTTGGCCCAAAATCGGTCCGT
This sequence comes from uncultured Gammaproteobacteria bacterium, assembly GCA_963699835.1. Lineage (GTDB taxonomy): Bacteria > Pseudomonadota > Gammaproteobacteria > Steroidobacterales > BM003 > BM003. The sequence continues at coordinate 144,223 of CAVOVJ010000008.1, read as the reverse complement.
GCGAGACTGTTGATTCGCGGATGGCAATGTTATGTAGCTTACATCCTTACCTCGCTGAGCGCGGTGTTGGGTGGATACAAAACGATGCCTGATTTTCTTTACTCGGTCGTGTTTTTTGGGGATTCCCGGTTTGGGAACATCTTGCGTGTTTATGCTGTGATTCTGTGTATGGCTCCACTAATCATTCATTTCAGGATTAAATATGGGCTAAAGTTTTTGATCGGCGCGCTGACTGTTGTGATGCTGAGTTTCCCGCTTCTGATACAGTTAAAGATGGTTGATTTCGACTGGCTCAATAGCCCGCTCAACATCCTGTTCGGAATTGGTCCGTTTAAAGGAGGGCCAAGTGTGTGGCATTGCCTTTCTTTTGTGTTTGCGGGAATGCTGACGGCGGCAAGCCTGGGCGGTCATAGCAGTCCGGCCACAACCAATTTTGCGAAATTCTACAAGTGTTGCTTTCTGTTAATCGGGAGTTTCGCCTTATATTGGATTGTCGTTACCGACGACGGACTGAAGGATGGGCTGATGAAGTTTGTGAACTATAGTTACCGGGCTAACAATATGCCGGAATATTTTACTATCGGTATCATCGTCAGCGTTGCAACCATCGGCATGTTCTGCCTGTTGATTGGTACCAGAGAACTGCCGCGTCCCTTCAATGTATTTCTGCCGCTGGGTTTGTCTTCTTTGACGGCGTACACTGCGGGCAATATGCTCCTGAATCTGTTCGGCTCGTTTGCAGATTCAGTCTCACCAGTGTTATTCGTGCTCGTCTTCCTGACTGCTGTGCTGTTAATTGTCACATTTCTCGAAAAATTGCCATTCTATGCTGCTGCAAAGGACATCATGCAGCTAAAGCAAAAGTTTCCTGCGAACTGAAGCCATCCCGCGATCCTGCCCTGTTGGATGCAATCTTCTGAAACTGCAGGAAGGTAGTGGTGGTGCCGCTGCATCTCCTCCGTCAGCCCCCACTTGGCAGATCATGGATCGAAAATGCAAACAAGCCCGATTTGGAATGTGTTCGTGAGTCGGGCGCCAGCGAATATAACTCGACCGAGATTCATGATGGTCTCCGCCGTCACAATGTGGCAGTGTGACTGGCAAAGTATTCGCAGCGGTCCGAGGTTTGAAATTTGCGACGGTCCCGGGCCAGCGTGATGAGCACGGCGGGGAACCATCCCTGTCAGCAAAGCGCGGTGCGAGATCATCGATATCGAAAACACATGAGAAACTGTTCGCCGATATTTCCCCGATTCATCATGCAATGCACGTCCGCGGATTCGATATAAACGAAGCCGTTGTACGGTTCCGGCAGAGGATCGCGAATATTTGACCAGTCGAGGTCGGTGGGTGCGATTTCCGCGACATCGTCATCCTCCAGATCGTCGCGCGCGATTCGAAACAAATCTGTGCCTTCCAGTATCAGGAAGTCGCCGCTCTTGGGGTCATAACTGAAATGGCCGACCAACCTCTTGGCTGCTGCAGAGGTGTTGACACGCGCAAACGCCCCGTTACCCTGCTTCCCGCTCGGTGAACGCACTTCTCCTTCGGCTGTCACGTAGAACCACCGTTTGGCGAGTTTGTTGATGACACCTATCTGCAGAGATGGGATCCACTGGCTCCTGACACTTGCATACGGCGACGTTCCGCCGGGCGCGCCGGAATCTCGCAGCACCTGTCCATTACCATCCTCGAGTGCTCCTTGAGAGGTTTTCTGCCAAGAGTAAAGGACACGGTTTGTGGTCGGCAGCGGCGTTATGACCCCTGGGTTTCGTTGTCCCAGATATGTCCAGGCCGCAGCAGGATCACAGTTCGAAGTAACGTTCTGCGGATTCAGGCGCTCAAGGTTGGTAATCCGTGACGCCCGGTCGGCCTCGATACAAGCCTTTGCAGGATCAAAAATCCAGGCGCCCTGGTGGATCACCATGTTGCTGCCGAATGACGTTACCGAACGCAAATAGATCTTCCCATTCATAAAAGCCTGAGTTGAGTATGTGTGACTCGCGGGAGGACCATATTTCGTGCAGGCTCGCGCGTTCGTCTTTTGCCGCGATAGCTCCATGCCTTTGACTCGCTCCGGACATCCCCTCCATTGCGCCAGCTCGTGGAAAATCACTTCTCCGTTTTTGCTCACGTCATAGCGAAGCCTGGGGCTTGGCAGCGAATGCAATGACCATGCTCTCGCGTTGGTTAAATCCAATCGGTACGCTTCATTGCCACCGTAGGCATCGTGCCCCCCGTGCGCGACAAACCACCACGTTAGCCCGTCGGGTGAGACCTCCGCCCCGACCCAGGTATTGATCACGGCCTGGCATCCCACTCCATTGATCGAATGCATGGCTTCGGTATCAGGCCCCATCGCCTTATAGTCCTCCGGCGCAAGGCAATCGAAAGTCGTCCCGGGAACCTCGAAGGCAACCATTTCCCCATGCTGCTCGGCCAGTCGCTTAATCTCCCGCACGGGCGTCGCGGCAATCGTTTCGTCCCACATACCGCAGACGAGAAAAAACAGCACAATTGTGTAAAGTCTCAACGAACTATCCCCTTAACAGGAGCTTGGTGAAAAATGCCCTGGCGCAAGTATCTTTCATAACTATTTCTCAGGGAGTTTGGCGTGTCAGTGGTACTTGTAGTCTCCGGCAATCAGTCCTGTTTCTTCAGTAAATTGGGAAAAATTGCAAAAACCGTGGCGTGCCGTTCACGGGTTTATCATAGTGGGAGTAGCAACATCCAACGCCGGCATGGGCAAGTCTCATTACTCCGGGTTTTGACCGAAAGCCATGGTCGTTGTTCCCTTTTACATAAGGCCTTACTGCCGGAAGTGTGGTTCAGGTTGCTGCCTGGGATTCTTTCTGGCTCGAAAAAAGCCTGTACCGCGAAATAGCAGGCAAGCGTGGCACGACATCGCCAATAACTCAGAAATTATTGTGCCTCTTCCAGGTCTGCGGGATCCGGCGTCAAATGGATCCTCGTTCGGGTTGACTCGGAACAAGAAAAATGGATCCAGGGAGCCTTGGACATAAAAATCAGTTCAGCGGCAAAAAACTGCAAAATCAGGGCCCCGCCAATACGTTTGCAGCCGAGGTGGCTATGGGCCTTGGCAGAGGCCTGATTGAAACGGTCGAGACGGCTGAACGAATAACGGACGCCGCGCTCGTAGAGATATTGATTGACACCGGACCAAAGCGCGGCGAATCCGATTCCCATTTGGTACTCCGGGTAAATTCGCAAATCAAAATCGAAAACCGACTGCTCAGATGGCGAAAGAAAAAACGTATAGCGCGCCTGGTCTTCCTCATAGGAGTCAAAACACAACCAAATGTAGCCAATCATTTGTCCCTTTTTGTTATAGGTGCCCAGACATCTCGTATTCTGTCGAAGTCTTGATTGCAGAATTTCGGGCCGGATCGGCATGCTGCCGATGACGGGGTCGTCACTTTGAATTTCCCGGGTCTCGAATGACCGCGCAAAACGACCGGGAAGCAAAGGTTTGCTGGTAACCGGTTGGACTACCCAGTCGTGAATTTGGATGCGCAACCGTGGCGACAGCCGTCCGAGTATTCTGTTAAGAGCGTAAGCGGTTCCAGCCAGCAAACCAAATTGCTGAAATGGGCTAACAAGGCGTTGATAAATGCTGTGTGAATTTGGTGTTTGCATTGGCACGGACGTTAGCGGATCGCAGGGACAACTAATCTGCCCCGGGGAAGCGATTCGACCCTTAAAATTAGAAAATCTCTTAATTGTTGCGCAGCTGAGGCCGGCATGACAAGGAAGTTGAGCGCTTTCGGTGTCGTCAGGGGGGCAGCCCCGTGATCCGTGCGGCCGGATCGGGTCCGGGCGAGCTTTTCATTGAGCTGCATCGCTGCCCGTCGTGGTATGCATCTTCTGATCTGCTGCGACGCCGATAGCCGGTATTAGTGACGACTTTTCGATCTGCGGGTCTCCGCTAACAACGCATTCTGGGAGTGCTCCCGACCCGGCAATTCGATGTCTAGTCGTTGTCAGCGATGCCCAGTCGCTTGGCCAATCGCCAGTAGGCCTTTTTTGGCGTCAGCTTCTCCGCTTCCTGGCGAATCGCAACCGTATTCAGTCTTGGGAACGGCTCAACCGGAATGTCTTTTCCCAGGAATGGACATAGTTCTTGCCACCCCGCGCCCTCGGTAAGGGGGAATTCAAGGAGATCCTCGGGCCTGTTCTTAAAGTATTCATAGACTTCCGCATAGTGAACTCTATATCGATCAATATAGACCTGCTCGTTGCCGACCGGATGCCCGACCCCATAGATCCACTGCCGCATCGGGGTGTCCTTTTCGCCGAAGTGTTTCACGACGCTTTTTAGCCATCGCTCCGCCGGTCGCGTAGTGAGTATGAACTTGCTGCGCGGGAAGGCCTCATCCATTTCCCTGAACAGAATTGGCCACGGATTGTCTTGAAATGCGTCGTATTTTCTTGCAACGTCCAGCGCCATCTGAACGACATGCTCTGAAATACGGGGATCATCTACAAAATTCGGACCGGTCACCGCGTAACCTAACATGCGTAGGGCCCCCGCCAGGGATGTCGTTCCGGTTTTGTGAAAACCTATACAAAATATTTTCCTGCCGCCATCCATGTTTCTGCTTTGCTCCATCATTTTGTGCCAATGCTTTCTTTCTCGAGTTGCCGGTACTTCATACCTTTCCGGTCTTCATGATCTCTCTCGCTCGAGGTAAAACTCCCCGTCCGACGCTATAACCAAATAGGTGATTTAGTTTGAAAAACTATACCCATGTTTCTTGATAATAAACGCCTCGTGATTTGCGACAAGGCTAATTGAGTAATCGTCATAGTACTCTCGGTAGGGGCGATGTGACGACGTATTGGACTTCGAGGCGCCGTGAATATCCTGCTTGATAGCAGTATCAAGGGAGTACCCCGCCAGGTCGAGCGCCGCCAACAGGTCACTCTCCAGGTATTCCGTTCGTATCATGTAGTCAAGCAGACACGCCCTGGTATCCAGGGCCGAGAGTTGATCAAGGGTGGTAACCGTTTGCCGCGCGCCGCTCCAGATGCTCCAGTTGAAGTAAAGGTCGCAGTATCTGTAAGTCATAATTCCGGCGAAATTGGCAAGGCCGGAGTAGGGGTAACCGTCGGTTAGGTCACGACGACCGTCCGGACTGTACATCAATCCGAGCCAACGTCGAAAAAGTATGGGGTTATCGGAGTCTTGATAGCAGCTCCGCCAGATCTCGGCACGTGGGCCCGACTTCATGGCACGCAAAACCCGCCAATAGTACGATTTCAGGTTCAGGTTCCCGGTCGGCAGAGGGCTGGTCAGGTGCCCCCAGCGAGTGCGGGTCACTGAATTGTAAATGACACCAAGCCGCTTGCAGCCATATGCCCATAACGACACGTACCATGCCCAGGGGTTGCGTACCGAGCCGATAAAGATGCGGTCGTCCTTTGCGCCGGGGTAGCGCCCATGTTTGTGGTCTTGTCTGCCTCCCACATGCTTCTCCAGCAGGGCGGTAATATGGGTACAGCCCGTCTTGTGAAGCTGCAGATAGACGAGCTTTTCATTGGTGAACATCGGACTATGCCCGGTCGGAACCTGAATGGGGTTCAGCTTGAGGTGCGCGTGAAGTTGGCCGCTCAGAGTATGAACGCGGTTCTTCCCCGGCCCTCCTGCCTATTCTGCGGGGGCATACTGACTCCGCTTTGACGGCGCCAGTCGATCGGTCGATTCCTGAAAAATGCGATGGTCGCATGGTCACGATTCCGATGCGGTTCTGCTGCGGACGTTGCGATAACGCCAAACTACAGACTGGTATATGCGCGCGGCGAATGGCGCAATCATTCTGAGAACGCCCTGCAGCGGCTTCCAGACTCCGGACCGATATCGCAGCGGATAGCCTTCGATTTTTAACTCGTTTCTCATGTAAGCCTCAAGCAAAAAAATCTTCGCTTTGCCAATTGAATGCTTCCACTGATACAGATCAGACGCTTGAGGCTGCCGGGTTAATTTCATGTGCGCATGACTTTCACGCTGTGGTACGACTGATTCCTCGCCCGGCGCCCACTCCAGCATGTTGGGGTAATAACTTTCGCCAAGAAACTCGCAGACTTGTCGCGTCACTCTCTCCGAATTCTCAACCAGGTCTTCGTAAACGACCCTGATTATCCGCGTCAGTAGCTCTGGTCTACGGCTTAATGACGCGAACTGCTGAACTGACTCGATCCACTCCCGCGTATTAGCCCATGCCCCCGGTCCATGCCAGCGGGCATTGGTGAACGACATCGCTACGTCCCTGCCGTCACGAACTAGGTAGACTATCTTGGCCTTGGGGTATAGTTCCAGTAGTTGGGGCACAATCTTGACATATGGGGGAGTTTTGTCCCCCCAGCGAAATTTACCGGCACGATCGCAATGTATCGCAAAAAACGTGTCTGACAAGCCGAGAATTGAGTTGACTCCTCTATCAGCTACGTGCTGAGAGAACTCGGCTGCCGGAATATCAAAATCCGGCCAGCGGCGGTGATGAATCACCATTTCGCAGGCTTTTGATATTTCGTTCCGGCTCAGTGCAGAGTTAAGACCAAAACGGGCTTCGAGCGGGAGCAAAAACCAGGATTCCGGAGGGATGCACAGGTTGGGATGCCGGTTTAGGATCAAACGCAAGAGTGTCGAGCCCGAGCGCCCGGAGCCGACAATAAAAAACGGATTGTCACAGACAGGTCTTGTGTTGGGCATGTGTTGGTCTAGTTCCCGGTTTGAAATCGGGTCAATGGCATGTCCGGCAGCAAAATATAGCGCGCCTGCACTGTATTAGTGGTCATGTGTTTTCCCATTTCAGGCGGCCTTAGTTCTTTTGCCTGCGACCATCGCGATGGCCGATTTGAGCGCCTTGCCATCCAGTAGCAATAGCGAAAAGATGTAGGTCGCGGCACCCAGCACAATTTGAGTAGCGAGCATCACAGCAGGCTGCATGTTGAAGGGTGAAAAGTGCCAATAAATCAGGTTTGCCGCCAGCATCAAAGCTGCGGCAGAGAGCGGCGCAATGATGTTCATGAAGACATCGGTGGGTCGCACACCCAAGCGTGGTGCGGACCGCAAGGTGATGATCAGAAACAATATTGGGAATGAGATGGCCCACGCGGACGCAAGGCCCAACGGACCCTGCAGCGCTCCCACGGTAAATGTCACGGAAAACAGGACCAATGCCAGCGTCGTGTTGGAAAGAGCCAAAGCGTGATGGCCGGTGGCCTGAAGAATCGGGCTATAAAGACCGATAAGGCTGGAGAATGGCATTCCGAGACATACGGTAAACAACAAGCCAAGTGCTCGGTGCCCATCTGTCGCCGAGCAATTAGCGGTACAGCGGTCGGGCGCGACGCTCGCAATGCCGAAAAATACGCCAAAGAGACAAGTGCGCCAACGCTGAATATGCGGCGGAAATAATACGCGACGGCGGACGGGTTGGCGCGGAGTTCCGCAAAGAACGGCATTGCAATCTTGCGCAGCAACGGCATGACTTTGCCCGCAGGCAGACGCGCCAGATGAACTGGCACGGTGTAATATCCCGAGTACGGTCGAGTTCCATAGTCGTCCGGCAATGAATACGTCGAGTTTCGTGTAGAAATACCACAGCAGGCTCGCCGCTGTAATGGAGCTGCCAACGGAAATCAGAGACATCGTTTGCTTGCGGGGAATCGCGGTAGTAAGCCATGTTTTCGCGGCAACCATGAAAACGATGGCGATCGCAAACTGCGTGGCAGTTGGCCAATGATCAGCGACCAGAATGCGTAACCCTTGAATGCTAGGGTGACGGTAACCGTCGGTCCCGCTGAGCGTCGCAATCGAAGACGCGATGGCAAAGCGCTTGAAATGCATCTTCTTTGTCAAAAGCGCCGAAGGGATGATCGAGAGAGCGGTAAAAACGAAACCCAGAGACAAAACCTGGATGACCGGAACGATTCGCGGCTCTTTGAAAAACGCAGCCAGCAGCGGTGCGCAAGCAAGTGCAAGAGAGCGAGTCCGATGCTGATGATCAGCAGGAAGCCGAAAAATTCCTGCAGGGTTCGCTTGTCCGTATCCTCGCTGACGACGACCGCATTACCAAATCCCGCATCGCACAGTCTTATCAACAAGCCGAAAAGCACGGTTGCGATCGCGACGATGCCATAGTCTTCCGGCGCGAGCAGGCGAATGACATAGATCGTCGCGACCCAGCTGAATGGTCTGGGCGATTCCGCGTCCGGCAACCAGCCAGGCCGAGACCGTGCAGTACGCGTTGTCGCATTGTCATTGGTGACTCTTCGAATAGCGCAGCGCGGATGATCCGATGCCCTTCTTCGTGGCGACATATTCACACTGACATGTTGCCGACTGATTCATGGATCGGCGGCTCCGTCGGTTTTTTGCAGGCCCCTTGACGTTTTGTAATTAATCACGTGCCTTTATCAGGCTGCGCCAGTTGCTTGAGGAAATCGGATCATAGAACGACGCGTGCAGCGCAGGAACGGATCGCGGTGGCGCGAGCACCAAGCCTCAGGTGAGTCGCGCCATAATTGCGAAAGGACTGTGCAATTCGCCGCCGCACGGCGAACCAGTTTGCGCGGCGGCCGTCCGGACCCGCCGTCCCCATTTGTTTCAGATTTCTGCGAATCACGGTCGCGCCGAACGGGCTCGCCTGGGGCGTCCGCGTGATACTGTCCAGGCGTTGCTCGTACCCGAGAGCGTAGCGCGCAATTTGTGTATTTCGGTGATCCGTGAAAGCCGGATCCAGAGATCATAATCCTCGCCAATGGTGAGCGATTGATTGAATCCGTAAGTCCGTCGAACAAATCCTTGCGCAAGATCACCGAGGATGTGTGGATTATGGTGTCTAGCAACAATTCGGGATAGAGCCAGCCAGAATTCTGCGGCACGATCTCCAGGCCAGCGGTGCGTCGGATTCCTGCTTTTGTTCTCCAGTCAATATTTGTCTCGGTGGGAAAGGTCTCACACCACGTACAGAACACGGCTCCGATTCCTGCGTTCCGTTCGAGGTATGCAACCTGCAGTTCAAGCTTGCGCGGATGCCATAAATCGTCTGCATCGAGAAACGCAATGTACTTGCCCTTTGCATGACGATTGCCCTCATTGCGCGCCGCGGCCGGCCCCGAATTCTTTATGCGGATGTACCTGGCGTCAGGAGCCGCAACGGCGAACGACCTTCTTCGTCGCATCTGTTGAGCCATCGTCGACGACGATAATTTCTACGCTTCGGATAGGTTTGCCCACTTATGCTCTGCAAAGCGCGTGCGATGTGACTCTCGGCGTTATAAGCCGGCACGATGACGGACACCAGCGGCTCCTCACCGTTCCATGATGCATCGCTGTGTGCTCCCGATGGGGAGAGTCTTTCACTCATGTGGTTTCGGTCAAATGTGTCTGGATACTGCTGCCAGATATCGGCTGTGGATTCGATGTCAGGTGAAGGCCGGGGCGGCGGGATCAGACAAGCAACTCGCCCGGCTCCGGATGACTCAGGAAACGGGTCGGACTGGCAGAGAGTCCATATGCGCCGGACTGGAACACAACGATCAGATCTCCCGACCTCGGCATGGCCCAGCGGCATGGTGTCGGCGAGCAGATCGAGCGGCGTGCAAAGCGGTCCGACCACCGTGGCAGCGGACATCGATTCGTCCACGACCGATGTGCCGACCACGGTCGGGTAATTCTTACGCAAAATCTGGCCGAAAGTTACCCGATGCGGCGAGGTGATGATGAAGCCCCCCGTCGACAACCAGGAAGGTCTCGCCGCGCGAGATTTTCTTGTCCAGGACGCGGCTGACGTAGATGCCCGCTTCGCCTGCCAGGTAGCGGCCGAGTTCGATAACGATCTCGACATCGCCGAGGCTGGCCCTTGTGCTTTGGGCACGAGTTGCTCGAGATTCTCGCCAATCGGTGCGAGATCGAGATGTCGGTCAGCCGGAAAATACGGAATGCCGAAACCGCCACCGATGTTGAGCAGCCGCGGTGGGCAGGGCGCATCTTCCGCTAGCCGTGATACACAGATCGAGCGTCTTGGTCTGACTTTCGATAATTGCGTCGTGACTCAGATTCTGGCTGCCCGAGTACACATGAAAGCCGGCGAAATCAATCTCGTCCAGATTGATTTCCCGGAGAATGCCGGGAACGCGTTCGGCGTCAATGCCGAACTGCGCGGGCCGGCCGCCCATCTTCATGCCCGACGTTTTCAGTTCGAAATCCGGGTTGACGCGAATCGCAACACTCGCGCGTCGATTCTGTTCGCCGGCGATCCGGACGATCCGTTCGAGTTCGAGCTCGGACTCGACGTTTAAAGTGATGCCGGCGGCAATAGCCTGGGCGATTTCTTCAATTCGTTTGCCTGGCCCGGCAAACGATACGAGTTGGGGGTCGATACCCGTGTCGAGAGCCACCCGCAACTCACCGCCGCTGGCAACGTCAAGGCCGTCGACGAGTGTCACCATGTGCGCGACAACCGCGGGCATCGGATTTGCCTTCATCGCGTAGTGAATGGATATGTCGTCCGGCAGTGCCGATCGAAGTTCCGCGACGCGCCGGTCCAGTCTGTCGCGGTCGTAGCAGTAGAACGGCGTTTGCCCGACTTCTTCTGCAATGTCCGAGATTTTCCGTCCCGCCCATATAAGCACGTTGTCGACAGTGTCGACGCTCTCGAGGGCCACATGACGATGTTTGCTTTCGCGACTCATTCGCCTACCTCGAACATTGAATCCAGTCCAGCGGTTAGTGACTTGCGGTCGATCTTGCCGTTGGGATTACGCGGCAGCTTGTCGCGCCAGACGATTCGCGAAGGGACCATGAAATTGGGCAACTGCTCGCGGCAAAAAGACAGAACGCGGTCATCGCTTGGGTCGGCTCCAGGTGCGGGCACGGCGACCAGGACGATTGCCTGACCGAGATCAGGGTGAGAAATCCCCAGCGCTGCGACTTCGCTGACATGGCCGGATGCGTACACGACTTCCTCGATCTCGGTGGGACTGATCCGATAGCCCGAAGTCTTGATCATGTCGTCCTTGCGGCCGATAAAGTAGAGGAATCCAGCCTCGTCCTTTTTGACGGTATCACCGGACCAGACCGCGATTTCCCGCAACACGATGCCGTCGGGCTGACCAGGTGCCGGTCTAAACCTTTGCTTCGTGCGCTCCTCGTCGTTCCAGTACCCGAGCGACACCAGCGCGCCGCGGTGCACGAGTTCTCCGGGTTCGCCCGGCGAACACGCTGCGCCGTCCTCGCGGACCACCAGAATCTCTGCATTGGGAATAGCCTTGCCCATGGAGGTGGGACGCCGGTCTATTTCTTCAGGCGGCAAATAGGTCGAGCGGAAGGCCTCGGTGAGCCCGTACATCAGGTAGGGCCGGGTCTTCGGCAGGCGTTCGCGTAACGAGGCCAATGTTGCCGTTGGCATCGCACCACCTGAGTTCGTGATATAGCGCAGCGTCTCACGCGCGCTCTCCGGCCAGTCCAGCTTGCATAGCTGGTTCCACAGCGGCGGCACCCCGGCCAGCCCGGTGATGGCGTGTTTGTCGATGGCACGAATGACGTCACGCGGTAGCAGGTAGTCCATCATTACGACCATGGCGCCTTTCAGAAAAGCAGTCGTAAGCTGGCTGAAGCCGTAATCGAAACTGAAAGGAAGTACCGCGAGCAAGTCGGTCTCTTGATGTGTTCTCGAGATAGGTAGCGACGCTTTGCGCTCCAGCCACGATATTTCGGTGAGACAGCACGACGCCTTTCGGACTGCCGGTGCTTCCCGATGTATAAAGAATCGCGGCCATATCTGTGTCGATACGGCGACGCACCAGCTGTTGACTTTCGGCACTGATGAACTCGCCCCAGTTGACAACGTGAACGTGACCGAGGTCTGGCGTTGCGCTACCATCATTTCCGGTGACCACGACAGTATGAAGATCGGTGCAGTGGCGCAAATCATCGCCGAGTTGCGCCAGGCGGTCGCCGCTGGTGACGAGAATCCGGACATTGCAGTCCTGCAGAATATAGGCAACCTGGGCGGGTTTCAGCAACGGGTTGACCGGAACGAAAACGCCGCCGGCATGCGCGGTGCCGAAAAAGGAAATCACCGTTTCGAACGTCTTTGGCAAATAGACCGCGACCCGGTCCGTGGGTCTGAGGTCGGCACCGAGGACAGCGTCTCGCAAACGCGCCGACCCGTGACGCGAGATCGCCGTAGGACAGCATGTCGGACCTGAGTGTCAGCGCCTGCCCATCGGGATTGTGATGGGCGCTGTCTATCAGTAATTCATGAACCAGCATTGAGCCGCCTGCATCCCGCTAAGTTGGTGTAATTTAAAGAAGAAATGGAATTTTTTGTTGATGAGCCGAAGCATACAATGCGGAATCTAACAGAAGTATGGCGCAGCGCACAGATTTGCGATCCATGCTAAATAGGCGAAAGCTATAGGTTGACGGGGAAACGAGTGTCATCGGAATTATGAAAAATCGAGCCATTTCAGTGTTTGCGGTATGCAGTCTTTTGCTGGTTGCCGCGGTCGTGCCGGTCACATCCATGGCGAGCACCCTGCGAGTGGGTCCGGGCGAGGCCTACCCGGATCCTGGCGCCGCATGCGAAGGCGGCAAAAGACGGGGACACGATCGAGATCATGGCCGGGACCTACTGAGGCGATGTCGCGGTTTGGAAGCGCAACAATCTTACCCTCCGCGGTATTGGCAATGTGGAAATCAAGGCTGCGGGCAGGAACGCGCGGGGGATGGGGATCTGGGTTATTTCCGGCAATAACGTCAGGGTCGAGAACATTGCCTTTTCGGGAGCGCGCGTTCGCGACAAGAATGGCGCGGGTATACGCCTGCTTGGGGCCAACCTGACTGTCAGGAATTGCCGCTTCATCGACAACGAAAACGGCATTCTTGCCGGCCGGACCAAGAAAAACAAAGGCGAGAGCGAGATCGTCATTGAAGATTCGCTGTTCGAGAGAAACGGCCACAGCAGCGGCCGGGCCCACGGCATCTATGTCGGTAACATTACCGACTGACCATTCGCGGTAGCGTGTTTAGTCAGACGCACACGGGTCACCATATAAAGTCGCGGGCGCGCGAGAGCCTCATATGTTCAACCGCATCGACGACGGCGAGACCGGTGATTCGAGCTACCTGGTCGATTTTCCGCAGGGAGGCAGGGCCTTCCTGGTCGGCAACGTGCTGCATCAGGGTCCGAATGCGCGCAATAATGGCATGGTCTCCTTTGGTGCTGAGAAAAACCCGCATGCCGACAGCGTATTGTTTGTGGTCAACAATACTTTCGTCACGGATCGTGCAAACACCGTTTTCCTGAAGATCCGGCACTCGCCGTCCAGCGTGTCGGTCGTCAACAATATTTTTGCAGGAGGCGGGGAATTCGGTCTCGGCGGCGATCGAGGTACACCGAATAATTTGCTCGTGACGTCACCGGCTGATTCCCCGTTTGTCGCATGGAAAGAGCGCGATTTCTCACTCTGCTGCGGGTGCCAAAGCCATCGACGCCGGCCTGCAGGTCGAAGATTTCGAGGGTGTATCGCTTACGCCAACGCTGGAAGTCCAGAAAGTGCGGGGCACGGCGCCGCGCGCGACAATCGGCCCGATCGATATCGGTGCGTTCGAGTATCGCGGCGGAAGCTGACGATTCAGCCATCGTAACTCTTTTTTGGCTCGGCCATGCGCAACATGGTCTTGTGCGCAAGATGCGGTAGCAAAAGCCGGAGTGGCATGCGAAGCAGGTGGGCGCGGGTCTCTGCAAGGGTGTCAGCAATAGCATTCTCGCGCCCGATGTCATCGATTCGCGACCGCAGAACCTGGTGCTGGACGAGGTATTCCATCATTCGGCGTTTCAGCCCGCCCGGTCTCCATGTCTGTGCCCGGTCCAGCATCGATTCCGGGATGGCGGTTGCGAGGGCGCGATGGCAAGTGTCCAGCGCATAATAAAGAGGGTGCGTCAGGCCCAATTGCTCGGCGCGGTCGGCGAGTGATTGCCAGTACCGGCTGTCGCGGCCGAAATCGGTGAACAGCGCATCGAGGTCGAGCAAATCGCGTAAACCGTGTTCGAACGCGCCATCGTGGAACAGGTGCACCGCGGAATGCAGCGTCATATCGGCGGGGCCAAGGACCATGAATCGCTGGTCCCCGATCGGCACCGCTCCCTCCAGCAAAGCGGACGCGTCGACTTTAAGTTTGCCAGTCAGCGGCAGGATGTTGTGGTGCACGTCGATCTCGGTACGTCGCATCTGATGGCGCATTGGCGGCAATTCATGCATCCAGCGCCGGTAGTAGCGCTGATCGTAAGGGTCGGGTTTGACATGCTGCCAGCCTTCCGACAACAGCGCGGCTTCGACTGCGCGGAGGTGTTCCTGCGCGACGAGTATATCGATGTCGGACACGAGTCGTCCCAGCGACAAGGGCAGGTCCGCGCCGAGGTAGGCTGCCCCTTTCAACAGAACCACAGGAAAGCTGCATCGCCTCAACGCATATCCGATTCTGTCGGTTTCCCAGCGGATCATGCGCCGATGCTGTGCGGCTGTCGTCTTACCGGCGGTTAGCATGTCCTGGATTTTTGCCGGCAGAGACGCGGTAATATCGAGCTGATCGAGCTGCATTGCGAAGCGTCCGAGAAGCCCTTCGCGGCGGGAAGCGCGGAGGAAACGGTCCCATTCGGCGGCTGAGCGATCGCCAGCGCCACCGGGGTCGATTTGCATCTGAAGCCAGCTGGGTAGCGAAAAAGAAAGGGGCATCGGTTTTCGGCGTGCCTCGAGTGGCGTGTGAAACCCCGCGTTTGCGACGAGGCTGGATATCGAACTGGTGAGAGTGTACTCTAAGCCACTGGCATAAGCCGCTGAGAAAAACGGGAAAAACCATTTTCCGGATTAAGTTAAATGGCCTTATGTTGGTAATAATTTGCGGTCTATACTTAGAGCTCGGCACCTTTTGGAAATCCGACCGGGCAGAAGAAGAACAGGGATGAATAAAAAAATAGCCTCAGATCAACCGGTTAAGCCGGGCGCAAAACTTTTTGACCAGACCGTCGACAAGAGGCGGCGCAGCCTGCTTGCGGCTGGCGCCGCGGCACCAGCGGTGTTGACTCTTACACCGGTGTCGGCGGCAGCGGGCAGTTTTACCGAGTGCGTAGCCAACCAGCAGGAACAGCCGAAGACCATGTTCTCCAAGTGGACGGACAAGTGGGCGCGGCAGGAAGTCAAGGCTTTTTGGGTTCAGCGCGACAGCGGTTTGAAGGGCGACCAGCGGGCGGCCCAGCTCAAGCCTGATGGCGTCAAGGCTGAAGCCTTCGAGCGCACCGTTCCAATGAAGGGAGGTGACATGGTCGGCGGGGTCGACGCGGACGATGCCCATCTTTTGATCGATTTCGATCGGTATGCATCGGATCTGGACGGAAATCGCTGGTCCAAGGGGTTTCGCGACTCCTTTGTGAGCCCGCTGGGCGATACCTACACCCGCACCTGGGTCGAAGAGAAGCGCTTTGCAATCATCTATGTGACGGACGACGGCCGGATTCTGGGCATCGGTCCGGAACACGCCGATTCCGGTAGGGCGGTTATGTTGTCTTGCTGGAGTTCGGTCGCCGAGGCAGCTGCAAAGCAAGTCTGGTAAGCCACTCCTCTAGTCGGTATCTTGGGCGTTGCCGTGGCCGACGTCGGATTCAATGTGTTCACTTCCAGCTGGTACAGTCCCGGTGCCTCGCAGTGGCGTCTCGGTAACTGGCCGGGCGCGGAAGAGTTTGTGTTATTCGATTGCAGGTCTGGCCAGACTCATTATCTCGCGCCGCTGGCGGGTGCCGTCCTGGAACTGCTGTCGGATCGACCGCTGACTGGCGAAGCCGTGTTTGATGCGTTGTCCGTCGAGGTAGAGAGTAATCAGCTCGAAATCCTGCGCGAACAGCTTGCCGATGTCGTGCTTCGGCTCGAAGCGGCCGGGCTGGCAGATCAATGGCGCTGATTTCGGCCGCGCAAACCCAGCAGGACTTTGTCGACGCCGCCGCCGGACCCGGGGTTTTTTATCGTGTGGGTCCGTTTCAGGTGCATCTGACCACGCCGCTGGTTGAGGTGTCCTCGCTCGTCTACCGTCTCTACGGCGATTTTGAGCAGGGCGACCCCGCCGACGTCAGCGATTTTCATGTGAACATGTTGCCCGTTCCCGGCGTTCGCAGACTCTGGCGACCGCAAGCGCGATTTGTCATCGACGGGAGCTGTCCGTTCGATCCGTTTCCACTCGAAAGCGCCTTTCCGCTGCTCGAGTGGGGAATCAACTGGTGTATCGGTAGTCGTGCTCAGCAGTATCTGGTGCTGCACTCGGCCGTGCTCGAGAAAAATGGCAAGGCCATTGTTCTCGCCGCAGAACCGGGGAGTGGTAAGAGTACGCTGGCGGCCGCATTGATGCTGTCAGGCTGGCGGCTGTTTTCCGATGAGTTCGGTTTGATGCGCCCGCACAGTTGCGAATTTATTCCGGTCCCGCGCACGGTAGCCCTGAAAAACGAGTCGATCGAGGTGATCCGTCGCTATTCGGAACATGCAGTAATGGGTCCTGAGTTTCCGAAGACACGAAAAGGGACAGTGGCCCATCTGGCGGCGTCTGCTGCCAGTGCTGTCGACCGCACCCCCGCTCGCCCCGTGCTCGTTGTATTTCCGAAATACGTGGCGGGCGCGGAGCTTCGTTCACAGCCGCTCGAGAAGTCTGCCGCATTCATGAAGCTCGCCGGCAATGCGTTTAATTATGCCGAGCAGGGTGAGGGCGGATTCAGCACCGTCAGGGACATAATCGACAGCAGCGACATCCGGTTATTGAGGTTTAGTGATCTCGCCAGTGCTATCGATGCTATTTCGGAGTTCGTTGGGTAGTTTGTGATCGGAGTTTCGCTTGGCTCGTGAGCCTGGCGTAGGCTGAATCAAACAAGATCGAGCCAAAAACTGCCGCAGCGGGACGGGAGAAACCATGCAAGCGAACAACGAAACGGGGCCTTCCTATGTGCTGACCACAGAGTGTCCGGATGCGACCGGTATCGTTGCGGCCGTGACCAGCTTTATCGCCGGTCAAAACGGACTGATTACCGAGTCGGCGCATTTTCGCGATCCCTATCAGGACAGGTCGTTGATGCGAACAGAGTTCCGTGGTGGTGGTTTGCCACCGCTAAAAGAACTTGAGAGAAACTTTGCCGATGTCGCGCGACAGTTTCAGATGCACTGGAAATTCTTTCCGTCCCGGCAGCGGCCGAGGGTGCTGATCGCGGTATCGAAGCAGGGGCATTGCCTCAACAGTATCCTGCATCGATGGAGTATGGGCGTCCTGCCGATCGATATTGTCGGTATTGTTTCCAACCACAGAACGCAGGAGAAAATGGCGGGATGGTATGAGGTCCCGTATCACCATCTTCCGGTCACGCCGGAAAGTAAAGCGGACCAGGAAGATCGATTGCTGGAGATTTTCGAGGAAGCAAATTGTGACTTGCTTGTTCTCGCCCGCTATATGCAGGTTCTGTCGTCATCAGTATGCAAAAGACTGCGCGGCCAATGCATCAATATTCACCATTCGTTCCTGCCCGGCTTTAAAGGCGCGCGCCCCTATCACCAGGCGTATGCACGAGGTGTGAAAATTATCGGTGCTACTGCGCACTATGTGACAGAGGATCTCGACGAGGGCCCGATCATCGAGCAAGCGGTTGAGCGTGTCGATCACGCTATGGGTCCGGACAAACTGATGGAAATCGGGCACGACCTCGAAAGTGTCGTATTGCTGCGCGCGATCCGATGGCACGCAGAACGTCGGGTGTTTCAGAGCGGGCCGCGGACGGTAATTTTGCGAGCGTGAGACGCACCGCTCACGACAGCGCCGGGAAACATCCCAAACCGCGATTGTTGCTTGCGGGCGTTGCCCGGCTTCTCATGCGCTGCGCTACCGGAGAACACCGGTTCGCACCGGCATGCAGGGCCGGCTAGTTGCGTTTGAATGCCTCGGGCTCGAGCCCATGGCGGTTTAGCAGCTTGTAGAAATCAGTGCGATTGCGTTGCGCGAGTTTTGCCGCACGCGTCACGTTACCGCCCGTTATCTGCAGAATCTGCGTCAGGTAATTGCGGATGAACTCATCGCGTGCCTCGGCGAACGAAGCCAGTGAGTCGCCATCGTCACCCAACGCCGACTTCACCGCTTCCGCACTGATCACCGGGCTGGACGACAGCGTCGCGTTCTGGCGAACGACGTTGTAAAGCTGACGAATATTGCCGGGCCAATCCGCCGACACAAGCATCTCGACCGCCTCCGGGGCGTAGACGCGTCGCTCAAGGCCGGTGTCGGAAGCAATCTCGCGCAGAAAGTGCTCGGTCAGCAACGGAATGTCTTCGCGTCTCTCGCCGAGTGAAGGCAGCTCGATATTGACGACGTTGAGGCGATAAAAAAGATCCTCGCGAAACTCGCCTTGCGTCATCATTGACTTCAGGTCGCGGTGGGTGGCCGACATGATTCGGACGTCGACAGGCACAGACGTGGAGCTGCCGACGGGTCTGACCTGATCCTCCTGCAGGACGCGCAGTAACTTGGCTTGCAGCGTGACGGGCATGTCGCCGATCTCATCGAGCAGGAGGGTCCCGCCGTGGGCCGCCTGAAAGAGACCGTCATGACGCCTGGTCGCGCCGGTGAATGCGCCTTTTTCATGCCCGAATAACTCGGATTCGAGCAGCGTCTCCGCCATCGCCGAACAATTGATCGCGACGAACGGGTGATCTGCACGGGCGCTGGCGCGGTGGATCGCGCGGGCCAGGAGTTCTTTACCGGTGCCGGATTCGCCGGTGATCATTACGCGGGTATCGGTGGCGGCAACCATTCGTGCCTGCGATAGGCGCTCTTCCATTAGCGCCGAACGGGTAATGATCTCCTGATGCCAGTCCTCTGTGCCTGCCGCTGCGCCCGAGACCTGCAACGCCCGGCTGATGTGATCGAGCAGCTGTTCCTTGTCGATCGGTTTGGTGATGAACCCGAATGCGCCAGTCTGTGTCGCTTTCACCGCATCCGGAATCGTGCCGTGCGCGGTCATGATGATAACCCGCAATCCGGGCCACCGCCGCTGCAGTTCGCCGAGCAGGCCGATTCCGTCCATGCCATCCATTTTAAGGTCGGAGATGACAAGGTCGGGATGGTTCCGCGTCGCGGCGTTCAGCGCCGCCATGCCGCTTCCCACGGCCTCGACTTCGTAACCCTCGGTCTTGAGCCGGATCGTCAGGAGCTTGAGCAGTCCTGGATCATCATCAACAAGCAGTATCTTTCTCTTGCTCATCGTCGAGGAGTTACTCCGCTCCTGAGTGCCTATCGGTAGCATGGCGGCCGGCACGTGTTGGAATGGCGCTTGTTCGATAAAGAGTTCATCAGTTACCCCTTTCGGCTTCTTCGAGGCTGCGCTCGATGGTGGCCACCGCGTCAAGCTTTGACTCGGCTTCGGCGAGCGCTTTTTGCAGCGTCGCTATTTCAGCCTGTTGCGCCGCGACCTGTTGCGCATGATTGCGCCGTTCCTGTGCCAGCACCCCACTGAGCTGCTCCTGAGTCTGGGCGCGGCCTGTCTCCAGCAACAGTTGCGCCTGGACTACATTCAGGCCGATACGAGCGAGATTTCGTTCATCGGGTGTCAGCAGCGCCGGCTCGGCCAGAACCTGTACCAGCAGGCTGCGCGCCTCGGCCGCATTGCTCGACGGATGCGAGGGCGTCGCCAGCACGAGCCCATAAGCCAGCGTATTGGAGACGTTGGGATTGCTCACGTACGCCTGCTCCGCATCGTAGTAAGCGTCTGCCTGCAGAGTCGGGTCACCGGATGCGATATTGCCGATCAACTCGAGATATTGGCTGGCGTGGCTCGGCTGCGAAGGCTCGGTTATTTTGCGCGTCTGCCACGGGGCATCGCTCACGCATCCGCCGAGACCCGCAAGCGCAATACACAGCGCCATCAATGCTGCGCGTTCACGCATGATCGGATACCTGTTGCAGCGGGAAGTAGACGCGTAAATGCGCTCCCGGAAACTCGCCCGTTACGATTTCCACTCGTCCGCCATGGGCATGCACGCATTCGCGGACGACGGAAAGCCCGATCCCGGTTCCCTTGACGGGGCCGCCCTGCGGTGACTCGCCCTGGTAGAACGCGTCGAAGACGCGACTTTCGTCGGGGGCACTGATTCCGGGCCCGCAATCGGCCACTTCCAGCACCAGGGAGTCGCCCTCGCGACGTGCACGTACATATATCCGGCTGTCGGCCGGCGCGAATTTGGCGGCATTTGACATCAGGTTGTCGGCGACCATGCGCAACTTGTGGCGGTCCGCGGTCAGATTTATTTCCTCGATCCGGTATTTCACTTTGACCCGGCGTGCCGCGAGACTCAGTTGGTGTTGCTGGATCACGCTCAGTACCAGCGGCTTTAATTCCACGGCGGAGAGTTCGAGCGTCGCGGTCCGCGATTGCCACGCGCTGTATGACAACAGGTTCTCGATATCCTGCTGGAGACGCAAGCCGCTTCCACGCAGGATTTCCGCGACCTCGCGCTGCCCGTCACTGAGATCCCCCACGGAACCGTCAATCAACAGGTCTGTGCCCTCGCGGATGTTTGCCAGCGGTGTTTTGAGCTCGTGCGACATATGCCGGAGGAACCGATTACGTTCATTTGCGATTTCGAGAAGACGCTTGCGCAGCCATTCGAGCTGTTCGCCCAGAGCCTGAAGGTCAGCAGGACCCGCAACTTTGATCTCGCGCGAAAATGCGCCCTTGCCGAGATCGCGAATCACCCGGTCGATCTGGCGCAGCGGTTTGGCAACGAGAAAAACAAACAGGCCGATGAGCCCCAAAGTGCCAGGTACCAGCGCCGCAGTCTGCCACGCCAGGGTCTGGCGGGCGCGACTACTTTCCTCGCGCAGGTCGCCAAGCCCGCGGGAAATGTATTGCCGGCTCGATTGAGCCACCGAGTTCGCTGCGTCGCGCAGCCGGTCAAAACCCTCCAGCGCTTCGGTTAGCGCAGCCGATTCCGGCGCCAGGGCGTTCAGCGCGCCCTCGATAGCGATACTGTCGGCACGCATGGCGGCAAGCTGCTGCAACGATTCTTCGTCCGGCGTAAGGAATTTCAGGCGTCCGAGTTCGGCGAGGAAGGCCTTCTGATTGCTTTCGTACAGGCTTAGCAGGTCGGGATTGCCCAACACCTGGTAGAGCCGCGCACCGCGTTCGAGATCCCGCAGTTGCTCGAGCAACGATTGGCTGAGCCGCGTGGCTTCCACACCCACGACGACCAGTGTCTCGCTTTCCCGCGCCAGCTGGTTCATTGCGAACGCCGCGCGCACGACGGCAATGATCAGCGGCAGCGCGACCAGTGCGAAACCGAGGATCAGCAGTCCTGTCAGTGTGCGGGGGCGTGTCGGTCTCATGGGATCGTATTCGGGACCTGGTGGCCTGGCGCAAACACCGGTCGCGATAAACGCCGACGACGGTGTGAAATCCTCGGTGCGGGGTTCAGAAGCCGCATGAGGTTACATGATGTAAATGCTCTATAACTCACTGAAATAAATATGTATTTGTAATCCCGGCGTACCTCAGATATTAATCTCTGAGAGGCGCGCGGGCACGGCATTGTGTCTCATTTTGCATAATAAAAGGGTGGTTTCTCGGGACCGGTCCCGATATCCGCTGGCACAGGCGCAGCGCATTCCGGCTCAGAGGGGAAAAATATCGCACTTTTAAGTTTGGCCATAGTGGTACGAATTGCCGTGCGAGTCACTGCGGCTTTGTCCAGCGTCCGGTGTGCGCACCTACCCGGACTGTGGCCACCGCATTCCGGGCTGGTCGCCGGTCACCGGTTTTGCGAGGGTTTCCCGGCTGCCGCAGCGCCGTGCGCGCGCTGGCGAACGGTTTGGTGGCTCGGTCTGATACGTATGCATCGCAAGATGAGGAGTCGCGGCGAAATGCGATAGCGGTCAGGCGACCGCGGCGTTGCGTTTTCGACGCCACGCGAGCGCTGCCCCCGCCGCGCTGCCGAGAACGTTGGCCGCGAGATCAGTGAGCGACGCGTAGCGTCCTGGTACACGCATCTGGTGCAATTCGTCGAATCCGCCAAAGATGGACGAAAACAGGAATGCCGCGAACAACGCGGCCACGGGTTTCCAGCCATATGCATCGAGAGCGCGAAACCAGAGCCAGGCAAGCACGCCGTAGGCAGGTAAATGAAGCGCGTTCTGCAGGGCTGGCGGCACCCATGCAATCGCCGAAGGCGTCGCGACGGTACTGTCGACATCGCCCGGCAGCGAGGATAACGCATACAGCATAATCATCCACGCAAAGACGGCGGCGAAGCTGCCCACGACAGTCGGGGTCACTGCTTGCCTCAAGATGTCCCCCTGGCCAGGAGTTTTCTCTCCCATTCGAGCGACGTTTTCACGATGGTGTCGAGATCGTCGTAACGGGGAGTCCAGCCGAGTTTGTCGCGGACCCGTTCGGCACGAGCGATCAGCATCGGCGGGTCGCCGGCCCGGCGCGGTTTTTCCTCAATGGGAAAATGCTCGCCGCTGATTCGCCGGACTGCCTCCAGGACCTCGCGCACACTGAACCCATGTCCGTAGCCACAGTTCAAAACCGTACTCTTACCGTCTGCGCGTAGATAAGCGAGTGCATCGATGTGCGCTTTGGCAAGATCGGTCACGTGGATGTAGTCGCGCACACCGGTGCCGTCCGGCGTCGGATAGTCGGTGCCGAAAATCGAGATTGAAGGCCGTTTTCCCACCGCGGTTTCGGCTGCCACCTTGATCAGCAATGTCGCCTTCTCAGTGGACTGGCCGATCCGGCCGGCCGGATCGGATCCCGCAACGTTGAAATAGCGCAGGCTCACATAGCGCAGCGCGCTTGCCGCGGCAAGGTCGCGCAGCATCCACTCCGACATCAGCTTGCTGGTGCCATAGGGATTGATCGGAGCAAGGGGCGAGTTTTCATCGCATACGCCATCCGGGGCTTCGCCATAAACCGCGGCAGTCGAGGAGAAAACAAAGTGGCTTACGCCAGCCTCATCGCAACATTGCAACAGGTTGCGAGTGGCGACGGTGTTGTTGTCGTAGTAGAGGAGCGGTTTTGCGACCGATTCCGGGACGATGGTTTTGGCGGCGAAATGCATCACCGTGTCGACATCGTGTTCGCGCAAAAGGTTACTGACGAGTTCCCTGTCTCCAGTATCGCCGACCACGAGATCGCCGAACAGCACCGATTCGGCAAAACCGGTCGACAGATTGTCCAGTGTCACGACGCGTTCGCCGGCTTCCCCAAGCATCGCGACGACGTGACTGCCGATGTAACCGGCTCCGCCGGTCACCAGGATGGTTTTTTTCTGGGCCACTCGAAATCTCCCTGAGTCCGTCTTATCGGTTTGTTTTCAGCCGTCTAGTTTACCAAGCCGCATGGAGAAAGCTGGTGAAACAGGTCGCATTGTCAGCCGTGCCGGTTTATGTGTCGGTGTCTGGCGACGATTTGCTCGCCCGGGCGCCAGTCTGTAGTAACTACGGACAGATATTTCGGGCTGCACGGATTGGTTCGGGGCGGGTGTGACAGCCTCGACGGAAGCGTGAATATGGGTGCAAAGGCAGACGGCAAGTGCGGCTATCGCCGGCGGGAACCCGCGGCCGGGGCGCCATTGCGCTTTAGCGCGATGTCTCAGATTGCTTACCTGGTGGCGGCATCCCTGGCCAGCGGTTGCGGCGGTGGCGCCGGCGGCAGTTCGTCGCAAAGCGCTAAAGCCGCGCCTGACTTGCCTGGTATCAGTGTGTCCGACTCGAGCCGCGCGGAAGGCGATACGGGTACCGCGAGCATGGTCTTCGCGCTCAGTCTTTCTCAGGTATCGGGGGAGGCGGTGACGGTTGGTTATTCGACAGTCGACGAGTCAGCGACCGCGGGTGACGACTATTCCCCGGTTTCCGGCATCCTGGGTTTCGCGCCAGGAGAAATCACTGCTGAAATTTCCGTTCAGGTGTTCGGTGACGCAAATGTCGAAACGGATGAGTCTCTCGGCATCGTGTTGGCGAACCCGCAGAATGCCGTGATCGCACAAGGCGTGGCCAGCGGTCTTATTGTCAACGATGATCTGCCGCCTATGGTCCCCCGGTCGGGCTCGACACCCGGCCCGCCAACACGACCTGTGTCGCGCCGGTACGCGGTTCGGCAGTAAATGGCGTTAGCGCCGCGGTTGCTATCCCACAACTCCCCGCGTTGAATCAGCCGACGAAAACACTCATGGCGCCAGGTGACGATAGCCGTTGGTTCGCGTTGGAAAAAAGTGGCCGCGCACGCGTGTTCGACAACAACAGCCAGGCCAGTGATCATCGTCTTTGGCTCGATATCAGTCACAAGGTCAACACCGCGTCCGAGGGTGGACTGCTCGGCATGGCGTTCGATCCGCGGTGGCCAGCCGTGCCTGAGGTGCGTCTGTCCTGCACCGGGGATCCGAGCGGCCCGTAGGCTGAGCTCACGCATGGCGCGCCCACCTGGCGGCCAAACGGCGTTCAAGGCGCAAAGGAAAGCCAGATCTGATTTCCATGGAACAATGGCGAGCGCAGCGGTCTGCCCGTCGACCCGGGCACGCGGCGGCGACGGTTGTGCTACCGTCCGCGACCATGAAAGACCAAGCAACGGGCCGTCCCTATGACGGACTGAGCCCGGAAGTCATGATTGCCGCAGTGGAGGCGGCGGGGTTTCGTTGTGACGGGCGCGAGCTGGCGTTGAACTCGTACGAGAACCGCGTCTACCAGATTGGCATTGAAGACGACGCCCCGGTGGTCGCCAAATTTTATCGCCCCGGTCGCTGGAGCGACGAACAGATCCACGAAGAACACGTATTTGCGTGGGAGCTCGCAGAGCAGGAGATTCCGATCGTTCCGCCGATACGGATCGACGGACAGACTCTGCTTCGTTATCAGGGTTTTCGTTATTCAATCTACCAGCGCCGCGGCGGCCGCTGGCCGGACCTCGAGAATGCGGACGTTCGCCTTTGGCTCGGCCGCTTTCTCGGCCGGATACACCGCGTCGGCAACGCTCGCTCATTTGCCGCGCGTCCGCTGCTGACAGTGGATGAGTTCGGCTGGCAGGCGCGCAACTATCTGCTCGAAAATGACTGGCTGCCAGGCCACATCCTGAAGCCTTATGAGAGTCTCAGCCGCGACATACTGGAGCGAATCGAAGAGGTGCTGGGAGAGGTCGGCGAACTGGAATTGCTCCGCCTGCATGGCGATTGTCATCCCGGCAACATATTGTGGACCGATGATGGCCCGCATTTCGTTGACCTCGATGACACCCGGATGGGACCGGCAGTGCAGGATCTGTGGATGTTGCTATCGGGCGAGCGCCATGAGATGGCGGCGCAACTGGCGGATATCCTGCGCGGTTACAGCGAATTCAACGAGTTCGATTTTCGCGAGCTGAGGCTTCTGGAAGTCCTTCGCACCCTGAGAATCATGCATTACGAGGCGTGGATTGCGCGGCGCTGGGCCGATCCGGCGTTTCCGCGGGCATTCCCATGGTTCGAGGAGAACCGCCACTGGGAGGAGCATCTGCTGACCCTGAAGGAACAGGTAGCGCTGATCGACGAAATGCCATTGCAAATCGATTGACCTGCGCACTGGCAACAGCCTGTCCCGGTCGTCGCTTCAGCGCGCTCGCAGGCGATGGCAATATCGCAGGCCCGGTTGCGCTCTACCGATCGCCGCCGCCAAACGCCGACGTTAAGCGGAAAGGTTAACTTGAGTGGATTAAGTGAAATAGATAAAGGAAATTCAATCGTTTGCATGTCATATGCTTGATTGTGCAACAAATAGCAGATACTTTGAGCCGACATGTCGAAGAGCATCAGGCCAGGCAAATTAGGGAGAGCCGTCTTGGCGGAAAAATCGAATTCTCAAATCAGAAAAATTACCAGGTTGGCGAGCCTGCTCGCGACCATGACACTGGTTGCCTGCGGCGGCGGTGGCGGTGGCGGTGGCGGCGGCGGCAACCAGGCGCCGATCGCGAACGCCGGCGCCGACTTCAGCGTCGACGAAGGCAGCCAGGCTACGCTTGATGGTAGCGGCAGCAGGGATCCCGACGGCAACATCACCGGGTATCAATGGACGCAGACCAGCGGCACCAACGTCGCGCTGACCGGGGCGAATACAGTCACCGCGACATTCACCGCGCCGGGCGTTAGCGTCGCGGAGACGCTGGTTTTTCGGCTTACCGTAACGGATAACGGTGGCTCGTCCGGTTCGGACAGCGTGTCGGTTACCGTCAACCCGATCGCTGGGGCGAACCAGCCCCCGACCGCCAACGCCGGGCCTGACAGGACCGTGGCGGAACTGACCGGCGTGGTGCTTGATGGCAGCGGCAGTTTCGACCCGGATGGCGTCATCTCAGGCTATGCCTGGACGCAGACTGCGGGTCCGGCTGTCACGCTTGTTGATGCCGACACCGTTGCACCGGGCTTTTCGGCTCCCGACGTCGACGTGCCGACCGACTTTGTGTTCCAGTTGATCGTAACCGACAACGAGGGCGCGACCTCGACTCCAGATTCGGTCACGATTACGGTTATAGATCCACCACCGTCCGTGGCGGTCAGCGGCCGGATTACCTACGATTTCGTGCCGCATAACGACGCGACGTCCGGTCTCGATTATTCTTCGATCCAACAGCGTCCCGTCCGAGGCGCGGTGGTCCAGGGGCTCGATGCCACGAACAATCAGCCGATAGCGGGATCCGAGACGCTCACCGATGCCAATGGCAACTACGCGTTGACGGTACCGTCGCTGGCCTCGGTCAGGATCCGCGTCGTTGCAAGGTTGTTGAAAACCGACGCCTCGCCGACCTGGGACTTTGATGTGGTCGATAACGGCGGTGTTATTATCGACAATGCCAAGCCGCGTTACGTTCTGGATGGAGATGCATTCGACAGCGGAGTACAGGACTGGACCGTCAACCTGAATGCCAATTCGGGCTGGGGCGGCGCCGGCTACAGTGGCCCACGCGCGTCCGCGCCGTTTGCGATACTCGATGCCGTGTATGAAACGGTATTGCTGGTTCTGGGCGCTGACGCACAGGCCGATTTTCCGCAGTTGACGCTGAACTGGAGTCCACTCAACACGACCGATCCCGATACCAGCATCGGTACAACTTTCTACGACCCCAGCGATCCGGGCGCAAGCCCGTCAGCCAAACAGATATTTATCCTCGGTGAGGAGGACGTCGATACCGACGAATACGATATCCATGTCGTGGCGCATGAATGGGGTCATTATTTCGAGGACCGGTTCTCGCGTTCGGACAGTGTCGGCGGACCGCATTTCGGCGGCGATCTGCTCGATATGCGTGTGGCATTCGGTGAGGGATGGGGTAACGCGTTCTCGGCGATGGCGATAGGCGATCCGCTTTACCAGGACGCAGGCGGCTTTGGTCAGTCTTCAGGATTCTTTTTCAACCTCGAAGACGGCTCCGGCCTGTGCGCGGGTGCGGGAGTGCCGACCGGCTGGTACGGCGAATGCACGATTGGCGAGATTCTTTACGATCTCTACGATGCGGCCGATGACGGCGACGATACGATTACCATGGGATTCGGCCCGATTTACGATGTCCTCGCCGGGGCACAGCAAACCACTCCGGGCCTCACCAGCGTTTTCACGTTTGCCTCGTACCTGCGTGATGAGAATCCGGCGGATGTCGCGGCGATCAATGCCCTGCTGGGCGGCGGTAACATTTCCGGCGGTAACGGCGGGATCGATCTGTATGGCGAAGACGAGACCAACGACGGTGTGGCGGATGGTGTCACCGAGCCCGACGATGTGCTGCCGCTTTACTCCAACCTCCTAATCAATAATTTCAGGCGAGGTCTTTGCAGCAATGCGGATCAGGGCGATTTCAACAAGCTCAGTAACCGCCGCTACCTGAAGTTCACGATCGATGCGGCGGATACTTATCAGTTCCTGCTGGAATCCTCCGGTACGCCGCCGGCTGGCGCGAATGTGGATCCGGATTTTGCGATTTACGGAACTGACGGTTTTGTAACCGGCGGCTTCGATGGTCCGGCCGACTTCGAGCAGCAGGATATCGCGCTGGATCCGGGCGAGTATGTCCTGGTGATCTGGGACGACAACAATATTTCCTTCGAATTTTCCCCAAATAATCTGGTCCTTGGCCGGTATTGTCAGGACGCGAGATTCAGACTCGCGCCGTAGGAGTTGGTAAACATGAGTTCAAGTAAATTCCTTACCCCGGCGCTGGCCGGGAGTCTGATCGTCATGAGTTTGTCGCTTGCACCGGTTGGCGTATATGCCGGTTCGTCTGCTGCGCACACGGAGGCGACAAAACAGATACCGGGCAAGCCGCAGGCGCCGGTCGATATCCGCTACCGATTCGACGGCAAGCCGGCCGTGGGGCAGACGACGACGGTCACGGTTTATGTCACGCCATTGACCGACAACGAGGCGCTGTCCGCCGAGTACCGCGCGAAAGGCGACATTGGTCTGAGTCGTAGCGGTAGCACATGGGGCGTCGATGAACTCGGACGCGACAGCCTGATCTACACGCTTGAGGTGACACCCGGTTCGGAAGGGCCGGCAGTGGTGCAGGTCATGGCGACGATTCAGATTGTAGGCACCCTGCAGAGCCGGGTAATGTCGATTCCGCTTGGTCTTGGAGGTGCGGACTTTAAGCCGGTTGCGACTTACTCGGGGAAAGTGTCGCTCGATGGGGCCGGTGAGGCCGTAGTCTCCATGCCCGCGCAGACCGAGATTATCCCGGTCGAATCGGAATGACCCGCGCGCAGGCGAATTCCACGATGGATCAGGTCCGGTCGAGTTGGGGAACGGATCACTGACAGGCACGACCGAATAATTACAAATCTACAGGGGAGGCGCGTCGCGAGGCCGATGCGTGCGGGAAAAATATGACCATTGCCAATGCGTTCGCCCGTGGACTTTGTGTTTTTGTGTTGCTTGGGATTGCAGCCTGTAGCGGCAATAACAATAACAACAACTCCGGCACGGTCCCGCCACCGGTAAACCAGGCCCCCGTTGCCGATGCCGGGGCCGATGCCGACGTCGACGAGGGCGCGGCGGTCACGCTCGACGGCAGCGGTAGTAGCGATCCTGACGGCGTTATCAGCGCCTACGCGTGGACCCAGACAGGCGGCACCGCGGTAACGTTGTCCGGAGCCGATAGCGCTACCGCTACCTTTACCGCGCCCGCGGTGAACGCGGCGGAAGTGCTCGAATTCCAGCTCACAGTTACCGACGACGATGGCGCTACCGGTTCGGACATCGTGTCCGTAACCGTCAATCCGGTCGCCGCGCCCAACCAGCCACCGGTGGCAGATGCAGGCGCTGACAGCGTTGCCGACGAAGGGACGCTCGTGACGCTGGACGGCAGTGGGAGCAGCGATCCGGACGGGAGCATAACCGCTTACGCGTGGACACAGACCGCGGGTCCAGCCGTGGTTCTTGGCGGTGCCGACACGGACATGGCGAGCTTCACCGCACCGCTTGGCGCGGCCGAGCCGCTGGTGTTCCAACTCATCGTCACGGACGACGCCGGCGCCACGGCTACCGATTCGGTCGCGGTAACGGTCAACCTTCTGCCTGTCGCCGACGCCGGCGCCGATCTGATCGCCGACGAGGGTTCCGTGGTAATTCTCGATGGCAGCGCAAGTTTTGACCCTGATGGCAGCATAAATACCTATCAATGGCTGCAGGTCAGCGGCCCTGATGTGGTGCTCGACGGGGCTGACACCAATACGGCGACGTTTACCGCGCCACTTGGCGCAGTCGCCGAGCCTCTCGTGTTCGAGTTGACGGTGACCGATGAAAACGGCGCGACCGCTTCCGATGGTGTTGCCGTGACGATTAACCAGTTGCCAGTGGCTGATGCCGGTCCGGATCAGTCGGTGATCGAACTGACCGACGTTGCGCTCGACGGCTCTGCCAGCAATGACCCCGACGGTTCCATCAGTTCTTTTGCATGGACCCAGACCGAAGGTCCGGATGTCACGCTCAACGATGCGGATACGGCAACGCCCGGGTTTGTGGCACCGGAGGTCGATACCCCGACCGACCTGGTTTTCCAGTTGATCGTGACAGATGACACCGGCGCGGAGTCAGCGCCGGCGCTGGTGACAATAACCGTCAATGACACGCCGACCGAGGTGACGGTGAGTGGCCGGGTGACCTACGATTTTGTCCCGCATGACGCGATAACGTCGGGCCTCGATTATGCAGCGACAGAACAACGGCCCGTGCGCGGTGCGTTGGTGGAGGCACTGGATGCGAGCGATGACAGTCCGATTGCCGGCGTCGAAGCCAGCACGGATAGCGACGGCAACTACTCATTGACGGTTCCGTCGCAAACGCCCGTCAGGATCCGGGTGCGCGCGCATTTACTCAAGGACGACGCATCGCCAACGTGGAATTTCGCCGTCGTCGACAACGGTGGTGTGATCAGCAACGACCCGAAACCGATGTACGTACTCGATGGCGATGCCTTCGACAGTGGAGTACAGGACTGGATCGTTAACCTGAATGCCAGTTCCGGCTGGGATGGTGCGGCATACTCGGCGCCGCGGGCAGCAGCCCCGTTCGCCATTCTCGACGCGGTCTACGACAGCCGTACGCTCATTGCCTCCGCGTCCCCCGACGCGGACTCACCGGAGTTGTTGATCAACTGGAGTCCGCTTAATAGCACGGATTTCCAGACCAGTATCGGTACGACGTTTTACGATCCCAACGACATCGGCGTAACGCCTTCGGCGAAACAGATCTTCGTACTCGGCGAGGAGGACGTCGATACTGACGAATACGATGTCCATGTTGTGGCGCATGAATTCTCGCATTACTTCGAGGATCGCCTGTCGCGTACCGATAGTATCGGCGGACCGCATTTTGCCGGCGATCTCGTGGATATCCGCGTGGCCTTTGGCGAGGGATGGGGCAATGCATACTCGGCAATGGCGATCGGCGACCCGGTATATCGCGATTCGAGTGGCGCCACGCAGGCGTCCGGTTTCTCGTTCAGTCTCGAGGACGGGTCCGGTCTGTGCGCCGGAGCCGGCGTGCCGCAGGGCTGGTATGGCGAATGCAGTATCGGGGAAATCCTCTACGACCTGTACGATGACGTCGACGACGGCGCCGATACCATCTCTATGGGCTTCGGGCCGATATATGACGTTCTGACCGGGGCGCAGGCGACCACCGACGGGCTAACCAGTATTTTCACGTTTGCGTCATATCTCAGGGACGAAAACCCGGCCGATGTCGCGGCGATTAATGCGCTGTTGCAGGCCGAGAACATCTCCGGAGGCAATGACGGCATCGATCTTTATGGCGATGCCGAAACCAACGATGGCGCAGCCGATGGTGTCACGGAAACCGGCGACGTGCTGCCACTTTATTCGGAGATTCAGATCGGTGGCGCCAGCGTGACAGATCTCTGCAGTAACGCCGATCAGGGTGACTACAACAAACTCAGTAACCGGCGTTACCTGCGTTTCACTGTTGCGGCGCCCGCCTCTTATCGTATCCGGGTCGATGCAACCCCGACACGGCCTGCTGGCGCGACGGTCGATCCGGATTTCGCAATTTACGGCCGCAACGGCTTCGTATTCTCCGATACCGGCGCGGCCAACGAATTCGAGCAGAGCGACGTAGTTCTTTCGCCCGGAAATTACGTGCTGGAAATCTGGGACGACAACAACATATCTTTCTCCGCGGCTCCGGGCAGCCTGGTGCCGGGAAGGTATTGTCAGGATGCGACGATTTCCGCGACCCCATAGATCTCCGGGTCACGCTTAAGAACTGTTTGAGGGCCGGTTAACCGCCGTCGTCTGCAATGTGGCCCACTGCAAAGATAATGCTCCGGCGGCATCTGCGCGGGCCTTAATGTGCCCGCGATGAAACTGAAAAAATCCATGGGTCGTATGCAAATTCAGCGCTCGTCTGAGGCAAGACGGCGACGATGGAATTCACCGCTGCCGCCGCAAAAAAAGCGGCCTTTTATCGGGTTTTTTGCTGATTTTGGTGTGATTTGAGGATAAACTAAGCGAGTCGGCGCAGGGTTGGGGGATCAGGTGTCGGCATGGGGCGGGACGGTGATGCGCGTGGTCACCGAGTTGAAACCGCGTCCTTCTCAGGGAGAGAAGATAATGATAAGAATAATTCCCCTGATTCCGTACTTTCTTTTTCTTGCCGTTGCTCCATCCGTTTCGGCGCAGACCACAGATGTGTCCGCGCGTGAT
Organism: uncultured Gammaproteobacteria bacterium; assembly: GCA_963699835.1. GTDB lineage: Bacteria > Pseudomonadota > Gammaproteobacteria > Steroidobacterales > BM003 > BM003. The sequence continues at coordinate 111,940 of CAVOVJ010000008.1, read as the reverse complement.
CTGGATACGCTTGTCGTGACAGGGACGCGTCTTCGCGACGACCTTTCGCGGGTTCCGAACTCGACCACGGTGATTGATCTCGAGACAATCGAGGCGCGCCGCGACGCCAGTGTCGTGGATCTGTTGCGGGCGGTGCCGGGAGTGCAGATTACCCAGTACGGCGGCCGCGGTGGTCTTACTTCCTTGTTTGTTCGCGGCAGTGAGCCGAATTTTACGGTGGTCATGATCGATGGCATCAAGGTCAACGATCCGAACAACACGCGTGGCGGTTCGTTCGATTTTTCGACGCTGCACGTCAACGATATAGAGCGCATCGAAATCGTGCGCGGACCGCAGTCATCGATCTACGGCTCCGATGCGCTGGCTGGCGTGATCAATATCTTTACCAAACGAGGTACCCGGGATTTCGAGGTGACCGTCGACGCCGAGGCCGGTCGTGACGAGTACTATCGCGGCGGCGTGGGACTGTCCGGCCCGGTGGGAGCGTCTGGCGATTTCTCGTTGCGTGCCGGTTATGTTGATGATGGCGATCCGGTAGAGGGCAATGATTTCACGAGCACGTCGGTAACCGGGAAACTATTCGTAAATCCGCTAGAAGACATGACCATTCGTCTCAGTGGCCGCTACACCGACTCCGATGCCGAGTCGTTTCCGGAAGACAGCGGCGGACCGGACTACGCGGTAATTCGCGATACAGACGATCGCGACTCGGAAGATTTTGCGATCGGCGCCGACATGGCCTGGGACCTGTCCGGGCGTTTTACCCTGCATGCATTGGGTAGTTACTACGATCATCAGGAAAATACCGACTCGCCCGGCATCGCGCCCGGCGTGCGCGATCCCGTGCCACCCAACGGTGCGGATACGGAGCTCGAAAGATACGAGGCTGCAAGCTACCTGGTGTGGTCAATGGGCTCTGGTTTTTCTTCCACGGTCGGGGCTGACTACTGGAACGAGGAAGGTGATTCGAAGGGCTTCGTGGATTTCGGTTTCCCGATACCGACCGACTTCAACCTCGACCGCGATATCGTCGGATTGTTCGGCGAACTCAAATACGAAACTGCGGCGATTACCTTGCAGGCCAGTGTCCGGCGCGACGATCCTGACGATGAAGACGATGAAACCAGTACCAAGTTCGGGGCCGTATATCGTTTCGAGAACGGATTCAGCCGGCTGTTTGCCAACTGGGGAGAGGGTTTCAAGTTGCCCAGTTTTTTCGCGTTGGGTCATCCGCTTGTCGGTAATCCGGAACTCAAACCCGAGAAAAGCGAGGGCTGGGATATCGGTTGGGGCCAGGAGTTGATCGAGGGCCAGCTGAGTTTCACGGTCAGCTACTACGACAACGAATTCAAGGATCTGATCGATTTCGATTTTGAACTTTTTACCAATGTAAACCGGTCGCGAGTCGATACGTCGGGATACGAACTGGAATTCGATTATCGTCCACTCGATGTGTTGTCGTTCAGGGCACATGCGACATATCTGGATATCGATGCGAAAGAGCCGGGCGTGCAGTTGCGGCAAAGACCGGACTGGCGCGGTGGCGTAACGGCAACCTGGCTGCCTCATCGCGACTGGCTGGTCAACGTCGACTGGTTATACGTTGACGAAAGTTACGACACCTCGGTTCCAACCGGTGGCATCATGCTCGATAGCTACAACCGCGTCGATGTAGCCGTCACATGGGATGCGACGCAAAGGCTGAGCCTGACATTCGCGGTCGACAATCTTCTGGACGAGAGTTACGAGGAAGCCGTTGGCTTTCCGGCGCCGGATATTCGTCCGCGAGTCGGCGTTCGTTACCGTTTCTAGCGCGACGATGGCGCTGCGTCCGGTTTAACAACCGGCTGCGAACGGTGCGCTGTGCGGGCCGGCGTGCAGCGCGCGCTCTAACAGCATGACCAGGCGTGATCCATGGCTGTGTTTTCAGCGCTTGTCGCTCTCGCCGGGCGCGCGTTTGCGCCCTGTAAGCATCGCCGTCACCAGGTTTTCGCGGTGCGCCAGCGATGCGGCAGCGACGCCGCCAATGTGCAGCGGCACCAGCACCTCCAGCGCGTGAGTAGACCAGGCGTGGAATGCCTCGATCTGCTCGGTGTAGATGAACAGCCGGGTAGACGCGAGCGGGCCGGCGCGATTCTCCGCCGCATCCAGCGCGATGCCGCTCAGGCAACAGGCGATCAGTGCGGCCAGCAACATGAAGATCATCCACGCGCCGGCGGGGCTGTGTCCGATAAACCGCGGGGCGCGGCCGCGCGGCAGATCCCGCAGGTAACCCAATGCGACCCTGGGAGCGTAGCTGAAGGTGTGAAAGCGGGCGTGCTGCGTTCCGATGAAACCCCACAGCAGGCGAATCACCACGATCGTCAGTACCGCGTAGCCGGCATCGAGATGAAGTTCGTAGTTGTACTCACGGGTCCACCACGCTACCCCGGTGGCTAGCGCCAGTGACCAGTGAGCGAGCCGCACCAACGGGTCCCAGACCGAGACGCTGTCGCCATTGCGGCGCGGTGATTTGTTCATGCGGGTGCGCCTCGCCACACAAGCGTCAGGCGCCGCCCGAGCTGACGGGTGAGAACTGCGAGGCGCGCATCCAGTGGCGCCCACAACCGTTCGCCCGCCCAAATCAAAACCAGGGTCGCCAGTGCCAGCCCGGTCAGCAACGCCCTGACCGATGCTGTCGCTTTGCGCTCGAGTATTTCGATGCTGGTCCCGGTCAATGGCTCGAGCAGTCCGCTCGCGATCCATTCATTCAGCTGGCCCCCGTCCGCGGCCAGCGGCGGATCGTCTGCTGTATGACGGACATGCCTCTTGCGAACAGTCGCATCGCCGCTGCTTACCGCGATGGTGTAAGTGCCTGTGCTCGCCGCTGCAACCCGCGCTATGTATCTTCCCGGCGCGCCCGGTAGCGCTGCACTGGTCACCGTTGTTCCGTCGGGCCGCGCCAGTGTGACGACAGGGCGCGCGTCGGATTGCCAGCCACCCGACGCGTCGCGCAGGTCGACCTCGATTGAGAGATAGTCTGGTTCGTCGATGACGTTCATTCCGACTCGGGCAGAGGGCAACAATGGACTGACACGTTCGAGCAGCCCGCCGGCAAATGCCGGCCACTCGCTCCAGTTGCCCCAGTCTGACGTAAATTCGCCAATCCCCGGAGTGAAAACCACGACCCGCCCGGCACCGCTCATATGCTCGACCAGCACGGCTTCGCCACTCTTTGCACGGACAAATACGGTTGCATCGTCGCGCGGCCGCGTTACCGCGAAGCCGCTTACTGCCGGCCAGGTATGCGTTTGTGGAAACTCCTCGGGAAGTACGTCGTGGACCTGCAATTCGCTGGGTCCCTCAAACGTCGGTTGTTTGCTTGCCTCGACCGCCTGGCGCATCAGGCGCGGTAACTCCGCAACCCGATCGACTTTCAGGACACGGCCCTCGTGCGCGCTCGCCAGCGATTCCAGTGCACCGAGATCCGATTCCTCACCGATGGCCAATGCAATCAGTTCGACGCGACTGGCGGCGAGGATTTGCCGGGCGAATGCGAGATCCGTGCCCGCGAGAAAGCCGTCTGTCACGAGGACCAGCAGGTTTTGCGCGTTGTCTTCGCCGCTGAGGGTCGACGCCGCCAGCCTTAGCGCTGGAGCAAGCGTCGTTCCGCCCTGGGCAGAGAAATGCCAGGCCGCATCCAGCCGTGCCTGCGGATCCGGGTAATTACCAGCAGCGAGATGCACAACCGGTTCGACGCTGAAGGATGCAAGCGACACGCGATCGGCATCCGATAGTGATCGGGCGGTTTCGAGCACGGCCTCGCGCGCTATGTCGAGGCGCGACACGCCCTGGGGCGCCTGCCCCATGCTGCCGGAATTGTCGACGAGGAACATCACGTTCGCCTCGCGTTGTGGTTCGGGTGGTTCCGCGGTCACTGGCAGCAGTTGTTCCAGCTCCGAGTGGCGGTATGCGCCGGCGCCAAAACTCGCTCTGCCGCCGAGTACAACCAGGCCCGTCCCATGCCGCTGGACGACATCCGCCAGAGCACGTTGCGCGGCAACGCCGAGTCCCGCGGCGCGGACATCGTCCAGTACAATTGCGTGGTAGCGGGCAAGGTGTTGTGCGCGTCCGTCGAGCTGCGCGGGGGTGATAATCTCGACGTCGAAACCTCCCGCGCGGAGACTGCTCGCCAATACTGCAGTCGCTTTTTCCGCGACAAACAGTATCGAGGGCGGGCCATGAACATCGATGACCGCGGCAACGGGCTGATAGTCGATTTCCTTACCCGCCGGATCGCTTACCCGGAATCCGATTCGCACGGTGCCGCTCTGCGTGGGAGTGACGACGAAATGCGCAGCTGCATCGGCGCCGTCTGCCAACTGCAGAGACTGGCGTTGGGCGACGACATCATCGACGAGGATTTCGATGCCGACGCGGCTTGCCGCGCCGCCACGCACGATCGCCGTTGCCTGGACGCTCTGACCGATTCTGGCACGGTCGGGTATCTGCCATCCGCCGAGCCGGGGTTGCAGCGCCGGTTCACGCATATCGAGCGCCAGCACCGTGACCCCGGCGCGACGCGCATCGTTTAGTATCCGGGTCGCATCGCCGCGGTTTTCGCCACCATCTGTTGCAAGTATCAGGGTGCCCGCTCGCTGCGGGTGCAGCCTGTGCAAACCGGCAACCAGTGCGGCGGCGATATCGGTGCCGCGGCGATCAAGCATCCGAGTCCGCGGTATGCCGCCGGGCGGGGCCTGCGCCGGGGTCGTAAAGGAATGCTCGAGTACCGGTGTGCCGGCGAATCTCAGGATATCTCTGTGCCCGTCCGGCAGCTGCCGTAGCGTTTCCGCGATGCCCGGCCAGCGGGTGTCAAGCGTGTCACGCTGCACGCTCGCCGAATCGTCCACCAACACGACCACATCCATCGCCGTTCCGCCGATCGGCAGCCCGGGGTCGAGCAGCGCGACAAGCAGCAGGACCAGCGCGAGAACACGCAAACCGGCACGGAGCAGCAACTGCCGTTTTGCCGTGCTCATTTGGCCGCCCCGCCGGCCCGTGCCGCGGTCCCGCGGGCATCGGCGATCAACGCAACGAGATCCCACAACACGAGAAGCAGAGCGACGCAGATCAGCCACGGCGCGATCTCCCGATCCGACTCCGCAGCGGGAATGGCAACCACGTTCGGCCTCATCCGGTAGCGTGGAGAAATCGCCTCGTCAGTGACCTCCTGACGAATCTCGATGACCGGGTCGAGTAGTTGACGTTCCGTGACTAACTCGGCAAGTCGCGCCACCAGCAACGCAAATGACGTCTGCCGCGTCCATGCAGTATTGTCGATGGCGAGTCCCACATATATAGCGCGTGGTTGTCCGGGCGACTGGTTCAGTGAGATGACTGTCCGTCCGTCCGCGGATAGCAGCGGCGTAACGGATACGCCGGGGCCGAACGCGATTTCCGCCCCGCTAACGTTGTCAACGGGGATATTCCGCAGCGACCCCGCGTGCGCCGTCCATTGCGGTGCCGGCAACCGCTGCATGCCTGTGTCCGGTGCGACAAAATACACAGCCGGGCTATCGGTGGGTGGAAGATCACTCATGCTTGCGCAAGCGACGATCAGGCCGACGCGCCGGGCCGGCGCTGCGCTCGGCTCGAGACCTGGGATTGCGTTAAGCGCGTCGGTCAGCGCCGCCGGGCAGTCGGCGCCGATTCGTACCGCGATGGCGGCGCTTGCATCGCCCGTCAATACCAGCGAGTCGTCCAGCGCCATTGCATCGGGCGGTTCAAGCCGCGCCATGATTTTCTGCCCTATCGCCGCGGAAGCCGTGACGACCTGAGACAAGCCCGGCGCGAGCTCGACGATCTGCTTGCCCGGGCTTTTGGTTCCGCCGATAACAAGCGTGCGGCTGCCCGGTGTCGATCCCGAATAACCGATGTGAAACTGCAGGTCCATCATCCGCGCATTGTCCGGATTCGCACGGGCCGCAATTGCTTCGATGACAGCGTTGTTCCGCTTCGAACCCACCTCGATAATCTCCGCGAGAGGCGCGTTGGCCGACCAATCCGCGAGGTCGCGATCAGCGCCGTCGCTGACCAGCCAGTGCCGCTGCGATTTATCCATCAACACCGGCGGGGGAGGCCGGAGATTCTGCCGGGCGACCGGCCATGATGTCAGCTTCTCGGCCAACTCGCGCACGGAATCGACATGAATCGCCAAGGCCGGGTCACCGAGCGAGCGCAGGGTAAACTCGCTGACCGCATCAGCTTGGGCCCGGCGCACGACTTCAGCCGCGGCCAACTCAATCCGGGTTGTACCGGATTCGATTGCGAACATGCTGGGCGAGTCATCTACCCAGACGGTGAGCGGTGCCTGCCCGGAATGCAGCAACGGACCCGCTAGCGCCAGTGCGGCGACTGCAGCGAGCAGTGCACGGCGGCGCCATGCGGGGTCCGCCGTATCGATACGCATACCCGGGGAAACCGCGACCTGGGACGGCTGCCACAGAAACAATGCGGCGACCGGAAAATCGAATCCCCGATCCCGTAGCCGATGCAACCACCATAACGCGGGTACGAGGCCGAGCAATGCAAGCCATACTGGATGCTGAAGCTCAATCACGCCGCGACGCCACCGGAACCAGGTGGCTCAGCAATGCGTCGCGCCAGTGTGAATCGGCATCGACGCGAGTGTATGGAATGGCGTGTGTCAGGCAGTTGTTGCGCAGGCTTTGCGCGATGTTGTCCCGTACCGTGCGCGCGGCTCGCATGAGTGCATCGGAGTTGGCGACGCTGCGTGCCATGCCGCTCTCGACATCGACGAGACGCAGGTCGGGCGCGCCCGGCAGGCTGAAATCGCGGACGTCCTCGAGTTGTAGCACCCGAACATGCGCGCACTGTGCCGCGAGCAAGGCAATATCGGGTTTCATGCCGTCTGCGCGGAGACCGTCGGTGATGAGGATTGCGGCATCGCCGCGACGCGCCAGACCCGCGCACGCGCCGGGCTGCGAAGCCTTGCCGCCGCTGCGTTGCACCAGTTCTCGCAGCACCATCAGCAAACGCGTGTAGTGGGCCGCACCGCGGCCGGATTTGCAGATGGCATCCAGATCTTCACTGAAGCCGGCGAGTGCGACACGATCACCCAGGTACAGCAACAGGTAGCTGACCGCGGCGGCGATCTGCAGTCCGAGTGCCCACTTGCGTCGAGCTGCGCTTTGCATCGACGCGCTGCAGTCGAGACACACCAGCCAGTCGGTCGATGCCTCATGGACAAAGCGCCGGACCATCGGCGTCTCGCGTCGCGCGCTCTGGCGCCAGTCAACATGGCGGACTTCGTCGCCGGCAATGTAAGGGCGATGGTCGAAAAACTCGAGTCCGCGCCCGGCCTGGCGCCGGTGCGGGCGGCCGCCGCCCATTGTCGAGCTGCGTCCCGCCAGGAGTTTTCCCGCTACACCCGCGAGGCGTTTGAGTTCGGTCTGATCGACAGCCGCCAGCGGATCGTTCAATGCGCGTTCAGCCATGTCCGGACTATCTCCTGCAGCACCGTATCCGCATCGACTCCCTCGAGCTCGCTCTCTACTTTGAGCAACACGCGATGGCGCAGCGCCGGCAATGCGACACTGCGAAGATCCTCGATGGCAACGTGGGCACGGCCGTCAAACAACGCGTTGATCCGTGCGGCTTTGACTATCGCCTGCAGGCCGCGCGGACTCGCGCCGTAACGCAAATGACGGGCGGCAATCGTGTCTTTGCCGCGCGCTGGCTGGGTCGCAAGAACAAGCTCGACAGCCGCTCGTTTTACCGGTTCCGCGACGATGACTCGCGTTCCCCAGTCATGCAGTCCGGACAATTGCGATTCAGTGACGATCCTGCCCAGCCGGTCCGAAGGTTCGCTATCGAGGGCCTGATCGAGAATGGATGCCATGGCGTCGGCGTCGGGGTAGGGGACATGACACTTGAACAGGAACCGGTCGAGCTGCGCTTCTGGTAGTGGATAGGTACCTTCGAGCTCTATCGGGTTCTGCGTAGCCAGCACCCAGAACGGTTGCGGCAGCACGTGTTTGTGGCCCCCGGCTGTGACCTGGCTTTCCTGCATCGCTTCCAGCAAAGCGGCTTGCGTGCGCGGCGTTGCACGATTGATTTCGTCAACGAGGACCAACGACGCGAAAATCGGCCCACGCAGGAAGACCATCTGCATTTGTCCGTCAGCGGCACGCTGCAATACTTCGCTGCCGGTGATGTCCGACGGCATCAGATCCGGTGTACATTGCACCCGCCCGAGTGAAACACCCAACGCGTTCGCAAGGCCTTTTGCGAGATTGGTTTTGCCGAGACCGGGCAGGCCCTCGAGCAAGACGTGGCCACCGGCCACAATGCGCTGTCAGCAGTTGGCGCACCAGTTGCTGTTGCCCCAGCAGCACACCCTCCAACGCAGTCTGCAGTTGCAGTAGCTGGTCGCGGACCGCTTGCGGCGAAGCACTCACCCTGGCTGGCATCGTTCATTGGCTTGTCTCCCGCTGGCGGCGGTAGCGTTCGAAGTAGCCGCGCTCGGCCGGCGTCAGTTCGTAATCATGGGCGCCGGTGGCAAGCAGGGCCGGTGGCATCGTCATACCGGCGCCCTCAGTTGCGCGTGCGCGATTATCCGCAAAACCACGCGCCAGCAGTCGCGTTCATGCTGACGCCTGCATTGCCACTGCGCTCAATGTCTACCGCGGTGACCTCGAGCTCGAGATCGTCAGCGCGAGAACTGACGCTGTCGTCCGTTGCCGCGGCATACCCGGCGCGTGATCCTTGTCCTGATACCGCACGCGTATTTGCTCTGTCACCGATGGTGGGGGCGGATACGGCGCGTTGCCCAGTAATCTCGTCAACTGTTGCAGCTGAGTCGCGCGCGCTTCGGACCCGATCGCTACGTGCAACGGGCGGACCCGGAGCGTCTTGTGTCGTCGCTGCTGCATGCTGTCCGGAGCCTGCAGGTTGCAGTGAGCTGCGCAACTCGGCGATCCTTCGCGATGTAATTGCCGTGGCGTCCGATTTTTCTGCCCGCGAATCGGGCGGACCATGGGCTGTCGTCGCGGGACGTAACGCCAGCAATGCGAGGCCGGCGACGAGCAATGCGAGCGGCAGTAGAAATGCGCGCGGCGACGGCAGGCGTAGTACTTCGCGAATTGCCGCACGCCATGCGGGTAGTTCGGCGCGTGCCCGCTGCATCGTGAATACTGTAGCGCGACGGTCGTGTCGCCGCGGCTGGGCTTCCAGTTCCAACGCGCTGACAAGCAACGAACCCGCGTGCAGTGCAGTGTCTGCAACAATCGGTGCGATGCGTTGAAGCAACTCCGTGTACAGGCCGGTCAGGAATACGGCGGCAAACGCCAGCAGTCCGGCTACGGCAGGCAACATCGGCGGAATCGCAGGCCAGACCAGGCGCAGGCAGGCCGCGGTGACCAGAACGACGGCGCCCAGTTTGAATGCGCTTAGCAGCGCGCGTGCCAGCGACTGCCTCAGGGCCCGGCGGCGATACGCGCGAACGAGATCGGAGAACTCGGTGGCGCGGTTGGCCATCAGGATATCCAACCGAGCCAGTCGCGGCTGAAGACGACTGCCGCCGCCGCTGTCAGGCCAAGTACGATCCGGATCATTGGCCCGGCCACACGCGCCGGCAGTACTGCCTGTATTGACCTGGTCAGCAGCATGCAGCCCACCGCGAAACTGGCAAGCAATGCCTGGGTCGCAATCGCAACCGTTGCATCGAGCGTGCCGGCGAGCCAGAACAGCGCGGCGAACGGCAGCCCGGTATAGATCGGGCAGGCGGCGGCAACCGCGAAATCGGCCGCATTACGGGTCGGTGTCCGGCTGCAAACAGCGGAATGACGAACGCCTGTGCCGTTGCCAGCACGGCAAACGCGATGTCGGCGCTGGCGCTGAGGTCCACACCGCGAAGAATTGCGAGGCGCGCAGTCAACAGGAACCACGCAGCAACAGGGAGAAGCGCAGCCAGACTCCAGACCAGGGTGGCATTGTTCGGATAGCGGAGAATCATCCCGCCTCGTCCTGCGCTGTTCGCGGAGTGACCATTAACCAGCCCATGCTGCTCGCGCGTTCCGCAGCGAGCCGATCGATCCGTTCGAGTGGCAACAACAGCGAGCCGCGCGAGCCGGCGCGCAGGCGCAACAGGCTTCCGATCCTGTGATCGCGGGGTAACGGCGAATCCGTGTCGATATGCACGGTCTGTCCCGGTTGCATTGCCGGCACCGGGAAAATGTCACCGTCCAGGCTCAACAACCCCTGTGGTGTCGGCTGACCGCCGCGATGAACGACGGCGGGAGAATGCTCCGGTCCAGCGAGCGCGAGGGCGGGATTGACAGGAAATGTGCCCTCCAGCAGGAACAGTGACCGCGACATCAGCGAGACGGGAATCTCGATGCTGTGCTGATTGGCCTGTCCCGCCGTCGCGGTGAACGTGGCAACGACGCGGTCGCTGACCGGGCGCGGCTGGCCGCCGCCCGGTGGCGCGATCAGCCGGCGCATCCCGCGACCGGTGCCGGTGACGCGGATCAGCCCCCTGTAGCGGGCAAACTGGGTACCCTGGTAGGTTTCCGACCATACCAGCAACTCCTCGCGAGCATCCGCCGTCCACACCAGCAACGCGATGACCGCCGCCAGCAACGGTGTCGCTGCCAGTACGGGGCGGGCGCGACCCGAAGCGGCAAGCAGCGCCATGACGATCACATAGCCGAGCACGAAGATCGTGACGCGCCACCATAGCTGCATACGTTGGGCTTCCGGCTGCATCGCTGCCAGTCGCGCGGCGGACGGCAGCGTATCGTGCTCGGCCGCGAGCAACCGGTTTACGGCTGCATGCGTTCCGGGCAGGTTGGCGGACGCGACGAAGAGACCGCCGCATCCGGCCTGTGCCCGCAGCAGGCGAAACGTCGCATCTGGCATATCGACAGCGAGCAGACGGCCGCATGTGCCGAGAAAGGCGAGCAATGTCGCGATTTGCGCCTCGGACAGACGTTCGAAGCCGGAGCGTGCAAGGACCAGCGCATCAAGCGTGGCAAATGCATCGGTACTGTCTGGAAGCAAGGCAGGGTCCACTGCAACCACTGTGTGTTTTGCGTCTTGCGGGAGGCGCAGTTCTCCCATTGAGACATAGGCGACGATCGGCTGGCGCGCCACCCGCAGCGACAATTGTTCGTGGTGGTCGGCAGCGCCGGGGGTTTGTACCAGCACCTCGAGCGAGCGCCCGGCGGAAGGAACGACTGTCAGCCACTGGCGATGCAGGGTTCCGGGTTCGAGGCGGGCAAGGCTGGTGTAGCGCTGTCCGCCACTGGTAACCGTGATCTGCGCATCCCCGCCCGATGTTGGCTGCACCTCGACAAATACCCCGGTTGGCCGTCCCGGATGAACATTGCCGCCCCACGCCGCATGGGTTGAGACGGCAGCCGCAGCATCGTTGCCGGCCAGCGCGAGAAACGCCGTTGCGGTGATACCTGCAAGTGCATGCCTTTGCAGCGCCAAGCCGTTCTCCCTAGTCGCGCAACACGGAGTTCAGCGCGATCACGCTCCAGGCGGTGACGAGGTCCTTGTTCCCCTCCCACCAGCGGGGTGAATCGGGGTTGAACCATGAGCCGTCTTTCTGTTGCAGGCTGATCAGTTTCCGCGCGAGATCGTTACGCCAGTTGTGCGCGACGCCGTTGGTGTCGACAATCTCGGTTTCGCCATAGACATACATGCATTTGGCGAACACGTTGTAGTAGTAGTAAAGACCCTGGTTCCCGGCACCCGGATTTTCCTCGAGCGTGTAGTTGGCGCGAATCCAGTCGTAGGCGGCTTTTACCCGCGGGTCCGATTTGTCGGCGCCCGCGAACAACAGGCTCAGCAGTCCGGCAGACGTCATGCCGCCATAGGAGTTCAGTCCTTCATGCGGGCTGTAACCCGGCATGTACACGAAGCCGCCGTCGTTGCCGGCCCATTCCTGGTCGTTGGTTTCACTGTAGTTTTGCGCGCGGCTGACAAAAGTGAGTGCCTTGTCCCAGACCGGGTCGTTCTCATCCGTGGCGGTTGCTTTCAGCGCTTCCAGCGCCATGTACTGGTTGGAAAGATCGGGGCGTTCGTCACCGCCGTAGCCAATGCCGCCGTAGTACTTGTGATCGGGCTCGTAGCCGTCGGGCCCGTCGAGCTGCAGGCCCTTGAGAAATTTCTGTCCGTTGCTGATCGTCGTTGCGTAGTCGCTGTTGTTGGTTGCCGCCAGTGCGGTGAGTGACACGGCGGTGTTGTAGTTTTTCTTCTGCGCTGTCTCGCTTATCGATCCGTCGTCGCGGACATTAGCCATGATGAAACTGATCGGCCGAGTGATAAACGCGCCATCGCCTTCGTTATAGCCGCGATGACTCTCGAGAAACGCCCGTAGCGCGAGCGCAGTGACTCCGACCGACTCCGACCATGAACCGTCTTCCGCCTGGTGCTCGCGCAGATAATGCAGGCCGGCATCCGCCGCGCGGCCGGCTTTCTCGCGCAGCGCCGGATCCATCACGGGCTCGGCATTTACACCGCCGCATACAAGTAGGGTCATCGCTAACCAGGCCTGGAAAATCCCCTGTCTCATAGATTGCTCCTTCAAATTACGTTGTCGCCGTGGATCCGGCGTTCTTGTTGACTGGTAAAAGCAGGCATGCCGCGAAAGTCGCCGCGACCACGAGGCTCAGGCCGACGAACAGACTCAGTGGCCAGTATTGGTAGCGCAGACTGCCGAAAGCCGTGTGCTGGTAGAGCCAGGTATCGAGCAGGTAGTCGTGCCCGGCCGCAACCGCCAGAAACGAGGCCGGGTTGAGATTGACGATCAGGCTCGCCATCCAGGGTCTTGCCGCTGCCAGCTCGGCAGCGGGACCGAGCCATACACAGCTTGTAATGCTGATTGCGAATAACAGCACGAGTCCGGTTCGTGCCTCGCGCCAACCGCGCGTATCCGCCCACGCGATGGCAAGTGATGCGGCGATCAGAATCAGGATCGCGGCCCCACCCGGGTAGGCAATTCGCGACAAGGGGATGGCGGTGGTGGCGGCTGTTGCCGCGGCTATTGCAAGTGGCAGAGTGACGGACCAGGCAATGGTCGCGGTGACCCGCGTAACCGCGCCAGCGATGAAAACCGGGCAGAACCAGATTCCGCTGAACAGTGCGATGGCCGCGACCAGCATTCCCTCGGCGGCAGCCGGGACTTCGAAGGCAGTCAGCGCCAATACAGCCGTGGCTGCGCCCAGCAGTGTGCCGGACACATTTCCCTGTAGCAGGGCCGCTCCGGTTGCCCGGCCCTTATGCCCTCTGATCGGTGCCATTCTGCCGACCCCCTTGAGGAGACTGTTATTGTTATTGGCTACCAGTACGATACGGCAGACGCATCTTTGCAGACGCGCCTGCCGCTCGTTTGTCACCCGACAGCACGCTGCCGATTGTTTCGGCCAGCCCGGCCACTGGGGCGATGTGATCGGGCTGGCTGGCGAGCCCGGGTAATTGTGGGGGACCCGGGCGCGCCGCGAAATCCTTGTGGATTCCACACCAGATACTTTTAAGCAACGATCATGCCAGTTCCTGAAAATCGTTTAGATAGGGCTTTTGCAGCTACGGAAACAAGCACTTACGTGGTCCCACTACAAAGCCACTGCCGCGCTGCGGCTCGGTTGTGAATGGATTGTCGGCAGTTGTGCCGCGCGCGTGTGCAGAATTTGCTCAGTCGCCGGATTTGCGGATCTTGCTGCGAAGGGTTGTGCGGTTCAGCCCGAGAAAGCGGGACGCGGCCACCTGGTTGCCGCCGGTCCTCGCCAAGGCAGCGGCAACGATTTCTTCCTCGACGCACCGGACAATGTCCTGGTATCGGTTCTCGTCGTCCGGACCGTCTGGGTCGTCGGGCCCGTCTATGGAGGAGGCGAATGCGCGCTCGGCCCAGGCGCTGACCAGCGACCTGAGTTCCTCACGGGAACCGGCCGTCGAAGCCGAATCCTGCCGCAGCAACTCACCATCGATGTCATGGATCGTAATCGCGTTGCCGCGTGCGACCAGCGCGGCGCGTTTTATCGTGTGCTCGAGTTCGCGTACGTTGCCCGGCCACGGATACGCCTCCAGCAGTCTGAGCGCTGCGTCGTCTATCCCTGATATCTGTTTACCGACTTCCTCGTTGGCAACGCGCAAAAAGTGCCCGGCGAGAATCGCAACATCGGTTTTCCTCTCGCGCAACGGCGGAATTGTCAGCGTCGCAAGATTCAGCCGGTGATAGAGATCCTCGCGGAACCGGCCGGCCTCGCATCTCTTCCTCCAGGTTGCTGTTGCACGCAGCGATCAGCCGCGCACGGAACGGGCGCGATTCGCCGCTGCCGACTCTCTCGAAACTGCGTTCCTGCAACACCCGCAGCAGCTTGCTCTGCAAGTGCACCGGTAACTCCGATACTTCATCGAGGAACAGCGTGCCCTGGCCCGCCGCCTCGAACCGGCCGACGCGTTTCTCGTGGGCGCTGGTGAAAGCGCCTTTCTCGTGACCGAATAACTCGCTTTCGATCAGCCCCTCCGGAATAGCCGCGCAGTTCACCGCGACAAACGGCTGGTCGGCGCGCGCGCTGTTGTCGTGGATGCCGTGCGCGACGAGTTCCTTGCCGACGCCGCTCTCACCGGTAATCAGCACAGACAAATCGTTTGCGGTGAGCAGCCCCATCATTTTGTAGACCTCCTGCATCGCGGGGCTCTGGCCGACCAGTCGCGGCAGGCCGTCGCCAGCGGGCAGTGCGGCGATATCGTCGGTTGCGGGTTTCGAGCAGGCTGTAATGCAGCGCACGGGATAGCAGTTCTCGAGCCTGCGCCAGTTCGACCGGCTTGCCGATATAGTCGAATGCCTGCAATCGCATCGCCTCGAGCGCGGTATCGAGCGTTCCATGCGCCGTCATTACTATGACCGGCAGTTCCGGGTTGAGCGACTTGATTTCGCGCAATGCTTCGAGATTTTCATTGCCCGGCATGCGCACATCGAGAAACATCGCGTCGGGACGTTCATCGGTTACCAGCGATATCGCCTCGGGTCCGGTCGATGCGGTCAGCGCCGTGTGCCCCTCATGGGTCAGAAACGCGCTGAACGCATCGCAGATCGATTGTTCGTCGTCGGCAACAAGAACTTTTGCCATGCCTGTCTACTCCGTTACAACTTTCTCGGGACGCGGAAACTCCATGCGAAATTTTGCGCCTCCCAGTCGTTCGCTGTCCATGACGGTGAGTTGTCCGCCATGCGCTTCGACGACCTGGCGGGCGACGACAAGGCCAAGCCCAAGACCGAATTTCTTGTCGCTGGTTGGATTGTCGAATAATGCACTGCGTTTGTCGGCGGCAATTCCGGGGCCGTCGTCCTCAACGATCAGCACTGCATTGTGGTCCCCGCCACGCGTCGCCACGCTGACCTCGCCGCCTTTGACCAGTTCGTCAGCAGCATTGACCAGCAGATTCAGCAATGCCTGTTTAACACGATCCGCATCGAGTGGTAGAGAAGTTTCGCAACCCGGTTCGAACCGGAGCGTGATGTGCTGGTGCTGAAACTGCGGTCGCAGCAATTCGATGACCTCGGCGGCGATACTGTCGAGTTCGACAGGTTGCGTCCGTATCGCAAGATCCCCGCCGAGTGACAGCGTATTTGCGGTGATCATCTCAAGGCGTGCCGTTTCGTTCAGCACACGCTGGAGTTTTTCCCGACCCGCGGCATCGGCCGATTCCTGCATAAGTTGCAACTGCATCTTGATTGCAGTGAGCGGATTTCTGATCTCATGCGCGATCCGCGCGGCCATCTCGCCGAGCGCCTTGTAGCGATTCTGGCGCATCATTTCGGCCTCGGTATCATCGATTCGCTGCGCCATACTCGCCATGATTTCACCGAGCTTTTGCAATTCCTTCGGTCCATCCAGGCGATTGTCGATATTCCGCTCGCCCGACGAGATGCGCTCGGCAAAAGTGCCGAGTTCACTGATCGGTCGCGAAATGGCGCGGCTGACTCTGCGCCCGAGAAGGTACAGCATCAGCCCGGCGCCGAGCAGGGTCAACGCAAACCATGCAGCGGCCTTGCCAACTGAGTGTCGTATATCGTCCAGCGATGCAATCGCCACAAGAGTGACGCCATCGGGCATTGCTCTGCCGGCAACCTGCTTGGCGGCGACACGCCGCCCGTCTATCGTGCTGGCTGAGTACGGCAGGTTCGGTTTCGACCGGATCAGTTCGAGGACCTCCGGACTGCGGGTCAACGTGTCCGCCGAATCCAGTGCGATCGTACTGGCTATCATGTGCTCATCTTTGTCGATCAGGGCGAAATCCAGACCCGTTACCAGTCCGGCCCGATTTAGCAGTTCGGGCGTAAGCGGCAATGTGCCACTGGCCAGTACGGATACCGAATACTCGAGGCGGCGATCGAGGGTGTCGATCACTGTGCTGCGCAGGATTGTCACTGCCGCCAGCCACGCCGATGTCATAGCGACAACGAGCAGCAGCATGAACGGACGCGAGATGCGTTCACGCAGTGTTGCGGCTCCGATAGTCACCGCCCGAAACTCATCTGTGTAAATAATTCCGACACTCTTTTTCCGTCTTTGTGGCGCTGCAGACTTCGATTCCCGAGCATACCGGCGCATTAGCCTGAATTGTCAACCTGCCGACAAGTCAATGTTTTTTAATCGTTGTTGCAAAGCCACAATGGCTGCGGGGTGGGTAATTTATAGACGAACCGGCAACCCGTGTGGGGGGAAATTGTACAGGTGTTTTGTCGAGAGGTTATAACATATTGCTTTTAAACAAAAAAAGGTGTTATTGTCAGACTGCCTTACGAAGAGTCAGTACTCGCCGAGTGTTTGAAATTTGTCATTAAAAGACAACGAAAACAATACCTTAAAAAGAATTCGCTGGGCTTGGCATGTGCTTTGCATCTTTTGACAGTAACCATGCGTGAATGTCAACAAACGCATGGGGGGCAAAAAAAACGGTGCGGGTCTGAATCATCAAGAACAACCGGACCCGACCTGGGTGGACTCCAGGAACGTATCGCCGCAACGAGAGACCTGAGGAGCAGGACATGAATAAAAAGTGGGGACCGGGACGGCTTATACTCCCTCTACTTCTTGCGCTGGGCGTGGGTAGCGCACAGGCGCAGGTGACAAATTTCAGTAACGACGTCAACGCATCGATCGATCTGGGCCTGGGATGGCTGGACACCGTCGGTGCGTTTAATAATCCGTCTTCCGCCGGCAACGCCGCTGGCCTGACTTTACTTGCGCTGCTCGAAAAGCGCGCAAGCGCCGATCAGGATTCCGCTGCGCAGGGCTATGAGAATGCAAGCGCGGCGGACCAAGCGCGCATGCGCCGTTCCGCCGCCTACATCATCAACCGCGCTTTTGGGGCCAGTTTCTATGCCTACCGCGACGGCGGCGATGCGATGGCGTTGTCGGTTTATCTGCTGTCCGGTGGTCCCGATCGCGGCGAGCATCCCGATCTGCCCGGCGGATTGCCGTCAGATTTGATTGGCACGATCAACGCGATATTCGATCGGATCGCAGCCAACCAGAATCAGACTGGCGGCGCTGGACGACGGTTACTGGTGCTATTTCAACCCGTCATTGTCCGGATTCTTCGACGACGCAACTGGTGATGGCCGGTCTGGCCTCAATACGCTCCGTTTACTCGGATGCGTCCTATTCGGATGCCGCGAGACTTGCCCAGCTCAATGCGCTGGCGGATCGCGCCGAGGCCGCGTACATCGCCAACGCGGTCACCACGTCGGACGTCTGCAGCGGCATCGCCGCTGACGACGCGGGTCACGGCTACAATCGTGGAAATGATGCGACGCATCAGCAAACCGCATCCGGTACCTGGATTCAGCTGGTGGGTGGCTCAAACGTCAATTCCGCTGGCGTGCAGGAATACCTGACATGGGCGAAGAACCGGTATCGGTACACCAATATTGCCGGCAACGACTTCAGTGCACAGAGTTATTATTATTACCTGTGGTCTTCCTCCAAGGCCTATGAGTTTATTGAAGGGTCCGGTATTGATCCCAACCCGGGTAACACCAGCGTTGAGGATATCGGCACGCTGGATCCTGCCGCAGCACCGGCCTGCAACGTACGCGAGGTTCATCGCGATCCGACCACCGTGCCGCGAGTTCCGCTGTTCGGTGCCCAGGGTCCCGGCTACTACGACGACCCGAACGAGCAGCCGCGAATCTACTTCGATTACGCCTACTCACTGCTCGGCTACCAGGCGGGCGACGGCCAGTACGACGCTAATGGCGCGCCCGGACGCTGGGACCAGTATGCGTCGCAGGCCTATGCAATTCTCGTGCTATCCCGCTCCACCGGTGGCGGCTGTGTCGATTCCGACGGTGACGGTATCTGCGATGCCGACGACAACTGTCCGACCGAGCCGAACCCGGATCAGTCCGATCGTGACGAGGATGGAGTCGGCGACGTTTGCGACAACTGCCCGGACGTGTTTAATCCAGACCAGGAAGATTCCAACGGCGATGGCGTCGGTGACGCCTGCTCGGATGGATTCCTGCGCTGCGATATGGACGGTGACGAAGACATCGACCGGGCCGATCTCCGCCTGATCAGTGTGTTGCGCGGCCAGAGTGTGCCGCCTGCCGATCCGGCCGCCGACTTCGATGGCGACGGAACCATCACCGTCAACGACGCTCGCTGGTGTGCACAGCAGTGCACGCGCAAGAACTGCGCGGAAGATGACGTGCAGCAAGTATTCCAGAAGGGCGGTGGGTGATACGTTCGAAACCGGGTGGCCGGTCCGGGCTTTCGGCGCCGGTCACCCGGAACCGATTCGGGATTTGGGAAAAATAAGAAACAGCTCCAGGAAATGAGGAGACAGACATGAAACGCACGAGTTTACTGAGCACGGCCCTGCTGCTGGCAGCGTCGATGTGGGGTGGCAACGCGCTGGCGGTGAATATATCGCTGGATCCGACTGATGCCGGGCCGATTACCTCTGGCGACGTTATCAGAGTCGATATTGTGGCGTCGGATCTGGGAACCGAAGTCATCACCGCTTACGATATGGCCATCGCGTATGACGATACGTTATTGACGCTGGACGCGATTGACTACGGCGATGGTCTTGGGATGGCTTGCGAGAATACGGATGCAAGCGCCGGCTGCGAGGCCTTTTACGACCCGGGTAACGTGGACGGCCCCGGGTTTGCGGATCCCAACCTGTTCTCGATACTCGACCTGGCGACGTTGTCGGGGTTGCAGGGCGGTGGCGATTTCATTCTCGCGTCGCTGCTCTTTACTGCCAATGCCGATGCGGAATCAGCCTCGTTCGCGTTCAACTGGGGCGGTATCAATGACGTGAAATGTAACGATACGCAGAGTCCGCGGGATCTCGACTATGTCTGTTCTCCGCAAGATATGCCGATGCCGGAGCCCGGTACCGTGCTGTTGTTGAGTCTGGGTTTCCTTGCGCTGGGTCTGGCCCGAAGAAAGCCGATGCTTCGCGCGCGCGGTTAGTCCGTCGGTGCGGTGCTGATCCCGACGCAGGCTACCAGGGATCGCAGCGATATTCGGGGTAGTTTTTGACTCGTGCGGATAGACAGGGCAGGCGGTGCGGCAGGGAATGCCGCGCCGCTTATTTTGTTCCGGGATATAAAATGAGCAAAAGAGTCTTGGTTTGCCTGGCGACTTTTGTGGTTTTGTCACACGTGGCAACGCGGCAAACCTCGACGGCTTCACGCTGACTGGTGTCATTCACGATCCGGACCGCGTCTCGGTTGCCATTCTCGAGCATGCGGATGGCTACTTTTGTCGTGGTTCGCACGGAGGAGAACACAGAACTCGGCCAAGTCAGTTGCATCGATCGTCATTCGGTCATCTTCGATCGCCCCGGCGAGCGAATAACGATGTCGCTCGAATACGGTGTCCAGCGATTTTCACCCGATGGCGCGAGACGATTGAGCGCCGCAGATGTCGCGGTACCAAAGTCGACGCCAGCAGATGACAGAGAGTCCTCCGCAATTACCACCAGTTACAAGCCCGGGGCACGTGTCGTTGCGGTTCGCGGCTCGGCCGAGTCGCTAAGCGCATTGATTGAGAGTGCCGCAACCGGCACCGGATTCGCTGGGCTGAGCGGCGCGGACGGCGGTTCCGCGACAGCCGGAGGTTCGGAATCAACTGCGGGTGACAGTTCGGGCGGGAACGGCCACTCCGGCGGTACGGCGAATAATAAAGCGCCGCAGGAGTTGGGAATAAAACTGGCGGAGGTTTTTGATCTGCCTCAGACCATGGAAGTGATCCGCGTCAATGCCGATACGGTCGAGTCGGTTAGCGAATCCTTCAATTACATCCAGTCGCAGATCGAAGTCGGCAATACCGTGACCTTGTTTACGCACGGAATCCCACCCTCGAACCGGATCTACATCCAGCCCGATTCGCCCGGTAGCTAACGGTCTCGCGCTAGTCACAGTCAGTCATTGACCGGCATGGTTTGGCGGCCGCTCGTAGTTGCGATGGCCGCTACCCGGGTTCTTCGGATTGCTGACTCCGGCCGTTGCCGCGGGTTGTTGCGAGTCGCGTCCGATGGCGCCACCACAACCACAGACCTGCCGCCGGCAACAGGCCTGGAATCACGAGAACCGGGCCGAGCAGTCCGTCCGGAATCAACGCCGCGCCGTTGGCGGCAAGCAGAAAAGCATAGACAAAATTTCCGATCAGACAGGCGCCGGTAAAACCGGCAAAGGACATTCGCGTGGCACCGGCGGTGAGGGTCAGCGCCTCAGCCAGGATCGGCAGCGAGCGCGAGACCAGGACCGCCAGAAGTGTCGGTGTCTCGGGAAGATGGGCGCGTGCACCAGAGAGTAACGCTCGGCCCACGCCATAGCCAATGATGTGTCCGATACAGAGCCCGCTCCAGGTCCAGAGAAATCCGCTGATAAAACCGAGACGACCGGCCAGCAATGTGCCGACAATACTCGACGGAATAGGGAGCAGGACATCGGCGACGAGCAGAGCGGCGCCGGTAGCGCCAAACGCGAAAGCGTCGTCGTCCGCATTGGACAACCATTGCTCGCCGGGTAGTTCGCCGATTATGACATATGGCACGATAGGCACCAGCAGCGCGACTATAATCACAACTGTAGTGCGCAACGGGCCGGACATTGGCTTAGCCTGAGTTTCTTTTTTTGTTGTTCACGGCCGAAACGACTATAACACCAGTGTTTGAGATATGTCCGGGATAAAATAAAAAGATCGTTTGCAGCAGACCGGGGCGGTGATCATGGAAAGACTCGATGCTTCGACACGACTCAAAGTCGATGTGATGTTTGAAGGCATTCGCTACAGCGAATCGCTGGGCAAGGCAGTGGAGCATGCGTTGCCCAATTACTATCCTTACAGGTTCAAGCCGGACGAACCCAATCCCACGGGTAAGCCGCAGGTGGCGATACCGTACCTGATTCGAACTCCGGACGGCACGATGATTCGGGTGAAAGGGCAATGGTGAATCGGACTGGGTTGTCGAGGGCGATCGCGATGCCGGTTATCGTCTGCGTAATGCGACCGCCGGTGACGATATCGAAATTCGCTTCGAGCCAATGCCGGAATGGATGCGGGGCGAGACCAGCGACGGGTTCCCGATGGCCCAGGCCGGGGTCAGTCTGCACAGCGATATGATGGTGATCAATGTCGCTCCCGGCTGCGAATATTTTCTGCACAAGCACGATGGCGAATCGATGCGCTGCCGCTTTTGCTCATACGGGGCACCCGACGAGCGCACCGCACACCTCGGCCAGGTGGCGGGGCAGTTGGCTATTCCCGCGCTCACCCTCAAGCCGGATGCAGGAGACGGTGACGGCCGCGCTTGGCGAAACCTCCATCAGGCATATCTACCTCGTTGGCGGATCGTTGACCGACTGGCGCGAGGAGGGCGAGCGGTTCCTCCAACTGGCGCGCGCGGTCAAAGAAATTAACCACGAAAACGTGCCGGTTACGCTGGGTTCCGGCGCGCTGCCTGACGATCTTTTGCAGCAGTTTTACGACGACGCGCTGGTCGACAACGTCTGCTTCAATCTCGAAGTCTGGTCGGAGCCGCTATTCGCAAAAATCTGCCCCGGCAAGAATCGCTATGTCGGCTATGACAAGTGGATTGCCTCGCTCGAGACTGCCGTTTCCCTGTGGGGCCGCGGCCGGGTCTACTCGGCGATGGTCGCGGGCATCGAGCTCGAACCCGAGCACGAGATGGAATGGCTGCCGGCGGCGGATTTGTGTATTGCCGGTGCCGAGGATCTGTGCAGCCGCGGGATCATCCCGATCTACTCGCTTTACTGGCCGGTCGGCGGCAAGAATCATCCCGACTACATGAGCCGGCTGCGAAATTTCTTCGAGCGCCTCAACATTGCCTATGCCGGTATTCGCGAAAACCACGGATTGGCTATCTCAGACGCATTTATGTGCCACCGTTGCGCCTACATGCAACTGGAGTGCGACATCGATCGCCATCATGAGGATGCTGCCTGATGAGCACATCCGACGCCGCTGCGGTTCCCGATCCCACGCCGATTGTCGAACTGACCACGGCCTACTGGGCGTCGCAGACGCTGTTTGCCGCCAATCGAATCGGGCTTTTCGAGGCCATTGGCGATGCTGCGGTCAGCGCGAACGAGATTGCGGAGAAACTGGGCATCGCCGGACGCTCAACCGAATTGTTACTGAATGCCTGCGCCTCGCTGGATCTGCTGGAAAAGCAAGACGGTTTGTACCGTTGCAGCGATCTCGGGGCGGCCTATCTGCTGCCCGGAACACAGTCCTACATGGGCGATGCCATTCGCTACTGCGACGACCTCTATGCGACCTGGGGGCGGCTGGAACACTCCGTGCGTGCGGGTGAGCCCGCGTTGACGGCTTCGAGTTATCTCGGCGATGACGAAAGGCGCACCCGAAATTTTGTCTATGGCATGCACAACCGCGCGTTGGGTATCGGGCAGGCGCTGGTAAGCCTGGTCGACCTCGACGAGTGTCGCAGCCTTCTGGATGTGGGTGGCGGTCCCGGTACTTACTCCGCGCTTTTCGCGGCGCGCTATCCGGACCTCAAAGCCGAGGTGCTGGAATTGCCCGGCGTCATTCCATTCGCCCGCGAGATTCTTGCGACAATGCCAGCCGGTGACCGGGTCAATATGGTTGAGGGCGACTACAAGAAGTCAGCGTTTCCGGCGCCGGTCGAGGCCGTGCTGATGTCCGGCATGTTTCACCGCGAAACCGAGCAGCAATGTCGCGACCTGATCGCCAAGGGTTTCGATGCGCTGGAATCCGGTGGCCGCATGGTCATTTGCGATGTCTTTGCCGATGCCGGGGGCGCCAGCCCCGCGTTCGCTGCCTTGTTCGGATTGACGATGCTCCTGACCGCGCCGGACGGTACGGTTCATGCGGACGCTGATGTCGCCGCTTGGATGCGTGACCGCGGACTGGTGGATGTCGAGATGTTCAATTTTCCGCCGCCCATGCCGCACCGGATCGTGTTCGGGGTGAAGCCATGAGCTCGGCGCGCGTCGGAGTTTTGGGTTGGTTGCTGGTAGGTATCAGTTTCCTTCGCAAGCGCGCAGGCGCAGGTGGCGGAGTCGGAAGTTCCGATCAAGGACCTCGGCGGCGGTCGTTACCAGGTCGGCAGGATCGTCGTCGATAAAGCGGCACGCAGCTTCAGCGTTGAGGCAAAGCTGATCCACACCGAAGATCCGCTCGAGTACCTCGCGGTCGCCCGGCGTGGGGTAAAGGACTACGAAAGCCTGCTCGAACTCAGGACCCGAGGCCTGCATTTCAATCTCGCCTGTATTCTCATCGGTCTCGATGACACCGGCGTGGTCCATCCCCGAATTCCAGTTCGACGAAACGATGGTCGAGGGTCCTGAGGTTGCAATCAAGGCTGCGCTGGGAGGGCGACGCAGGGGAGTGTCGAAATCGATGCCGCAGATGCGCTGCGAATCGTCGGTGCGCCGGACGGGCCGCCGCGCGAGACGCGCTGGATCTACACCGGGTTCGGCGATGTACCCGTCCGACCCGCCGACCTACCTGGCTGACTCTTCAGGCTCGTTGATTGGTCTGGTGCACGATCCGATGACGATTATCGAGCACCAGCTTGGTCTCGGTATCGGCGCGTATGGATCGATACTCGGTAATAGCGAAATCCTGCCGCCAGTCGGTACGCGGATGACACTCATCGTTGCGGCGCTGCCAGGTGTCACGGAAAGCGCTGATCCCGATTCGAGCAGAGCGCGGGGCGGGTCAGCCAACGGAATGATGCGGCACAGATTTTGTACGAAAAACACGATCGCTGGCAGTGAACTGCACACGCCAGTTGAAATGCCTAGAATAAAGTTCAAATAAGCTCTTTAAGCTGTTGTTTTATAATTAATATATTAGACTTTTCTAATCCGGGTTCTGGCATGAGTCTTGCTTCCTAAACGGGTATCTCCACAGGTCCGGTCGTCATCAGCCGGATTCGGGAGCTAAAGAATAATAACAACGACTGTCATGCGCCGGAGGACGCTCATGACGAAACCGCACAGTGAAGGGGGGTGCGCGCGTTGCGGTACGGCAGCCGCCGCCGCACGAAATCCGGGCCGCCCCGCATGTTGAATCGGGCAGTATCGCGGGTTGCTCCGGCAATACTGGTGTTCGCGGTCGCGACAGCGTCCGCTGCGGACCTGGAGGCCGATGGGCCGCAGCAGCTCGAGGAGATAATCGTAACGGCGACCCGGTCCGAGCTCGCGATCGGCGATGCTCCGTATTCGGTCAGCACGCTGAGTGACACGACACTGCGCGAGAAACGCCAGGTCAGGACGATTCCCGAGTCCTTGCGCGAATTGCCGGGCATCATGGTGCAGAAAACGGCGCATGGTCAGGGCTCACCGTTTATTCGTGGCTTTACCGGGTTCCGCAACCTGATGCTGATAGACGGGATTCGCCTGAACAACTCGGTGTTTCGCGATGGCCCGAACCAGTACTGGAACACCGTCGACCCGCTCAGCGTCAGCCGCATGGAAATTGTCCGCGGACCGTCATCGGTGCTGTATGGCAGCGATGCGATCGGGGGGACCGTGCAGGTGCTCGGCCGCGGCTATGCGGATCTCGATGCGATCGAGGGCTTCGACGGCAATGCGTACTATCGCTTCGCCGATGCAGAAAGTTCGAACGTTTACCGGCTCGAGGCGGGATTCGGTGCTGCCAATGGATTTTCCGCCTACGCCGGGGGGTCATACAAGGACTTCGGCAATCTCGATGTTGCCGAACTCGGCGACCAGCCCAACACTGGCTACGATGAGCATGATGTCGATGCGCGGCTGGAGTACGAATTGGCCGGTGGCAGCCGTCTTGTGCTCGCCCACCAGTGGGTCGAGCAGGATGACGCCTGGCGCACGCACCGGACGATCTTTGGAGAGAGCTGGCAAGGGACCGACGTCGGCAACGAGTTACGCCGCTCGCTCGACCAGGAACGCAAACTCACGTACCTGCAATGGCGCGGCGGGGAGCTGTTCGGGTTTCTCGAGGACATTACCGCGAGCGTTTCGTATCACGACCAGGAGGAGGAGCGTGACCGGGTCCGTTCGGACGGTCGCCGTGACGTGCAGGGCTTCGAGGTCGATACGACCGGCTTGTGGCTGCAGGCGACGACGCCGAGCCGGATTGGTCGCTGGACCTATGGCGCAGAGTGGTACCACGACGACGTCGATTCCTACCGCAGCGATTACAACGCTGACGGTTCGTTGCGCGCGGTCCGCCCGCAAGGTCCGGTTGCCGATGACTCCGAATACGACATGATTGCTGCGTTCGCGCAGGATCAGATCGATGTGGGCGAGCGCCTGTCGCTGATACTGGGCGGCCGCTACACCCGTGCGGAGCTGGATGCGGGCAAGGTTGTGGACCCCGAGAGCGGCGATGTTTTTTCCTTCAATGAGGACTGGAACGAGCTGACCGGTAGCGCGCGCGCTACCTATCGCCTCGATGACGCGGGAAGTTACCGCCTGTTCGGCGGCGTGTCGCAGGGATTTCGCGCGCCCAATCTCTCGGACATGACCCGATTCGATTCGAACCGCTCAAACGAGATAGAAACACCGGTTGCGGACCTCGATCCGGAAAAATTCCAGACTTATGAGATCGGGCTCAAAGCCGCGCGGGACCGGTGGTGGGGCGAGTTGAGCTATTACTACACTGACATCCAGGACATGATCATCCGTACGCCGACCGGACGGCTTGTCGAGGGCGACAGCGAGGTCACCAAGAAAAACTCCGGTGACGGCGATGTCCAGGGAGTCGAACTCCAGCTGGGATTCAAGCTGTCCGAGAACGTCACCTGGTTCGGCAACGGTACATGGATGGACGGTAACGTCGACACCTTTCCTACTTCGGAACCGGTCCTGGTCTCGGAGACGATCGACCGCGAAATGCCGCTGACGTTGCATACCGGGCTGCGCTGGGTCGGAGTGGGTGGCCGGTTGTGGCTGGAGGGGCTGGTTTCGTATGCCGAAGAGCAGGACGATCTATCCACCCGGGACAAAAGCGATACCCAACGTATCCCGCCCGGCGGTACACCGGACTACACGGTTCTGACTCTGAGGAGTCACTATCAGTTTTCGCGCCATTTCGACATCGCGCTGGCGCTGGAGAACGTCACGGACGAGGACTACCGCATCCACGGCTCCGGCATCAACGAGCCGGGCCGCAATCTGGTGATGACCTTGAGCTGGCGCCCGCATCGCTGAGGGGCGGGGGCGTCGGTCGCGGCGTCTTGGCCCGTGAAAAGCCTGATGTGTAGCATCGTCCTGCGACCCATAACCACTTCAATGCCTCTTTATAATTTAATATAAAACATGATATTAGCGAATATATATCATGTAAAATATATTTAAAGAGTCCTGCGCACTGAGCATGCATCAAGCGTGTTTCAGGTCGGCATCGACGCATTCCTTTTTAATCAGTTCATCAATCAAGTTCGCGAATTCCCTGGCGGAATCGACCCGGCATTCGCCGGGCGCGAAGTACAGCAGTGACGGGTGCAGGTGGCGAACATCGACCGTAGCTCGCGACCACGGGTTGCTGGCAGTTAACCGGCTTACTATGGAATAGACGCCATCAGCTCAGCGCTAGTCGGCATTTTGCCGGAGTGCCTCCGTGCTGGCGGTATTGTCGCCGCCACGAGTTCAGTGAATGCGGGGCAATGCTGGTGTAGAATCCGCGCCTCGCCTATCCCCGCCCCGGTGTATTCCATGATTAACGAGCTTCGCAATATTGCGATCATCGCCCATGTCGACCACGGTAAGACGACGCTCGTGGATCAGTTGCTGCGGCAATCCGGCACGCTTGACGCCCGCAAGGTCCTGCCGGACCGGGTGATGGACTCGGGCGATCTCGAGCGCGAGCGCGGTATTACGATTCTGTCGAAAAACACTGCGCTTAGCTGGGGCGACTACCGGATCAACATTGTCGATACACCGGGGCACGCCGATTTTGGCGGTGAGGTCGAACGGGTGCTGTCGATGGTCGATTCGGTGCTTTTGCTGGTCGACGCGGTCGATGGGCCGATGCCGCAAACCCGTTTCGTGACGCAGAAAGCTTTTTCTCATGGCCTGAAGCCGATCGTAGTCGTCAACAAAATCGACCGCGATGGAGCGCGGCCGCACTGGGTGCTGGATCAGACTTTTGAGCTCTTCGACCGCCTCGGCGCGACCGATGAGCAGCTCGACTTCGCCGTAGTGTATGCGTCCGCGCTGCAGGGGCACGCGAGCCTTGACCTCGATAAGCCGGGCAGTGATATGACGGCCCTGTTTCAGACGATCGTCGATCAGTGTCCGCCGCCCGCGGTGGACCCCGACGGTCCGTTGCAGCTGCAGTTGAGTTCACTCGACTACTCGAGTTATCTGGGTGCGATCGGTATCGGGCGCATCGCCCGCGGCACGATGCGGCGCAACCAGGCGGTCAGCGTGGTTGATCTCGCCGGGCATCGGCGCGAGGAACGAGTCAGCCAGCTGCTGGGCTTTCTCGGGCTCGAGCGGGTGGTTATCGAGGAGGCCAGCGCGGGCGATATCGTTGCGGTAGCCGGAATCAGTCACCCGCAGATATCCGACACACTGTGTGATCCGCAAAGAGTCGAAGCATTGCGACCGCTGACGGTGGACGAGCCGACAATCAGCATGACATTCGAAACCAATACGTCGCCGTTCGTCGGTCGCGACGGCAAATTTGTTACCAGCCGCCAGGTGCAGGAGCGGTTGTTTCGCGAGGCGATGCACAATGTCGCGCTGCGCGTCGAAGAGACATCGGATCCGGAGAAGTTCAATGTATCCGGACGCGGTGAACTCCATCTGGCCATTCTGCTCGAGACGATGCGGCGTGAAGGTTACGAGCTGGCCGTTTCGCGTCCCCGGGTGGTGCTGCGCGACACCGATGCCGGGCAGCAAGAGCCTTATGAGGTTCTGACGGTCGATGTCGAGAGTGATCACCAGGGAGCGGTAATGGAGGGTCTTGGCAGCCGCGGCGGGCAACTCGAGAACATGATCCCGGATGGCAAGGGTCGGGTCCGGCTCGATTACCTGATTCCGGCAAGAGGGCTGATCGGCTTCCAGAGCCTGTTCCGCACGCTGACCTCAGGCAGCGGGCTGATGCATCATGTCTTCGACCATTACGGCCCGCTCACCAGCCCGCGCGCCGCGCGCCGCCAATCAGGGGTACTTATTTCAAACGGCACGGGTAAGGCGCTCGCCTACGCCTTGTTCAACCTGCAGGAGCGCGGACGTCTGTTCATTGACCCTGGCGATGACGTGTACGAGGGGCAGGTCATTGGCGAACATAGCCGTGACAACGATCTCACCGTCAATCCGCTAAAGGCGAAACAGCTGACCAACATCCGCGCGGCGGGGAAGGACGACTCGATCCTGCTGACTCCGCCCGTGTGCTTTTCCCTCGAACAGGCGATGGAGTTCATCAACGACGATGAACTGGTCGAGGTGACGCCCGGCAATATCCGTCTCCGTAAGCGCTTTCTGAAAGAGAGCGATCGAAAGCGCGCGTCGCGGCAAAAAGACTGAAACTCCGGGCGCGGCCTGCCTTGCCGTGGGTCACATACGATCTGGGTTCATTTCCTTTTTCGCCCGCCGCGCCAGCCGGAAGATGGTGCCCGAACAGAGCCTGCCAAACAGAGAACAAAAGCTAGAAAAAGAATTATAAAAACTACCTAATTAGCTGTTTTAAAATAATAAAAATTATATACCGGGACAATTTTCCCAATTCTTGCTGAAAGCGAGAGATTCATCACACCGATATCGGCGACGCCTGTCTAACATTCGAGTCTGGGAGCACAGCGCGTCCGCTGCATGCGAGTTCTGCGGCCGCGAAAGCAGGGCAATAACCCGGCAAACCGCATTGTTCATGCGGGTCGGTAAGCGTATTGCTGTAACAAAAAGCGCTGGACCTGGACAGCAGCCGATGCACGACTTACTAAAAAAACAACTGGAGCTTGCCGGCGGGAATGAAGCCGCAGGGCTGGACGTGGCCGAGTTACTGCGGCTGGTCAGTCGCTCCTATGCCAAGCTGTCCCACCCGATTCCCGGCGCCGGGTCATCGGGTGTATTCGAGGCGCCAACCCCGGAATCGTCGCGCGCCAGCCTGATTCTGAAGCATGTCAAAGACGCGATACTGACCGTCGACAGCTGGGGCCTGATTGAGTCCGTCAACCCGACCTGCGAGCGCTTGTTTGGCTACCGCGGCGAGGAAGTCGCCGGCCGCAGCCTCGACCTGCTGCTTCCCAGTCCCGCGCAGCGAAAATGGGTCGAATACCTGGAGACCCTCGCGGCGCCGCTCGGGGATACCCATGCCGACCTCGCCGCCCACGAAGCACTGGCGCGGCATCGGAACGGCAGCGAATTTCCGGTCGAACTGGCAGTCAGCGCTTCGCAATTTCGCGCTCGTGACATCTTTGTCGTTTGCGTTCGGGATGTGACCGAGCGCAAGCACGCCGAGCTGGAACTGCGGGAAAGCGAGGCACGCAACAAGACCCTGGTCGACCACGCTCCCGAGGCGATCGTGGTATTCGATGTGGATTCCGAACGCTTTGCCGACGTGAACGAGAATGCGGTCCGGCTGTTCGGGATGTCGCGCGAGGAGTTGCTCGCGGCAGGCCCGCGCGAAATCAGTCCCCGTCATCAGCCAGACGGAACGTTGTCGTTCGGAATGGCCCGCGGCTATATCGCAGCGGCACTGAACGGGGAGTTTCCGGTTTTCGAATGGCACCATATTGGCGCGGATGGCCGCGAGATTCCCTGCGAGGTGCGCCTTGCCTGTTTGCCATCGTCTAACCGCCGGCTCGTGCGTGGCAGCGTGACCGACATCAGCGAACGTAAGCGGGCAGAACTACTGACCAGAATCGACAAGGAAATCCTCGAGCTGATTGCCGAGAATGTCGCGCTGCCGCGTATTCTCGACCGCCTCATTTTGGGCTTCGAGGAGGCCTATCCGGGAGCGCGTTGTTCCTTGTACTTTGCCGATGACGAGAAGCGCTGTCTGCGGTTGGCGTCCGCCCCGAGTCTGCCGCAGTCCCTGACTCAATTCATCGATGGTTCGCAAATTGGCCCGGATGGCAGCGACTGTGGTCGGGCGGTCTTTCATGGCCGGCAGATCAATACGCTGAATATCAAGGATTCGGCAGCATGGGGCGATCTCGGAGATTTGGCGGAGCGCCACGGGCTCTACGCCTGTTGCTCGACACCGGTCCACGCCAGCTCGCAGGCGGTTCTCGGTTCCTTCGCAGTGTATCTCGGCGAACCGCGCGCGCCGGCGAAATGCGAACACGATCTTATCGAGCGCATGACCCGCCTCGCCGCAATTGCGATAGAGCGCAGCCGCGCCGAAGAATCCATGCGCGAGAGCGAGGCTCGTTACCGCAACCTTTTTGAAACGGTGGTCGACGGCGTCTACCAGACCTGCGCGGACGGGCGCCTGATTTCCGCTAACCCCGCGCTGGTCGACATGCTCGGATACAGCTCGGAGGAAGAATTCGGCGCGGTGGTCAGTCTGACCAGCCTGTACGCAAATCCGGAGGACCGGCTGACATTGTTCGACCGGCTGCGCCGTGACGGCAGCGTACGCAATTTCGAGTATCGCCTGCGGCGCAAGGACGGCCGCGAAATCGTAGTCATCGAGAATGCCCGCGCCGTGTATGACGAAAACGGCAAAATCAGCAGCTACGAGGGCACGATCACTGATATCACCGAGCGTAAACGCGCGGAGATGGAAGTGTTCGAGCAAAAGGAGAGGGCGCAGGTCACGCTGCAATCCATCGCCGATGCGGTCATCACCTGTGATGCCCGGGGGAGAGTGGACTACATGAACCCTGCGGCTGAAACACTGCTCGAATGGGAGTTGCGACGGGCGGCGGGGGCCGCAGTCGAAACCGTGTTCGAGATGCACAGCCGTCTGACCGGGCAGGTGCTGGAGAATCCGGTATCGCGTTGCCTCCGCGAGGGCCGCAGTCTTGGGCTTTGCGAGAACTCTGTCATCGTCAATCGTCTCGGGCAGCAATTGTCTGTGCATGAGAACGTCTCACCCATACGTGATCGTGATGGCGCGGTCGTTGGCGCGGTGATGGTGTTCCGCGACCTGTGCCAGGACGGGCGCCTGCGGCGCCAGCTCTCGTACCAGTCCAGTCATGATGAATTGACCGGCCTGATCAACCGGCGTCAGTTCGAAAGTTTTATCGACGATGCACTGATCGCCAGTCGTGGTGACCAAAATTCATGCCATGTACTGCTCTATCTGGACCTCGATCAGTTCAAGGTGGTCAATGACCTGTGCGGCCACGGTGCGGGCGACCAGCTGCTGAAGAGAATTACCGGTGTATTGCATGGTGGCGTTGAAAGCACCGATGCGGTAGCGCGCCTCGGCGGAGACGAATTCGGAATACTCCTCAAGCACTGCAAGCTCGAGAAGGGGATGCGAGTCGCCGAGCAATTGTGTGAAGCGGTGCGCGCCTTGCGCTTCAACTGGCAGGAGCGGGCAATCAATGTCAGTGCGAGCATCGGGCTGGTGGCGATCGACTCGACCTCGGCGACAACGTCGAATGTGCTTAGCGCGGCGGACGTGGCCTGTTATGCAGCGAAAGAAGCGGGCCGCAACCGGGTTCATGTTTACCAGAGCAGCGATAGCGATGCCCACCAACGCGAAATGCTGTGGGTGTCGCAAATCACCAGTGCCGTTGAACAAGAATCGCCTCGAACTCTACTTTCAACCGATCGTTCCGGTCGATACCGAAGAGAGCTTCGGCGGTCATTACGAATTGTTGTTGCGCATGCGTGGGGAGGATGGCGACCTTATTCAGCCGTCGGCCTTCATTCCCGCAGCCGAGCGCTACAATCTGATGCCTTCGCTGGACCGCTGGGTGATAGAGCAGGCGCTGATCCTGGCTGACCGCTCGCGCAATGCGACGGGAGAGGCAGGTTATACGCTGGCGATAAACCTGTCCGGTACTTCACTCAGCGATGTGTCGTTTCTCGAAGACGTGGCGCGACAGATTGCGGCCGAACACCTGCCGCCGCACGCCCTGTGCTTTGAGATAACCGAGACCGCCGCTATTGCCAACCTCGGCAATGTGGCGCGCTTCATGCATGAGCTCAAGAGCATGGGTTGCCAGTTTGCCCTAGACGATTTCGGCAGCGGCCTGTCTTCATTCGCATATTTGAAGAACTTGCCGGTCGACTACCTGAAGATCGATGGCCATTTCGTTGCCAATGTCCACAACGACAACGTCGACAGGCGCATGCTCGAGGCAATCGGCCAGGTGGCCGAGGCGCTCGGTATTCGCACCGTTGCGGAGCGCGTCGAGACCCGGGCCATTCTGAACGAGTTGTCGGACATCGGTGTCGATTATGCACAGGGGTTTTACATCGCTCGCCCCGAGCCGGTAAAAGACTTCGACCGGTTCAGCCGGCGCTTGCGTCGTAATACATTACGACTGGCCTGAGTGTCGCGCGGGCGCGTCGTCGCCGCGCACCGGTGCGCCGCTGGCGCCGCAAACCCGGTTCGGTCGCGCTTGCAGCAGCCCCGGGCGCGGATTAAGCTCTGACGGGTCTCGTACCTGCCAATGGTCGCGTCTTGCAGAATAAAACCTCGAAATCGCGGACCGACGAATACAGCGACCCGATCGCAATGCGATCCGGATCGGCGCTGCTGGGACCCGCTGACCCGGCCCCGTTTGAAATCCTCAATGCCGACGCTGCCAGTACCGCTTTGCTGGTTTGCGATCATGCCAGCCGCGCGATTCCCGCCGCGCTCGACAATCTTGGCCTGCCCGAGGCTGCGCTCGACCGCCACATTGCCTGCGACATCGGAGCCGCCGAACTGACTCGCGGCCTCGCGTGTATTCTGGATGCACCGGCCGTGCTTGCCGGATTCTCGCGCCTCGTCGTCGATTGCAATCGTGCGCTGGACGATCCCACCGCTTTTCTGGCGGTGAGCGACGGTGACATCGTGGCGGGTAACCGCGACCTGGATGGGGCCGCTAAGGCGCTGCGCGAACACGAGATCTACTGGCCATATCACCAGGCGATCGAGGCGCAGCTTGACAAATACCGGTTGTCCGGGCGCACTCCCGCACTGATAGCGGTCCATAGTTTCACGCCGTATTTTGACAGCCGCGCCAGGCCGTGGGAAATCGGAGTGTTGTGGGACAAGGATCCGCGTATTCCGGTTCCATTGATTTGCGGACTGCGCGACAGGGGTGTCGTGGTCGGCGACAATAAGCCTTACTCGGGAAAACACCCGGCCGATTTCACGATCGATCATCACGGCGAGGAGGCGGGATTGCCCTGCGTCTCGATTGAGATACGACAGGACCTGGTGCGCTCGCCGGACGGCGTCGCGCAGTGGAGCCGGCTACTTGGCAAAGTGCTAGCGGATATTCTCGCCAACGACGGCCTGTATCGTCCGCGACATAGGGAGAACCTGATATGAGCCTGAATGCGCCGTCGTTTACGCTGGGTGTAGAGGAAGAATATCTCCTCGTAGATCGTGAGACACGCGACCTCGCGCCGGACCCGCCTGCCGAAATCTGGGATGAAGCGGGGCGGCTCTGCGAAGATCGTGTGACCTCCGAATATTTAAGGTCGCAGATCGAGGTGGGCACGAAAGTCTGTCGCAATGTGCAGGAAGTGCGGCACGACCTCAGCAGGCTGCGGCGGGTGATAGTCGAGGTCGCAGGCCGCCATGGGCTCGCGCCGATTGCCGCTTCGACCCACCCATTCGGTCAATGGCTGGATCAGAAATACACGCCGAAAGAGAGATACGAAACGCTATCGCGCGAAATGCAGGCGGCGGCGCGAAGACTCCTGATCTGCGGAATGCACGTACATGTCGGCATCGAAGACGACGAGTTGCGCATAGACCTGCTGAACCAGATGACCTATTTCCTCCCCCATCTGCTTGCACTGTCCTGCTCGTCGCCGTTCTGGCGCGGCGAGGATACCGGGCTCAAGTCGTATCGACTTACGGTGTTCGGCGCACTGCCACGCACCGGACTCCCCGAGCGTTTTCACAGTTATGGCGAATACGAGCGTCATGTGAAGGTATTGATCAACGCCGGTCTGATCTCGGACACGACCAAGCTGTGGTGGGACCTGCGCCCGAGTGCGCGCTTTCCGACGCTCGAGACCCGGGTGATGGATGTGTGCACGCGTATCGACGATGCGATTGCATTGACCGCGCTGATCGTCTGTATCCTGCGCATGTTGTATCGGCTGCGTTCGCACAACCAGAGATGGCGTCATTACGCCGATATGCTAATCGAGGAAAACCGCTGGCGCGCGATGCGTTACAGCTTCGATGAAGGGATGATCGATCTGGCGCGGCAGCGGGTATTGCCGGTCCGGGAGTTGATGAGCGAACTGCTGGAGATGATCAAGGAAGACGCTACGTCGCTGGGATGCAGCGAGGACGTTAACAACGCGTTGCGAATTCTCGATCGCGGCACCAGCGCGCATCGTCAGCTGGAAGTTTTCAACAAGCATATCGCGGATGGTGCCGAACGCCGCGACGCCCTCAATGCGGTCGTTGACATGCTGATTGCGGAAACCGCGATGGGTTTGTAGCCAGGTGTCGGCTGACTGTGTCCGACAGGGTTCGCGAGGCGAGCACTCGTGATCGACGGTAAATGATGCCATCTGACCGTGTAACCAGGAAAAACGTTGTCATTTTCGGCTCAATCGGACGGGGCGGTCTGTCTGTACGGTTGGCTCGCGAGATACAAATCGCGTCTTTCGATAATTGCGCCGCGTAGCTTGTCTTCTTCGTCCTGCAGTAACTTAAGTGCGGTTTCCGCCAACGCCGACGGCCTCGAGTAGATTCCACTCTCCGCCATCGCGGCCGCGAGCGTGTCGTTGGCAAGCGGGTTGCCGGCGTTCTGCGAAAATGCGAATTCGGCAAGGCGGCGGGCTTCGACTGCATCTCTCAGGCTCCGCGTCGGGCGCGGTGGCCAGTTCCCAGGCGAGCTGGCGCGAGGCATCGACGTCGTCGGGGTAGAATTCCAGGCCTCGTTCAAGGGTCTCAATTGCTGCGGCATAGTCACCGCCCGAGAGCTGCAGGCTAACGAGGCGCTGGCGAGCCGCGCGGTCGGCGGTGCCTGCTCGACGACCCGTTCCCACGCGGCAGTGGCGCGTC
This sequence comes from uncultured Gammaproteobacteria bacterium, assembly GCA_963699835.1. Classification (GTDB taxonomy): domain Bacteria; phylum Pseudomonadota; class Gammaproteobacteria; order Steroidobacterales; family BM003; genus BM003. The sequence goes on along the minus strand of CAVOVJ010000008.1, from coordinate 76,262 downwards.
TCTGTCGCTGGTTTCGCGGTACGGGCAAGACCCGCCCAGGCCGCGGTCAACTCGAATCCAGCCTGGTCTGCCGCGCGGTAGGACTTGCCGCAAGACTCGGTTTCGCCATTTACTTCCTGCGCCGATCCGAGCAGAAAGTTGGCCATGGCCTCTCTGTCGTCCAGTTCGACGGCGCGTTGCAGATTGCGGTGGGCCTCCCGGTAACTGACCGTTCGCGAGCTGAGATAGCGCCCAGACCCATTAGCGCCGGTATCGATTCGGGATCAATGGCCAGCGCGCGTTCATAGGATACCTGTGCATCCGCACCACGTCCGCTCGCGGCATAGGCATCCGCGAGCCAGCGATGATGCTCGGCAGAGTCCGGGCGCAGCGCGACAACCTCTTCGAAACTCTGCCACCGCCTGCTCGGGTTGGCCGCTGAAAAGAGCATCTGCTCCGCGTACCAGCATCGTATTCGAGTCAACCGCTCCCTGCCACACCGCGGCCACGACCGGATCGTCCGGCTCTGTCGCTACCTGGGTCGGGCCGATCCGCGCGTTGAGTCTTCGCGCTTCGTCGACATTTCCCAGTGCGGCATATGTCTGCGCGAGCGCGCGTGCGACCTCCCAGTGACCGGGTTGCCGTTGCAGTGCCTGCTGTAACAGGTCCAGCGCCTGCTCGGGACGGTTCTCCAGCAATGCGATCCTCGCCAGGCCCAGCCTTGCATGGCTCGATCGCGGATCGAGGTCGAGGCTGTGCCGGTATTCAGCTGCGGCTTCGTCGCTGCGATCCAGCCGTAACAACAGATCGGCCTTGCGCAAGTGCAATGCGGCATAGTTGTCGTTCAGGCGCTCTGCCGCTTCAAAACTTGCCAGGGCGGCATCGGGATTCCGGTCGCGCAGCGCATAACCGCTGAGATATGGCCAGCGAAAATCGCGCGGCGCCAGCTCCATCGCCACGGTGAAACAATCCAGAGCCTCGCCGTCCAAGCCGCTCGCAAGGTACATCGAACCCAGTCTGCCCCAAACGTCGGGATTGTCGTTGTCAGCGCTGACTGCCTGGCTCAGGCGGGTCAGTTTTTCCGCGACACGGGGTTCGCTGCCGCTCAGGTCCGGTTGCGGCGGTGCTGGAATACCGGGCCGCAAGAGCCACCACGCCATTGCCGCGGCCATGACCAGCAGAGCGGCGATTAAAAATGAGTTCGGGCGTTTGACTGGAGTCATGTATTTCGGGTTCCTCGGTCCGGAACATTGCATTTAGTTCGTTATTTGAGCCGCGGTTACACGAGCCCTGACTCGCCAGGTCACCGGTTTTCCCGATGGATCGGGCACAAACATATTAACGCGGGTTGACCGGCGTGCAGCCGCTGCGATCGAATCGCGGCGAACCTTTACCCGCCGCGATACTCTGTGCCGTTTTGTTGCAGGCAAAGTTGCCGATATCGGCGCTTTTTGCGCTGAACCGCGCAACCGGTCGTGGCATGGACTCGCCGCGCTCGTCCTGTTGCGCGGTGGCGAGCCGGGGCCGGTCGGCGCTAATGCCGGCTCAGGTATCGCAACTGGCCCGTTTGATTGCGCCGACTGTAATTCCGAGCACCTCACTGGATCGACGCACCTGTGCCCTGCCGTACCGTCAATTCTTGATTCAGTCCGTCCACCTCGAATCGCTCACGTTTGCCGTCGGGCCAGGTCACCGTCAGTGCAGTGACTGCATACTGCGGCGGCACGCCGAAATGAACACGTGCATCGGCGCTGCTCAGGTAACTGCTGCTGTGCTGCACCGGACGAATCTGGGTGCTTGCCGCGCGCCGTTCAATTCGACGACTGCACCGATTGCATCGTGGCGCCGGTTCGATCAAGTGCGCGCACCGATAGCCAGTCTCCGGCGCGCGGTGCATCGTTGCGATAGATTCGCGCACTGCCGTTGGAGCGGGTTGTAAGCAGGTCAAGGTCACCGTCGCCATCGATGTCGACCGCGATAAGACCACGAGCTACGCTGGGTTCGTTGCAAAACGGCCCGGCATCCGGGCAACCCGCTTCGAATCGTCCGGTTCCATCGTTGACGAAAACCTGGTCGGGTTCGCCGTAGCCCGCGACGTAATAGGCGACCTCGTCGGTATCGATATGATCGCTGGCGGCCGTCTTATCGTATTCGGGACTCAAAGAGACACGCCCGTTGGCAACTGCAATATCGAGATCCCCATCCAGTTCCAGGTCGAACATTGCAGTTCCAAAACCGGTATACGGCAGGCTGGCCGCCCCCAGTCCCGAAGCCGCGGTCTTGTCGAGCATATTTTCGGCGCCGCCGCCGCCATACAGGGTGTTCGTTTCGCTACTGAGATGGGTCACAAACAAATCCAGACTGCCGTTGCCGTCGGTGTCGCCGAGCGCGACCCCCATGCTGGCCTCGGCTTTGCCGAACATGTTGTAGGCGACGCCTGCACGCACCGCGTGATCTTCGAACAGGCCTTCACCTGAATTTAGCCAGAGGTTATTGGCTTCGCCGTCGTTAGCCACAAAAATATCCGGCCAGCCATTGCCGTCGAAATCGTGGACGACCAGTCCGAGGCCGCGGCCGCGTACTCGGGCAATACCGCTTGTCTTGCGATACGTCGATGAAGGTGTCCGCCGTCGTTGCGCAGCAAGCGGTCCGCCACGCCAGGGTAAGCAGATGGTCCGCAGAAATCCGGGCGTCCGCCCTGGCTGCGGCATTGTCGCGGTGGATTTTCGTCGACGTAGCTGGCGACATAGAGATCGAGATCGCCGTCGCGATCGTAGTCGAACATTGCTGCCGAAGTCGACCAGGTTCCGGGGTCGTCGGCGAGCGCTGTCGCTGATGTCGGTAAAACGACCCGCTCCGTCGTTCGATAAAGTCGATCCGCACCGATATTGCTGACAAACAGATCGAGGTCGCCGTCGTTGTCGATATCGCCGATGGCCGCGCCCATGCCGTAACCGGTATCGCCCAGTCCCGCTGAATCGGTCGTGTCCTCGAAGCGTCCCGGTGCGTCTGGAGAAAAAGCCGATTCGGCAACGACTCGCCGTTGACCAGGAAGATGTCCAGATCGGCATCGTTGTCGGCATCGAAAACTGCTATGCCCGAACCCGCTAATCTGCGCGATGCGAAAACTTCCGTCGAGGCCGGAGCGATGCTGGAAATCGACTCCGGACTGCGCGGTGATATCGGTGAAAAGCTGAGCGCCAGGCGGGGGAGGGCTGCTTCGGTCCACATCCACTGGCGAGCGCTGCCAGTATACGGCAACAGCGACAACACCGATTCGTCCGTGTCTTCATCGGGCATTCCGGCAGCGTTCGTCGCAACCATGATAGAGCCGTCCTCTGATCCGCAACAGCAGGTTGCCGCGAATTCCGAAAAAGGTATCTCGGCAGTGGGTGGCGACAAAAAAGGGCCGGAGCGAACTCCGGCCCTCGTATAACTGGCACCCGGCGAGCCGGGCACCGATCGAAAAGGCCCTATTTCAGCCCGTGCGCAATCGCCACGTCGATGCTGCGCCCCGGACCATGACAGACCAGGCAGGCCTCCTGGCCGATCGGGATGCCGCCATTGGCATCGGCGCCGATGATGTTGGACTTCACCTCGTCGACCTGGCCGCCATTCGATGCAAAGTGGCCAATCGCCGCATTGCTGGTATGACAGAAGCCGCAGGTCGCCGACAACGACGTCGTCGCAGTATCGTCGAGCCACAGGTTGGCTTCCGCCCCGCGCAGGCTGCTCACCGCGCGCGCGGTCTCGCGACCGTAGATGCCGTCTTCGGTATGACATGCATAGCAATCGCTGATCTCGCGCGGATAAGTGACATCCGAGGTGATCCCCGCATGCAGGCCATGTCCAATCGCACTCAGTGCCACGCTGCGATTGTTGCTGCCTGAAGCGAAGTCATTGTTGTGACAGGTCAGGCAATACTCGACCGAGTTATAGCCGCCAAAGTGGCGGGTGAGATTCTCGTGACAGCTGTCGCAATTCTCGATGGCGACGACCTGCTCGCGTGCGAGCATCGCCCGGGTAGAAGAACGTGCTCTGCGGTGACGCTTTCTCGTACGTACCGTCGACGTCGGCGACCGGGTTGCCGCCGAGAGCCACCATGCCGTCACCGCTGTAGTCGGCCGGCAACGTGACATCCGAAACATAGGTGAAGCTGCCATCGGCGTTCTTAATGGCCGCCGCGATGATCGTGTCGTGACCGTCTCCCGGCGCCCGGCCGCCGTTCACGAGGTTGCCGAGCTCGTCGCCGTTGTAGAAATCGTCGGTGGTCCATGCGAAATAGCTGCGAATTTGCGCGCCGTTGGCCGAATCGAATTGCGGATCGGCGAGGACATCGTAGAGATTGCCGTCCGCGTCGGTGACCTGGTAGGTGACGACGGGTCTGCCACCGGGTATCAGGTTGTCGGCGGCAAGAATCGTGAACACGAAGTTCTCGCCCAGACTTGCCTCGAGCACCGCGCCTTTGTTGTGCACGTCGCGGTTGTCGACGAATGCCGTAGAATTCTCGGCATCACCGTGGCAGTTACCGCAGTTGCCGCTGGGGACGACCGCGCCGCCAAGCACCTCCGGCGGATGCTGGAATGAATAAGTCGACAGACCCGAATCCGGATCCGGATCGCTTGCCAGCAGACCGCTGACATGACAGGCACCGCAGGCCTCGGCCGTGGCCGTGGCCTCCCAGGCTCCGCCATCCGGGGTGTCCTCGTTCGATGCGGAATGACAGGTTTCGCAGAAATTCACCGCCTGCGGATAGGTGACGTGCGAGTAATCGTCCGTTGCGGCATCGCCCGAGAAGCGCTCGCCGAAACCGAGCACTTTATATGCGAACTCGCCCTCGTCGGTTTCCTGCGCGGTTCGAACTTCGGCGGCATGGATTGCATGCGCCATATGTCCGAGATCCAGAAGTTCGGCGTAGTCCTGATCGCGGGTGTACGGGTTGTGGCAGGCCTGGCAATAGTCGGTAGTAAAGCGTCCGTCGCCGTGAATCGCCAGCCGGCCATGACAGTCATTACAGGTTGCGGTATCGACGATTTTCTTGGTCGTCACCTGGCCGCCGGTCGGGACAAAATCGAAATAGGCGTTATCCGGGTTCAGGACCTCGGCCTCGCCATTGAAGCGCACCTCGCAACCGGCGCGGTGGGTCAGGCCTGGCTGGTAGGTCACCGCGAACGGCTCGGTCACATCGGTGACATCCGTGGTATAGGTGAATTCATATTCACCTGCGTTTGCCGATTGCTCGAGCGTACCGCCCTCGGCGGCTGCCTGGCGGGACCGGGCCAGCAGATTCGGTGAACCGCTTTCGGGGTATTCCTGATCCGTCTCGACGATGTTGATATAACTCTCCCACATCGTCGGGAAGCCATCCGCGGCGGGCAATAGTTTGTCAAACGTGCAGGAGATTGATGCGGCCGCGCCGAGATTGGTCAGCGGGTTGCCGTTGGCGTCGGCAACGGTCAGGGTCAACACCGGTGGACTTGCAACCGTGGCGGCGGTAATCGTGACGACTACCGGTTCGCCTTCTGCAATCAGGGCCTCGAGCGCATCGGCGTTGCCGAGGTCACCGCTTCCGCCGGCGCTGTCACCGCGACAGTCGTTGACGTCGATGACGCCATCGCCATTGGTATCTTCGCTCGGGAAAATCGGGAATGCCATTTTCGTTGAGATCCCAGCACGCAAGACCGGGCGAGCCAGCGGCGCCGTCGGTCCCGTCGCGCCCGTCGTCCCCGTCATCGCACCCGGCGAGTCCGAACCCGAAGCACACCCAATGTAATGACAACGCACCACGGCGGATGCGATCGCCCGACAGCAACCCTGCTAGCATCTATTCAACCCCTTGTATTATTTCTGTATTTGACGGCTACGGCGGTGATCCGGAAATCCTTTTGCACCGCGCCGGCGCCGTTGCGAAGACGAAACACCTCACTCCAGTCGAGATGCCTCGCGAAGTCAACTTAGATCAGGAACGGCTCAGAGTCACCCCCGCGGCAGTGAAATTTCAATGACACTAGGCGAGAGGCTGGCGCGTCGCAGACGAATTCCCGCTGCTTTTTTTCCCCGGGGCCGGTTCTTTGCGGCGCCTTCCGAGCCGGGCGGCGGCGTCGAATATTGCCGGCGGAAATGTTGGATGTCCGCGGACAGGCCTCGCTGGAAAATCGCCGCGGTGCGATGGGCGGGCGGCACCGCGCGGTGGATCCCGCGCGCATGCGCTGCTTTTTACCGCGATGCTGGCGGGTAGGCACCGGGCAGAAGCGGGTACGCCCGTGGCGAGTGTGCGGCCACGTCTTGTCACACCTTTGGCACATGGATACCATGTTTCGGTTTAGGTAAACCCAGGGGAAAATCCAGCGTGATTAGGAAGGGCAACGTGGTCGCATCTGCAGCGTGGGACACTTCGTTTGCAGCATTCGCGCTGCGCGACGCGCCTGGACCGGGTAGCCGCCGCGTTTTTCCCGGGCGGACCGGGGCATCGTCCAGGCGTGGCGCGCCCCGGGCCCATATCCATCCGTCCGGCGCAACGAACTGATCACGCAGGGGATGGCAGTGCCACATTGGGTTCCCATGGCGGGGTTGTTGGTTATCGGGCTGTTGCTGGGCGGATGCGGCGGCAACCAACCGTGCCGCTCGAGTACCGTCTATGACGAAGGCGACAACGTACCCGATATCCGCATTCCGGATGGTTTAACCGCACCGGATACGTCCGAAGCGCTGCAGATTCCTGCATCCTCAGCCGGCACGCCGGGGCCCGCTGAGGATGGCTACTGCCTCGAAACGCCTCCCAAGTACTTCGAACGGCCGGGTGCTGTGGCCGGATCGCCAGAAGCGCTGATCGACCGCTGGGCGGAGGCCTGGAGCAACAAGGATGCGCAGCAGTTATTCAGCTATTACACGGACAATTTCCAACCGACTGAGGGCACGCTCGAAGAATGGCGTTCCGCGCGTCTCCGCCAGCTGGCCGATCCGGAGCCGGTTCGGGTCAGTATCGAGGCATTGTCGATGTCGCCGGCGCCAGGCGGACAGATGCAGGTGCAGTTTGTGCAAAGGTTCGAGAGCAGCAGCAACAGTTTTGCGATCCGCAGAGAGATGCTGATGGTCCGGCTCGACAACACCTGGTACATCGCGGAGGAGCGCGTCACCGACGTGCTGTGAGCGGCGCTATGCGACTGTCGCGGTTGGCGCTTCGAATGCTCATTGTGGGCTTGGACAACCCGGCTGCTGCCACGGGAGGGGCCTGAACCTGTGATCGATACGTTGCGTCTGGTTGCCGACGTCGGTGGCACCAACATTCGTATGGCAATGGCCCGCGGCGCCCGACTTGACTTGTCCACGCTTGTCAGCGAACCCTGCGCGCAATACCCGAGCCTCGATGCAGCAATAGTGAGTTATTGCGATGCCTTTTGCAGCAGCCAGGGGTTGGACGAGGTTTGCATCGCGGTTGCCGGACCGGTCGACGGCGAACGCGTGCGGATGACCAACAGGGACTGGGAAATCTCCGGTCCGCGGCTGCGCCAGTCGCTGGGCGTCAGGCGGGCGCTCGTTATCAACGATTTCGTGGCGGTGTCGATGGCCGTGCCCGGGTTGCAGCGGAACCAGTGGTTTCCCGTCGGCACGGATTCGGATGTCGTACCCGGAGCGCCGATTGCAGTAATGGGGCCAGGCACGGGTCTGGGTGTGAGCGCCCTCATTGCGCATGGCGGGGCGTGGATCCCGGTCGCGACAGAAGGCGGCCATGCGGGCATGTCACCCGGAGACGACTTCGAGCGCGACTTGCTCGGTATCCTGCTGCGTCAGGTTCAGCCGGTTCCGCTGGAGCGGATACTGAGCGGCCCGGGGTTGTCGGTTTTGTACGCCGCGATGTCCGAGCTCGACGGGCGGACCCGCGACCCGGCCGATGCCGCCTCGATTGTCACCAATGCTTTGGCCGACTCGGCTGGATTCTGCCATCGGGTCCTCGATCGCTTCTGCGCGATGCTCGGATCTGCGGCGGGCAACCTGGCGTTGACCTACGGGGCACACGGCGGCGTCTACCTGGGTGGCGGTATCCTGCCGCGCATGGCCGGTTTTCTCGCCGAGAGCTCTTTTCGGGCTCGTTTCGAGGCCCAGGCCGGGCAGGGTTTCGGTTATCTTGCGTCGATCCCGACCCGCCTGATCGTGGCAGAGCAATCTGCTCTGGCGGGTGCGCTGGCGTATCTGATGCTGCACTGATTATCCTGGTAGCGTCTGCTATTCTTGGTCCGACCGCCGACCGTCCACTGCGCTGTCCTTAACCGCCCCGCCAAGCGGGAAACAAAACCAAAACGGAAATCTGGCATGCCCACATCGGAACCCGAAACCGGCGCTGTTTCCCCGGAAGAGTCAGGCGCCGACTGGTTGCAACCGACATCGCCACCCATGGATCGCGACGGACTCGCCGATTCCCTGTCCGGCTGGCTCAACAATATTATCGGCAAGGATCAGGCCCACGCATCGCAGCGGGACTGGTACAACGCTTTGACGCTCACGGTCCGCGAACGCCTGATGGCGCGGTGGATCGAGACCCAGGCGCGCTATCGGGCGGCGGATTCCAAGCGGCTTTATTACCTCTCACTCGAGTTCCTGCTGGGCCGAAGCCTGACCAACGCGGTATTGAATCTCGATCTCGAGGAGCCGATGCGGTCGGTGCTGAGAGACGTCGGTATCGAACTCGAGGCTCTGGCCGCCCAGGAAATCGATGCCGGCCTGGGCAATGGCGGACTCGGCCGCCTCGCGGCCTGTTTTCTTGACTCGCTCGCGACGCTGGACATGCCCGGGTTTGGTTACGGCATCCGTTACGACTACGGCATGTTTACCCAGGCGATCGGTAAGGATGGCGAGCAGATCGAACGTCCGACGTTGTGGCTTCGCTTTCGAAATTTCTGGGAAATCGTGCGTGAAGACCGGGTCTACCCGGTCCGTTTCGGTGGTCACATGAAATCGGTGCTCAATGAGCATGGCAATCCCGAATCCCGCTGGGAAGGCGGGACGACCGTTCTGGCTGTCGCATACGACACATTGATTCCCGGTTCCGGCGGCCGCACGGTTAATCATCTCAGGCTGTGGTCGGGGCGCGCGGTCGATCCGTTCGATCTCGACGCCTTTAACGAGGGTAACTTTTCCGCCGCGGTCGATGACCAGGTTGACGCCAAGAATCTCTCGCGGGTGTTGTATCCCGACGATACGACCGAACTCGGCAAGGAGCTAAGGCTCAAACAACAGTACTTTTTTGTCAGCGCCTCGCTGCAGGATATCGTCCGGGACTATCTTGAGGAGCACGGGACGCTGGACCAGCTGCCGCAGCGGATAGCGGTGCAGCTGAACGACACCCATCCGGCGCTGGCGATTCCCGAACTGATGCGGATTCTGCTGGACGAACACGATTTCGGCTGGGACAAGGCATGGGGAATTACTGCGAACGTATTCTCCTATACCAACCACACCCTGTTGCCGGAAGCCCTCGAGACCTGGCCGGTGCGGATGTTCGAGAAATTGTTGCCGCGCCATTTGCATCTTATTTACCGCATCAACCGCAAACTGCTCGACGAGGTGGACGCGCGTTACCCGGGCGACTACGAGCGTCATCGGCGTATGTCGCTGATCAGCGAGGAGGACAACAAGCGCGTCCGCATGGCCAACCTGGGGGTGGTCGGAAGCCACAAGGTCAACGGCGTCGCGGCGCTGCATACCCGAATTATGCGGGAGACCATATTCAGCGATTTTGACCAGTTCTATCCGGACAAGATCGTCAACGTGACGAATGGCGTTACCCCGCGGCGCTGGCTGATGGACTGCAATCTCGGCCTGATGCGCCTGATCCGCACTCGGATCGGGCGTGATTGGGAATGCGATCTGGCGCGGCTCGAGCAGCTTGCGCCGTTTGCCGAGGACGGAGCGTTTCGTGACGAATTCGCCGCGGTCAAACGGGCAAACAAGCAACAACTCGCCGCGCTCATCCATGACAAGGTGGGCCTGACGGTGGACCCGGCGTCATTATTCGACGTACAGATAAAACGCATTCACGAATACAAACGCCAATTGCTCAATTTGCTTTACGTGATTACCCGCTACAACCGGATTCGCAAGAACCCGGAAGCCGCTGTGGTACCGCGTACTGTTGTCTTTTCCGGTAAGGCCGCGCCGGGGTACCTGATGGCAAAGGCCATCATAAAGCTGATCAACAAGGTGGCCGACCGGATCAACAACGATCCCAGGGTCGGGGATCGGCTAAAACTCGTTTTCCTGCCCGACTACAGTGTGTCGCTGGCCGAGAAGATCGTTCCGGCGGCGGACCTCTCGCAGCAGATATCGACGGCCGGCATGGAAGCTTCGGGAACCGGAAACATGAAGCTTGCGATGAACGGCGCGCTTACTATCGGTACTCTCGATGGCGCGAACGTCGAAATTTGCGATGCGGTGGGTGCAGAGAACATTTTTATCTTCGGACTTACGGCCGAGCAGGTCATCGAGCGCCGGCGCGAGGGTTACGTTCCTTCCGAGGTGATCAGGGACAATGCGGAGCTGGTCGAGACGCTGGCGCTGATCAACGACGGCTATTTTTCGCCGGGAAATCTGCACCAGTTCGGTAACATCGTCGACATGCTGCTGAACATGGGCGAACACTATCTGGTACTTGAGGATTTTGCCGCCTACTCCGCAGCACAGGATCGTGTTGACGCGTTGTTTGCGGATCGGGATGCGTGGTTCACCAAGGCAATTCTCAATACCGCACGGGTCGGACGTTTCTCCAGCGATCGCTCCATTACCGAGTACGCGCGCAAGATCTGGGGAATAAAACCGGTGCCGCCGGAGACTGGCTAGATCATGAGCCGTTACGGCACGTTGCTCGAAGAGTTATCCGGCGCCCGCCTGGCCGTGCCGTTTGAACTGCTTGGTTTGAAGCCTGCCGAAAACGGCCGCGGGTTGAGGTTGCTTGCCTGGCAGCCCGACGTAGACACGATCGACGTCATTGACGCGCGCGATCGGAAAAATCTGGGAACCATGTCACGGCTGCCGGACAGCGATCTGTTCGAGTTGGCGATGCCAAGGCGGCGCAAGCTCTTTCCCTACACGCTACGGCTGCACCGTGGCGGGGACCAGCAAGAGATCTGGGATCCCTACCAGTTTGCGATGCTGCTCGAGCAGCACACGATCGCCGATCGCAATCGTCTCCATCATGGCCTCGGTTCCCAGATTACATCCTGCAGGATTCCCCGCGCCGGCGAGGTGACGGGCGTGTTTTTTGCCGTGTATGCCCCTTCGGCTCGCAGCGTTAGCGTGGTCGGCGATTTCAATGCCTGGGATGGCCGCCGTCACCCGATGCAAAGCGGCAGCGACGGGATATGGCGCCTGTTTCTGCCGGGTGTCGGGGCGGGCGCGCTGTACAAGTACGAGGTTCGGGCGCCCGACGGAGAGCTGCTGCCACGCAAAGCGGATCCCTACGCGCGGTTCTTTGAGCAATCCCCGGGGAATGCCAGTATTGTCTGCGCACCCGACCATTATGAATGGCAGGATGATGCCTGGCGTGGCAGGGATGTCGGCGATCCGTTGCAGCAACCGCTGGCCGCGTACGAGGTGCACCTCGGTTCATGGCGTCACCATGACGGCCGCCCGTACAGCTACCGCGAACTTGCGGATTCGCTAGTTGCGTACGTAAGCGATCTCGGTTACACCCACCTCGAATTGCTCCCCGTCACCGAGCACCCGTTTAGCGGTTCATGGGGTTACCAGCCCACCGGACTGTTTGCGCCGACCAGTCGTTTCGGCCCGCCGGACGATTTCAGGTATTTCATCGATCGCTGCCATCAGGCCGGACTCGGCGTCATTCTGGATTGGGTGCCGGCGCATTTCCCAAGCGACGACATGGGGTTGGGCCGATTTGACGGAACGCCTCTGTACGAGCATCCGGATCCGCGCCGCGGCTGGCACCCGGACTGGGATACCCACGTCTACGATTTTGGCCGTGAATACGTGCAGGACTTTCTGGTTTCCAGCGCGCTGTGCTGGCTCGAGGACTATCACATTGACGGCATCAGGGTCGATGCGGTGGCGTCGATGCTCTACCTCGACTACTCGCGCGGACCGGGCGAATGGGTGCCCAATCAGTTTGGCGGCAACGAGAATCTTGAGGCGATCCAGTTCCTGCGCCGTTTCAACGAGACGGTCTACCGCGAATGCCCGAAAGCGATGACGATAGCCGAGGAGTCCACTGCCTGGCCAAAGGTGTCGCGGCCGACCTACGAGGGCGGGCTGGGGTTCGGCTTCAAATGGAATATGGGCTGGATGCACGACACATTGCATTACATGTCAATGGATCCGGTCTACCGCAAGCACCATCACAACGACATTACCTTCAGCCTGATTTACGCTTACAACGAAAATTTCCTGTTGCCGCTGTCGCATGACGAGGTAGTTCACGGCAAGGGTTCCTTGCTTGGCAAGATGCCGGGGGACCGCTGGCAGCAGTTTGCCAATCTCCGTTTGTACTACGCGTTCATGTATGCGCATCCGGGCAAAAAGATGCTGTTCATGGGCGGCGAGATCGGGCAGCGAAAGGAATGGAATCACGATGCGGAACTGGACTGGGGCGTGCTGGATGACCCGTTGCATAGAGGCGTGCAGAAGCTCGTGCGGGATCTCAACAGCATCTACGTGGACGAGCCCGCCTTGTTCGAGCTCGATCAATGGCCGGAGGGCTTCGAGTGGATCGATCTTAGCGACATCGAGGCGAGCATTGTCAGTTTTGCCCGCTATGCACGGGACCGGCGCCGTCATATCGTGGTGGTCTGCAATATGACCCCGGTAGTTCGTGACGCATATCGTATCGGGGTGCCGGCACCAGGGCTGTATCGGGAGATACTCAATACCGACGCGGGTTTGTATGGCGGAGGCAACGTCGGCAATCTTGGCGCCGTACGGACAGAGGATATTGCCTGTCACAACCGTACCCAGTCGCTGATCATCCGTTTGCCGCCCCTGGCGGCGGTCTGGTTCGCATTCGAACCGGCCGAATCGGATTCCGACTGAAGTAACGGTTGGGTCGTGTCCGATTGGCTCGTCCCGCGGGGGGGGGCGGAGACCGGTATTTCACGGCGCCTCGTGTGTCATTTGCGCCGGCCGCGGCAGCGAAGAAAGGCGAATTCAATGGCGATGGTAACGGCTTGCTTTGTTGCATCGCTTCATGCAAGCATCTGTGGCCGGAGGTCGTACGGACTATGGGTCTGCAACATCCGAAGAATCGGTCTACACTGGTCGAATAGGAGAGTGCGGACTGTTTGATGACGGCCGGCGAGCAGAGGAGACAAATACAAAACCCTCTGTCAGGTTAGGGGAAGTTGTACGAGTAGGAAATAGTGGCGGGCAGCAAGGTGATTCCACAGCGGATTGCCGATGTGGGTCGCCGCGAGTCCCGTGCTGAATCTCGAAAATCAGAAAAAAGATTTTGAAAAACGACAAATTAGTTCTCTTTGACTACATTCCCACAGCCGCTGCGGGGGGCTCGGACCCCGCGCGGGATGAGTGGCCGGTACGGAGCTGGATTTGATGATGCATCTCAAGAATTCGGGTACTCGCGCATGGCTTGGTCTGCTGGCCGCCTCGATTCTCTTCGCTGCCGGCTGTGACGGAGACACCGACCCGTCCAACGGCCCACCGATAATCGAGCAGCCCTTGCAAACGATCACGGCCGATTTCTCCAACGCCGAGACCGACCCGTTCCAGAAGGGAACGCCGCCATTGAGCGCGTCGTTCAGCGGCGGGACCGCGGTCGGCGACGGTGTCTGGATTATTCCCGAGGAGGAAACCGGCGCGATTTCGTTCGCTACACCGACCCGCTCGCTGACGCTCGAATTCGAGAATAACTACCAGCCGCCGGTGCCTGGCCTTAACAAGTCTGCCAGCAGGGACGTGTTCCGGCAGGTCGATGTCGAGTGCGGAGTGAGTGACCAGGGCAACGACAATGCCGAGGCTTATAACGCGTTGATGTACCTGCGCGGCTTCACCCAGGTCGACGATCCGGCCACGGCCGCCAATTCGGCGGACCGGTTCCTGGCGACGCCGACCAATGTTTTCATTAATTTCGGTAATAACGTTTATCAGACCGAGTTCGTCATGTCGCCGGACAATATCGAGGGCGGCACATTTACCTACAAGATCGCCGACTCGGCCTGGTCGTCGGACAAGCAGTATGCGAATGCCGATACCCCATTGCAGCTTGACAGCCCCTTGACGCTGAATTTCGCGGCCGACATCGGCCAAGACGGCAGTTTCACGATCGGCGAGGAGGCCTGCTATAACTTCAAGCTGGATACGACCGACACCGCTGCGCCGGTGCTCACCGCTACAATCAAAGAGGGCGACGACGGTGGTGGCGGGCCAGGGCCGGAGCCGGTCTCGGGCGCCGAGGTGCGTGTCTACGACACGAGCGGCTCGCTGATTACTTCTGCCGAAACCTCCCCGGTCAGCATCAGTCGTGCCGGCGGCGAGAGCGCGATCGGCCGCGTCGAGGTCGAGAACCGTGGCGGGGACGGCGACGTCGGCGTGACGCTGGTCGAATGGCAAGCGACTACGGATGATGCTCCGGCGACCCGCAACGTCGATGTGCTCTATCACCGGGCCGACGGCGACTACGCCAACGTCCAGATCGAATACGATGACGGGACTGGAACGCGTACCGTCGACTGCGCCGCGAATCCGGCGGGCGCAGCCGGATTCTGCGGGGCCGGCATTTCGCTCTATCCGTCCACGGTCCTGTCATACCGTGTTCTCGTCGATGGGGTTGAGGATCCCGCCGGCACGGTCACGCTGCTGGTCGACGATGTCAACGAATTTGACAATATCGTCACATACTCGGGGGTACCTGGCTGGTCCAACAACCCGGGAAATCCTGCTACCGAAGGTCCGCTCGAAGTCGACGCCAACGAAATTCTCGTTTTCTATCTGCGCCCGTCCGAGGATTATGAGGGCTGGGGTCTATCGATAAAGACCACCGACGGTACCGCCTGGACACTTGATGATCAGCCGCATCCATTCGAGGCTATCGTGCCCGATACGTCAGGCGATAACGCGGCGATGTTCCGGATTACCCGGCCCCAGGATCTGCCGAAGAACGGAGTGCCGGCGTATAGCGCAAATCCGGATCCGGTGGACAGCCTCCCGCCGCTCGAACTGGCATTCGTCAACGGTGAGGAACAGCAACCGGCCGGTTCGATTACGCTGGACATCGCGCAGGACGGAAATACGATCTGGGTCAATTCGACCCGTGATGACTTCTCCGGTTCGCCTGGTGGCCAGCCGGCCGCGGTCAGCGGGGCTTTCTGCCATTGGGTCTATGCAAACTCGACAGACGGCAACGTGATTGCGTGCTCGCCGGCGCGGGTCGCGTCGGGCGCTTCCGTCGAGCTGCTTTATTCTGCGAACGGCACTATCAAGGCCGGGCTGGGGCGGTTTACCGGTGAAGATGGCAGGCTGGCACTCAGCGCGGGTGGTCCGCTTTCCGCGCCCGATAACCAGTTGAACCTCGCGGGATGGCCCACGTTTACGCTGCCTGGCGACGTCGATGCGGCTCAGGCGAAAGAGCTGCTGAAATACCAGCTTGTCTGGGTGCAGCGCTACTCGGATGGCGGTTCGCAGGTCGCCGAGGCCACCGAGCTTCAAACTCCGGGCGCGCTCGATGACCTCTATGCGGGCGCTGCGGCCGGTGCGGTATTCGGGCCCGATTACGCTACCGGAGCACCTGTGGCGCGTGTTTGGGCGCCAACCGCGCTTTCTGTGGCGCTGAATGTCTATGACACCAGCGATGCGGCCGACCCGTCAGAGGTCGTGCTGATGGCCGAGGACACCAATACAGGTGTCTGGAGCGCGGCCGGCGATGCGAGCTGGGATCGCAAGTTCTATACCTACACGGTCAGCGTGTTCAGGCAGGACGTCGGCGATAACGCCAGCGCACTCGGCGAAGTGGTTACCGTCGAGGTCACCGATCCCTACTCGGTCAGTCTCGCGACCGACAGTGCGCGCAGCCAGTTCGTGAACCTGGAAGACGCTGATCTGAAGCCGGCCGGCTGGGACGATCTGGTCAAACCGCCGCTGGCCGCGCCTGAGGACATCACGCTCTACGAGCTGCACATCCGTGATTTCAGCGTGGCAGACAATACGGTCACGGCAGCGAATCGTGGCAAGTACCTGGCGTTCACCGAGCTTGCCAGCAATGGCATGAGCCATCTCGCCGAACTCCAGGCGGCGGGTCTGACGCATGTTCACCTGTTGCCGACCTTCGATATCGCGACCGTTCTCGAGAATCGTGCGGACCGCATCGATACCGACAACCTGGTGGACGATCTGTGCGCGGCCGTTCCGGAGTCCGCGGACGCTTTGTGCCCGACCTACAGCGGGCAGACCATCCGCCAGGTGCTGGAATCGACCGACGACTTTTCGTCGCTGCAGCAACAGATTGTCAACTGGATGCGGGATCTCGACGGGTTCAACTGGGGCTACGATCCATGGCACTACAACGCGCCGGAGGGCAGTTACGCCACGGATGCCGACGGTACGCAGCGCATACGCGAATTCCGCGAGATGGTTGCGGGTCTCAACTCGATCGGTCTGCGTACGATCATGGACGTGGTCTACAACCACACCAACGCGTCAGGCCTCAACACGAAGTCCGTGCTCGACAAGGTCGTACCGGGGTATTACCACCGCCGCAACGAGGTGAGCGGCGCCGTGCTGGCCGATTCCTGTTGTGACGACACCGCGCCCGAGTTCGCGATGATGGGCAAACTGGTTGTCGACTCGACCAAACAGTGGGTCGAGCAGTACAAGCTGAGCGGATTCCGCTTCGACCTGATGGGCTTCCATCCCAAGTCCAACATCGAGGCCGTGCGCGACGCGGTCCAGGCCATCGACGAGTCCGTGTATCTTTATGGCGAGGGCTGGAATTTCGGAGATCCCGGCAACGACCGTCGTTTCATACAAGCCACGCAGGCCAACATGGCCGGTACCGGTGTCGGAACATTCAGCGACCGCATCCGCGATGCAATCCGTGGCGGTGGGCCGTTCGACTCCGGCCAGGATATTGTCCGCACCCAGGGCTGGGTGAACGGCGGCGGCGGTGGCAACCTGAACAATCTGAATATCTCGGAGGGCAATGCCGAAACGGTTGCCGACGCGAACTGCGAAGGCCTCGACTGGATCATGCTGGGCATGGCCGGCAACCTTTCCGGGTTCCGGCTCTACAGTTGCGTGTCGGAAGCGTTCGTGAATGGCTCCGATGTCGATTACAAGGGCCAGAACGCGGGTTATACGGATGATCCCCAGGAGATCATCAACTACGCGTTCAAGCACGATAACCAGACGCTGTGGGACAACAATCAGTACAAGCTGCCGGCGGGCACGCCGACCGCGGACCGCGTCCGTGCGCAAAACCTTGGTGTTGCGGCGATTACGCTGGGCCAGGGCGTACCGTTCTTCCAGGCCGGTGGCGAGTTGCTGCGCTCGAAATCGATGGATCGCGACAGCTACGATTCCGGCGACTGGTTCAACGAGCTCGACTACAGCCGTCAGAGCAACAAGTGGCGGGTGGGTCTGCCGATAGCCGACAAGAACGAGAGCAACTGGCCGATAATTTCCGGAATCTTTCAGGACGCGAGTATCGATGTCAGCGCGCCCGACATCGAACAGTCGTTCGAGCACTTCAAGGAGGCACTGGCGATACGCAAGAGCTCGAATCTGTTCCGGCTGCGCACCGCGGATCAGATCAACCAGCGGGTCAGGTATCACAATCCGCGGCCGGGCACCCCGGGTACGCGGCGCGGTTTGCTGGTGCAGAGCATCGATGGCTGCGAGGATCCGAACCTGACGCCGGACGACGGCGGAATCGTGCTGATCCAGAACGTCACGACGCAGGAGCACACGGTCGTCGATTGTTCCTCGATGACAGCTACGAACTGCATCCGATCCAGCAGTCCTCGTTCGATCCGGTCGTACAGAGCGCGAGCTACGATCCGGCGACGGGCTTCACGGTGCCGGCGCTGACCACGGCCGTATTCCGCAAGGACCCGACCGGCGAGCTGTGCGACATCTTCGGCGCGACGACCAGCTACGTTCGCGGTGGGTTCAACGACTGGGGCATCGACAACCCGATGACCGAGGTCGGCGATACCGGCGTGTTGCAGACCACGGTGAGCGTCGACACAGCTACTGGTTCGTCGTTCGAGTACAAGATCGCCTCCGAGGACTGGGCCGACGATCAACTGCGGTGGTCCGGAGGGTGATCCGTCAGCGACGTGCCGCTAGACGACGGCAACGACCCGCAGGAGAGCACTTTCGTGACCTGCGGTGGTAACCCGGGCAACCTGCGATCCGACTTCCCGGCGACCGGCAACTACAAGTTCTCGCTGGATACCACGGACCAGGCGAACCCGGAGCTGACGGTGCTGCCGCAACTCGGCGATGCATTCGGTGCGACGACGACGTTCGTCCGCGGCGGATTCAACGACTGGGGCACCGGCAACCCGATGATCCAGGTCGGTGACAGCGCGGTGCGTCGAAACGACTATCGAAGTGGTTGCGCCGGCCTACGAGTTCAAGATCGCGGCGGAAGACTGGGCGACGATCAACTGCGGCGGTCCCGACTACGCTTCGCCCATGGCGGTTTCGCCGGGTTCGCCGACGACACTGAGTTGCAGCCGCAACCCGTCGAACCTATCGACGACGTTCTCGAATAGCGCCGGCAACGTCAAGTTCAGCCTCGATACCACGACACTGCCAACCCGCGGCTCACTGTCGGCGTCGCAGGAAGGCGTTGCCTGGGGCAGCGTGCCGGTATTCGTCCGAGGTGGCTTCAACGACTGGGGTACCGGTAATCAGTTGGAGAACATCGGCGGGTTCGACATACCAGGGACGTCGATCATCATTGCGTTCTTCCGGCTACGAGTTCAAAGTCGCGGCCGAGGACTGGTCAACAATCAATTGCGGTGGTGCGGACGGGATGGGACCGGTGCCCGTGGGTACACCGACTGTGATCAGCTGTGGCGCAAACCCGCCGAACCTCGCCATTACCATTCCGGCGGACGGCACCTACAGCTTCGAAGTCGATATCACGAATCCGAACAACCCGACGTTGACGGTGACGCCGCAATAAAGAAGAGTCATGGCCGGTCGAACTGCGACGACCGGCCAATTTCTTGTGACCGGTACCTGGTGACGGGTACCGGTCTGTGTTCTTCCTGGGCCGACGATTGCTAGCGGCTCGATATTTGCCATGTGATCGGATGAGTCAGACTCCGCAAGCCAGCGAACAAGCGATCCGCTCGAAAGCCCGTAGAATCGTATTTACGCTGATCGCGGTGGCGATCCCGGTGGTGTTGCTCGCGGCGCTGGAGTTCGGGTTGCGGGGAGCCGGCGTCGGCCGGGATCGTGAGCCGCTGTTTATCCCGAGCCAGGATCAGCCGGAATTGATGCTTGCGAATCCGCGTGTCGTGCAGCGGTTTTTTACCGTTCCGGAGCACGCGCCTCCAGTCAGTATCGAAACGCGTTTCTTCGCCTGCCAATAAGCCGCCCGGCACGTTCCGGATATTCGTTCAGGGCGGTTCGTCGGCGGCGGGATTTCCGTACGGTCTCGGTGCGTCCCCGGCGGGTATGCTCGAACAGCGTCTGCGCCGGACGTTCCCTGATCGCCAACATCGAGATCATCACGACAGCGATGGCAGCGGTGAACTCGTACACATTGCTCGATTTCGCCGACGAAATCATCGCCCAGCAACCGGATCTGGTGCTGATCTATGCCGGACACAACGAATATCTCGGCGTGCTGGGCGTGGGCTCGGCGCTGTCGGTCAGCACGTCCCGATGGCTGACGCGGCTCTACATGAAACTGAACCGGCTGCGGATTTTTCAGCTGATGGCGATAGCGTACGGCAATATTCGCGGTTCCGGCTTTGGCGCGCCCGACGACAGGGAGTCGGGTGATACGTTGATGGCCCGGGTTGCCGGACAGCGCAAAATCCCGTTCGGGTCGCGTCTTTACCAGGCCGGTGTGAACCAGTTCAGAGCAAACATCGCGGCATTGCTCGACAAATATCGCGCGGCCGGCGTGCCGGTTATGCTCGCGACGCTGGTGAGCAACGACGCGGACCAGTCGCCGTTTGTCAGCATGCCCTGCGCCGACACGGAACAGGAAGCCTTCAGGCTCATCGTGGCGGATACGCGAGAGGCCCTGGACGGCGCGAACACCCAACGTGCATTGGCGCTGTTGCAGCAAGCGGTGTCCGCCGATGATTGCGCCGCGGACACGAGATTTCTGCTTGGCCGGTCGCAGGCAGACTCAGGCGATTTTGAGGCGGCGCGCAAAGCATTCGGCGCCGCTCGCGACCGCGATCAACTCCGGTTCCGCGCGCCAGAAGAGTTCAATGCAATCCTCGCCGAGCTTGCCGCGGACCAAGATGTCAGGCTGGTGGACGTCCGGGCACGTTTCGAGCAGGTCGCCAAAAACGGAATCGTGGGTACCGACCTGATGCTCGAGCACGTGCACCCGAATCTGGACGGATACTTCCTGCTTGCCGATGCGTTTTACGATGCGATGCGCGAGGACGGGCTGATTGGTGACTGGCAACATGCCGTGCCCGACATCGTCGCCCGTGCCGATGTGCCGGTGAGCGAGGTCGATCGGCTGTTTGGCGAATACAAGATCCTTCGTATTACCGCCGGTTGGCCGTTCACGGACCCGCCGGTGACGCCCGAGCTACCTGAACCCCGCAACGAGATCGAGCAGCTGGCGCGCCAGCTCTACGATCAGCGGATCAACTGGACCCAGGCCAACGACCAGCTGCGCAAGCTCTATCGCATCGCGGGTAATCAGCACGAGTACACGCGCGTCACGCTGATCCTCGCGGATGCGTTTCCCTTCATCGCCCAGGCGCAATACGAGGCGGGCACCGCGCTGATCAAGACGCAACGCGCGCCGGAGGCGGTCGCTTATCTCAGGCGAGCCGTCGAGCAGGCGCCGGGTGTGACCAATCACTGGCTTGCGTTTGCGCATGCGCTGGTGCTCACGGGACGTTACGATAACGCGCGGCAGAGCCTGCGAAGCGCGCTGGCGCTGGACCCTGGCAATGCGACCGCGACAAAGGCGCTCGCCGATCTCGATAGGCTGGGAATTGGGGCGGAAGGGGGCGAAATGACAATAAGGACGAGCAATGAAAGTCGTCAAGGAAACCGATCATTACATTATCCTCGACGACGTACTGAGCGAGTCGGAATTCGCGCTACTGCGCGAATACACTGAGTCGAGCGAATATGCGCGCAACCCGAAGTGGATCAAGCCGTGGGACCTGGCGGACCAGATGCCATGGCAGACCGGCGAAACGGTCTATACCCGCGGCAAGCAAATGCGACAGGACGATCCGCGCCGGGCTTATCCGACCGGTTTGGCGATCGATCTGTTGTTCGACCGGATCGTCAGCACCAAGTACTATCGAAAACATCTTCCGAACACTTATGTCACCGCCCGGACTTATCTCCATCCTCCCGGCTCGGGTCTGGACTGGCACGATGATGGCGGACGTTTCCAGGGCGCGTATACGTTTTATGCGCACCCGCGCTGGCACGCATCCTGGGGCGGGGAGTTGCTGATAGTCGAGAACGATCTGGGACGGCGGCTTTTGCCAGACAAGAAGCGAATGCAGGACGGCAAGACGGAGACGGTGGCGGAGAGCTGGAGCGTGCTCTACAAGGACGACCTGTCGGAGATGCTGCTCGACAACGTGACGAGCACCGAGTTCGTGTTTCCAAAGCCGAACCGGCTGGTGTTTCTGAAAGGCGGGCTGTGGCACAGGATCTCTCTGGTAAAGCCCGCTGCCCCGTTTGCGAGGTGCGCTGTCGCCGGTTTTTTCCTGACCGATGACGATCCGGTGAATTTCTGGCGTCAGGGGTCCTGAGGATTGCGACCCGGCGATGGGCCCTGTTCGGATTGCAGCTGTTTGATCAGGGCCTCGGTACGGGGATTGCCGGGCTCAATCGCGGCGAGGCGCTGCAGCGTATCGATCGACTGCTGGCGGTATCCGGCCTGGTAAAAGGCCTGCGCCAGCGCAAGCAAGTGCCGTGGCTCGCGTGGTTTCAGGCTCGCGGCTTCATGCAGATAGCGTAGCGCGAGACGGGGCTGGCCCTGGCGCAGCAAAAGCTGGCCGGCCGCATACTGCGCATCGTCGAGAAAAACGAACGCATCCGCGAGGTTGATCGCAACACGCACGGCCTCGTCGATTTCGCCGTTACGCTGGTAGTACGCAAGCGCCTGGTTCATCGCGTCCAGCCAGGTGATATTTTTCAGAAACCAGTTCTGCGCGATGACCTCGATCTCGCTGTTCGGCGCGGGCAGCGACCATTCCTGTTTTGTCTGCTGGAACGGCCAGTCGCTTTTCAACTGCATTACGCGGTATTCGCCTCCGAGGCGGTCAATATCGGTGATGCTGCGCGTCTCCCATGCGGTGGCATCGTCCACCGTCTCGTCCCAGGTGCCGATCCAGCCTCGTTCGCGTATCGCATCATAGAATGCGTCTGAAAGGACAAAGTAGCCGCGCACGTTCGGATGAAGGTGCTCGACCATAAGGTCTGCGCCGACAATGCCGGATCGGCTCTCGGACTGCAGCCGAGCTTCGACGTCGATCAGCTGTGCGCCGTAATGCGATGCCAGCTCGCGGATCGCCGAATTTATCGCTTCTGGCGCTCTGAATCGAAGCATGTCGCGGTCCTTGGCCGCGGCAAAGTGCGATCGCGCTGCGTCGATATCGCCACTCTTCTCCAGCGCCCTTGCATAGAGGAAATGCGCCTCGGCCGAGGTGTCGTCCATCGTAACGAGGACCTTGCCCGTCGCGACCGCCTCGGAATAGCTTCCCTGGTCAAACTGTTCCTGCGCCTGGCGGCGAAGCTCCCCCCATCGTTGCGGGTCGGTGCTCTTTGCGAGACCGGAAGAAAAGGGTGCCTGATCGCGGATGTTGCTTGCGATCGTCGCAATCATCACGGGAATCCCGGCGGCCTGATAAGTCTCGTGCAGTCGGGTCATGTTATGGCGGAATTGCGCGATGCCGGCATCGAACTCGCGCGATTCGTAAGCGATCGCGCGTTCGGCGGCAATCCGTGCCATCAAGGTGCCGGGCGCTTTTTCACCGTCCCTGGGACTCGCTCCGGTGATGGCAAGTAAGGTTTTCTGCAGCAACCGGAAAAGACGCGACTCCTGCAGCCACAGGATCAACCGGGTCAGCGCTGGCGAACGCGCGGAGCTGAATGCCGAACCGACCCCGAGCACGCCGAGGTATTCGTTATGACCGGCATAGATCAACACGGCATCGGGTTCAATCGCGACGATCTCATCCGCAAAATCGCTCAGCGTATACGAGTTGACCGCCGACATCGCCGTGCTGATAAGCTCGATATCCCGCCCCGGGAAAGTCCGCTGCAGGCGTTGTTTCAGCATGCCAGCCGGCGAGGCCCATTTCCCAAACGGAAAACCGGCTGCGGTGGACCCTCCCTGGAGCACGATCCGAAAGCTGCCGGCGCGCTTCTCGGCGGGGAAAAACGTGGTGTCGATGGCTGTTCGCGGTGCGAGCCGGGGATCGGCGAAATAGCGCTGAATGACCTTTTCGTTTGGTTGAAGATATTGCCCGGGAGCATTCTCGACCGGAACGAAAAGCGGCTCGGGTCGCGCGAATCCAGCTATCCGCAGAACACCCTCGAGCAGGAGCAGTGTCAGCAACGGCAGCAACAGCGCAATGGCAAGAAACAGCTTGCGACGGTCCTTGTTACTTTTTCCGTTCGCGGAGGAGCCGCTATCAGTCACAATGGTCGCCAAATCGTAAAACCGATGGCAGATTATACGCGGCCGTCCAGGGCGCGTGCCGGCGATGGGGAGTGAGCGATAAAGATGACCGCAATCCTGGGATTGTCGGCTTATTACCATGACAGCGCCGCGGCGCTGGTCGTCGACGGCGAGATCCGCGCTGCGGCCCAGGAGGAGCGATTCAGCCGGCTTCGCCACGACGCGGCTTTCCCCGCAACGCGCCGTTCGCTACTGCCTGGACCATGGCGGTTTCACGCTTGATCAACTCGACGCCGTGGTCTTCTATGACAAGCCGTGGATCAAGTTCGAGCGACTGCTCGAGAGCTATCTTGGCAAGGCGCCGTATGGCTTCTCGTCCTTCGTCGCGGCGATGCCGGTATGGCTGAAGCAGAAACTGTTTCTGAAATCGCTACTGCGCGAGGAGCTGAAAAAGATAACCGGAACGGCTACGGTGCCGCAGCTGTTGTTCACGGAACACCACCAGTCACATGCGGCGTCCGCATTCTATCCATCGCCGTTCGCGTCGGCGGCGGTGTTATGCATGGATGGAGTCGGCGAGTGGGCGACCACCTCGGCCTGGCTCGGCACTGGCGAATCGCTGCGGGATCTGTGGGAAATTCACTGGCCGCATTCACTGGGTCTGTTGTACTCGGCTTTCACCTACTACGCGGGTTTCCGGGTCAATTCAGGTGAGTACAAGTTGATGGGTCTGGCCCCGTACGGTGAATCACGCTTTGCGCAGCTTATTCGCGATGAGCTGATCGACATCAAACCGGATGGCAGCTTTCGGCTCAATCTTGAATACTTCGACTACGTAACGGGATTGCGCATGACCAATGAGCGATTCGATAAGCTGTTCGGTGCGCCGCCGCGTCGTCCGGAGACGCCGATCACGCAGCATTACATGGATGTGGCTGCCTCTGTTCAGCGAGTGACCGAGGAAACCGTGTTGCGGCTGGCGACGACGCTGCGCAAGCGAGACCGGTGAAAATGCACTGTGTCTTGCGGGCGGTGTAGCACTCAATTGCGTGGCCAACGGCAGGCTCGCGCGCGAGAAGGTCTTCGATTCGCTTTGGATCCAGCCCGCCGCGGGCGATGCCGGCGGCGCGCTTGGGCGCCGCGCTGGCGGCCTGGCATCTGTATTTCGCGGGGGCGCGCACGATACGCCTCCCCGATGCGATGAGCGGGGCGCTGCTGGGCCCCGCATTCGACGCCGACGCGATCGAGATCCGCCTGCGCGCCGAGGGCGCATGCTTCGAGCGACTCGAAGAAACGGTATTGATCGATCGCGTAGCGGATCTGCTGGCATCCGGAGCGGTAGTGGGGTGGTTTCAGGGAGCGATGGAATTCGGCCCGCGAGCGCTGGGTGCGCGATCGATTCTCGGTGACCCGCGCAATCCTGACATGCAGTCGCGGATCAATCTGAAAATAAAATACCGCGAGTCTTTCCGGCCATTTGCTCCAGTGGTACTGGAGAAGAGAGCGGCGCAGTACTTCGCGCTGGACGGCACCAGCCCGTATATGCTGGTCGTGGCGACGGTCGACGAAGCCATTCGAATCGACGTCCCCCGCATCCGCAACGGACTGGATCAGCTGCAGAGCGCTGCGTTCGTCGTTACCCGCGGTAACGCATGTCGATTATTCCGCCCGGATACAGACAGTGGGTACGAATGCAGAGCCGCGTATCAGGGCATTGCTCGGCGCATTTGAGCGGCTCACGGGTACCGCGGTGCTGGTCAATACGTCCTTCAACGTGCGCGGCGAGCCGATTGTCTGCACCCCGCTTGATGCGTATCGATGCTTCTTGAGGACTGAAATGGATTATCTTGCGATAGGCGATTTCCTGCTGGATCGCCGCGATCAGCCCGCAGATGCGATCGCAGCCGCGCGTACAGAGTCTTTCGCTGAGGACTGATGCCACGATGCAGCGCCCCGAAGACCTGTCGATGCGCGAGCTCCGCCAGTTTGGCGTGGGTCTCGCGATTCTCGTCATCCTGCTGTTTGTCGTGCTGTTGCCATGGCTGCGAGACGCCGCGTGGCCGCTCTGGCCATGGTTTGTCAGCGCCGCGCTGGGGCTTGCCGCGGGACTTGCGCCAGCCGGACTGAGGCCGGTTTATCGCGGCTTGTTCCCGATCGCACTGGCCCTGGCCTGGTTCAATACCCGATTCTTGCTGGGTATCGTGTTTTTTGCTCTGATTACGCCGCTCGGCACAGTGCTCAGGGCGCTCGGTAAATTACAATACACTGAGCGCAGGGACGAACAGTCCGATAGTTACCGGGCGAATGTAAGCTACCAGGCGCGGGCAGAGGATCTCGAGAGGCCGTATTGATGGGTGAGTTTTTCAGAGATTTGTGGGGATTTCTGCGTGTCCGCAAAAAAATCTGGCTTGCGCCAGTAATAATTGTCCTGCTGCTTCTCGGCGGCCTCGTCGTGGTAAGCCAGCAGTCGGTGCTGGCGTCGTTTATCTATACGATTTTCTGAACTGTTCAGTCGCCCGTCAGACGTTTTTTCGCGGCGTCGCACGCAGCTTGATTTGCTGCAATGCACCGTGCCAAGCTGACCGTCGGTGCGGGATTTCGTAACGCTGGCGCGAACAGGCGCGTCATACCAGAGCGGGACGAGGCGACACCGTAGGTCCACCCAATCGTTTACCTCACAGCGGTGGCCAGCGGGATGCGATAAGAATGCAAAACAATACGCGCATGGAGCGAGTGCGCAACGCGCGATCCGGGCGAGACAAATTTGCAGGCCTAAGGGTGCTGCCGGCGTTGCTCGGTCTGTTACTGGCGGCGTGTGCCGGTTCGCCGGGACAGAACGGCAGAGACCTTGATCCCGGCTGCCGGGCCGGTCGTGGTTACGCCACAGCGCGACTGGTCGGATTCCATCATCTATTTCGTCATCCTCGATCGCTTTGCCGACGGCGACCCTGGTAACAATGCCAATGTCCAGCGCAATAACCCGGGTGGCTACCACGGTGGCGATCTGCGGGGACTGACGACACAGCTCGACGAAATTGCCGACCTCGGCGCGACCGCGATCTGGATTACCCCGGTCCCGCTGCAGGTTGATTTTGCGCCGATCGTGCCTGGCATGCCCGAGACCAACGGCCAGTTCTTCGAGCACTGGGGTTTCCATGGATACTGGGCCGAGGATTTCACCCGGATTGAGCCACACTTCGGTACGGAAGCGGACCTTGCGGCGCTGGTCGACGCGGCGCACGAGCGCGGGATAAAGGTGCTGCTCGACGTGGTCTATAACCATGCCGGGTATGGCTCGCAGTACGAAACGGATTCGCGTTTTTCCGGCTGGATCCGCAAGAAGCCGGTCGATTGCGCCGCCGACCCGCTCACCTGCCAGGTGGGGGGGCTGCCTGATTTTGACACCGGTCGCGACGACGTACGCAAGTACCTTCTCGATGCCAATATCGGGCTCGCCGAACGCACGGGTCTGGACGGATTTCGGCTTGATACGGTGAAGCATGTAGAGCACGATTTCTGGCAACTCCACCGCGAACAGACCCGGGTCCGGGTCAGCGATGACTTTTTCCTGCTTGGCGAAGTGTGGGGCGGCGATGCCCGGGTACTCGACGAGTGGTTTGAGAACGACGAAATGGACTCGGGTTTCGACTTCTCTTTCAGCGGAAGTTGTCAGAGCTGGGTCAAGGGCCGCGGCCGGACCATCGCGTATGCGTCCTATCTGAAGAAACGTCATAAAGTGCGCGACGGTTATCACCTGGCACATTACCTGTCGAGCCACGATGAGACCATGGCGCTGCATTTGCTCGAAAACGACGTCGACCGGTTCCGGTTGTGCGTGGCCCTGCAAATGACGACGCTGGGTATACCCGTCATTTACTACGGCGAAGAGGTCGCGCGCGGTGGTGGTGCATGGCCAACCAACCGCAAGGACATGCCGTGGGGCAGCCGCAAAATCAAGCCTGGCGCTGGCGTCGCGAGGGACGAGTCGTTGCGCAGTTATTACAAGACCCTGATTGGATTGCGGCGCGCTCATCCGGCGCTAAGCCGCGGCGATTACGAAGCCTTGTCGAGCTGACGGTGATCTTCTCGTATTCAGACGTACTGACCCGCATGAGTGGCGGGACCGTGATAGTCGCTGTCAATCGCGGTTCCGAGGTGGCGACTGCGACGGTGGATGTACCGGCAGGCTGGCGGTGGGAGTCGGTTATTTCAGAGGCGATTAGCGGTGAACAGACTGCCGCTGCAGCAAACAGGATGGAAATATCGGTGCCGCCTGTTGCAGGTCCGGATATTCGTCGCGGCCAAACGCTGAGAGCGAGGAAGTCAATGGCGCAGATTATTTTTGCTGGTGTGGACAAGTCGTTTGGCGATGTCCGTGTGCTGAAAAATATCAGCATGCAGATTCGCGACGAAGAGTTCATGGTATTCGTCGGGCCCTCGGGCTGCGGAAAATCCACCGCGCTGCGGATGATTGCCGGACTCGAAACCATCACTCATGGCGATCTGAGCATCGGCGATCGGGTCGTCAACACGTTGCCGCCGAAAGATCGCGATGTGGCCATGGTTTTCCAGAGCTATGCTCTGTATCCGCATATGTCGGTGCGTGAGAATATCGCGTTCGGTTTGCGTCTGCGCAAGATGCCGAACGACGAGATCGACAGCCTGGTGGCGAATGCTGCGGATATCCTCGGTTTACAGGAACTCCTCGAGCGCAAGCCAAAGGCATTGTCTGGCGGCCAGCGCCAACGCGTCGCGCTTGGCCGCGCCATCGTTCGCCAGCCATCGGTATTTCTTTTTGACGAACCGTTATCCAACCTCGACGCGGAACTCAGGGTGCACATGCGTGCCGAGCTCAGCAAGCTGCAACGGCGGCTGAAAACGACAACGGTTTACGTGACTCACGACCAGGTGGAGGCGATGACCATGGGGCACCGGATCGCTGTCCTCGCGCCGTTGGCAAAGGCGATGGATAGCAATCTGATGCAGGTGGGGACTCCGCTGGAGTTGTACGACACTCCGCACAATCTGTTCGTTGCGAGATTTATTGGTACACCCAATATGAACATCGTCGAGGCGACCGTGAGTGACGACGGCTCACAATTGCAGGCGCCCGGTTTCACGGTTCCGGTGCCCGAGCATTTCAGCGCAGCGACGCGCGATTATCGCGGTCGCAAGTTAGCGCTCGGGGTTCGTCCCGAGCATGTCGGTTCGCCGGAAGAGGCCGATTGGCCGCTGCGCGTGGGGCTCAAGGGTGAAGTGGAAATTATCGAAACCATCGGCCACGAGGTCGTACTGCATGTGCGCAGTGCGGGGGAGCCAATGATTGCCAAGATGGCAAGCCACAAGCACATGCCGGGGTTTGGCGATACCGTGGATCTGGTGCTGAAGAGCGATGAGATCCATCTGTTCGATCTGGACACCGAACAACGTCTCGGTCTGCCCGCCGCGGAGCCGGTCGCCGCGGCGACCGGTACGACTGGTTGAGGAATGGGAGAAGTCATGCAGAATTTAAACTCGTTCGCCGGTCGCGTTTTCAGTGCGATCGCAGTTGCCGTATTGTTACTGGGTGCGACGACACAGTCGTTGCTCGCCGCAGAGTTGATCGTATGGCACGCCTATCGGGGCGGCGAGAAGGCCGCTTTCGAAAAAACGGTGAGCATGTTCAATCAGCAGGTAGCGGCCGGCGGTGTCACGGTCAGGACGCTGGCCGTCCCCTATGATGCTTACGCCGACAAGATTACTGCTGCCGTTCCGCGCGGTAAGGGGCCGGACATTTTCATCTATGCCCAGGATCGTCTCGGCGGCTGGATCGAGGGTGGCAAGACGATTGAATCGATCGACTTCTATCTTGAGGACGAGACCGTCGATGCCATCCTGCCGGGCATGCTTGATGCCATGACCTACAGGGATACTGTTTACGGTCTGCCGCTCAATTATAAAAGTATCGCGATGATCTATAACAAGGCGCTGGTCAAGTCCCCGCCGAAGACCTCGGCGGAACTGGTCAGCATCGCTAAAAAACTGACCAATCCTGGGGCCGGTAAATTCGGGTTGGTCTATGCCTATTCCGATTATTACTATCACGCGGCACTGATGAACGCCTTCGGCGGACGGGTTTTCGATCCCGGTCCGACTCCGGTTATCGATGCTCCGGAGAACATACAGGCCATCAACCAGATGCTGAAATGGTACAAGGAGGACGGAATCCTGCCGGCCGATCCGTCCACCGCTCTGATCACCGCGCTGTTCAATGAGGGCAATGCCGGCATTGTCTTTTCAGGGCCGTGGTTCCTCGGTGAAATTGCGGACGGAGTCGACTATGGTATTGCCGTACTGCCGACTCTGGACGAAGCCAATGGGGAGCCGATGCGCCCATGGCTCACCATTGAAGGCATCTATATTTCCCAAGGCTCGAAAAACAAGGATGCGGCTTACGAGTTTGCCAAGTTCATGGTGTCCGAGGAGGCCGGCCTTGTTTTGGCGCTGGAAGGCGGACAACTGCACACGAATCGCGCGGTCTACGAAAATGACAAAGTCGCGAGCGATCCGGTGCTGAGCGCGTTCCGCGCCCAGTACGAAACCGCTGTGCCAATGCCCAATTACGCTGAAATGACCCTGATGTGGTCACCGGTGACAACGGCGATGAACAAAATTGTCAAAGGTGCATCAACGCCGGAAGCGGCGATGAGCGAAGCACAGAAGACCATTATGGAGGGCCTTGCGGCGCTAAGGAAGGGACGTTGACCGACAGGACCCTTAGTGATTCTGATGACGTAGGCGCGCCTGCAGCCGCGTCGCGGCGGGTATGGCCCGACAGGGTCGTCCGCGGCGTACTGCTGGGATCCATCCTGGCGGTGATCCTGAGCGTCTGGTTCTTCGGTCAGGCCGAGCGTGAAATATCCCAGGACTATTACGAGCGCCAGGTCGTCACATCGGCGATGGGTCTGGCTGAGATCGTCGCGGATGCCGAACGCCGGGAATTACCCGCTGAGAGTCTTGCTGAAATAGCCAGCGCCTGGACCGCGATCGAGCCCGGCGCGGAGGGCGTGCGGGTACTCCGCCTTAGCGGCGCCAGCCTGCGGGCATCGACGGAGGAGGGCGATGCCGCCGAAAAGTCCCTGCCGCGTCGTCTCGCCCGTGACGAGAAGTGGTTTTACGATCTGGCCCAGGAAATTCGTACCGCGGTAGAAACGAACCGCGATGAGGGCGTATTCCGCAAGGCCCATGTCGATGTTGAGCGTCTTGGTACGACCGAGTACCGGGTAACGCTACCGTATTTCGTCGACGAATCCGTGGCGGGTGTGGTCCAGGTACGGCGCAATGTCACCACCGTGCCGCGTGGGAGTATGGCCATTCCGGCGACTCTCGCGATTGTATTGCCGACGCTGGCTATGCTGGGACTGGGCTGGCTGGTTCCGGCGTTGCGTACGCCAGGCGGCAGCCGCTGGGGTCAGGCTCTGGCGGCCATCGCCGTTTTCAGCCTGGGTCTCTATTTTTTCGGCCAGTACGGACTGGATCGTGCCGGGGCGCTCGAAATCGAACTGAACCAGTCGCTGGCTGCCGAGTACCAGACTTTGCGTGACAGTGCGCGGGTGCTGGCGTCAGACAGCGGTGTCAACCTCGTTGAGAACGGCGAAAATCTCTGGGACGTGGACGACTATCAGCGCCCGCTGGCACTGGTCCGCGGCAGCGGCGAACTCGATAATGAAGCCACGAGCCGCCAGGTCGAAACGCGACGCAGCTTCCTCGGCAACGCGATGCGTGGCAACTGGGTCAGCGGCCTGGTGTTGTTGCTGTTCATAGGACTTGGCTACGGTCAACGGGTATGGCGAACGCTGGTCGAGCATCGCGACGCCTATCTGTATGTGACACCGGCGATGCTCGGTATGCTGCTGCTGGTGATGTTTCCGTTCGCCTATGGCGTGGCGTTGTCGTTCACCGACATGACGCTTTTCAACGAGAATCTGCCGTTACGCGATTTGTGGGTGGGCCTCAAGAACTATGTCGATATTCTCGGCGATTTCAATATCGCCAGAAGAACCGATGACGGCTGGATTTTTAACTATAAGAACTTCTATTGGACGTTGTACATCACGATATGCTGGACTGTGTTCAACGTGCTGATCGGCGTCTCCATCGGGCTGTTGCTGGCTCTCGCATTGAACACCAAGGGCCTGCGCGGCAAGTCGATCTATCGGATCCTGTTAATTCTGCCCTGGGCGGTGCCTAACTACATAACCGCACTGACCTGGCGTGGCATGTTTCATCAGCAGTTTGGCGTAATCAACCAGGCTATCCAAATGTTTGGCGGCGAACCGGTCGCATGGTTCGATGGTGTGTTTCCGTCTTTTATCACGGGTCTTGCCACTAATGGATGGCTGAGTTTCCCGTTCATGATGGTCGTCATTCTCGGTGGCCTGCAATCGATATCGGCGGATATGTATGAGGCTGCAAGGGTTGAGGGGGCAACGCGATGGCAACAGTTTCGCCATATCACGCTGCCTTTGTTAAAGCCGACGCTCATCCCGGCGATCATTATCTCGGTTGTCTGGACCTTCAATATGTTCAACATCATTTTCCTGGTATCGGGAGGTGAGCCGGGCGGTGCCAATGAAATACTGATCACCCAGGCTTACAAGCTGGCGTTCGAACAGTATAGATATGCGTATGCAGCGGCTTATTCGGTGGTGATTTTCCTGATCCTGCTTACTTACGGCGTATTCCAGAACAAAATGTCCAAGGCAACGGAGAACGTGGCATGAGCGATGTCGGGGAAAGCCGCTCTGGTCATTTGTGGATTCACGTCGGGCTGATCGCATTCACCCTGCTCGCGATCTACCCGATTCTGTGGGTGTTCACGATAGCTTTCTCAGGGGGGCAAAACCTTTTCTTTGTCAATTTGCCGTCGGATCCGACGTTTCTTGATCGTCTCCGCTACATTCATCCCTGGCCGCAGACTTTTTCGGTGCAGAACTTTGTCGACGTAATGACGGAGCAGCCGTTCGCGCGCTGGATGTTCAATGGCGCCATAGTGGCCGGCGCGACGACAGTACTCGGAGTGTTTCTCGCCTGCACCGCCGGTTACGCTTTTTCCAGATTCCGGTTCCCGGGGCGCCGCGCCGGTCTGATGTCGTTTCTCGTCTCGCAGATGTTTCCGGGCACACTGATGATGGTGCCGCTTTTTATCATCATCGTTAAGTGGCTGAACCTGGGCAATTCCTATCTCGGTCTGGTGATGGTCTACGCTACGACCGCAATCCCTTTCTGCGTCTGGATGCTCAAGGCGTACTTCGACACCATTCCCTACGAGATAGAGGAATCCGCGATTATGGATGGTGCAACGCGGCAACAAATTTTCTTCAAGATCATTCTGCCGCTGGCCAAACCTGCAGTCGCGGTTACTGCGCTTTTTTCTTTCATGACGGGGTGGAATGAATTCATTCTGGCGTCTATCTTCATGGAGGAGGAAATCATGTACACTGCGCCAGTGGGTTTGCGCTTCTTTGTGGGGGGATTCTCGCAGCAGTGGGGTTATTTTGCGGCCGGTTCAATAATAGTATCGATACCCGTTGTTGCGTTGTTCTATTATTTGCAGAATTATCTGGTTTCGGGTCTGACCGCCGGCGGCGTCAAGGGATGAAGATAAGACCGCAAGTCTTGTGCCCTGCAACAACGTGACCGGAAAAAGACAACAAGCACAAACGAGAGGTTTACCATGCAATCACGCCTCAGAACTTGCATCGCTGCATCCAGTCTTTGTTTGCTCTCGAGTGGCGCGTTCGCCGACGAATATGTGTTCACGGATCCAGCCGGCGACGATAACGGTCCCGGTAACTACGTGTATCCAACGGATGCGGTATACACCCCCGGATCATTCGATCTGATCGAGTTCAAGGCCGAACACAAAGGTGGCAACGTTACTTTCGAAGCCAGCGTCAATCAGAAACTGGAAGACCCGTGGGGTATGGGTGGCGGTTTCGCCGTGCAGATGATTTTTATTTTCATCGATAAGGACGGAGTGGCCGGCAGCGGGCATACCGAGGGCATGCCGGGCCTGAATATCCAGTTCGCACCTGACTCGGCATGGGAAAAAGTTGTGATTCTCTCGCCGCAGCCGCAATCGCGTGTTACGGCCGAGGTGAAAACCAAGGCGGCGGCTCTCGGTGAGGATACGGTCGTGCCGCGGCGCACAACGGGGCGCGGCAAGACGATCAGCGGCAAGGTCAAGCTCGACGAGCTTGGTGGCGGTGATCCGTCAAACTGGCGCTATCAGGTTGTTGTGCAATCGAACGAAGGGTTTCCGGAGAAGACCGATCTGCTGACCCGCAAAGTTAACGAGTTCGAGGGCCAGCATCGCTTCGGCGGGGGTAATGACTATAATTGTGACCCGCACGTGATGGATATACTCGCTCCGCCCGCACAAGGCGGCGCCGACGAAATTGCGGCGCAACATGCGATGCTCGCTTACGAGTGCGACGGGGACGGCAATTCGGTCAAGATGGCCACGCTAGAGATGGTAGGCAAATAGAACAAGTGACAAAGATTCAAGACGTAGCTTAGAGCAGCGATAACAAAAACCCCGCGGTCTGGAGCTCGGAGGGAAGAGATGGAGTACAGAAAGCTTGTCTTGTCTGCGGCGGTGGCCGCGGCCTTGGGAACCCAGGTGCCAGAGGCGCATGCGCAGCAGGGGCCCGGCGAGATCAAATGGTTCGGCAGCGTTTATGCAAAGTTTCTCGACGGTGACCGTCGCTTTGAGAACGCGCTCTACAACAACGCCGAGACGACTCCCGGCGAGGCGGGCGGTGACCAGGGTCAGGGTATTGAATTTGAACTGATGTTCAATTCCCAGGTTTCCAGCCAGGTCGAGATCGGTGGCCGCCTGAAGGCGCGATTCAATCAGAACTTCTGGACTAACTTTGGCGGCTTCGGTGTCGATTCAGACGCCGGAAAAGCGGACGAAAGCGACCCGCGCAGCGCTCAGTATGTGAAAATGCGTGGTGTCTGGGCGCGAATCACACCCGGGTATGACTGGATTGATTCGGCCACGATCGGTTCCAACGATTGGGGCATGTTCGATCCGTGGACGGTCGGCAAATTCCGTTACATCGATCGCGATAACTCGTCGGGTCTGCTGTTCCAGGGCGCGGCAGCCGACGGTGTGCTGCGGTGGGACCTGGCACGTGTGTCATTGCCGCGGCTGTTCGCGGGGCCTGGATTCCGTACGACCGACTGCGATCCGAATCGCGGCAACGACTGTCTCGAACACAACGATGCGGCCTGGGTCGGACAACTGCGCTGGTCGGCGACTCCGGATCTGAACCTGACGGGTATCGTCTCCTACATTCGTGA
Organism: uncultured Gammaproteobacteria bacterium; assembly: GCA_963699835.1. Lineage (GTDB taxonomy): Bacteria > Pseudomonadota > Gammaproteobacteria > Steroidobacterales > BM003 > BM003. Next base: position 41,116 of record CAVOVJ010000008.1, on the reverse strand, counting down.
CGACGAGATCAAGGCGGACGAACTCAACACCCCGGATGGCTTGTTGCCCGAGGGTGATCCGGATCGGGACGGCGAGGATAACCGCGATGGTACGGATACCGAAGAACGCTATTCGAATCTGGTAGTCGCACTGAAGGGCCAGTATTCAGGCTTCGACTGGATGGATATCAACGGCGGTGCCTGGTATTCGGACTTCAACGTGCGTGATGAAACGTGTCAGGCCGGGGCATGGAACACCTCGGGGGCCGACACAACGACCGCCTGCCGCTTCAGTCCGACTTTGACCGACGATGCAGATGGCCTGTCGTGGTCATTAAACCTCGATTTCAACGATCTGTTCATTGATGGCTTCGGTATCGCGGTGCAGGCATTCGACATCAGCGAGGATTTCCAGTCGGTCCTTGCGGCGCGACGCGAATCCGACGTGCTTATCACCGAGGGTCCGGTTGACGGGACCTGGCTGTGGGGCCGTCCCGATTACAATTTCGGTAACCGGAACAGCGATGGCGCGACTGGGGTTGGCTGGGGCGGTTGGAACGGCGAGGTCCAGCAGGTCGTCTCCGGAATGGCCGACAACGACTTCACCGATTTCGACGAGCCGGTTGCAGTGGCCGTCATGGGCTGGAAGGGCGTGACGCTGAAGCCGTCGTTCGTCTGGAACGACTGGGAGTTTACCGGCGAGTACACCTATCTTGACTACAACACGAACTGGCAGGCATGCGGAGAACAAACAAAAGACGACTGCATCTATCCGCGCAATGAAGGTCTGCACAGCTGGGGCGTCGGTGAGAACTATCGTTCCGCGTATGCACCGTACCAGGATCGCGAGACGCAGATTTACGCGTTCCGTGTCAACTACGTGCTGGATATAGGGAACGGCATCGATTTGATGGGGCGGTTCAAATACACCGACGACTCTGATGATCGGGTGACCAATCAGGATAAGCTGCTCGATGCTTACGACGGTTTCAACGCGGACTTCGTGAATCCCGACTGGGATCGGGAATCGGCCATAGGGCTGTTCGGCTGCACCAGTTGCGATGACCGCGAGGCCGAGTACTACAGCTACGGTGTGTCGATGGGCTACCAGTTGCATCCCGATCTGTACGCAAAGCTGTGGTATGAGTACTGGACCATTGATCTGTTCGACGGCATTACCGACGTGGCGCCAGTGGGCTGCGAGTTCGAATGCTCGCCGAATGGCTGGGCCGAGTACATGACCGGCGAGCACACGAAGAACCGTGTCGGGCTCGAGCTCAGCTATTTCCTGTCTGGTGTTGAATTTGGCGGGGTGGTGGACTACTTCTGGGGGGATTACGATCCGGACTTCTACACGGTCAACGACGCGGGCCAGATCGTCAAGTTCATCCCGGCCGGCGATACGGTCGCGACACCGATGGGTAACATCTCCGGTCAGGAAGTGGATTTCAACCAATATCGTCTGAAGGCGTTCATGAAGGTCAGCTTCTGACCGCCGCAGGAGTTCCAGGAGGGCAGCCACGGCGACGCGGCTGCCCTTTTTTCATTTCGGGAGCCGACGCCGGATACGATAGATGAGAGTCAGGATTCGCTTCGCAGCCCTTGTTTTTATGCTGGTCACGTTGGGGCCGGTCTCATCCGCGTTGTCATTCCAGCTCGACGATGTCGTCGGAGACGACAATGGAGCGGGCTACCTGTTTTATCCCAACCGAGAGCATATGAAACGGGGCGACCTCGACATCGTCTGGATGCGCGTTGAGAACGAACTCGACGGAACGTGGTTCACGATTCGATTTAGAAATCCGATTGCAAGCCCCAAGGGCCGGGTCACGATACTGGGGCAGACGCCGCTCGAACAAATCGTGCGTCACGACTTTTACACATTCAACATCGACATTTATATCGATACCGACCGGGTCGAGAATTCCGGAATTCGCGACACCGCGCCGGCGCGTGCGGTCCAGGTTGATCCCGACGCGGCCTGGGAGAGGGCGATCATACTGACGCCGCGACCCGATGTCGGACGTTCGTTGCTGGACATTTTCGTCCAGCGCATCTTCGGCGCAGAGGAACAGGTGGAACTGGGCCGGCTGACCCGGGAAGACTGGGCGAGGGTCCGGGCCAGGGCACGCGAGCGCGTCGAAGACCTCGTATTGTTTCCGCGACAGGTGAGAGTCCGGGGAAGGGAGTTGAAATTTTTCGTGCCTGTCGAGTTTCTCGGTGACGCCGCAAGTGAGGACTGGGCCTATACGGTGCTCGTGACCGGCGCGGATGTCGAGCAGCTGATGCGCGCCCGTCCCGGCAAGGACATTCCGATGATGGTCATGCCAATCGCGCTTGGCCGCAGCTACGAAGCGTTCGGTCTCCCGGCCGACCATGATCTGAACCAGGCGCCTATCGTCGACTATCTCTCCGCCGATCCGGGCATTCAGGCTGCGCGCCTCGGCGACTATGATCTGAATACCCGACGCCTCGCGAGCCTGCCAGGCGTCGTGCCGAGTGGTGCGCCGGCCCGGCCCGGAAGCGGCGAGACGGAACTCGCATTTTCGACCGTTCCGGATATTCCGCCGCCCGAGACAAAGCAGGGAGAGGTGACCGGCCAGGAACCGCGGCAGCAGGAAAGTCCGGGTGCGGCCCCCGCCGGACAGGCGGCAGTTGTTCCGGCGACGGCGGGTTCTGGCACCGGCATCTCGCGCGACGATCGCCGGACAATCGTCGAACGGCTGAAGACCCTGCAGACCCTGCGCCAGGGTGGCCTCATCACGGAGCAGGAATACCAGGAGATCCGGCGTAAGATACTCTCCCAGATCTGACATGGAACAAGACGGAACTAACATGGAAATTTCACGCCACACCAACCGTCTGGCCGCATGCCTCGGCATCGAGGACCATTGGTACGATTTCAGGGGTGAGCGGCATGAGACAAGCCCCGAGACCACGGCGGCGCTGGTGCGGGCGATGGGATTTGCCACGGACGATCCGGACCTCGGCGAACAACAGCTAAAGGAGCTGGAATTGTCCGCCTGGTATAAGGTGCTTCCGGTCGTTGCGGTAATTCGGGAGCGACGCGACCGCGGGATACCGTTAGCGGTACGCGCCGAGCATGCAGGTTTCCTGATCGACTGGCGCATTCACGCCGAGGACGGAACCATGCTGTCCGGCAGCGTGCGGCCACAAGATTGTGTTTTGCTGGAAGAAAAGATCGTTGAAGGTGCCCTGCACAAATGCTTCAATTTTTGGCCGTCTGCCACTTTGCCTCTCGGTTATCACCGCCTCGAACTTGTCAGCAGGAGCGACAACACGGTGTTTGCCGGGTGCCACCTGATTGTCGTGCCCCAACGCTGTTATCAGCCTGAAGCGCTGGCAGAGGATCAGCGAATGTGGGGAGTTGCGGTGCAGCTCTATACGCTGCGTTCGGGGAGCAACTGGGGAATCGGTGACTTCGCCGATCTGCGCGAACTCGCGCTGCAGGCTGCCGAGCTCGGTGCCGATTACGTCGCACTGAATCCGTTGCATGCGTTGTTTCCGGCGAACCCGGCGCATTCGAGCCCGTACAGCCCCTCGTCCCGGGCGTTTCTCAACACTTTGTATATTGATGTGCCGGGGGTGGAGGACTTTAGCGAATGCGCCGCGGCCCAGGCGCTCGCGGATCAGGCACGGTTTTGCCGTCGCCTCGATGACCTGCGCAACGAGCCGTATGTCGACTACATTGGGGTCGCGGAACTCAAGCAGAGTGCGCTTGAGATGCTCTATCAAAGTTTTTGCGAGCGTCATCTGGCGACCGGCAGTGCCAGGGCGTTGGCTTTTCATGAGTTTTGCGAAGGCGGTGGCGAGGCGCTGCGACGGCAGGCCGTGTTCGATGCCCTGTCTGAGGCCATGTGGCACGAGCACGGGCAAGCCGGCTGGCGCAACTGGCCGCCGCAGTTTCATAAGCCCGAAGGTGCGGCTGTCGTCGCGTTTGCCGCGGAAAACGGCGACCGTGTGCGTTATTACCAGTACCTGCAGTGGGTTGCCGCGGGCCAGCTCGACAACGCGGCACAGGCAGCGCGGCGAGCGGGAATGCGGATCGGTCTCTATCTCGATCTCGCGGTTGGCGTCGATCCTTCTGGCGCTGAAGCGTGGTCCGACCAGGATGTGCTCAGCGATGCGGCGAGTGTCGGAGCTCCGCCGGATCCCCTGGCGCTTACGGGGCAGGACTGGGGGGTGCCGCCGCTCAGGCCGCGCGAGCTGATGGAGCAGGGTTACAAGGCGTTTGCCACGCTGATGCGAAGTAACATGAAAGATGCGGGTGCACTGCGGATCGATCATGTCATGGCGCTGTGCCGGCTATGGTGGGTTCCGCGGGGGATGCCATCCAGCGCTGGCGCTTACGTTCACTACCGCATGGATGATCTGTTTGGAATCGTCGCGCTCGAGAGCCAGCGTAACCGCTGCGTCGTCATCGGTGAAGATCTCGGCACAGTACCGGATGCAGTGCGCCGGGCAATGCCCGATTTCGGCTTGTTCTCTTACAGGGTGCTTTATTTCGAGAAAGACAGTGCAGGGGCCTTTATCGGTCCCGAGGCCTACCCGCGCGAGGCACTGGTTACTGTGTCCACGCATGATCTGCCGCCGTTCAGAAGTTTCTGGACGGGTTCCGATCTTTCGCTGCGGGAACGGCTGGGCCTGTATCCCAGCGATGAGATTCGCGATGCTGTCTACGGTGAACGGATGGCAGACAGACGGGCCTTGTTGGCAGCGCTTGTAAAAGCGGGGGAGTGGCCAGCGTCGAAGGAAAAAGATCCCCCGCCATATTCGGCGCCGTTGGCCGAGGCCGTCGAGCGTTTTGTCGCCTCCAGCCGAGCCGCGCTGATGAGCGTGCAGCTGGAGGACTGGCTGGGTATGGAGGACCCGGTGAACGTGCCCGGTACCAGCGACGAGCATCGCAACTGGCAACGAAAACTCGAGATGTCCCATGAAGACCTGTTTTCCGATCCGCGGGTCTGGGATCATGCGGTCAATCTCAATAGCCGCAGAAGTGCGCAGGGCGCGGTTCAAGCATCTGTATCCGGAACTGTTCTTGAAAAATAAAAATATATAAAACATGAGATTGCTTCTAATACTTATAGCAGGTTCTGGGATTTTTCTGTATCGATCCGTTGCGGCTGAGCAGGCCGTGCGCAGTGCCGGCGACTGGCGCCAGGATTGCGATGCGTTTATCGCGGCCCTTACCGGCGGCGAGCCAGGCGATGATCTCGACATCACGTATTGCGTCGGGCAGACGGAGGGCATCGTTGCCGGCCTGTCGACGGGCAGCCGGATTGGTGCGGTGGGCATGGCATCGAAACTGACGCTGGCGTACGGTCTCGACCGCCAGCAGGTGTACGAGTTGTTCGAGAAAACGAGTAGTCAGGATTTGCTGGGGATCTGTTTGCCGGACGACCTGCGCACCGGCGCCCAGGTGCTCGCTGTGGCGGAGTTTCTCGAGGCAAATCCCGATACCCGTGAGTTGCCGGTGACCGCGGTGTTCTTTCAGGCGCTGCAGGCTCGCTTCCCTTGCGCGGAGCCGACTGAGCAATAAAACCCTTGATCTGCCAACCGCTGGCTTCGATTCCTGGCGCGAGAGTGCGTTCCCGATCCGGCGGTCCTTGGCCGGCATGTCCGGACCGGAGCGGCACAGGGCGACTTCATGCGGACTCGCTTCGGCACGCTCGGGTCGTCAGGAACCGCTTATCTAATCCTCGTTGAGTTCGGTGGCGTCAACCTCGTGCCGCGGGGCATCCTGGCAGGTCCAGTACCGTTTCGTCGGATTCCAGACACTGTCGTTATAGGGATCGGCGAGTCCGAGGACGATCAGGTATTCACCAAGGTCGACCTGTTCGATTCCATGCGCTTTGTTATTGAAGACGACGCGTCCAACCCGTTCCCGGCTGTTGCGACCGCCGCGGAAATCGCGCACCCAGATCTGCTGCGGCTTGAGCAGTTCGCGTACCAGAGCGACTACTTCGAGACCCGCTTCCTCCTCGCATTTGCGATCGGAGAACGGGGAGGGAGTGTTGGCGTTGGCAAGGCGCAGGCGCTGCTGGCCGCGAATTATCGGGCCATACTCGAAATCGATTTCAAAATGATCTCCCTCGAGTACCCGTGTAATACGTGCCGGAAAGGGGCCCTCGAGCGCGGGTTCGCGGTGGCGCGGGCGATCCTCCTGTGCGAACGCGGGCTGCAGGGTCATACACATCCACAGCAGCAAGCCGGCAGCAGAAATTTTCCCAAACGCGTGCCTGTTGTGAGTCGCGGGGACGCACGCGCAGACTGGCATGCCGGCTGTTTCGTCCACTGACGCTCTCCTTTGGATGGTACACGGCCATGCTAGCCGAAATGGCCGGCCGTGCCATGCTTATCGCGAGGACCCTGGGTTCGAAGAATTCCGCGCTCGACTACAATCTGTCTCTGTGGCTCGTATCGTTGCGAACGGGAAGTTTATGCTGAAGCTCGCGGGGGGTTACCAAGGGAACCGGACCGATGCAGGCATGTGCCTGCATGCGGAGCGCACCGCGAGTCGCGGCGGCCGCGGCCTGACGCAAAGACTCCGCGGTCGATCCTGGTAGCCATCCCCTCGCGCCGCGTCGCCGGAAAACACAGGAGCAAGGTAGTGGCAGGTGAGCGATTTCAAAACCTATCCTCTGCAGTCGACGATTTTCGACGAGCGCGCCGGCGCGCCGGCCTGCGAGCGTTACTGGCGCGGATTCGCGGAGAATCAAATGAGTTGTTCTCCTATGAGGAGGTGCTGCGGCAACTGCGTGGCAAGATCTTTGCGACGCCCACGCTCGAGGAGATCCCGTTACGGCTAATTCGCGGGAGTGTTGGCCGCTATCGCGAATTCACCCGTGAATTCCTGCCCCGCAGCGATCAACAGGAAGAGCGCTGGGCGCGGGTAAAGAGTGCCGTGACCGGGCTCAGTGGCGTCCCGCCGATCGAGGTCTATCAGATCGGCGAGGTGTATTTCGTCCAGGATGGCAATCATCGCGTATCGGTGGCTCGCGAAATGGGCCTCGAGAAGATTGAGGCCTACGTTACCCGGGTGGAAACGCCGGTAACGCTGCGCGCAAGCGATAAACCCGACGATCTGATCATCAAGGCAGAGTATGCGGACTTTGTCGCCGCGACACGTCTTGATCGATTACGTCCCGACGCCAACCTGGTTGTCACGGTTCCCGGGCGTTACGCCGATTTGCTCGAGCACATCGAAGTTCACCGTTACTACATGGGGCAAAACCAGCAACGCGAAGTCAGCTGGGAGGAGGCGGTGGCGCATTGGTATGACTCGGTATATTTGCCAGTGGCGAAGACGATAAGGGCGCGTGGACTGCTACGCGGTTTTCCTCGTCGCACGGAGGCCGATCTTTACCTCTGGATTACACGTTATCGCAGCGAACTCGAGCAGGCTCTCGGCTGGGACATCAGTACGGATGCAGCGGCGCTGGAGCTGACCCGCAACCTCAATCGTACGCCGCCGGATGCGCGATGGAATTCGCGGATTGAGGCGGCGTGTGCTGGAGTGCGCGCCTGGCGACGGGCAACCCGTTCCGCAACAGCCGGATGTACCGGTAAATCGCGAATTTCAGGATCTTCTGGTCTCCCTGTCGCCCGGCGCAATGGACTGGACGGCTGTCGAACTCGCCGTGATGGTTGCAGCGCTGGAAGAAGCCCGGCTCGATGGGCTGTGTCTGATACAGCCGCGGACCGCGCAGAGTTTCGCCTTGATTGACGATCTGAACAGCGAATTTCTGCGCCGCTGTAAGGGTCGGCAGGAGTGACGGGGAACATGGCAATTGAGGCGGGACCGGCGGCTGAACGTCTTACCGCCCGCGCCGGGCTCGCCGACCTGGTTGTCGTGCCCTACGGACGCCGCGACCGGTCGATGCTGACGCGGCTGCTGCGTGACTCGCCGCGCCCGATTCTCATCGCAAACGGGGTGGTTCCTGACGCGCTTGCCGACATCCTCGTGGTGCTCGACAGCAGCGAGCAGTCACAGCAGGCGCTTTATCTTGCGACTTACGCCGCGCTGCGCTGGTCGTCCCGGATCAGCCTGCTTGGAGCCGCCGACCTCGGTCGCCGATCCGGCGAAATTCTGCAGCGTGCGCACGATTATCTTGCGTCGCGCGAGGTGGACTCCATTGCGGTATCAGCGAACGCCTGGCGTCAGCCGGCGGGAGAGACGATCGGAAATACGATCTCGCACTGACCGGAACCGTCGTTCGCAATGCCAACGCCCAGTTGGGGAACAAGGGCAACCTCGGACGCTTACTCGCCGGAAACGGGTGCCCAGTGCTGATATGTACCTGACCCGGAGCGGATCCAGATCGGGAAGAAGGCGGCGCCGGGCTGGGGGGTTCACCATGGCGGATTCTCGCGATCGGCGATGTGCATTCTCCCAGCGACTTCGTACTGCCGCTGCAACCGCGCGACGAACTCGATCTCATCGTTACGCTCGGCGATATACCTCCCAGCGTCATTGAGCAAATTCTCTGGTGGGGGCGCGGAATTCCGGTCGTCGGCGTACCGGGGAATCACGATAAAGAGGACATTCCCGGTATCGTCAATGTCCATGGTCGCGTAATCGAGGTCGCGGATCTGCGCATCGCCGGATTCGGCGGGGCTCGCCAGTATCGTGCCGGTCCGAATCAGTTCATGGACTGGCAGGTCGCACGCCAGCTTTTTCTGCTGGGCCCGTCGGACGTCTTTCTGTCGCATGCGCCGCCGCTGTGCACCAGCGCTGGAGAAGGATGGGTCCACCGTGGATTCGCGGCCTTTGATCGTTACATCGAACGCCGCCGTCCCAGCCTTTGGTTGCACGGCCACCTGGCGCACGGGTATACGAGGATCGTGGGTTCAACCGCGATCCACGGCGTGGTCGGAAAGCGGCTGCTGACCCTGTCGCTTTGAGCATCGGCGCTGCCGCCAAGCGCGCGCATGTGTCAGTTGTCGCCGCCTTCCGTCGTTGCACCGTCGCCGAGATCTACCAGCTGGGTGGAGAACGGCGCCAGATCCCAGCTCAGGTCTACCGTCTCCGCTGTTTTGCGGCACGCCGCCGTCGGTCAGGTTTCGTGCCGTGGTTGCGATATCGCGCCCGGGTAATGCGAATGGTAAGGGTCCGCGCACTATCGCTCATATTGACGCCGACCAGCACGTCACCCTGCGGATGTGTTTTGAGCAAGGCCAGCGCGCCGTCATCTGACAGCCAAGGGAACATACTCGCCGTGGCTCAACGCCGGGTGCCTGGCACGCAGATCTCAGAATGTTGCTCGTCTTCTCGATTAGTTCCTCATTCATGTCTCGACCACGGCATTGCCACGCGGCTGTTGTCGATAAAGCCTCTCTGCGGGCTGCCGCCGGCGAGTCCCGTCTCGGTCCCGTAGAAGAGCACATTGGCGCCCGACAGCGCACTCATAAATGTCAGCGTCGCCAGCAAGCGCCGGTCTGCCGGGGCCCCGGCCCAGGACATGAAGCGCGCCAGGTCGTGATTGTCGACAAAGTACAGCGGCGTGCCGAGACCGCCATAAAGCGACTCGGTTCGCTCGATCCATGTTTTCAGCTGCTCGACCGAGCCGCCGCGGGCGAACACGTCGATCATGGTGATCTGCAGCGGGAAATCCAGCAGGCCGTCGAACTGTCTGCGCCCGTCGACGGGTTCGTAGTACTCGGCAATATCACGAGCGTTGGGCTCCTGCATGGCCGCGTCCTGCCATGCTTCGCCAAACAGAAATGCATCGGGTTTGGCGGATTTTACCGCCGCATACAGTTCCGCCCAGAACTCATGCGGCACCCCGCGGATATAGTCCATTCGAAGACCGTCGACGTTTTCCTCGACCAGCCAGTACAGCGCCACCTCCTTGAGGAATTCTCGCGTGTCCTCGTCCTCGAAATTCCAGTACGCGTAATTCGTTCCCCACCCCTCCCAGGTTTTCTCGGCTTCCTGTTTCGCCTTGGTATAGCGCGGCTTGCGCTTGTTCGGATCGCCATTGCGCTTGTCGTAGCTGCGGCTGCCATGATTCAGAGGCAGGTCGAGAATCACTCGAATGCCGCGTTCATTGAATCGCCACTGATTTGCTAGGCACCTTCCAGCCATAGAAAATGGCCTGAGGAGAGGTGCTAATGAGCAATAAGCGATACTCGGACGAGTTCAAGATAGAAGCGGTTAAGCAGGTGGTCGATCATGGTCATAGCGTTGCCTCAGTGGCTGAGCGACTGGGAACGACCACGCACAGTTTGTACGCGTGGATTAAGAAGTTCGGGCCGGATAAGGATCGGCATCAGGCCGATGCCGATAAAGATGCTGAGATCCGGCGACTGAAGAAGGAGCTGAAGCGCGCCACGGATGAGCGCGACATCCTAAAAAAAGCCGCGGCATACTTCGCGAACCAGCCCAAGTGAAGTATGCCTTTGTGAAGGCGCACAGCAGCAACTGGCCAGTGCGCTGGTTGTGTCGACTGCTGGACGTGCATCAGAGCGGCTATTACGCGTGGCGACAACGACCGAAGTCACCACGAACGAAGGCCAACGAGCGGCTGACCGGGCTGATCAAGCAGTTCTGGCTGGAGAGCGGCGGCGTTTACGGTTACCGCAAGATCCATGCTGACCTGCGTGAGTTTGGTGAACGTTGCGGCCCTAACCGTGTGCATCGACTGATGCGGCAAGCCGGCCTTCGAGCCCAAGTGGGCTACAGAAAGCCTCGCCAGCGTTCTGGCCCGGCACACGTAGTGGTGCCCAACCGGCTGAACCGCCAGTTCACGACGCAGCAGCCGAACGAAGTCTGGGTCACTGACATCACGCATATCAAGACACACGAGGGTTGGTTGTATCTCGGTGTGGTTGTTGACCTGTTCTCACGCAGGGTCGTGGGCTGGTCGATGCAGTCGCGGATCACGAAAGAGCTGGTGCTGGATGCGCTGCTGATGGCTGTGTGGCGCAGGAAGCCACAACGCCAGGTCATGGTTCACTCCGATCAGGGTAGCCAGTACACCAGCCACGACTGGGAGGCCTTCCTCAGAAAACACGGCCTGGAAGGCAGCATGAGTCGCCGTGGAAACTGCCATGACAACGCGGTTGCGGAGAGCTTTTTCCAGTTACTGAAGCGCGAACGGATAAAGCGGCATATCTACCCGGATCGAGCAGCAGCCCGGGCGGATGTCTTCAATTACATCGAGATGTTTTACAACAGCAAACGCCGGCACAGTTTCAATGATCAGCTGTCGCCGGTAGAGTATGAAAAGCGATTTACAGAACGGCTGGTGAGTGCCTAGTAGATCGGTGGCGATTCACATGAAGTGCGGTAACCAGTTCGCGGAACAGCGTCATCGATGCTTCGGGTTCGCGTGGTACGGCGACGGCGTCACCGATCCGGTAATAGTTTGTGACGTCATATCCGTGGGAGGTCTCGGCCATGAAGATCGGGCTCAGCCACACGGCGTTGATACCGAGATCCTGCAGATAGTCGACCTGTTGCAGGATGCCCTGAAGGTCGCCTCCGGCATAATTGCGATGCATCCACCTGCGCAATCCGAACCCATCGTTGGCGCGGCTGCCGTTGCGGAAGTAGCCGACCATGATGTGGTAGATGATCCAGTCGTTGTAGCTGTCTGCTGATGCGGAGTCAGCTGTGGCGCCAGTTATCGTGGATTGGGCAGGGGCTGTGCCGGTTAGCACAATCGAGATCAGGAGCGCTGCGATTGCGCCCCGGCCCCGCCAGTGGAATTTTCGCCTTGATTTGTTTCTTCTGATGCGCCTTTGCACGGCAGTGGACCTCCTGGGAAACCGATACCTGATTAAGACGAGCATAGCCCAGACAGCGGTCTCTGCCATTGGTATGGCGGTCGCTGACGCGTGATCCCTGCAAGAAAAGCAGGTGTGAGGTAGCCGCGGCGTTTTCGCACTACATAAAAATTACTGCATGTCGCGAAAGCAGTGGCACAATTGGCGACGGTAAAACACGCGGCATGATGCGATTCATAATTGACCGTGCCCCTTGAAGTGAGTCGGCCTCACAAGGCTCTCAATCATCGAACGCCCAGGGAATACGCGGCCGAAATGGCCCATGCAGGCCAGAAATTCTCAGGCTGACTGGCTCGGCATCGGGGTGACCTTCAGCAGGCCGGAAATTCTCAGGCTGACCGGCTCGGCACCGGGGAGCCCCTCAAATGACGGCTCTGCTAAGAATAACGTGGTACTGAAACAGGGGGCAGGTCATCTACAAAGCGGACGTCCGGCACTCAGTTGGCCAGCGGCACAAGCGTGGCTACGCTAATTACTAGCACAGCCAATACTGAATAGACGGCAAAAACCCGATGGAATACCAGGTTGTCGGTACGCAATGCGAACAGCGACAAGAGGATTAATGGCCCCACAAACGCTGCATATGGCAGGTGACCAACAATAGATATGTCTTTGTCCACCTTGATGAAGTAGTCGATCACATCAACGCAGAGAAAAAGCAACAACACGCCGAAAAACCAGACCCGATTCCGCATGAACTGCGTTCGATAGTTATGATCCGCCGGCACGCCCTCCGGAAACAGGAGCGCCATCAAAAAGAAAAGAAGAGTCGAATAGGCCAGCAAGAAAATGAACAACGGATATGTCCACTGCTGCTGATCGGCGAGAACGAACGTAAACCACCAAAATGCGATGGTCCAGATCAATATCGTTGTGGACCACAATAGCTGCACCCAGGAAACCGTAACATCACTCCGCAAATGGATGATACGTACGACATTTGTCAGAAAAGATGTCACAGACAATCCGATCACGACGGATATGAGTACGGTCAGGTATTCGAAAACCATTCGCTTATTATGCGCTACAGCGGGAGTAATTCCATCAAGGTTGGCAAGTTCGGACGACTGCTTGTGGCTGCGGATTCAATTGGTCGACGCAACACACTGCGGACGCTAGTGCTCGTCGCGGAGGAAGGCCAGAATGTCGGTGGCGGCTGCTCTCAATTCGCGTTGGTTATTGAGAACGAAACCGTGAAGAGCAAGCATGTGATTTAGCAGGGTGCTTAATTCCCGTCTCTCGCTGCTCGACCATGCCCGATCGGCACTCGCCCGCGCGATCACCGGCAATAATTCGCGATGTTGGAAATCAACCGCCTGCAGATTTAAGCGGCGATTCTTCACCAGCAGTCCCGACCACCGCGCCAGCAGCTGTCGCAGTTCGCGATCGCTTATAGCCCCGACATTGCCGCTTTCAACGAACGCCTGGACGCTCCCCATCTCCGGATCGAAGCCAGCCCATTGTAGGTAGGGTACGAGCGGCTCGGATAACTCGTTGTCGGAAAGTGCAATTAACGCGTCATCGGTGAGGCCCTCCAGCATCCCGAGTTGCTTGCGCGCCTGCTCATTTTCCTCAATATCGACATCGAGGATACGAATATTCGACTCGAATTCGACAACCATGTCTTCACGAATCTCACGTTCGTACTGCCGTTCTTCGCGTTCTGCCCACCATGATTCTGCTGCTAAAGCAACGAACACACCAATGACGATGACCGCAAACTCTATGGCCAGCCTTCGATCAAGTATGCGTTGTTTCATATTCGTTAATGGCGCTCTGCCGCTTGTCTGCCCGCTGGGCGGCTAAGCTACCATGCGCTAACACGCTTGCTCAATTTGTTGAGATTGCAAACGGCCGCTATTGGCCGGAAGTGCCCCAGAGCTGATATCCGTGAACGCTCATTTGTGACGTCGGGCTAATTGGGTCGCTCCATTTTCGCAAGTAAAAACAGTAAAGGGATTTTTTAATTTCCAGGTTCGAATACCTCTTCGTGTTGATCTCCATTGTTGCCGGCTTGGCATTGACTCAGCTGCTATCCGGTTTAGCCTGGTCTCTCCGGCATTCCGGGCGAAAAGTCGACCATGCGCACGTCCTATTCTCGTTGGGAACTATCGCGCTAATTTACGGCATCTGGTGGAACTCGTTCCGTTGGGAAGAGCACCAGCCCTGGACGTTTTCGGACTACTCTTTCTCTACATCGCGATTATCTTTTTCCATTGGTTTGAACCTTTGGTCATATATGTCCGCGATGGCTTCTTGTCGTGGGATTATCTGCCGCTAGTCATTCACATCAGTGCGCTAGCGGCGATTGGCCTTTTTCTCCGCAACCGCAGATTCGATCAGATCTTTGCCGGCTGGTATCTACTCGTAAACATTGCCTGGCAGTTCGCCGCTCGATTTGTTGGCTGACGATTGGCTCCTACTGGCTGCGGATTCAATCGGTGGATGCAACACCGAGACTCTAGCGAGTTAGAGAAGGATGTTGCAGATGAATCAGAGAAAGCGGCGGTACTATACGCAAGCTGAGAAGACCCAGATGTGGGCTGGCGTAAAGGCGAGTCCATGAACGAGATTGGTCGGTGTTTTGGCATTCAGGGGCACCCGTCGATCCAGAAGATATTCTCGGCGACGGGTTCTGATTGTGGCCATAAACTCTCCGGGACTGATCGGGTCACGGTGGGGCACGGAGCGCGATTTCGGTGCGACAAAGTGCGACTTTGCGCAAATTGACGAACCAAAAGGGTGGCAATGGGCCCAAGACCGGCACAAAATAGTCAACAATAAATTATTGATTTAAAAAAGGAATATGACCGAAAAGCCTGAGGTGCAAATCTGTTCGCCAATTGCCGTCGCTCCAATGATGGATTGGACGGAGGAATCCAGATTAGCGGTTTAAGATCAACTGCTTGCGATTTCAGTCTATCGGCAGGTCGCACCTGATTTTCCAGCCGTTTTGTCTCGAAATCGGAGTTGCAATGATTGCTCGCTGTCTGTCGCCGGCAAGTTTCCACTTCGCTGAAATGCATCAGTTTTGAGACGCAGCCGGGAGTCAGGGCTGCAATATTTGTGACGGGGAGCCGCCGAGTCGGCAGTGTGCTAGAAGTGCCGCGTAACGTCCATGCGGTAATGCAATACGCGCACGATCAGGACCTGGGCGCCGGTCACCTGGTAGAAGATCAAGTGCGAACGGTGTTCGTAGCGGCGGAGTCCTGTGCTCAGCTGCTCGGCGCGTCGTCCGAGTCGGGGATTGTCGGCAAGCTGGGCAAAGCAGGTGCGTAGTTCGTTGCGATAACGTCGCGCCTGTTCTATGCCGAATCGCTCGATCGTGTATTCGGCGATCGCCTCGAGGTCCGTTGCCGCGCGGCGCGAGAAGCGATACTTAGCCATTCGACGCGCGGTATCGAGCCTCCGCATCAGCCCAGATATCGTCCAGACTGCGATCGCTCGGGCCGCTGGCGAGACCTTCGTCGATGGCTGCTTTGAGCGCGGCGGCCTTTTCCTGCTCCCGCCGGATCAAGTCCCGGAGATACTCGCTGTCATTGGTGTAATCGCCACTGGCAACCTGCGCCTTGATCCAGTCGTCCTGGGCGTCCGTCAGTGTGATCGTCTTGCGTACTGTAGCCATGCGGGGCGCGTGTCGCGTAGTCATACGATTGGTGCAATATAGCATATATGCTTCGGCACAACCACGTCGGCGGTGGCGGCCCTGAGGTGTTTGAGCAAGCCTTATTTTGAGGGTTCAGGATATCGTCAGATCGGGATCTGCTTTGCTTCAAAATACTGGGAAATTCGACATTCCGCGTGGCTCGAATTGCGGGGGTACGGTCAGTAGAGCGCGCCCCCGTAGCCGCGAGCATTGCGCTTAGGATTTCTGACGATGTAGTCAAGGTAGCCCATGCGTTGGCGCGCGAAATAAAACGTCAGTGCAAAGCCGAGATGCCGGTTCTTGTGTCCCTCGGCGACCAGCAGGATCACCTCGAAATCCTGTTCGCCCGCAAAATTCAGGAGATCGGCTATCCGGGTGCAGTAGCCTTTGTCGTCAGGAAAGGCCTCCTTGTAAATCTGCAGCACAGCCGCGAGCGCCAGTTGATTCTGAATACCGGCCGCGTCTCGCACCCGTCGTTTACGGAGCATCTGATTTCACCCGGTTGCCACGTCGCCCATATTAGTTAATGCGGCCTTGCTCCGGTGGATGAAGCGGCGGACGCAGCCCCGCGGCTTTGCGATTATTGAATGGTGCGCTGATCATCTCAATCCCGTAATCAGAGCGACGACGATACCGACCAGGACCGCCAATGTCAGCGCCACCGGCCATCGAGTCAGCAACGTCTCGACACCACCCGTGCCGCGGACCAGGGACCAGGCGCGCGCGCGGCATGTTGCGGCTGCCCGCTGCATTCGATCACGCAGCGGCTGCGCGCTGTGAGCCACGGATACGACGGCATGCCGCACGCGGCGCGTCAACCACTCGAGCGGCAGGAGCACATCGCCCGCCGGGATTTCCGGCACGGTGGGGCGGCCGGCCCGGCGCCAGCTGCGGATAGCGATGAGCGCAATCGCGAAGGCAAGGGCGAGGGGCCAGAGACCTCCGACAATCATCGGGGGAGTCAACGCAACCTGTGTCGCCGGTACGAGCGACCATGGGAGCACCAGCGCGAGTACAAGGGACACCCACCAGGCCAACCACGTCTCGCGGGTGGCTCGCGGCTGCTTGGCAATTGGGCCTCGGCTGACCAGGACGAGGAAGCGCGCCATGAGCAGGGTGGTGGCAACCGACGTCAGCGGCAGGAGGTGCTCGATCGCCGCTGCCCATGGCTCTGACAATGCGGCTTCGCCAGCGGCAAGCGCGGATTTCGCGACCATGCCGCTCGTGAATGGCGCACCGGCAAGGGCGAGCGACGGCAGGGCGAGGCCGGCGGCCAGCCAGCGTCGCCGCGGCTCGCTCATGCCCGCGAGGGCGAGACCGGTGCCAAGGAACAGTGCGCTCTTGGCGAGGCCGTGATGCAGGGCGAAGAACGCGATCGCGATGTGCAGGGACTCCGCGAGCGCAGGCTCGCGCAGCAGCATGCCAACGCCGACTGTCATGATGCCCATCTGGCTGATGCTCGAATAGGCAAGCACCACTTTCGGGTTACGCTGATCGATGCCGACGAACGCGCCGTAAAAGGCCGCGGCAAGCCCGAGGACGATGCATGCGCCACCCCAGCCGGGCAAAGCCCATTCTCCCACGGGCAGGAAACGCAGCCAGCCGACAAGACCTGTCACGATAACCGTTCCCGAGAGCACGGCGCTGGCTGGCGCCGGCGCGACCGGGTGAGCGAGCGGCAGCCACACGTGCAGTAGCAGTAAGCCGGCCTTGATGCCGAAGCCGAGGAAAGCGAGTGCGATGATGAGTTGGCCGAGCGGTGCTGCCTCGAGTCCGGCGCGAACCGAGACGAAATCGCTGGCGCCGACGGCGCCGGCTGCGAGCATCAGCGCGGCGGCCAGCGCCGCTTCGCCGATCACGACGAGCACGATGTAGACGTTCGCAGCGTGTTTGGCCTCGCTCGTAAGTTTATGTGCGACCAGGCCGTAGGTCGCAAAGCTCATCAGCGCAAAGCAGGCGTAGAAGCTCGGCATGTCCTGGGCGACGAGAGCGCCGAGATTGCCCGGCCATCGTCAACAGGAAGAAGCGCAAAGAACCGTTCGCGTTCCGCGCCGCGGCGAAGCCAGCCGAACGAACAGGCCTGCCCGCATGAGCCAAACGACGGCCGTGAACAGAAGGATGAGTGCGTCTCGAGCCTCGCCGAGTCCGAAGCGCATGCCGAGCAGCAACCACGGCATAAGACGACTTCGTCCGGAAACGGGGCCATGAGGCTCACCGCGAGTGCTGGCAGCGCGCCGCAGACGGCCAGCACCCCGCCGACGCGGTAGCGGCGCAGGACCAGGGCGAGCGTGGCCAGCGACAGCATTGCCGGCCAAAGCGGAACCAGTCAGTAACAATCATACCGCTCCGTCATGGCCCGTACTGCCTCGTCGCGACCAGGCGTGCCCACTCGAGCGGGCTGTAGGGCGCCGATGCGAACAGGCCGACGGCCAGCGCCACGGCTGCCGTGAACAGTGTCGGCAGCAGCAGCACGAGCGAGGTCTCGACGCGCGGCCGAAGTGCCGCTCGGCGGCCAGCTGTCGGGAGGCGCCTCGAACCAGGCGCTGTGAAGTATCGGCAAGGAAGTAGAGCGCGTTGAGCACGCTCGACGCGACGAGCAGCCAGATCGCCCAGGTGGCGCCGGCATCCATCGCGCCGAGGCCGATCGTCCACTTGGTGACGAAGCCGGCCGTCGGCGGCACCCCGATCATGCCGAAGGCGCACAGCGTAAACGCGGCCATCGTCCACGGCATGCGCCGGCCCACGCCGCGCATATCGCGGATCTCGTGGATCCCGAGCGTTTCGGCAAGGTTGCCGGCGGCAAAGAACAGCGTGATCTTCATCATCCCCTGGTGCACGAGGTGGACGATGCCGCCGACCGCGGCCAAGGGGCTGCCCAGCGTAATGCCGAGTGCGATGAAGGACAGCTGGCTCACGGTCGAGTAGGCGAGCAGGCGTTTCAGGTTGGACTGGGCAAGCGCCCGCACCGATCCATAGAGAATGGTAAATGCGGCAACCGCGGCGAGTCCCTGCGCGAGACCGAGGGTGGTGGCGACGTCGATACCGTAGATGCTGAAAACGATGCGCATCAGACCGAACGCGCCGATCTTGACGACGGCGACTGCATGCAGGAGCGCCGACACCGGTACCGGGGCGATCATCGCTCTCGGCAACCAGCCGTGCAACGGTACGAGCGCCGCCTTGACGCCCATGCCCGCAACCAGGACGACGAAGATGAGCACCCAGGGTCCGCGCTTCGGCATCGACGAATGGTGCCACGATGCCGCCGTGCTGCAAACTCCAGCGTGCCCGTAACGGTGTACAGCCAGACGGCCCCGATCGTGACAAGTGTGCCGCCGGCGAGCGTGTAGGCGAGATAGCACCCGGCCCGCGCGCCGTGCCTCGTCGGTCTCCCGGTGCACGATGAGCGGATAGGTCGAGAGTGTAAGCATCTCGTAGAAGATGAGGAAGGTGAGGAGGTTGCCGGCGAGCGCCGCACCGACCGTGGCGGTAACGCAAATGCTGAAGAAGCCGAAGAAGCGGCTGCGGTGCGGCGAGTCCTCGAGGTAGCCGACGGCGTAGATGGTCGTGACCAGCCAGAGCAGGGCCGACAGGCCTACAAAGAACAGCGCTAGAGGGCCGCTGCGCAGCATGAAATCCATGCCCGGGAGCAGCGCGACCCTGAATTCGAAGTACTCGCCGCCCGCTGCTTTCCAGATCATCCAGGTCACGAGAACGAGCTTAAAAACTGCGCCGCCGATGTTGAGCGCGGAACGCAGCATGCGGCTGCGGTCCGGCAGCCCGAAGATGACCAGTCCCGGCACCAGCGAGCTGCCGAGCACGAGCAGCGGAAGCATCGCCGACAAGGTCATGGCGCCTTCCCCATCGCGAGGCTCGCCCCGTCGATCGCCCCCAACAGCGGGGCCGCGAACAGGCCCAGCGACAGCGCGAACAGCGCGACCACGAAAGGCACCCACGACATCCAGACCGGCACGGCCGCACCGCGCTCGAGTCCGTGCTCGGGTGTGAATGCGTGCCCGAGCACGCGGAATACGTACGCGGCTGCCAACAAGCTACCGGCGATGATGACGACGGCCCAGCCCCAGGCACCGCTGTCGAGCGCGGCTTCGATGAGCAGCCACTTGGCCACGAAATTGCCGCTCGGCGGCAGGCCGATGATGCAGACGCCGGCAATCCCGAAAGCGGCCAGAGAGAGAGGCAGGCGTTCGGCCACCCGGTCCAGCGCCGGGATGCAGTCATGACCGACACAGGCGATAATGTTGCCTGCAGCGAGGAACATCGCGGCCTTGGCGAGCGCGTGGCCGACAATGAAAACCGTTACGGCGCTGAGCGTTCCCGCCGATAGGGCGAGCGGCAAGAAGAGGAACAGGTAGCCGATCTGGGCAACCGTGGAATAGGCGATGAGCAGTTTGAGGCGCTCCTGCCGCAATGCCTGAATCGAACCCCAGAGTATCGCAGCCGCCCCGAGCAGGCCGAGCAGCGTCCCCGCCGCCTGCGGGGCGTCGGCGAAGGGGCCGAGCCAGAGGCGCAGCAGCACGACGAACGGCGCCTTTACGACCAGCCCGGACAAAAGCGCGCTGACAGGGGATGGCGCTTCCGAATGCGCCCGGGGCAACCAGAAGTGCACGGGAAAGAGCGCACCCTTGATCGCGAGACCGGCAACCATCAGCCCGAGGGCTGCGGCGGGCGCCGGATCCTCTCGGCCAGCGGCTGCCAGTGTGACCAGATCGAGTGCCCCCTGGGCGTGATAGAGAAAGGCGATGCCCAGCAGGTAGGCCAGCGAGGCGACGAGGCTCGCAAGCAGGTAACGCAACGCGGCGTCAAGCGCCGGCGGCTTGTCGGCGACGGCGATCAGCCCGACGGCGGACAGACTAAGCAATTCGAGCGCGACGTAGAGATTGAACACATCGGCAGAGAGGTAGACACCGTTGAGTGCCGCGTGCAGGAACAGCAACAGCGGCCAGAACGATGGGCGGAGCCCCGTGCTTGCGAGGTACGCCGGCGTATAGACCGCGATCGACAGTATGATGATCGAGGTCGCGACCAGCAGGAAGCCCGTCATCGAATCGGCATACAGGTCGATACCGAGCGGGGCGCCCCAGCCACCGATTGCGTAACGCAGCGGGCCGTCGGTCGTGGCGCGCAGCAGGACGAACGCGGCTCCCGTGGCGAGCACGGCATTGACGATGGCGACGCCGGCCGCGATGCGCCGCGCTAGCAGGGCGAGCGTGGCCGCCGCGAGCGGCAAGACGATCAGCAGGATCGTCAGGACCTGGCCTGAGCCCGCGGTCATCATCGCGCGTCCCTGTCAGCGCGCAAACGGTTGACCAGGACGATGGCGAGTGCCGTTGCCGAGACGGCGACCACGATGCCCGTGATGACCATGGCATGCGGTACCGGGTCGGGCGCGGGACCCGGTGCCCGGCGGGCGAGCGCCACTAGGACGAGAAAGACGCCGCTGCACATGACGTTGACGGCGATGATCCTGCGCAACGCATGCTCGCTGGCGATAACGGCATAGAGCGCCATGCAGAACAGCGCAACGCCCACGAGTGCATACAGCACGGGTGCCGTCATCGCTGTTCCTCGCCGCTGCGGCGCATCACGCTGACGAACATGTCGACTAGCGCGAGCGCGACGGACACCGAGACGCCGAGTTCCAGCATCGGCAAGATGATGCCGGCGTACGGACCGGGGTAGTCGAGGAACGCGTCCGTGACGAGCATGCAGGCGATACCCGTGGTCACGAAAGCGGCGACGCCGAGCGCGAGTCCGATGCGCAGTGGCAGGCCATCCCCGCGCAGCGGTATCCTGCGGCCGGACAGCACCAGCAGTACACCGGCAGCGGCGAGCGTGGCGCCGGCCTGGAATGCGCCGCCCGGTGCATCGAGTCCGGCCATCAACAGGTAGCCCGCGATCAAAATCATGACCGGCACCAGGACGTGGCCGAGGAACGCGAGAATCTCGTCGTCGGCCCGCATCGGTTTTGCCGTGCCACGGCGTATCGAGCGAACCGCGGTTGCGGCGAGCAACAGGACCGCGATCTCGAGCAGCGTGTCGTAGCTGCGAAAATCGAGGAGCGTCGCGGTGACGGGATTCGGAATGCCGCTGTCGGCGAGCGCCGCGTTGACAGCGTTCGAGAGTCCTTCTGCGCCGGGTGGCAGCGAAAGCACGGTTGCGGCGAGGCCGGCAAACACGATCACGATGCCCGCAGCCAGGGCGGCTCGTAACCTGCGCAGCCCCGCTCGGTCAGTCTTCATCGTCTTTTCCATCGCGGCCGATGAATCCGGCCGCGACAAGGAACAGGGCACCGGTCAGCCCGGCACCCACGGCGATCTCGGCCAGCGCGACATCGGGTGCGTCCAGCCGGGCCCATGCGAGGCCCATCGACAGGCCGAAGGCGACGTAAAGGACAATGCCGCGGAACAGGGATTTGCTCGCCAGCGCACCCCAGCCGAGCCACAGGATTAGGCCCGCGAGCAGCAGGTCGAAGATGAAGCCGGCGGCCATCATCGGCGTGTCCACGGGCGGATGCCGTTGCGCAGGGCCGCTCTTGCGACCAGGTGACCGGTCGTCGAGGAGGCCAGCAGTATTAGCAGCCAGATCAGGATGAGCTTGAGCGCCACCCAGGCGCTTGAAGCCTGCAATGCGAGCGCCAGTACGATCAGTCCCAGGCCGACGTTGTCCGCCTTGGTCAGCGCATGGATTCGGGTATAGATGTCGGGAAAGCGCAGCAGGCCTACGGTGCCGGCGAGGAAGAACAGGGCCCCGGCCAGCAGAAGCACGACAGAGATGATGTTGGTCAGCCCGCTAATCATGGTCATCCGCCTTCCACGTGTGTTGCACGAAGGCGATGATCGCGATCGCTGCCAACAGGGCGAGCACGAGCGCTACGTCAATGAGTGCCGGATCGTTTGTGGCTTTACCAACAAGGATCAGTACGGCGACTGCCCCGGTACCGAGCAGCTGCATTACCAGCATGCGGTCTCCGGGCGTCGGGCCGCGGAGCGCCTGGTAGGCGCCGCCGCCGAGTGAGATCAGTATCGCGATCGCCACGATGAGGTACACCATCGTCATCGCGTTCGCGCCTTGAGTTGCTGCCCGAACACATCAGCAACCCGCCGCTCGAGCTTGCCGAGCATGTCCGTTAGGTCAGCCGACGCGTTGAGGACATGCACTTCGAGGGTGTCGTCGTGCAGCCGGGCGCTCAGTGTACCCGGCAGCAGGGTCACGGTGTTCGCCATCAGGACCCGCGCCGGCGTTGCGTCGAGTCGTAATGCGTAGCGCACAATCGCAGGGTCGATGGGCAGGCGCGGGTGCACGGCTCGAGCCGCGACGTCAACGCCACCGCGTAGCGAGTTCCAGAGAAAATAGGGGATGAATCTCGCGAGTCCGGAAACGGACCAGCGGGGCGCAGGAAGCACGGACGATGTCGATGCTACGGCGACGATAATGACGGGCACACCGATAGCCCAACCTTCGCCACCGCCGAGAATGGCCCATAGTGCGGCGAAAGCAAAAGCGCGCGCAATCAATCGGGCGGCACTGACGCGACGTGTCTGCCCGACAGGGTTGCGGGAAGAAACAGGCATGGCCGACCCTCCCTACCTTCGCAGATTACTGACAGCATACCGCGGTATGGCTGCCGCCGTCCCGATGATCTGGCCTGTCCGGATCGTCGACGGGAGGGGTTGGTCTCGCACACGCGTTTCTCATGTGCAGCCGAAAGTGTGTGAATCCAGATGTGCCGATAAGGCGCTATATAGTTGCACGAATTAATCTCCTGCCGTGCAGGTCCCACAATGTTATTGGAGGAGGTATGCAGCCTTCATCCGAGCACAAATAGCCAAATCCACCAGATACATTTTCGAACCGATATATGCGTACGGCAACCCTATAAAGGCGAGCTAGCTCGCAGGCAATTAATTTCGCCTCGGCAAAAGAGTCGACGTCATATTGCAATCTTTGAGAGCTGCTCATTCGGCCGTACTGTGAGCGTAGGCGGGGGCAAAAGAAACGCTATTTATGATGAAAATCGTTGACCAATTCGCTCTGCGAAATCAATACGTAGGCTCACCCGCCTCTACCTCGAAGCACTGCTTGTGGACGAGGAGTCCGCTGACGCGGTCTGGGAGCAGTGGGAATTGGGCGAGATTACGACTATGTTGCGAAGCGCAAGGAATTGAGTCTGATCAGAGAAAGGGTAGGCTCATGCGATGGGGCATAAGGCGAACAGCGAAAGAGTTATTGTTCGGCTTTGGTATGGTGCTCGCCTTAGTTGTTGGGTTTGTCTCGAAAATGGCAGAAGCCATCGGTCTTTCAACTTTTCAATTAAACCGCCCCGAGTATACAGGGGACTCACGCGTTTGAGTCAGGCCGCCATCAACCGGGAGTACCACGCCGCTTATAGAAAACCTGTGGGCTTCATCAAATGTTCAAGTCTAACTTGAGGATGTCAGCAAGTTTCGGAGCCGGCCGCGGCGCCCACACCGGCTAACGTACATGTAGATAAAAGGAGACCTCGGAATGGCCAGAGAGCGCCGCATTAAGACTTGGCAAAGCTGCGTAGGTGGCAAGGTAGGTCAGACGACCTGCCCTGGACGGGTTTTGTATTGAGAGTACTCAAGAGCTAAGGGCCTTTGCTATGGGCGCTGCAGTGCCGTCTGTGAAGGGTCTAATTTCGACCGCCTCCGGGCGTAAGTGTGTGTAGCGGCTCAACGCGCCCCAACTGTCATGGAGAGTAAACTGCTGCACCTCGACGATTGAGTAGCCGGATTTAAAAAGCCGGCTTGTCGCCTCATGGCGAAGATCATGAAATCGCAGGTCCTCAATCTCCAGAACGCGGCAGGCTCGCGTGAAAGCGGCGCCGATTGATTTTGGGTTAAAGGGGAAGATCTGCGAGCTTGATTCCGATTGTCGAGAAATTATGTCCCACGCTTCCGGCGTGTACTTAAACCGGCGGAAGTATTCACATTCGGCCGGGTGCTTGAGATTTCTGACGATGCCAGTTTGCGTATTCTTGTCGTTGTCAGCCCATAGTAAATTGGTGATCTCGCTTTGCCGACGAGCAGAATTGATGGCGAACCATAGAATGTCGTTCATAGGTATTTTGGAGCGCCGATCCCGCTGTTTGAAATAGTCGGTTAGGGCCGTCAATTCCTCGCTGGTCGGCCGCCGGGTAGGCACGCGAGATTTTGAAACGAGCTTTTCGGCTCGAAGTACGGAATAGGCATCGTCGATGATCGACAGGTCGAATGGCACTTCCCAGGCCGCACGGGCATAGCGGAGAATTACGCGCAGCCAGATAATTCGTTATTCACCGTGGAGGCGCCCGCACCGGCTTTTCGGCGCAGTGAGTCGACTAATGCTTGATGTTGACGGCGCGGGACGCCATTAGGCTTGTTGAGATCCTTTTCGAGCCTGGCCGCCCATTCCGTTGCCGCGCGTCGCTTGTCAAAGGTCTTGGATTCGCGGCCTTTGATCGTTACATCGAACGCCGCCGTCCCAGCCTTTGGTTGCACGGCCACCTGGCGCACGGGTATACGAGGATCGTGGGTTCAACCGCGATCCACGGCGTGGTCGGAAAGCGGCTGTTGACCCTGTCGCTTTGAGCATCGGCGCTGCCGCCAGGCGCGCGCATGGGTCAGTTGTCGCCGCCTTCCGTCGTTGCGCTGTCGCCGAGAGCTACCAGCTGGGTGGAGAACGGCGCCAGATTCCAACTTAGGTTTGCGTCTCCGCTGTTTTGCGGCACGCCGCCGTCGGTCAGGTTTTGTGCCGTTGCGATATCGCGCCCGGGTAATGCGAATTGGAGGGTGCGCGCACTATCGCTCATATTGACGCCGACCAGCACGTCACCCTGCGGATGTGTTTTTAGCAAAGCCAGCGCAGTGTCATCTGACGCCAAGGGAATATACTCGCCGTGGCTCAGGGCCGGGTGCCTGCCACGCAGATCCAGAATGTCGCTCGTCTTCTGGATCAGTTCCTCATTCATGTTCGACCACGGCATCGCCACGCGGCTGTTGTCGATAAAGCCTCTCTGCGGGCTGCCGCCCGCGAGTCCCGTCTCGGTCCCGTAAAAGAGCACATTGGCCCCCGACAGCGCACTCATAAATGTCAGCGCCGCCAACAAACGCCGGTCTGCCGGGGCCCCGGCCCAGGACATGAAGCGCGCCAGGTCATGATTGTCGACAAAGTAAAGCGGCGTGCCGAGACCGCCATAAAGCGATTCGGTTCGCTCGATCCAGGTTTGCAGTTGTTCGACCGGGCCGCCACGGGCGAACACGTCGATCATGGTGATCTGCAGCGGGAAATCCAGCAGGCCATCGAACTGTCGGCGCCCTTCGACGGGTTCGTAGTACTCGGCAATATCACGCGCGTTGGGCTCTTGCATGGCCGCGTCCTGCCATGCTTCGCCAAACAGAAACGCATCGGGTTTGGCGGATTTTACCGCCGCATACAATTCCGCCCAGAACTCATGCGGCACTCCACGGATATAGTCCATTCGAAGACCGTCGACGTTTTCCTCGACCAGCCAGTACAGCGCCACCTCCTTGAGGAATTCGCGAGTGTCCTCGTCCTCGAAATTCCAGTACGCATAATTCGTTCCCCAACCCTCCCAGGTTTTCTCGGCATCCTGTTTAGCCTTGGTATAGCGCGGCTTGCGTTGGTTCGGATCGCCATTGCGCTTGTCGTAGCTGCGGCTGCCATGATTCAGAGGCAGGTCGAGAATGACCCGAATACCGCGCTCGTGGAGCGCGGCAACCAGTTCACGGAAGAGTGCCAACGAGGCTTCGGGATTTCGCGGCACAGCCACTGCGTCGCCGATCCGGTAATAGTTTGTGACGTCATATCCGTGGGAGGTCTCGGCCATGAAGATCGGGCTCAGCCACACGGCGTTGATGCCGAGATCCTGCAGATAGTCGGCCTGTTGCAGGATGCCCTGAAGATCGCCTCCGGCATAATTGCGATGCATCCACCTGCGCAATCCGAACCCATCGTTGGCGCGGCTGCCGTTGCGGAAGTAGCCGACCATGATGTGGTAGATGATCCAGTCGTTGTAAGCCTGCGCCGTGCGGTTTGGAGTGCCTTCACGGTTGACTCTGCCGACGCGGGATATGCGCCGCTTGTCAGCAGCCGAGATAGAGAGGGCCGCGAGTGCGCCCGGTAACACCGCATGCGACCGTGGCGCGCCTCGGAAATTCTTGAGTACAAGGGTGAGATCCTCCCGGCCCGATTCGGATTCGTCGAGACTAAGGATAGCCGACCCGGCGGGTAGCGAGCATGGCTGCGGATCGGCCGTCTCGGCCATGTCGCCGGCGCTGGAGCCGATGGAGTTGCCGCCCCGGCGGATCTATCATTCTGGTCGCAGAACTGCAGGCTAGACAACACATCGTCGACGTTGCCGAGATCCGGTCGGCTCCGACGACAATGCAGCATTCCCAGGCAACGCGACATCCAGAGTCAGTGTGTCGTCGCAGGATCCGGTGAAATCGAAGCCGTCGAAGAACGGTTCGTGGCATTTGCGGGTGGGTTTCCGGCGCACGATCCGGGGCATCGAGAAACAGTTGTGTTGCGCCCACGATATTTTCTTCTTTCCTGCATGAACGGTCTGAGTCCTGCGAATCGGGTGAGACACCTCGCTCATTCGCGGTTGACGGCAGGTTCAATACGCGACTGAAATCGGTAGGTCAGCAGGTGCGCGCCGAAGCGCTAAGATGACGTTTGCCAATGTGTGTATCTCCATTGAGTAACAGGCAGTGCAATCCCCTGCGGTTGAAGATGCGAGCGAATGTCTCGCTGCGTTGAAGATGGACTCTCGGGGACGAGTTCCCGGTGCTGAAGAATGAGCCCGTCAGCGCGGTTGCCGTTGTATAGCGAACGGCGGCGCTCTTGATTCAGAACATCCACCCTAAGTCAGTGTCATTCGCGAAGCCTTTGAAAATCCCGACGGCTTGCGGCGGAGTTTCTTGGCTGGGGCCACGTTGACATAACCGTCGATCGAATCTGCATCCGGAATTACACCTTATCGACGCACAAGTGCAACCCGAAACTAGGCTAAGATTGCATCCATTAGAACAAACCGGTCCAGGGGAACAGTTCATGTACAGGTATATCCAATTACTGCTTGCGTTGGTGGTGCTCGCTGCATCCTTGCCGACAGGCGCCCAGGATGCCGGGATTCCATCCCAGGAAGATATGGCCTCGCTGTATCCTGGTAAGACCTATTCTCCGTACGCGGGCCGTAGCTTCCCGAGCAATATCTATTGGGGCGAGACACACCTGCACACCGGTCTATCGCTTGATGCCGGCCTGTTCGGCAACATTCTCGGTCATGAGGATGCATACCGTTTCGCGCGCGGCGAAGAAATCCGGTCTTCGACCGGGCTGCCCGTCAAGTTGAGCCGGCCACTCGACTGGATTGTAATTACCGATCACTCCGACATGATGGGTCTTGCGACCGATATACAGCGGGGGGCGCCCAATATCCTGGCCGACCCTAAAGGCAAGGAATGGGCCAAAGGATTTGCCGAAGGTGGTGAGGCTGCCGGCCGGGCGGCTTTCGACCTGATAACCAATTTCGCGCAGATGACGGTCCCCGAGCAACTTGTCGCAGACTATTCGCCGGGCTCCAAGGTTTACGACGGCCTCTGGAAGGAAATCACCGAAACCGCGGATCGTTTCAATGAACCGGGCCGCTTCACAGCGTTAATCGGGTTCGAGTGGACCTCGGTACCGAAAGGTTTCAACATGCATCGCAACGTCATATTACGTGACGGCGGTGAGAGCGCCAGGCAGGTGATTCCGCTGACGACCCAGCCGCCGCTCGGCACGCAGGATCCGCTCGATCTCTACCAGTGGCTGCAGGACTACGAGGACAAGACGGGTGGCGAGGCTCTCGCTATTGCGCACAACGGCAATCTCTCCAACGGCTGGATGTTTCCTACAGAGAAGACCTATGCCGGCGGCAGGGTGGACAAGAACTATGCCGAGTTGCGCAACAAGTGGGAGCCGCTCTACGAGGTAACCCAGATCAAGGGCGACGGCGAGGCGCATCCGTTCCTGTCTCCCAATGATGAGTTCGCGGACTTCGAATCGCTCGATGCGGGCAACCTGGACCTTACCGAGCTCAAAAAGCCGGACATGCTGCAGCGCGAATATGCCCGTGAGGCACTGAAGAACGGCCTCGCCCTCGAGAAAAAACTGGGAACAAACCCGTACAAGTTCGGCATGGTCGGGGCGACTGACAGCCATACTGCCCTGTCGACGGCGGAAGAGGACAATTTCTTCGGCAAGGCGGTTTCCGCCGAACCATCGGCAACGCGCGCAGAGCATCCATTCGTGACGTCTGAACTCGGCGCAATCGAAGGTTACGACCTTTCTGCCTCCGGCTACCAGGCTGTCTGGGCGACGGAAAATACCCGCGAGGCCATCTTCGACGCGATGGAGCGCAAGGAGACCTACGCGACCAGCGGACCCCACATCATGGTTCGCTTTTTTGGCGGTTGGGAATATACGGACGATGATCTGCGGAGCCGCGCACCGGCATTTCGCGGTTACGAGAAGGGCGTACCCATGGGCGGAGACCTGAAGTCGGCACCGGCTGGCAAGTCGCCAACCTTCATGGTCTATGCCCTGCGCGACCCGATCGGCGCCAACCTCGACCGCATCCAGATCGTCAAGGGCTGGCTCGATGCGAAAGGTAAGACCCACGAACAGGTCTACGATGTCGCTTGGTCGGATGGCCGTCAGCCGAACGCGGATGGCAAGCTTCCGGCGGTTGGGAGCACGGTGGACCTCGAAGCGGCTACCTGGACCAATACGATTGGTGCCTCCGAACTTGCCAAGGTTTGGACCGACCCGGAATTCGACCCCGAGCAGAAGGCGTTCTATTACGCCCGCGTGATCGAGATTCCGACGCCGCGATGGGTGGTGTACGACAAGGTACGACTCGGCGCGAAAATCCCGGAAGAAGCGGCGTTGACCCTTCAGGAACGAGCGTACACGTCACCGATCTGGTTCACGCCCTGATCCGAAGAGAGAGCAGACATGAGTTCCGCGAAGCGGCTCCTCCGGGAGCCGCTTGTTCATTTCCTGATCATTGGTGGCCTGCTGTTCGCGCTCTAAACTGCCGTGTCGGGCCCGGCCCCGGCGACCATGTAGGAAAGGCGGGGACCGACGTCAATGTAGATTATCGACCCGGGCGTCTTAGCGATGTCGATATCGCAGACACTGGAGCTTCGATAGCGTCCGAATGCGGTCAAGGCTGTCATGCTCGATTTGACGTCCACAAACAGAAACCCGCCGTAATGCAACGCGCCGACCCGTTCACGGTCGATCTCGATCGGCGCGGCACCGCCGTTGGAGCCGTCATCCGAATCTCCAGGTCGCAAAAACACGATCCGGGTGTCAACGGCAACATAAAACAGGTATTCCTGGGCCAGGCGCCGGCGCCCGAACAGGTGACCGCGACCCTCGCGGGCTGATCCCGAAGTCGATCCATTTCCGTTGGGCGAACGCACGTTTTTGCCAGGGCGCATGACGCTGTCTGATCCGGAGGTCATTAACCGACAATTCGGTCCCGGATTTTTCACGGCGCTCGAGGGGCTGCCCCGAGGGCAATGGGCGGGCCCGGTTGGATCGAACTTTGGTGTGCATATCGTGCGGGTCAATGACGTTGTTCCGGCCAGCATGCCGCCGCTGGACGACCTACGTGACGAGGTCCTGCTCGAATGGCGTGCGGCAAAAGCAAGTGAACTTCGCGAAAACGTGTATGCGAGGTTTCGGGAGCGATATGAAATCGTGTTTCCCGGTGACGCTGCTACAGGTGATCAGTGACCCGGAGGGGAAACAGAATCGCGCTGCTGCTGTTGTTGCAGTTTGGCACCGGCCTTTTCGGTTCGGTCGCCTTTGGTCATGCGCTGGAGCCCGGTTATCTCGAGATTCGTGAGATCGAACAGGCCCTCTATGCCGTGGTCTGGAAGAAGCCGGCCGTCGCGGGCGCACCCATGCCGATCGCTGCGAGGCTGCCGGAGTCCTGCGATCCCCGAGCGGCAGAGGAACTGAGCTGGGATGGCACGGCCTACTATGCGCGTTGGACGGCGACCTGCGCCGATGGCATCAGCGGGGGCGAAATTACGATTGCCGGTCTCGGCCAGACATCGACCGATGTGCTGGTCCGTATCCTGTTTGTCGATGGCACAACGCGTACGCAGCGACTGACGCCGACTAGAACGTCTTTCGTTATCGCCGCGCAACCGGGAAGCCTGGAAATAGCCAGCACCTACTTCGGTTTCGGGGTAGAGCATATCCTGCTTGGCATTGATCACCTGTGGTTCGTTCTCGCGCTGCTGATCCTGGTCAAGGCACGGGTCGGCTCATTGCGACCGTCACCGCGTTCACGGTGGCCCACAGCATCACGCTGGCGGGCGCGACACTGGGGTGGGTAAACATGCCGGGGCCACCGCTGGAGGCGGCTATCGCCCTGAGCATCGCATTCGTGGCTGCCGAAATCATTCATGGGCGTCAGGGCAAGCCGGGCCTGACCGAGCGCTATCCCTGGATCGTTGCATTCACCTTCGGCCTGTTGCATGGCTTTGGTTTTGCCGGTGCACTGATGCAGGTTGGTTTACCGCAGGTCGAGATTCCGCTGGCGCTGTTGTTTTTCAATCTTGGGGTGGAAGTCGGCCAGCTGCTCTTCATCGCGGCCGTGTTTACAGTCTTGTGGTTATTTCACCGAGTCGTGCGCCACATGCGACTACCGTAGATGCGAGGCGCGGCGTCGCTTTCGGCGTATTTGATTGGTGGTCTCGCGATGTTTTGGGTGGTTGAGCGCACGGTTGCATTCTTTCCGTAGTTCCGCGCCAAGAAAACAGGAGGCGCGTTTGATGCGGTTGCCGCAATCGAAGATATCGAGGTTCTAGTCTCGGAAAACACCCGCAAGGACCGCCGTGACGATCGACAGGACTGTCGCCAGGATGAAGGGCACGTCGGCGACGACAAACTCGAGTGTAAGCAAGACGAGCGTGGTAACGACACCGATGCCGATGTAGACATTGACAATGCGTAGCGCCTCGTTGGTCTCTGCAGCGTTTCTGCTGATTGGACCTTTCACTGCACCGAGTGACAGTGTTGCGGCTCCGACGGGGCAATCAGTCGATCAGTGAGACGACGTTGGTCCTGTGACCACCGGTTTCAACGAGTTAGATCACCCCAGAATATCCAGCTTATTCCCGTAGGCTTTCTGAATATGCTCAGTTCTAGCCTCACTTCAGGGCTGGAGTTTTCACATGGGGCAGGTCAGTATCGACGATGTCGAATGCGATGAATCCGCGGGTCGCATTGGATCCGGGTAGCATAAGCAAGCAGATATGGACTGGTTGACCACAATCTGGGCCGGGATCATCGCCACGTCGATCGCAATGTCGGCGGTCTATCTGCTGGCCTGGATTCGCGAGCGCCGCAATGTCCTTTATCTGCTGTTCGTTCTACTTGGTATCAGCGTAGCCGCCCAGTCCGCGGCCGAAATCTGGATGTTTCGCGCTACAACGATCGAGGAATTTGGCCTTGCTGCGCGCTGGTTTCAAGTTCCCATATTTGCGGCGTTCTGCTCTACCGTCGGTATCCTACATCTGGGTTTCAGGACTGACCGCTTCTGGTTGGGACTCGTCGCCTGCGGGCTACGATTCGTGTCCCTCATCATCAATTTCGTGCAGGACCCCAACCTGAACTATGTCGCATTGACCAGCATTGAGACCGTCACTGTTCTTGGCGAACCAGTAGCGACAGTGGAGGGCGTTCCCAGTCGCTGGATGCTTGTTGGCCAGATCGCTCTGATAATCCTGCTCCTGTATATCGTCGACGCTGCCATAATCGCCTGGCGTCGGGATCGCAGCAGGCGCGCCGTCGCGTTTTGCGGAGCGATTGGCTTACTGGTCTTGAGTGGGACGTTGCAGGCCGTATTGGTGTTCTGGGGGGTTGTGAATCTTCCGATGCTGGTGGCGCCCTTTTTCCTGGGCGTGGCGCTCGTTATGGGCACGGAAGTTGCTTTGCAGATGCTGCGAGCCGGGCAGCTCGATGCAGCACTTCAAGAAAGTAATGCCCGACTGGGCCAGGTATCCAAGGCGGCAGCAATGAGTGAACTTTCCGGTGCGTTGGCACATGAGCTCAACCAGCCACTCGGCATTATCCTGAGTAACGCCGAAGCGGCCGAGTTGATGCTTGCGAGCGATCGCGTCGACGTCAACGAATTGCAGGACATCATTGACGATATCATTTCTGCGGATCTTCGTGCGGCCGATGTCATTAAGCGATTGAGAAAATTGTTGCAGCGTGGCAATCCTGACTTGAAGGAATGCAATATTAATGAGGCTGTCGATGAAGCGCTCGGGCACCTGGCAAAAGACTTCCGCGCCCATGGAATCTCTCTGCAGCGAACATGCAATAATCAAGATCCGCTCGTCAGCGCGGAACGGATCTTGATTGTTCAGGTGATCATGAACTTGCTCAGCAATGCCCGCGATGCGGTGATGAAGAACGTGGCAGGACAGCGCCTGGTCGTGGTTGACGTCTCATCGAGCGAGCAGGATGTCTTGATATCGGTAACGGACAACGGAACCGGATTAGCGGGCGACCCAGCCCGGTTATTCGACGCGTTTATGACTACGAAATCGAATGGAATGGGAATGGGTCTTGCTATCGCAAAATCGATCGTCGAGGCGCACAGCGGCCGAATCCGCGCCGGTTCGCAGCCCGGGTCCGGAGCTTTTTTTGAAGTATCGATACCACGACAATTATCCATGCCATGACTGAGAAACCGGTAGTCTACCTGCTCGATGACGAGCCTTCGATGCTCCGGGCCTTATCGCGCCTTTTGCGAATGCGCGAGTTCACAGTCAGGGCCTTTGAAAGTGTGGCCGATTTTTTTGAATTCCAGCGTGACGGGGCACCCGCCTGTCTCGTGCTTGACGTCGCGATGCCCGATCTGGATGGGTTGGAAGTGCAAAAACGTCTCGCGGAGACGCATGACACTATTCCCGTCATATTTCTTACCGGCCGTGGTGATATTCCGATCAGCGTCAGGGCCATGAAGGCCGGTGCGGAAGATTTCCTGACGAAACCCGTCGATGGCGAACAGCTCGTACGTGCCATAAATGCGGCCCTTGATAGCGCGCGGACAAAACGCGCAGCGGAGGAAGAGGTCGCTGAACTTCGCAAGCGCCTGGACCTGCTCACCCCGCGCCAGCGAGAAGTATTGGAGTACGTAATAGCCGGGAAAATGAATAAGAATATCGCGGCCGAACTTGGTACCGGTGAACAGACTGTCAAGATCCACCGGCGCCGGGTAATGCGCAAGATGGGCGTCAAATCTCTGGCGGAGCTGGTTCGCAGCGCGGAGAGACTAGGTATCGAGCCCGCTGGTTAAGCCGTTGTTTACCTTTCGGTTAATGGTCTTTCCGTTTTTATGGGGATACGTTAACCGACATGAGACCGTACAGAAAGCACCAAAACACCCCACCTACGACACGATTCTGGGAATTAGCCCGCCCCGCAATTTCGGCAGGAATTCCCCTCGTTGTCCTGGCTTTTCTGAATGGCTGCATCAGTGGTGCCAACGATTACCACCAATTCTGACCGGTCGGCAGACTTTGCAGGCCTGCAGCCATTGTCGACCGACATTGGCAACGTCAGGTCGCTCTTGAGTTCTCAGATGATCGTGGCGACGACGAATGAAGTCGAGACGCTCGGGTGGCGGCGGGATGCCAACATCCCGGACGTCCTGATCAACTCCTTGGTTGAAACGAGCAGCAGATTCGGTCACGGCCAAGCGGCGCGAGCAGGAGTATGCGCAGCAGGGGCCGTTGCGGGATGTGGGGGCTGCACCATGTCGACGCCGACCATCGAACAGACAACTAAAGGCGCATTGTCGATAGATATGCTCGATCCGGTGCGAAACCAATTGATCTGGTGATGAAGACAATAAGGAGACTTGGAATGTCTGCGCGAATCCAGCGACTGTGTGTTCTATTCTCCTCAATGCTCGCCCCAATTCTCTTGAGCGCTCAGGAACATGTGGTGACGCCGGAGATGCTCGAGCCGGCACGTGTATATTCACCGTATGCTGGCCGCGACTATCCGGACCAGGTCTTGTTTGGTGACGCACACTTTCACACGAACCTGTCTTTTGATGCCGGCCTGGTCGGGACAACGCTCGACGTTGACGCCGGGTACCGGTTTGCACGGGGCGAGAAAGTAAGGTCCAACAGCGGGCAGCCGGTGCAGCTCCTTCGCCCACTCGACTTCCTGGTGATTACCGACCATGCCGAGCTGATAGGCCTTGCGCCACAGATCCAGACATCCGCGCCCGAGCTGCTGGCGGATCCCTGGGGCAAGTGGGTCCACGAGCGCTTCAATTCCGGTCAGGAGGGGCGCATGGAAGCGTTCGGTAGCATCCTTGAGGCTGGCACGAGCGGCATCAACCCGATGAGTTCGAACGACGCCGCGCGCAGTATCTGGATTGACTTCGTCGAGAAGGCGGACACCTACAACGAACCGGGGAGATTCACGGCCATGACGGGGTTTGAGTGGACCTCATCGCCCGACGGCAATAATCTTCACCGCGTGGTCATTTTTCGCGGCGGCGCTGCAAATACGAGTCGCACGGTACCGTTCAGCCTGTTCGACGGCGATGATCCGGAAGATCTTTGGAAATACATGTCGAATTATGAACAAGCGATCGGCGGCCAGGTCCTCGCAATTCCCCACAACGGCAATCTCAGTAATGGCCTGATGTTCAGCGACAAGACATTGGGCGGGAAACGTATCGACAAGGGGTATGCGGAGGCTCGTATGCGCTGGGAACCGCTGATCGAAGTTGCGCAAATGAAAGGTGACGGAGAGACGCATCCACTGCTATCCACAAAAGACGAATTTGCCGACTTTGAAACGTGGGACGTCAGCAATATCGATGGATCGACAGCCAAGGAAGACTGGATGCTGCAATACGAATACGCGCGATCAGCGCTGAAGCTGGGTCTGGAGCTTGGTGAAAAGCTCGGTACGAACCCTTACAAATTCGGCCTGAGTGCGGGCTCTGATACCCACACCGCGCTCGCAACGACGCGCGAGAGCAACTACTTCGGCAAGTATATGCACACGGAACCGTCTGCCGATAGACACAATGATGAAGTCATTCCGGCCGAAGATCCCGAGTTGCGTATCTTGACGTCGCAGGAATCAGCTGCCGGGCTGACCGCTGTCTGGGCGCGTGAGAATACCCGCGGCGCCATCTTTGACTCAATGCGACGCAAGGAAGTCTACGGAACGACCGGCACCCGTATGCGCGTTCGGGTCTTTGCTGGCTGGGGCTTCGAGCCGGATGACGTAAAGACGCCGGATTTCGCCGCCAAAGGTTATCGGAATGGCGTGCCCATGGGCGGCGATTTGTCGGCAGCACCGGGCGGGGCCGCACCTCGCTTCCTAGTCCGGGCCATTCGGGACCCCGACGGTGCGAATCTCGATCGAGTGCAAATCATTAAGGGTTGGTTAGACGACGACGGGGAAACGCACGAACGCATCTACGATATTGCCGTTTCGGATGGCCGGGAGATTGGTGCGGACGGTCGTGCCAGGCAAACTGTAGGAAGTACTGTCGATATCGATAACGCAACGTACACGAACACCATCGGCGCTGCGGTCATGGCGGCATACTGGGAGGATCCAAACTTCGATGCAGACCAGTCCGCGTTCTACTACGTGCGTGTGCTCGAGATACCGACGCCGAGGTGGACGACCTACGATGCGGCGTTCTTCGATATCGAGCGTCCGGAAATCGTTCCGGCGATGATACAGGAACGGGCTTACACGTCTCCGGTCTGGTACACGCCGTAGCGGGAGCGTGCTTTGCACAGTTCCGACAGCGCGGCGAACGCCTAGCGTGACATGTCGGCGACCTTTCGAACGTGAAATTACCCCGTCTTCTTTAGCTCTTGTCGCAAGATTCGTCTAAGCGTTTTGGCATCAACGGGACGCTGGCTAGTGCCGAGGGTTTCGCGTAGCGCTTCATTGATCAGCGTCTGATATCCACGGCCACGCGCATCGCCCATTTTTCGATAGGCTTCGATCACGTCGTCATCGAGGTAGATCGTAATCCTCGTTTTGCCCTTTGGCTTCACCACCGGGCCGCGTCTCGCCTTGCTAAGGTCGTATTCCTTTCTCATAAGTTTTGCGTTCCGCCTTGGTTGCTGGTCGTGCGGAGATGACCCGGATGTGTTCGCCTCTGTACGTGTATGCGATGGTCAATACTCTGCCCAAGGCATCACGTCCAACCAGGACGAACCGCTCCTCTGATATTGAGAACGGGTCCGGCATCGAAAGAGCAAACTCATCAAAAAAAGCAGGTTCCATGTCGGCAAAGCTGACCCCGTGCTTGCTGAGATTCGACTTCGCCTTGGTCGGATCCCATTCAATGCTCATGGTCAAAGATATGCATAATATATGTATAGGTCAAGATGAATAGTCATAATTCTATGATTTGGTCACCTATTGCTCGACCCGCGGAACTGCCAAGTACCTGGAGAAAGGGAAAGGCTCGGCGTCACTTGCGAGGGCGAGCCTTGCGCCGCAGCAGCGGTAGAAATACACAATCTATTCTCTCCGGGTCTCAGAGTCGCTTAGAATCCGAGTGCTCTCACTTTTATGCTCAGCCAGACTGAAGTGAAACGGAACTCCGTGATTTGCGAATGTAGTTCAATGGTAGAACCTCAGCTTCCCGATCGGAGCCGCTGAGATGGACATTTGCGTAACCGCTTGATTTAGGTGGTCCTGTGACCACCGGTTTCAACGAGTTAGATCACCCCAAGGTAACCAACTGATCTCGGCAGGCTTTCTGAGTATGCTCAGTTTTACACTCACTTCAGGGCTGGAGTTGTCACATGGGGCAGGTCAATATCGACGATGTCGAATGCGATGAATCCGCGGGTCGCATTGGATCCGGGTAGCATAAGCAAGCAGATATGGACTGGTTGACCACAATCTGGGCCGGGATTATCGCTTCGTCGATCGCACTAAAAGTGAAATATGACTGGATCATCGGACGTGCAAACTTCTTCGCCAATTTCCGTCGCGCCGATGATGGACTGGACGGACCGGCACTGCCGGGTCTTTCATCGGCTACTGGCCCCGCATGCCTGTCTGTTTACCGAGATGGTCGTGGCGCAGGCGGTGATACACGGTGACCGCCAGCATCTGCTTGGATTCGACGAGTCGGAACACCCACTCGCGCTGCAACTCGGCGGCAGCGACCCGGGCTTGCTGGCCGATGCTGCGCGCATCGTCGAGGATTTCGGCTACGATCAGCTGAACCTCAACGTCGGCTGCCCGAGCAGTCGCGTCCAGTCCGGCCGCTTCGGTGCCTGCCTGATGGCGGAACCGGTGCTGGTGGCGGAGTGTTATCGGGCAATGGCCGACGCGATAGCTATTCCGGTCACGATAAAGACCCGGATTGGCATCGACGATCATGATGACTACGAATTCCTGCGCCTATTCGTCGCGACTTTGGCCGAGGCTGGCTGCGAGTCGTTTTATGTCCATGCGCGCAAGGCAATCCTGCAAGGTCTTTCGCCAAAGCAGAATCGCGATGTGCCGCCGCTGCGTTACGACATCGCGCTGCGGCTGAAGCGCGAATTCCCGAATCTGCAGATCGTGCTAAATGGGGGCCTGCGCACGGTGGCGGATGTGCGCCATCATCTAGCGGATTTCGATGGCGTCATGGTCGGACGCGAAGCCTACAATAATCCGTATGTGTTGGCCGAGATTGAGAACGACCAGTACGGCACGCCATTGCCCGGGCGCGACGACGTGGTCAGGCGTTTTTTGCCTTATGTAGAGCGACAGCTGCGCAACGGTGTGCGACTACACGCGATGACCCGGCATATTCAGGGCTTGTATGCCGGTGAGCCCGGCGCGCGCCTCTGGCGCAGGACGTTGAGCGAGGGGGGCGCAGACCGCGCGGCCGGCGTCGAGGTCATCGAGCGGGCCCACGCGGCGCGTCTCGCTGCCGCGGCCTGATAGCAACGTCACCCGCCAACGATAATCAGCGATCGCGTCGTTTCTGTTTGTGATGCGGAGCCGGAACTGCGTCGACCCGCGGCCCCCGCGATCGAGGCCGACAAGCCTATTCGGAATCTGGTGGCGGCAACCTGCCAAAATCCTGCTCGACCGCCGCCGCGACATAGGTCAGCACGGCATACGTTGCCACATTCTGGTCGAGGCCCTCGCGGCTGATCTTGTCCAGCGTATCGTTGACGGTGTGGTGAACCTCGAAATACAGGCTTGCATCCTGACGCGGCCCAAGCACTGGCATTCCCAGGTCGCGCATCGCAACCAGGTCGGCACCGCCAT
This sequence comes from uncultured Gammaproteobacteria bacterium, assembly GCA_963699835.1. Taxonomy (GTDB): domain Bacteria; phylum Pseudomonadota; class Gammaproteobacteria; order Steroidobacterales; family BM003; genus BM003. The sequence goes on along the minus strand of CAVOVJ010000008.1, from coordinate 2,283 downwards.
AGGCCTCATTGTTGCCACGCGCGATACCGAGAGGTTCGATCAGCTTGTGCATTTCATTAACCAGCGGAAGAGCCTGTTCGGCGACCCGCGAATCGAAGCGCCAGACCTTGCCCGGGCCAAGGTCTGCTTCGAGTCCAATGACATGTTGCGCCACCTGCCCCGAGTATTTTTCCGCGTACGCTTTTCCGCCGCTGACACCGAATTCCTCGTTGGCATAGAGTACGACCCGGATAGTTCGCCGTGGCCGCAATCCGGCTGCGCGAATCTGCCGTACCGCCTCGATGGCAATTGCCACGCCGGATCCGTCGTCCACGGCGCCCTGGCCAAGATCCCAGGAGTCCAGATGGGCGCCAATCAGACACGATTTCGTCGCGGGCATCGGTGCCGCGCAACTCGCCAATCACGTTGGCTGAACGGCGCGGCTCGAGGTGGCGACTGGTCATGCTGATCGACAACGTAACGACGTCTCCGAGCTCGATCTGGCGCTCCAGCAGATTGGCGTCAGGGTTGGATATCGCAGCCGCCGGGATGCGTGGCGCGTCTTCGGCGTAACGCAGGGAACCCGTGTGGGCGATACGATCGTTGGATGTGCCGGCCGAGCGGGTGATGGCGGCAACTGCGCCAAGACGGGCCGCGGCCGACGGGCCATAGGCGCGATTTCTAACCACCCGCGAATACGACGAGGCATCCCTGGTCGGTTCCATGCGGTCATTGAAGAAGACAATCGTACCTTCGACCCGGCTGCGCGGCAGTTCCTCGAGTTCAGCGATATTGGTCACCATCAGCACCGGTGCCTCGATGCCGTCTTTGTCGGTCCCGAAACTGCCGCCCAGCGCGGTCGCGACAAGTTGATGCGGAAATGGCGCCGTAACTCTGTACTAGTGTTTCGCCGCGTTCCCAGTGCGGGACCTCGACATCTTCCGCGCGGACGTTGTCGAATCCGAGTTCTTCGAGTTTCAGCAATGCCCAGGCCACCGCCGCCTCGTCGCCCTTGGATCCTGCCAATCGGGGGCCGGCTTCAAGGACGAGTGACTCGACGATCGCATAGGCATCGGATTCGGCCAGCGCACGCTGGCGCAATTGCTGTGCGTCGTCGCGTATCGAGGCTGGAATATTGGCGGCCAGCGTCAGCCCGGGTGCCAGCAGCACCAGGACTATGCCCAGGCGTGTCATGGATGTGCGCATCATGGTGGGAATCCGGCTACGTAGTTTGGATCGCGCGGATTGTAAGGACTCGCAGACCTGTTTGCACCTTTGCGCCCGGCATTGCGATCGTAACAAAGTTCCAGAATCTGCTCGCCAACGCAACACGGACCGTTACAATGTCGCTCCCAAAGCACAACGCCGGAAGCAGCGATGAACAGGAAAAAGAGGAAAACCAAGGCACTGACAATGGCCCAGCGCGCGGACCGTCACGTTCTCTATGAGCGCTCGGTCCAGGCAGTCGACTTCGAGGTCGAGTTCCTTGAAAAAACCTACAGGGAGATTCGCGGCCGGCGTCCAAAGAGTTTGCGCGAAGATTTTTGCGGCACGGCGGCGGCGGCCTGCGAATGGGTTAAGTACGCATCGTGATAATCGTGCGATAGCGGTGGACATCGATCCCGATGTTTTGCAATGGGGCAAGGAAAATAATGTCGCAAGACTAAAGCCCGCGGCGCGCAAGCGCATCCAGTTAAAGAATGCGAATGTCCTCGACGTACGAACCCCGGCTGTCGACATGCTCGTTGCATTCAACTTCAGTTACTGGATCTTCGAAAAAAGGGCGTTGTTAAAACGTTACTTTGAGACGGCGCGTTCGGCGTTAAAAAAGAACGGTTTGTTTTTTATCGATGCCTATGGCGGCTACGAGGCATTCGAGGAGCAAGAGGAAGAAACCGAGTACGACGACTTTACATATGTGTGGGACCAGGCGCTCTATGATCCCATTACCGGTCACGCGGAGTGTCACATTCACTTCAGGTTTCCGGATGGCTCGGAACTCGACCGGGCGTTTTCCTACCAGTGGCGGCTGTGGACGGTGCCGGAGTTGCTCGAGTTGCTGGTTGAGGCGGGTTTTCGAAACCCCGTCGTTTACTGGCAGGGTGCCGACAAGGACGGAGAGCCCAACGGTGACTTTTTTCCGGCGAAGCACGGCGAGGCAGATGCTGCCTGGATCGTCTATATCGTCGCCGAGCGCTAGGCGCCGTAATTCACACCTTGGATTGGCTTGATCCCGTAGGCCGTTGTCTTTAGTTGAGGTTTTTTGACTATAATGCCGGAGACGACAGAAATGTCGGGTCGGCG
>CAVOVJ010000007.1:0-56210 GCA_963699835.1 uncultured Gammaproteobacteria bacterium | reverse complement strand
TTCGAACCCACGACTTCGACGGTGCCCGCCACGTTGGATATTTCGACCCGCCCAGTGGGATCGGCCGCAGTGCGCTCGTCGATCGGCGTTGCCGCCAATGCGGACGTGGCAAAAAGCGCAGCAGCCAGAAACATGGCTCTCATATGCTGTCACTCCTTGGCGGCGAATCCGCCACAATTCTGTTTACCTGATCGAACACCGCCAGCTCCTCCTGGTAGGTCGCCACCAGCAATTGCTGCAGCAGGACGTTGTTGGGGTCGGCATCCAGCGCCAGGTTGATCTCGGCCAACGCGCGCTGGATGTCGCGAAGATTGGTAAGCACCGCTTCGCGGGTTTCCGGGTTGAGTTCCTGCAGCTTGCCCTCGAATGCCTCGGCAAGCTGCTCGCGGTCGAGCCGGTAGCGGTCGCCGAGACCCTGCATGCCGGCAAGACGCGCCGGCACCGCCGGTCCGCTCGATACCACCACCAAGCCGTCGGCGCCGTCGGGCTGGCGCTCGGCGACCTGCCAGGTGGCAAGCGACGAAACCGCCATCAGCACCAAACCCGCCGCAAGCGCCGCCGGCCATCCGCCCGGGAAAACCCAACGCGACCAGGTGGTATCGGTGGCCGTAATGCGCTCGTGAATCTCCGGCCACAGATCGCGCCGCGGCGTAACCGAGCGCGGGATCGTGCGCAGAAGTTCGTCCAGCTCCGCACCTTTCTCAATATCGTCAAATTTGTCGTTCATAGCTGTAGTTGCTCCGCCAGCAGACGCCGTGCACGATGCAGTTGCGCCTTGCTGGTTCCCACCGCGATGCCCAGCATCGTGGCCGCTTCCTCGTGACTGTGGCCGTACAGCCCGGTCAGCACGAACACGTTGCGCGCACCCTCCGGCAGGCGCTTGACCGCTCTTTCAAGTTCCAGTCGCGCCTCGACGTCGGCCGCGCCGCTCGCGGCATCGCGTGATTCAATCCGTTCCTCGAAAAGCTCCAGGTGCTCGCCACGGCGGCTCTCGCGGCGTTGCCAGCCAAGCACCTCGTTGACCGCGATGCGATGCATCCAGGTCGCGAAACTGCTGTCACCGCGAAAACGATCGAGTTTGTTCCAGGCGCGCACAAAAGTCTCCTGCATACAGTCCTCGGCGACCTGGGGGGATCCCGTCATCCGCAGACACAGCCCATAAACCTTTCCCTGATGGGAGCGGAAAAGCGACTCGAATGCCGCTGGGTCGCCTGCCGCTGCTCTGCGAACCAATGCGCTTTCCGAGTCCATGCTCAGCGCCGTCCGGCCGCCAGCGGGCAGCGCCAAAATTGCTGCGTTTGCCGCCATTGTTGAAGGTTTAGAAGCAAAATTCCCATCCAGCGTTTAAATGACCGTTATTATTTGTCTGCGCAACGGACTGGACCATGGCTGCAGCGTCACTAAAAATTCTCGTCGTTGAACATCACGCTGCCCAGGACCAGGGGCTTGGCGCGACACTGCGGCGTCGAATATCGCCGGAGGCGACTCTCACCTCGTCCCCCGATATCGCCGCGGCACTGGATACGGCGCGGCGCGGCGAAGCTGATCTCGTCCTGCTCGATGGGCAGCTAGCGCACGATAACGCTACCCAACTGAGCCAGCAAATCGACACGGCCGCACTGGCGGACTCGATTATCGTGGTTTCCTCCGACCACAATTTCAAAATGCCACAGGAACTGGCCGGAATGGGGATCGCTGGCCCGCTGTCGCTGGACGACCTGAACGGCGATTCCGTGCTCCAACGACTGCTCGCCGATCGTCACCCCGCCGCAGCGGCCGCTGGCGCGAACCGCGACAGCCTGTTCTCCGAGGCCCTGCTGCAGATGCGGAACGGCGTGGTGATCTGCGACGCGGACGCGAAAATCGTAATGGTCAACGCGCGCGCCCGGGCCCTGCTTGGACTGCGAGACGAACAATGTCTCCCCGGCGCCACGGCACCGGCCATGGCCGCATTTGCCGCCGACCCGGTACGCGCGCTCGAACACGCCCGGCGTCCGCTGCAACGCGCGCTCGGCGGCGAGACCTTTGCCCCTGTTCACCTGGTGCATCGCTGCGAACACGGCGCCGAGGCTCTTTCAGTGTCGGTCAGCGGCATGCCACTGCACAACCGCGAGGGCCGTCTCAACGGGGCGATGCTGGTGTTGCACGAAGCCAGTTACGCCCCGCCGATGTCGCAGGAACTCGCTTACGTGTCGCAGCACGACAGTCTCACCGGCGTGGCCAATCGCGAGATGTTTCTCGATCTGCTGCGACGGGCGATCGGGCGTGCCGACGACAGCTCCGGCATGCTGGCGCTTTTCTTTCTCGACCTCGACCGCTTTAAGGAAATTAACGATTCCCTCGGTCACGCGGTCGGCGACCGGCTGCTTGCAGGTGTCGGCCAACGTCTGCGTGAGCGCCTTCGGGTCGGCGATATCGTCGGCCGTCTCGGCGGCGACGAGTTTGCGGTGCTGCTCGAGAATCTGGCGTCGAATTCCGACGCTGCGCGAATCGCGCGCCAGGTCATCGAGGAACTGGGACAACCGTTCGAACTGGATGGTCGCCAGGTGCACACCACACCAAGTATCGGTATTGCGACGCATCCGCAATGCGGGGACACCGCGGATAAATTGCTCAGAGCCGCCGATGAGGCCATGTACAAGGCCAAGAAAGACGGCCGCAACACCTATCATTTCTACTCGGAGACACTCGACCGCGAAATCCGCCGCAAGGCGGACCTGGAAGAAGCGCTGCGCGGCGCGTTGGGGCGCGGTGAGTTCCGGCTCGTCTACCAGCCGCAGTATGCGTTGCCGCAGCGTCGCCTGGTCTGGCCTCGACGCCCAACTGCGCTGGCGTCATCCGATCCAGGGCGAGATCGCACCTCGGGAGTTCATCCCGCTGCTCGAGGGCGTGGGGGTGATCAACGCCGTCAGCGAATGGGCGCTTGCCTGCGCCTGCCTCGAGCTGTCCGAATGGCGCCGGCTGCAACCCGATTTGCGTCTTTCCTGCCGCGCGTCTCCACGTATATTCCGGCGCCGCAACATTGTCGACGGGCTGGTGCGAATTTTGCGCAACGCCGGACTGCCAGGCGACTGCCTGGAAGTAGAAATCGATGCCTTGCTGCTGAGCAGCAAGGCATTCGACCCGGCCGTAACGCTACGCGCGGTCCGCGACGAAGGGATACGCGTCGTGTTGCGCGATTTCGGCGTGCAGCCGATGGCGCTGGATACGCTGGCGCAGCTGCCGCTGTCCAAGCTCAGGCTGCATCGTCAGATCGTCCGCGCCCTGCCGCAAGATCGCAATGCTGTCACGATCGCCGAGACGCTATGGCATTTCTGCAAAGGCCTGGGAATCGAAATGGTAGCGGAAGGCGTCAGCGACGAAGCGCAACTCGAGTGGCTCGAGAGCAGGAACTGGCCGGTCGTACAGGGCGCATTGCTGGCCGTGCCGTTACCCGCGCCTGGCGTCTCGGAACTGCTGAAACGCGCGAACGGGAACTAAGTCTCCTTGCGCGACCAGGCAAGACGCAAACCGGTCTTTCCGGTGTCGTTCCAGATTTCAGCGATGTCGGCAATTCTCTCCGCCGGCACCGGCTGGCTGATGAGATACCCCTGGACCCGGTCGCATCCGAGTTCGGCAAGTATCTCCAGCGTATCTTCGTTCTCGACCCCCTCGGCACAGGCAGTCATCCCGAGCTTGTGCGCAAGATAAACCACCGTTTCGACGATCGTGCGCGCTTCCGGATCGCGCTGCATCTCACGCACAAACGAGGAATCGACCTTTATCTCGTTGAACGGCATGCGATAGAGCTGCTTTAGCGAGGAAAAACCGGTACCGAAATCGTCTACCGATAAACCGAAGTTCTTTACCCGGAGACGAGTCAGTATGTCCATGGTCGTCGCCGGTTCGATCATCGCCGCCGATTCGGTGACCTCGACGATCAGCAGCGACGGGTCGGCACCATACTCCTGGATAAGTCCGTTCAGGCGATCGGGGAAAGCGAGATCGGTGAGGAGTCTTGGCGAAAAATTGACCGCGACTGCAAGCGCCGAACCACTGTCGCGCCAGCTCGCGCAGTTGGCGATTGCGTCGCGGAACACCAGGTCGGTCAGTTCGGCAATCAGGTCGTGTTCTTCCGCAACCGAGACGAACTCATCGGGCAGCACCAGTCCCAGTTTCGGGTGTCTCCACCGCACCAGGGCCTCGACTGCATCAATGATCCAGCGGCCGTCCACCCGGCTCGCCTTGGGTTGGTAGTAAACCGTGAACTCGTGCTCGTCCAGACCGCGACGCACATCCGCGGCGGTAATCGTGCGCTGACTGACCATCGCGCGCTCGAGCGTTGCCTCCAGCACATCGAGCATCAGCGGTTTCTGCTGGGTGCCCAGCATATCGACACCCAGCGAACGTCCGAGATGTTCCGCGGTCGCAAGCACGCGGGTGTCCATTCCGCTTACCAGCAGTACTTTCGCGTCGCAGCCGGTCTCGCCGAGAAACCGCAGCTGCTCGATACCATCGGCCTCGGGCATCTGCAGATCGAGCACGACCACCGACGGTTCAAAACTCGACACTCTGCGCCGAAACTCGTCGGCCTGGGTTGTCAACGACACCTCGAAGCCGAGTCCCTCGGCGACTTCGCCGACAAACTCGCAAATCCCCGGTTCGTCATCGAGAACCAGCAGTCGATTGTGATTGGCTTTCATGCTCGCCATCCTCATCCAGGATCTGGCGAATCCTTAGCGCCAGCTCCTCGTTTCGATAGGGTTTTGCGATGAGTGCCGATCCGGATATCCGGTCGATTCGTTGCAGCACTTTTCCGTCCGCAAATCCAGAAGTAAACAGTATCTTCATGCCGGGGCGGACCTGCAGGGTCCGCTCCGCGAGTGCCGGTCCGTCGAGTTCGCCAGGCATCATTACATCGGTCAGCAAAAGATCGATCTGCTCGTTGCTTTCGACGATTGCCAGCGCCGCAACGCCGTCCGCGGCGGCAAGCGTGCGATAGCCGAGTTCGTCCATTAGCGCCAGCACCGTCTCACGCACATCTTCCTCGTCATCCACGACCAGCACGGTTTCATCGCCGCCGGGCATGAAACGGTGCATCGCAGTCTCTTCTCGCGGCTCCACGCACTCTTCCTCGGCGCGTGGCAGATACAGGCGAATATCGGTCCCCCTGCCAACCTCGCTGTCAATCACGACGAAGCCACCGGACTGCTCGACAAATCCGTAGACCATAGAAAGGCCAAGACCGCTGCCCTTGCCCACTTCCTTAGTCGTAAAGAAAGGCTGGAACACCCGGTCGAGATACTCCTCCGGGATTCCGCTGCCGTTGTCGGCGACTGATACCATCACGTAGTCGCCGCGACGTGCGCCGCCATAGCGCGCGGCGAACGCGGCATCGACTGCTTCGTTGCTCGTGGAGATCACGAGTTCGCCGCCATCGTCGATCGCATCGCGCGCATTGATCGCCAGATTCACCATGGCGTTCTCGAGCTGTCCGGGGTCGATCATGGTCGGCCATAACTTGCCGGAGAAGCTGGTGGCGACATCGACATTCTCACCGAGAGAGCGGCGCAATAACTCGTCGAGTCCGGAGATCAGGCTATTCAGATCGACAACCTTGGGCTCCAGGCGCTGGTGGCGGGAAAACGCGAGCAGGCGCTGCGTCAAGATCCGCGCCACGCATTGCGGCGCGAGTGGCGGTGCGCACCTTGCGATGCAGTTTCGGGTCGTCCCGCAGCGGCCGTTCGAGCAACTGCAGGTTGCCCATGATGACACCCAGCAGATTATTGAAATCATGCGCAACGCCGCCGGTCAGCTGACCCATCGCTTCCATCTTCTGTGCCTGTATCAGTTTTTCCTCGAGTGCTTCGTGTTCCGTGACATCCTGGGTCACCGAAAAGAAGCCCTTGATTTCGCCGTGTCTCGATACATGCGGCAGATAGTGGATCTCGAGTTTTCGCGATTCGCCGTCGCGCTCCGTTTCAACCTTGAATTTGACCTTCTCGCCTAACAGGACTTCCCTGATTTTCGGCCGTACCTCGCGATACGCCGCGGCGCTGACGATATGCTGATGCCGGCGCCAACCAGTTCCGAGCGTGGCCGGTCGAACCACCGCTCGTAAGCGTGATTGAGATACCCGATCGTTTCGTCGGCGCGCGCATAAGCGATACGTATCGGAATCGTATCGAGTATCAGCTCATAGAATTCGCGACTGTCGCGCAACGCGCGCTCAGACTGTTTGCGATCGGTGATGTCCTGGTAGATTCCGGAGAGACGGTATTTGTCGCCATCGCGTTCGTAGGCCTTGCCCTGAACCCGGACCCAGACCCGGCGCTCATCGCCGGTCTCGAGTTCGACCTCCAGGTCGAATCCGCGCCCGTCATTTACACCCTGTTCGATGGCGGTCTGCAGATCATCGCGGTGGCGCTTGCGGCAAAAACCGATTGCCTGCTGCACCGATACCCGCGTACCCGGCGACAGATCGTGAATGCGGTAGGTTTCCGTGGTCCAATGCAATTTCGCCGACGCGGGATCGAGCTCCCACCCGCCGACCTGGGCAATTCGCTGAGTCTCCTTGATCAGGCGGGTCAGCCGCAGACGATGGGTTATATCGCTGAACGTAACCACTGTCCCCAGCAAGCGTCCTTCCTGCATTACCGGCGTACAGGTGTATTCCACCGGAATCGAACGGCCATCGCGGCGCAGGAAGCGCTGATCGTCACCGGCGATGGCCTCACCGTTGCGTATCGCCTTGAGCATTTTCTTGTCCGCACCGCCCGGGTCCGAGCTGTCGTCAATCTGCTCCAGCAGCGCGCGAAAATAGGTATTGGAGAAGTCGCCGGTTTCGTAACCCAGCAAACGGGTAGCTGCGGGGTTGGCAAACAGGACCAGGCCGGCCGGGTCCAGCTCGACGATGCCTTCTGCAGCGGTATCGAGAATACCGCGATTGCGCTTGTTCGCACGTTCCAGTGCGAGAATCATGTTGCTTTGCTCGAATCGCCGCAGCGCCGCCATCAGACCCACGACCGCCACCGCAAACAGAGCGCCAAGCAGCAGGCGGCTGAACAGCACGGGCAGCGCCGCCGTCTCCGCCACCAGATTGGCGCCAAACAGATCGCGCCAGTCGAATCCCGCGTATCCGGTAATCAGGGTCAGCAGACCACAACTTGCTGCAACGAGCAGCACATAGTGCAGCCCGCCAGCTTCGCGTAGCCCGCGCGAGCGCTTTGCCGCGGTAACGGAAAACGCGACCGTACAAAACAACAGACCCGGAACCAGCAAACCCAGAAGGGCAAGTTGCGAGAAGCTGGCAAACGACAAACCTGAGACGCCCAAAAAGGCCAGCGAGGCCACGCCTGCAAAGACCTGCAGGCCAGGGCCGAGCGGATGTCCGAAATCCGTCGGCGAACGAGACTCATCGAGCGCGGCCAGTGCAAGGCGGCGCGAAAACTCGATCAGTAATACGCCGGACGCGGCAATGACCAGAACACGGAGATAGGCCACGGGGGCGAAATCGCCGCGTACCAGTGTCCAGGTAAACAGCCATTCTCCGAATCCGTGGAATAATGAGAAGGCGGCGAGCAGCCACACCGGAATCTGCAGGCCGCGTCCGACCGCATGCTGACTCGCCAGCGCCGCCCCCATGAAGACGAAAACGACGCCATAGGCGAAGGACAACAGTTCCAGATTATCCTTGACGAGTTGTGTCAGAAACTCCACGCACGGTCCTCTGCGACGGCCACCTCGCGCAACGCCATACGCGTCGCGCTCCGGACCGCCGAGTCCGCTCAAGATTAAGTCAAGGATTGCAACGTTTATGTGCCGTATTTCTCAAACATGGCGATTGCGCGGTGCCTGGACCCGGCCGTTGACCCATTCGAGGGCGCGCGGCGACAACCCAGGATGGGCAGATAAATGCTAACTAAATTTGCAGGTTAGACTATTTCCGGGCAGGCAAGCCAAGGCTTGCGAACGGGAGTGCCGCGAGGAGGCAGGAACGGCCGCGCTGCTAACAGCCGCTGATGTCGACGACGACTTCAGGGGTGTCGCCGGCAGCCGTCGAGCCCGTATACAGCCACGGAACAGTTATCCGGCGCTGGCGCACCGATCTTGCGAAACCGGCCCGCCCCGTCGAAATCGAATCCGGAGTGATCGTACATCGCTTTCGCAATGTCGTTGGTCAGCGGATAGCCGTATTCGATGGTCACGACATTGCCTTCCATCGGCACCGTGCCCGGCCCGCCCTGCGCGAGCCACAGCCCATGCGCCAGCGCTGCCGAGCTGCGTACGCTCTGGCCGAGCGATTCGACCATCGCGGTGCGCGCCGTAAGCTCAAGCGAGACGAATTTCGGAACAGCAAATGCGGCGAGCATGCCGAGCAATGTGATGAGCACGACCAGTTCGATCAACGTAAAACCGATTCCGCGGCGCGAGCTGCGCATCCCAGGTCTCCCCGAATCTGGTTCGAATTCGTCAAACACAATCTGTTGTCGTCTGCTTCGCTAATTTGGCTGTGGACACTGTCCGCGACACTAAGACGTATTGTCAGACTGACATAACATCGCGTTCCATGATCACGGTCACAAATCCACGAATTCGGCCCGCCCGCCGCTGCCATCGGCGAAAAACACACCCGGCAATCGGCGTCGGCCAGATGGCCGGCACCATCGTTACACCGGGAGTGGTTGCGGGGTCCGCGCATAGACTGGTAGCGCATAGCAGCGATAGTCTATCAATTCGCCCGCGACCGGACAGTCTGGTCCTGGACCCGCTCTCAAGATCGCCGACAACGGATCTACTCCCCGACGGATCCGCTCTGGGCCTCGAGTTGCTCGATGCGCTCGTGCACTCGGCGTTGGATGTCATTACTACGCTGCTTGGCAAAACCGCGAATCGTCTGTCTTGCCGTCTCGAGCGACGGACCCAGCGTACGCTTGATCGCCTCGACGGTGCTGATTCCGCCCTCGGCAGCGCCGACATTCTCAATGACCAGGCCGGGCACCGACAGACGCAGTTCCCCGGCCAGCTGCGACTGCCCGATCACGACCGCATCGACCAGCTCGAATCTGCGAATGATCAGCGAGCGCAGTTTCTCTGAATCGATTCCCTCGATTGTGCCCGCCTCCGCGGCCACGGCCGTGTTGAGGCTATCCAGCAGTACCTGCAGATTGGTGCGCGGCTGTCCGGCAATTTCGAATCTGATCTCCGCGTTGACGATGGTGAATTTCTCGATGACCATGACGTCATCGAAGTAGGAGATTTCCTCCACGTCCACTTCGATTACAGGCGCCTCGACCGCATTCTCGCGAAAGTAGCCCGGTGGATTGGCAATCTTAAGATTGGTTACCTGCCCTTCGCCACCCCACGGCGATATATCGACGTCTTCGATCGACCAGGCGGTGCGAGTGACGACCGGGCCGAGAATCACCAGGCCGTTGCGAATCACCCTTCCCAGGTTACTGGATAACAGAAACAGCGCCACCAGCAGGAAAATCGCGCTGCTGAGACTGATGGCAACCAGAACCTTGATGCGGGTAAACATTGGATGGGTGCTCTTGCTAACGTGGAAAGTACGGTAGCGCGGTGGTGCCGGTAAACGGGCAGCGCCTGGCGAGCGCACATTATAAAGCTCGCACCGCAATTAAAAAGCCGGGCCGGGTCAGCGCAACGACGCCGCTATTGTCTCATATGCGGCCCGCACGACTTCGGCGCCGTATTTGCGCTCGAGCCGGCGCACTTCGAAATGTCCCCTCGCCATATCCTGGAAGTGCTGAATGAAAACCGCATTGAGCGCGGCCCCGCCCAACGCGCCGACCAACGGCACAAACTGCAAAGCCACTTTGTCCGTGACCACGACGCCAAATCGCGCGGCAACCGCACGGACCAGGCCGAGCATCGCCGACGCCGACTGCCGTGTCACCGCAGAAACCTCGAGGGCAAGGGCAACGCGCATGCCGTAGTAACCACTCTCCGCCGCGTCATCGGCCTTGCCGGGGCCGCCAAGCGCAAAGACCTCGACGCAGGCCAGCCGCGTCGCCGCATCGTCCGGGTCCTCGCCGTACTGCGCCGCAATGTCGGCAATCGAGCGCATCATCACGCCGGTCGTAAGCGGCAATTCCACGACCAGACCGGGAAATCCGAACAGCCCGCCGACCGCACCGGTACCCATTGCAACGGCCTTGTGCATGCGATCACTGGTGACTGCGGGCGAACCCAGCGGGGCGCTGGACAGGGCCAGCTTCATGATCCTCTCGATACTGCTGCGTGCTGCCTTGTGGATTCCATCGGCCACCGAATCTGGCAGCTTGGCAATTGCCTGTTCCACCGGCGTTCCAACCAGCGCAGTCAGCCGGGCCGCAAGACCGGGGTGTTCGAGTTTCTCGCACGCGCCACGCAAGCGCTGCACGTCCACCGGGAGCAACGCTGTCAGCGCCAGCGGCATCTTGTCCTGAGTACTCATCGCGCGCGCCCGCCGTTACCCCTGTGCCGGCTCATCATGCGCCTGGCAGCCGTGGCGAAAACGAACGCAGCTCGACCTCGCCCCCGGCCACGCTCAACGCACAGGACTCCGGGACTTCTATCCAGGCGTCGGACACCTCGCTCAGCGGCTCGGACACCACGGCGCGGGCATCGCTCGGAATACTGGCGAGACGCGGATTGGACGGATACAGCTCGCGCAGCGCATCAATTTTCTGATTGTAGAAAAGGGTTCTCGAGCAGCCTTCCGACGAATACCGCACCGCCAGCAAGCGCTCGCCATCGGCAAGCCCGAGACTCATCTGCAACGGATGCGCGATCCCCGCCTCGCGCCCGATCCGCTCGACCACCGCGGCCATCGCCTCGAGCGCCCGGAACGGATCTTGCTCCAGCCCATAGGTGAGCGCGAGAAAAAAAATCAACTCGGAATCCGTGCTCCCGCCTATCAGCGGATAGAGCTCCGGGTCTACCTCGAGCACGAGTTCACGCTTTACCCGATTGAATTCGGCGATCTCGCCGTTGTGCACGAAAAGCCATTTACCGTGTCGAAACGGATGACAATTGGTGCGCTGGACCGGCGTGCCAGTCGAACGCCGCACATGGGCGAGGAACAGTCCCGACTCGACCTGCGCCGCGAGATCGCGCAGGTTCTCGTCGTTCCATGCCGGCTGTATCGCCCGGTAAAGTCCCGGCTGGCCGGCGCGGCCAAACCAGCCAACACCGAAACCATCGCCATTGGTGGGCTCAACGGAACGCCGCGCGGAAAGGCTCTGGTCAATCAGCGATATTTCCGTATTAAGCAAAACCTCTTCGAGCGCGATCCGGCTGCCCGAGTACGCCATCCAGCGGCACATAAGCTCTCTCCGTAACGTCAGGGCCGGAACACGGCACGGCCTTCGAGTGGCCCGCCACAACCGCAAGCCAACCGGGCCTGTTCAGTCGGCGCTGTTTTTCTCATCGCCCGTTTCCGCCGGTTTCCCGGCGCCAACTCCAAGTACATTGCGCAATACTGACCAGCGCGGCTCCACGCTACTGTCATCTTTTCCGAGAATCCAGTGATCGTAAAACCGCGTGAGAACACCATTCTTTTGCTTCAGATCGAACCAGGTGTTCAGAAAACTCTGAAATTCCGACTGTCCCTCGGGCAGCGCGAATCCGATGGGCGCTTTGTAGGACAGTCCGCGCGGCACAATCACGGAGAAGCGCGGATAAATCAGCGTCCACGCGGCGCCGGTCTCGGCCGAATAGGCAAGCGCGTCCACGTCTTCCAGCTCACCACGCAAAAACTCGCGCGGCGAATCCACCTTCGTGACAGTGACATTAGGCAGGATTCCGCGCATCGCCTCTTCGTAATAATCCGATTTCATCATCGCGAGTTTCAGCTCCGGGCGGCGCGAGATCGAACTGAGATTGGCGAAACTGTCACGGTCATGGTCACGCACGATAAATGCGAGGGTTTCATCAAAATAGGAGTCGGTAAACGCAAATACCGATGCCCGGTCAGGTGAAATCGTGATGCCGCCCACCAGCAGGTCGATGCGGCCATCCGCGAGCGCGGCCTCCGTATCCGCCAATTCGAGTCTTACAATTTCCAACGTAACGTTCAGGTCGCGGGCAAGGTCGTGAACGATGTCCAGGTCCAGCCCGACCACGTCGGCGGCGCTATTGCGAAACGCAAAGGGCAGACGATCCGGAAGATAGCCGACACGTATCGAACCGCGTTCGCGCACGACGTCGAGCCGCGGGCGCTCTCTCTCAGCCAGCGGCAACTGCGTCGGCGCATCGACCTGGACCGACTGCACCGGCTTGCCGACTAGGCTCATCGCGACGAACGACTTGTCGCCGGTGTATTCGTAGGGAATCGTCCGGGTCAGACCTAACCCGAGCAGCGCCATCGCGACTCCGGCAATCGTCACCCCCGCGGCACCCACTTCAAACAGGCGGCGCCAGCTCATCCGGTTCATCATTGCGCAGGCGCCGAGCAGGCAGATTACCACCCCGTGCATTGCCGCAAGTGCCGTGGCAAATCGAGCCGTCACCACGCTGCCAAGCAAGTACAACTGGAACAGATCGGTGGGCAAGCGAAAAAAATCCAGCATGAAAGGCAGGGCGACCGCCATCGTGCCGAATGCGGACAGCGCGCCGATGAAGGTGTACCCGGGATACTGTGACGGGCTCAGCGGCGAGCCGATAAACCACGCCGCGAACAGGATAAAGGCGAGGCCGAGCAACGTACCGGCACTGGGGAAACTGTAGGCAGTCGGTACCAGGACGTCGACGGTGGACTCGGCTTTGTCATCCATCAGTTCGCGCTCGGTCAACAACTCCTTGCACCGTTCAGCGATCATCGGCAATACGACCAGCACGGTACCGGTGGCGAAGGCCGTGACCATTGCGACCCGGGCCTCGCGCAATACGTCGCGATAGCTCAGCGGCGTTGCCCATGCGACCAGCATCGGCAGCGTCACCATCGCGAGCACGGCCCAGGCGCCGAGATAAACCCACAGGTAGACCTGCAACCGTCCGAGCTCCTCCAGCCGCAGCGTGCCCGCGGCAGCGGCCGAGATCGCAAAGATTCCGAGCGGGGCCACCTTGGCCACGAACGACGCGATACGCATCAGCGCCTCGCTCAGATTGTGCAACCCCCGCAGCAACCCGTCCTTGTCCGGCACGGCGATCAACGCCAGTCCCAGGCAAATGCTGAACAGCACGACGGCGGGTACGATCGTATTCGACAAGGAGAAAAACGGATTCGCCGGTATGTACAAGGTCAGCGGGTCGAACGGCGCGCCCTCTTCGACCAGGCTGGTGCTGAAAAAGGCCGATGCCGTCCAGTCGGGGTATGCAAGCGGCATCACCAGCACGGTCATCATCGTAACCAGCCACAAGAACAGTATGAGGCTCCCTCCGAGCGCCCCGATGTGCTTCGCCATCTGCGCATCGAGCCGCCCGAGACCACTGATCAGCGATACCAGGATGTAGGGCAGCACCGTCACCTGCAGCAGCCGAATGTAGGCGTTACCGCCAATCTCGAGTACGCCCGCCGGTTCGCCGATGAAGATCCCGAACAAGATGCCCAGGATCAGGCCGGCCACCACTTTCGAAAACGGACTCAGGCTGGTGAAAAACTTCACGGGAAGGAAGATCTCTCTTTAGCTGACATCGGGCCGGGCGCTTGACGCGAGAACTGGCACAAATCCCGCCAACACGCAAATACACTGGCTTGCAATCGGAAGCCCGTCACTCCGAAAATGCCAGCTTAGTCAAAGGCTGTCGACAAAACCACCGGCGTGACAGGCGGGGGTTGCCGTTTCCGGTCCGGCCGCAACCCGCGGCGGTCCGAGGTGACGACCATGCACGCCGCAGAGGTCATCGCAACGGACTCGTCAAACTCCGCTCTCGCGGCGTACCATATACGTTTTGGCGCAGCATCCGGCCCAGGCACAGCCCACGGCGGATAAGATGGAAAGCGATATGAAATATCTCGACAGGGACAAGCTGAACAGCATCGACGCCGGGGTTTTCCAGAGCCAGGAACCATTCCCGTTCACCAACCCGCAGGGCTGCCTGACCGACGAGGCTTTCGCGGCACTTGCGGCTACACTGCCCGACGTGTCGCAGTTCGAGCCGTTTTTTGGCAAGCAACGCAAACATGGCCAGGCCAGCCACGACCGCTATGTCCTCGAATATGTCGACGGGCTGGATTTGCCCGCACCCTGGCAGGAATTCATCGACGAACTCAAAAGCGATGTCTACCGCGGTTTTATCCGGCGCCTGCTTGGACGCGGCAATTTCCGCTTCCGCTTCCACTGGCATTACACGCCGGATGGCTGTGTCGTGTCGCCGCACTGCGACTCCAGCGGCAAAATCGGCTCACAGATCTTCTACATGAATACGCATGCGGACTGGGATCCTGCCTGGGGTGGCGAGACCGTGATCCTCGACGACCACGGACGGTTCGATGCGGAGTCAAACCCTGACTTCGACGAATTCGATTCCGCGGTTCCGGCCGAGACGATGGACAACCGCAGCCTGATATTCGGCCGCAAAAACAATTCCTGGCATGGCGTACGCCCCATCAGCTGTCCCGAGGGCAAGCTGCGCAAGGTTTTCATCGTGGTTTTCGAGGATGTCAATCCGCGCAAAATGTTGTGGAAACGTGCCCGCCGGCTACTTCGTGGCAAACCGATGATCACCGAGAAAGAACGGGCGATGTATTGAAGACCTGCGCCGAGCGGCCATACCGGGGGACAGCGGCGATGACGCGGCGACTATGCTGCCTCACGGGTATCGACGCCGGGTCGCGCTGTCCGGCGGGTAAGGAGGCTCCCGCTGATGCCTGCCAGCAGCAATGCCGGAGACGGGTTCGACTCCGGGCAGAAACCGGTGCCGTTCAGCAAAAGCCTGAGCGGGAGGATTCTGCTTTTCGCAGGGTCTTCCCGCATTGCTCATCCTGCTGGTGTTGATTTCGTACATCGCAACCACCACGGCGCGGCAGCAACGCAGCGCGCTGGAGTCTTCGCTGCAGCAGCTGTCGCAGGAAGTGGCCGGAGAAATAGAGCGCGGCAACACGCGCGCGACGCTCGCAGTGCGCATCATGGCGTTCGCCCAACGCAGCGGCATGTTCGGCCAGCGCACGGCCTCGGTTGCCTACGCTAGGGAGGTACTCGCGGCATTTCCGGAATTCACCGGCGCCTATTTCGGTTACGAGCCCAACGCCGACACCGGTGATGCCGCGTTTCGCGACAGCGAGGAGGGTCGCGCAATTGCCGATGGACTGGACGCTGACGGGCGTTTCCTGCCGTACTGGTATCGCTCGCAACAGGAGGAAGAAATACGGCTGGAGCCCCTGGTCGACATGGAATCCAGTCTTTACTACCAGGGCGTGAAAGACCTGTACCTGGAGTCCGACGAGGCGCAGCACCTCGTCACCGAGCCGTACGAGTACGAAGGCAAGATGATTGTCGAGCAGGTCTTCCCGATCGTGATCGGCGACCGTTTCGTCGGTATCGCCGGCGTCGACCGGGCACTCGATGACATCGAGAACTCTGTTGCAAAAGATCCGCCAGCGCGAGCACGTCGATATCCTGCTGATCAGCCGCAGCGGGCGGTTTATCGCCGCGACCGCGGGCATGGGCCTGAATCTCCGAACCTATCCGGTCACGGAGACCCCTTATTCCGAACTACTGGGCGACCTGCACCAATCCGGTGACCGCTCGACACTGCAACTGAGCACGGACCCGACCGATGGCCGGAGTTACTATTTCGCCTCCGCGCCGGTCAGCACCGGCAGCTGGACGGTCGTAATAAGACGAGCCGAGTCGAACCTGCTGACATCGATCAGGCAAGCTCTGCTGCCTCTGATCGCAAGCGCGCTTTTTGCGCTGTCCGCGATTATCCTGATCGCCGCGGCGATCACCGGTCGCACCGCGCGGCGCATCCGCGAAACCGTCCATGCAGCTGACCTGATCGCGACCGGTGAATCCGCGGCCGGCGTGCAGCTGAACGAGGTCGGCGACGATGAAGTCAGCCGGCTGAATCACAGTATCAATCGCGTGCTGCAGAGTTACCGTGACATGACCCGGGTCTGCGGCGCGATCGCCGAGGGTGACTACACGCAACGCGTCAGGCTGCGCTCCGCGGCCGACACTCTGGCCATCGCGATAAACGAGATGGCAGACAAGCGCTCGGAGGCCGAATGCGCGCTGCGCCAGTCCGAGCACCGCAGCCGCCTGCTGCTGGAATCGACGACCGAAGGTATCTTCGGCGTCGACGAACACGGCATTATCCAGTTCGTCAATGGCTCGGCCGCCGACTTGCTGGGATATTCGCGCGAGGAACTGCTCGGCGAGGGCGCTCACGAGCTGATCCATTTTGCCTATGCCGACGGTAAACCGTACCCGATGGAAAACTGCCCGATGCGACATGCCTTCATCGATGGCCGCACCAGCCGGGTCCAGGACGAGGTGCTATGGCGCAAGGACGGCAGCAGCTTCGAGGTCGAATACTCGAGCGTGCCGATCCGTGACGACGATGGCATCGTCGGTGCGGTCGTGGTTTTCCGTGACATCACCGAGCAGGCCGCGCTGAGCCGCAACCTGATGGCATTGCTCGACAACGCGGTGGACTTCATATTCGTCAAGGACCGCGCGCACCGTTTCACGGCAGCCAGCCAGACGGTGGCCGAGTTGTCCGGACTGGCATCATGGCGCGACCTGATCGGCAAAACTTCCGCCGACATCGTCGGTGAGGAATATGCCGATACTTACGAGGAAAACGAAGACAAGGTAATGCAAGGCGGCGAGATCGTCTCAGGACTCGTCGAGCCCTATGAAACGGCCGACGGCGAACAACGCTACGTGCGCTCGAACAAAGCGCCGCTGCGCGACCGCAACGGCCGCGTCGTGGGGATGATCGGCATCAGCACAGACATCACCGAAATGAAACGCCTCGCCGACGAACTCGAGTCCGCCCGTGATCAGGCCGAGTGCGCCAACCGTTCGAAGAGCGCGTTCCTCGCCAACATGAGCCATGAACTTCGCACGCCGATGAACGCGATTATCGGCTACAGCGAAATGCTGGTCGAGGAGATGGAAGAAGAGGACGTCACCGATTACATCGACGATCTCAAGAAAATCAACAGCGCGGGCAAGCACCTGCTCTCGCTGATCAACGACATTCTCGATCTCTCAAAGATAGAGGCCGGGCGCATGGACCTTTACCTCGAGCGCTTCGACCTGAAGGAAATGCTCGTCGAGTCGGCACAGACGATCGAACCGCTGATGACCAAGAACAACGTCCGCTTTATCACGAACTTCGACGACGACCTCGGCACCGTTCGCGCAGACCTGACAAAACTACGACAGGCCCTTTTCAACCTGTTATCCAATGCCGCGAAATTCACTCATGATGGTGAGGTGACCTTATCTGCAACGCGTACTGCGCGCGACGACGGCGAGTGGATTCAATTAGCCGTCGCCGATACCGGGATCGGGATCGACGCGGACAAGATCGAACAATTATTCGAGGAGTTCATCCAGGCCGACCTGTCGACCACTCGTGAATACGGCGGCACCGGTCTGGGGCTTTCGATCAGCCGCCGTTTCTGCCGCATGATGGGCGGTGATATTGCGGTGACCAGCGAGCCCGGCAAGGGCTCGGTTTTCACCATCGAGTTGCCGGCTCAGGTCAATGCACTGGAGGCCGCTCGCGGTACCGCCACTGCGCCTGTCCCGGTCATCAGCGAGTCTGCGGCTGCCTCAGCCAGCGCCGAAGACGGCGCTGGCCCCCTGGTGCTGGTCATCGATGATGACGCGGATGCCCGCGACCTGATGACCAAGACTCTCGAGCGTCAGGGCTACCGCGTCGCAACGGCCGTGGATGGCGAAGACGGGCTACGCCGCGCCGCCGAACTTCTACCCGCAATCATCACACTCGATGTGATGATGCCGCGCATGGACGGCTGGGCGGTACTGCGGCAGCTGAAGGCCGACAATTCATTGCGTCATATACCCGTCGTAATGGTCACCATCGTCGCCGACAAGGGCATGGGTTATACGCTGGGGGCCGACGACTATCTGACCAAGCCGGTGGATCGTGAATTGCTGGTGCACGTGCTGCGCCGCTTCGTCCCGGAGGGAGTCGGCCAAATCCTCGTGGTCGAGGACGACGCGGACACCCGGGCAGTATTGCGGCGAACCCTGGAGCGCGAGGGATTCACAGTCGTCGACGCCAGCAACGGAAGAGAGGGCATCGACGCGATTGACGAATCGCGCCCCGACCTGGTGCTGCTTGACCTGATGATGCCGGTAATGGACGGATTCGAATTCCTGGAGACGTTGCGCCGCGACCGCGAAGATCTGACTCTGCCCGTGATCGTTCTGACCGCCAAGGAACTGTCCGCAGCAGAACGCGACCTCCTAAATGGCAAGGTCTGCCAGGTCTTGCAGAAGTCGGCTGACGACCCGCAGAAGGTGATCAGCGAGATCAACAAAGCGCTAAGATCTTCTAAGATCTAGCGGCTAACGACTTGAGCCGGCGCGCGCTGATCCCGTTCCGGAGCAATCACAAGTTCGTCTGTTATCCGGCCACTGCGCGCCGCTCCTTGCCGGTCTGCGCGGATGGCGGCTTTGCGGTTGTCCCGCTCGCATCCTCCAGCGCCACACTGTGGCGATCGACTTTTCTCGTCCGCCACCAGTAAGACACGGTCGACCCGCCCCAGTTATTAACGATCTTGCCGCCGGAAATGTACCAGCTGCTGTCGAGCTTCGCCCACACGGCACCGGCCAGCTTTTTCTGCAGGTGGCGGTTGAATTCCTCGCACGCCGCAGTAGTGACCTCGATGCTGCGCGAGTTTGTCCTGGTCACCAGGTCGATGCTGGCGAGGATGTAACGAATCTGGCACTCGAACATGAAGATGATCGAGTTGTGTCCGAGATTGCTGCCCGGACCGTACAACGTAAAAAAGTTCGGAAAGCCGGGGACGACGATCCCGAGATAGGCCTCCGAACCGTTCCGTTGCCACTGCTCCTCGAGGCTCGCGCCACCGCGGCCGACGACTTGCATTGGCGCCAGGAACTCCGTGCTGCGGAAACCGGTACCGTAGACAATCAGGTCGGCTTCGATTTCGTTGCCGTCGCGAGTGACGATGCCGCGCTCAGTAATCCGTTCGATACCGGCATCGACAATCTGTACATTGTCGCGATTCAGACTCTTGTAATAGTTGTCGCTGACCAGCACCCGCTTGCCGCCGATCGGGTAGTCCGGGACCAGCTTCGCACGCAACTCCGGGTCGTCGACCTCGGCCAGCGCGCGCCGCGCAAGCCTGCGAATGTAATGGGTAAAACCCGGCACGCCGCGAATGATCGGGTACATCAGCCCTTCGTAATATGACCAGATTGCGGCGCGGTAGAGTTTCGCTAAAAGCCTCGAGCGTCCAAGGAGCCGTTTGGCACCCTCCGAGAATGGGCGGTTGCCGCGCGGAATGATCCAGTTGGCACTGCGCTGAAAAATATTGACCTCGGCAGCGGAGCGCGCCAGGTGCGGAATGAACTGGATCGCGCTGGCCGCGTTGCCGATCACGGCGACTTTCTTGCCTGCATAGTCGAAATCGTGGTCCCACGCCGCCGAATGGAATGCGCGGCCGGCGAATCGTTCCGCGCCCTCGATCCCGGGTACGAACGGGCGGTTTAGCTGACCGGTGCCGGTGATGACGAAATCGGCATCGATGGTCTCGCCGGCAGCGGTCTCGAGCGTCCACAGCGCCGTGCTCTCGTCATAACGCGCCGCGACGATCGGCGTGGCGAAACGGATGTGCGAACGCACCCCGTACTTGTCCGCGCAGTGGTTCATGTACGCGAGGATCTCGTTCCACGGCACCCAGTGCGCGCTCCAGTCGGTCTTCTGCTCGAACGAGTAACAATAATTGAACGCGCGGATGTCGCAACAGGCGCCCGGGTAGGTATTGTCGCGCCAGGTTCCACCGAGCGTGTCGGCCTTCTCGTAGATCGTGAAATCGGTATACCCGGCAAGTTTTAGCCGGATCGCAAGACCGAGACCGCCGAAACCCGAGCCGATGATTGCAATCCGTGGCTGACGTCTCGTCGCGTTTTGCATTTGCTCCATGGGATGTATCTCCGGTCAGGGGGTGTAACTGGACAGCTTGCATTATTCGCCATCTCGGGAATAATCGTCAGGTGAATTCGCGCCAAACTGGGGTGAATGCGCGACACCGGCCATGGTCCCGAACATCTATCCGCTGCAGTTCTATCGCTTCCTCGGCGCTCCGGACGGCTTTTTCGCCGGCACCGGGCTCGAGCTGGCTGACCTCGAGCGTCTCGGCGGTACCATCGAGTTTAGCCAGTACTGCCAGATCCTGCTCAATGCACGCCGCTGCAGCGGCGACGAGACCATCGCATTGCGGCTGGGCGCGGCGCTCGGGCCATCGCTGACCCACGGCCCATTGAGCGTCGCGGTGTTATCCAGCCCGACCCTGCGCCATGCGCTGCAGCTCGCCTGCCGGTTCGGATTCCTGCGACTGCGGGCCTCACACTATCGCTGGATCGACGAGCCGGGCAAGGTCGGGGTAGCGATCACGCTCGACCCGGCCGGCGAAGCGCGGACGATGGTCGTGGAGTTCCTGCTGTTATCGCTGGTCGGGGTCATGAACCGGGTCCAGTCGCAGACTCTCGACGTCCGGGTCGAGATGGATTATCCGCCGCCGCGCTACGCGCGCGCATACGTCGAGGCGTTCGGCCGTGCTGAAGTCAGCTTCGGACATCGGCGGATTCGCCTGCTGGTGCCTGACAGCTCCGGCCAGCTGGCGATCGGCGACTCCGACCCGGGCACTTACGCGGCGGCCGTGGCGCAATGCGAACGGCTGCTCCGCGAGGCCCGTCGGCCGGGCAGCCTGACCACTCAGATACAGCGCCTGCTCGCCGCCAACCCGGGCCGCCTGTGGACCGTGAACGACGTTGCCGCCGATCTGCAGCTGTCCGCGCGGACCCTGCAACGCAGGCTGCATGACGAAGGCAGCAGCTACAAAAATCTGCTCGATAACTGGCTCTTCGCCGAGTCGCGAAGGCTGCTGGCGGAGCGGCTGACGGTCGAGTCGGTCGCCTTGATGCTCGGCTACGCGGACGTCGCGAATTTCCGTGCCGCTTTTCGCCGTTGGGCCGGATTGCCGCCCGCTGCCTGGCGCCAGGCCCATACCGGCAATCCCGGTCCGCAGGATCGCGGCCGCGACGCGGCCCGGACCTGACGCAGCGGCATTTTCGCCGCCATTGCGGCGGCGGATGCCGTCATCACGAAATCGCTTCGATGTATCGCCATGGCTGCCTCGCTGCCATTCTTTCGAGCAAAATACCTTGCAAATCAAAGGCCCGAGAACATCCCTTCGATTTGCCGCGCCACATTAGACATAATGCGCCGGGTGACCGCATCGAATGCCGGCGGGCCGGGCATACCATGGCAATGGCGGCTCCGGATTAAGTAAAAAAATCATTCCCGCGGGACCATTGTGAGACCTCGCTCACAACTACGTTATCCAGCGCGTTTCATAATGCCGTCTGGAACATCTCCGGGGGGTTGTTTCGGCGATTCGAAACAGCAGACCCGGCACGAGGATCAGGATATCGAAACGCGACTGGCCAGGGACATTGCCAGACGAGCGAGACCATTGCTCGCCTGCCTGCTGCTGGCTGGGTGCAGCGCAATACCGTATGAGCCGGCCGACCAGCCGGTTCCCGTAGAAGCCGTGCCGCCGGCCCAGGCGCAGATCGAGCCCCGTGCCGTCATTCCTCAGCCTCCGCCTCCGCCTGCCCCGGCTCCCGACCGACCCACATCCGAACCGAACCCGCCGTCTATCGCCGTTCTCGTCAGTGACGATATCCCGGCCTACAACGGAATCGCTTCCGCACTGAAAACACTGGCCGGTGATCAGCGTATTGCCATCTTCGACCTCGACGGCGATCCCGCAAACGTGGCTCCCGTGATGGAGCAGATTCACGAGTCGGCAAGCGATCAACTGGTCGCGATCGGATTGCTTGCCGCCCGCGCCGGACATGAATACAGCGAGTCGCCGATGGTGTTCTGCCAGGTTTTCAACCACCAGGAACACAATCTGCTCGCATCGGGTTCGCGCGGGGTGGCACTGGTGCCACCTTTTCCCATGCAACTGGATGCGTGGCAGGCACTGTCACCGCAATTGCGCCGCGTCGGCGTTATCACCGGACCCGGCCACGAGGAACTGATCAGGGAAGCCACCGTCGCGGCCCGAACCGCCGGCATCGAACTGGTCAGCCGCGTCGTGAATTCAGACAAGGAAACGCTGTATGTATTCAAACGCCTGGTCCCTGAAATCGAGGGTCTGTGGTTGCTGCCGGACAACCGGATCCTCAGCCCCAACGTACTCCGCGAATTAATGCTGTATAGCCGCAAACACAACCAGCAAATCGTCGCTTTCAATCCGGCGCTGCTCGAATGGGGCGCGGTGATGAGCATCACAGGTACGGACATCGACGTCGCGCGCCAGGTACTCGGCCTGATCGACGAGCCGCCGTCGCGCCAGCAATCAAAAGCGGGCGCGCTGACCCCGCTCAGCGAGATGCATATCGAAATAAACGAGGCGCTGGCGCGGCGCCTGGGACTCGAAATCCCGGAGCAGACCGCGCAGCGCATCACGGCGCTGGCGGAATAAACGCCGATGCATCCTCTTTTGCGCCGCAGTATCGCGACGTTGCTCGAGCACGGGTCGGGCCTGCGAACCCGGGCCGCGCGTCTCGGAAACAGCACCATGACCGCCGCGCGCGGTAAATGGGCCTCCCTCGCGGCGCGCGCCGCACGTTTACGTTCCAGCCTGCCGCGGCGCGGCCGCAAACGCGGTCCGGGGCGGAGCCTGGTTACCGACATCCTGTTGCTGCAGCTCGCTTCCGCGCTGTTTGTCGCTGCCGCAGCCGTTGCCGTGCTGTGGTGGGCAACCAGCTGGGTGATCGATAACAACCTGAACAAGTGGGCCGGGCAGTGGATATCGGAGCTCGATGACCTCGGCATGCCGCTATACGTCGAGGGCAGCGAAGAACAATACCTGCGGATCGAAAACTACATCAGGAGTTTTCCAGAGATTTCTTTCGTGCGTTATTACTCGAAATCCGGGGAGGTCGTGTTCGAGGATGCGACCCGGCACGCACGCGTGACCGTCCCGGTTCTCGCGACCGCCCAACTGCAAAAGCTCACCCGGCATGGCTCCGCCCAGCCGGCGCTGCTCGACACCAGCCTCTCCGGCTCCTCCGTCGTACGCGCCAGCAAACCCATCTACACCGAATCAATGAGCTCGGCGGGTCTGCTCGATCTCGATCTCTCCGTCGAAAGCATGGTGCAATCGGAACTGGTCGGATTTGTCGAGCTCGGACTCGACTTCGGCGGCTATCAGAACCACCTCGATCGCAGCGTGCTGACCGGCAGCCTGACCAGTATCGGTGTGCTGCTGTTTCTTGCGCTGGTGGGATCGACGCTGTTCCGGCGCGCGTTGCGGCCACTGGCAAAGTTGCAGGAGCCTCTCGCCAAACTCGCGAGCGGCGATACCGACTTCCGTGTCCGCAGTTCCGGTCACCGTGAGATCGTTGCAATTGCCGACGCCCTGAACGCCACCGTGAGCGCACTGCGTGAGCGCGATCGAAGGCTGCATCGTCTCGCCAATCACGACTCCCTGACTGGCCTGATAAATCGCCATCGGTTCTCGGAACTGCTGATCGAGCAACTGGACTCCGCCGATTTCGAACAGACCCGGAGCGCGCTGCTTTTCATCGATCTCGATCAGTTCAAATACATCAACGACACGCTCGGTCATGCCGCCGGCGACCGCCTCCTTATCCAGGCCGCGCGGCGGCTCGAAAGCACGGTTCGCAAGCAGGACCTTGTGTCGCGCTTCGGCGGCGACGAGTTCACAATCCTGCTGCGCGATCTCGCACGCGCAGATGTCGAATCGATCTGCGAGGCGCTGGTACAGAACATGCGCGACCACCTGTTCGTGGAGAACGGCCATTCATTCAGTATCCCGTGCAGCATCGGCGTCACGATGGTCGACTCGAATCGTTTCAGCCCGGCTGAACTGATGGCCCAGGCAGATATGGCCTGTCACGATGCCAAGGCGCGCGGGCGCAACCGCTTCAATTTTTACGAAGCGTCGGGCCACGACCAACAACAAATGGAAGCCGACATCGGCTGGTCGCAGAAGATCCAGAAAGCGCTCGCGGACGACGCACTGGTCGTGCACTTTCAGCCAATCGTCGATCTCGAGCGCGGCGAGCCGAGCCACTACGAAGTGCTGTTACGCCTTCCTGACGAGAACGGTGAACTGGTTCCGCCAGACGCATTTTTACCCGCCGCCAATCGCTTCGGATTAATGGTCGATATCGATCGCTGGGTAATTCGCAATTCACTCGAGAGGCTGTCCGGGGTGCGCACCCGCTACGGCGATATCCGGTTCACGCTGAATGTGTCGGGCAATATCTTCGAAGACACCGATCTGCTCGGATATATCCAGGAGCATCTGCACAGGAACGATCTGCCGCCGGATGCACTGATCCTCGAGATTACCGAGCAAATAGCGGTGCGCAATATGATCAATGCCACCGAGCAGATGGAAAAGCTGATCGAGCTCGGATGCAAGTTCGCGATCGACGACTTCGGCGCAGGTTACAGTTCTTTCGACTACCTGAAGAGCCTGCCGGTCGACTACATAAAGATCGACGGTGCGTTTATCCGCGACATCTGTGACGACGTGATCGATCAGACAATCGTCCGCTCTATCTGCGAGATAGCCAAAGCTTCCGGGAAACAGACGATCGCCGAATACGTCCAGGACGCGGCGACGCTGGATTTGCTCGGCGAGCTCGGCGTCAACTACGCGCAGGGCTTTCACATCGGCAAGCCTTCGCCGCGGTTGCGCCGAGAGTCGGTGTCGCTAACCCGGGGCCGGTCCCGCAAGAATCGCAAGAAAGCCGGCTAACCTATGATGCAGGGCGATGCCCGGCTCTCCCCTCACCGAAAGCCGGATATCCGTCGCAGCCTGCACCGGTGACGCCGCGTGCCGGCCGTTCGCAACCGCACCGGGCGGGGACCATTGCCTTTCAGTCGCCGAACTGCTTGCGCATAATCGGACTCGTCGCGATCTGCCATGCGAATTTCGGCCACATCGTCCAGCTGCCGGCCGTCGTCTCCACCCGCTCGAGCATCCTGTCCAATGCGGCGCGATCGTAAACGACGCCGGCGAGCACAACGGTAGCTACCTGGCGCACTGCTGCGATATCTTCGAGCGGATTTGCATCGAGCAGCACGATGTCGGCGCGCGCACCCGGGGCGATCGAGCCTGCCTTGCCGTCGAGGCCGAGGAAGCGTGCCGGGGCAATCGAGGCGGCGCGAAGCGCCTCGAGCGGCGACATCCCGGCGGCGACGAAATGGCCGAGTTCATCGTGCAGCGCGCTGCCCGGGAAAGCGAAACTGTCAGGACTATCGCTACCGGCGAGAACCGTTACGCCGGCACGATGGGCAACACCGGTTTGCTCGATCCCGAATTCGTAAAACGCCCGGTAGCTATCCATCCCGCCAGGTCCCGCCCTGGCCGCCATTGCCGCCGCATCCTCGGCCCACAACAAGCGCAACGGCGCCGGTACGAACCTCAGCCTCGAATCGGAAAGATAAGCAGGATCGGTAGCGAACGCGTCGAGCTTTCGGGTCGTGTGCGTCGGCACGTAAGCCACGCCCGCCGCGATCATTGCAGAATGTAGCCGCGAACAAAGCGCGGCATCGTGCCCGGCAAGCATCGACCGTCGCAGCGCATCGGTATACACCGCAAGCGGATCGGTCGACTCGCGCAGCCTCGCCATTCCCGGATAGCAGTCCCAGATAAACAGGAAAGCATGCTCGATGCTGCGCTGGCCCGCGGCGACCGCCTCGAGACCGCTGACCGCCAGCGGAACATGGCCGGCAAGATACATTCCGGTGCCACGCGCCGCTTCGGCCAGCGCGAAAAAACCGGCACGGGGCAGCCCGGTGTAGGGTTTCAGAAAATCTATTCCGCGCGCGGCGTCGAAATCGACCCGGGTCCGCGCATCCTCCGCCGTGGCAGCGCCAAGCCTGGGATCGAAGCCGGCCGGGATTTCACTGCCCCCGTTTATCGCGAGGCTGGTTATCGCATCGTAGCGTGGCCCCACCATCGTCCCGGACCCGGCCGCCGCGTTCCATGCCCGCTTATCGGCGGCGCACGCCACCCAGCCGTCATCGTCACCGAGACAGCCTCCCATGTCACGAACAGCGGTAACGCCCGCGGCAACAAACAGCGGATGGGTCAGCGCCGGGGCCATGCGCAGGCTGTGGACATGCATGTCGAACAAACCGGGGATGGCAAACCGGCCGGCTGCATCGACCACCCGGGCGCCATCCGTCGCGAGACCCGGACCGATCGCCACGATCACGCCGTCCTTGATCAGGATATCGTGCCCGGGCTGCAGCGCGCCGCCTACGACATTGACGACGTTGACGTTGCGAATCAGCAGACGCGCAAATTTTTCCCCGGGTTGCGGCAACGGCAGCGGCCACACTACGGCAATCGCAAAACCGACCGCCGCAACACCGAGCAAAACCGCGAACCACCGCAGTATCTTGCCTGTCCAGCGTCTCATGATCCGGATTGTACGGAGATCGCCGGCGATAGCGATCCAGGACCGCCGTCGCGCCGGGTGAATTCGCCGCGCCGATCACAGCGTACAACATCGGCCTCCGTTGGCGGCGGCTGGCAGCGGTCAGGCTAGAATAGCTACCTCAGTTTTCTGCGCTAAGGAGCATGATGGCCCAGGCCGCCGAGCCCGTCGCACCTGCTGTTCCGGGCATCGTTCGTTCCGAGATGCCGTTGTGGCTGGGTATCGCGACGACGCTGGTGCTGATGAGCATCGGTGCGAACTGGTTTTCGGATCTCTCCGATCCGGTTGTCTATTGTGGTCTGTTCGCCTGGATGTTCGGAGTGATGTTGTGGCTGTCTTTCGCGGTAGTCCGGCATGCCGACTGTCTTGCGATAAAACTCGGTGAGCCCTACGGGACCCTGATCCTGACGGTATCGGTTATCAGTATCGAGGTGGTAATGATCGCCGCGGTGATGTCTACCGGCGACAAGAGCCCGACGCTCGGACGTGACACGTTGTTCTCGGTCGTGATGATCGTACTGAACGGCCTGCTCGGTCTTACCCTCCTTATCGGTGCGCTCAGGTACAAGGAACAAAGCTATAACCTGCAGGGCGCAAGCGCATATGTCGGCGTACTGTTGCCGATGGCGGGACTCGGCCTGATCCTGCCGCGCTTCATGACCTCGGCGCCGGGCGGCCAGGTCTCCACGCTGCAGGCGGTGTACCTTCTGATCACGTCGCTGGCGCTCTATGGTGCGTTTCTCGGCATCCAGATGACCCGGCACAAAGGGTATTTCCGGCAACCGGAGGCGACGACGAAAGGCGACACCGACGACGATCACCATGGCCTCTTCATCCGCTCGATCGGCTATCACGCCCTGTTGCTGCCACTGACGATGCTCCCGATAGTCTTGCTGTCCAAAAAGATGGCGGTACTGGTGGATCACGGTATCGTCAGCCTCGGTGCGCCGCTCGCGCTCGGTGGTTTTTTCGTTGCGATCCTGGTGCTGACACCGGAAGCCGTCGCCGCGGTGAAGGCGGCCCTGGCCAATCAGCTACAGAGGACGATCAACATCGCGCTTGGCTCGGCGCTGGCGACGATCGGCCTGACGATTCCGGCAGTACTCGCAATCGGCCTCGTCACCGGCATGACCGTCGAACTCGGCCTGGAAGAACCCGAGCTCTATCTGCTGCTGATCACGCTGCTGTGTGCAATACACAACCTCAACAGCCAACGCACCAATGTGATGCACGGCATCGTCCACCTGGTGCTGTTTTTTACCTACGTCGTGCTGATCTTCGACTGAGCGTCGCGCTGGCCGGCGAGCGCACCGGCGCGAACGTCCGCCATCGGCCATACCTCCCCGTCCGGACGGGGTTGATACCCGTCCGTCGCAGCAGGGTCCGGCAACAGGCCCGCTATATTCGATCTGCCTAATCAAGCAACTTTGAATAATAAGTATTTACTACAGCGGCCTGGTCATTAGTACGGATCGTGCGGCTACACGGCGTTCGATAATATCTATTCAACGCTGCGCCCGCCGGGCAAAACAACACTCGATAAAGTCACATTACGCGACTAAACATAATTTGAACCGACCCGGCGAGGGCGCAGCGAAATTCTCCCCCCAATCCCGATCAAAGCGGTCGTTAGCACTGCCAGCAGCCGAAGGTTCATCGCCTGCCCACTGTTCTCATGGCAACCGTTCGCTCACCGCACACGATGCCGCGGTGGGCACCGCCCGGGTGCCCCGATATCGGGCCGCCACCTGTCTGACCGGCCAATCGTGGCATCAAATCACAGCCCGTGCCGTTAGCAGCGGATCCTGATGCGGGCGACAAAAATCCAATTTGCCAGCGCCGGATCTCGTGCGTCGGTGACCGTTTTCTCATCCCAGACACCCGGCGAACTCGCCGATTAATTAATCCGGTTCGCGAGACAGTTGGCCGGCCGCACGCCTTCACCGCAACACGAGTTCAGCGGATTGCAGGCGACGAACCACCGCGCCGCAGGTCGCGGCATGCCGCCGGACGAGGACGCCCGGCACCGGGCGTCAGCGGGCTAATCGTGGGCCTTGCCGGGGGCGCCGCGACCGACGATCGGATAAACTTGCGGCCAATCCCACGCCCAGATCGCGGGACACCTACGCAACCGTTTACAACAATGCGCGCCGTATTCGGCAATGAATCCGTGCTGGAAGCGCAGATTCAGTGGGCGCCTGAGAATTCGGAGACCCTCGGAGTGGATGGATGCTGATAGAGCGCGCAATGACGGCCGTGTTGCGCCGGCTGGACCGCAAGTACACGCGCCTGGAGCAGATCGGCCACGTCATCGCGGTGCCGGAGGGCGATCCCGACAAACACCTGATGCTCTATCTGCATGTCCCGTTTTGCGTCGTGCTGTGCCCATTCTGCTCGTTTCACCGCGTGCGCTACAAGGAGGATCGGGCCAGGCACTATTTCCGGACGCTGCGAAAAGAGATCCGGCTCGCCCATGACGCCGGTTTCCGCTTCGGCGAAATCTATGTCGGCGGTGGCACGCCTACCTGCAATGTCGCCGAACTGGCCGAAACGCTGGAGCTGGCACGACGGCTCAACCCGATCCGGCAGATATCGATAGAGACCAACCCGGACGACCTCGTCGCGGACGAGCTGAGGATTCTGCGCGACGCCGGAGTCAACCGGTTGTCGGTCGGCGTACAGAGCCTCGAGGACAAGCTGCTCGGCGAGATGGAACGCAAGGAGAAGTACGGCAACAGCGCCGAGATCCGCGAACGCCTCGCCATGACCCAGGGCATATTCGACACGCTCAATGTCGATCTGATTTTCAACCTGCCGCATCAGAGCCTGGAATCGGTGATGCGCGACGTGGATATCCTGACCCGCGAGATCGAGGTCGACCAGATTTCCTGCTATCCGCTGATGGGCGCGACGACGACGACGCTCAGAATGAAGCGGGAGATGGGCAGAGTCTCTTACAGCCGCGAAAGGGATTTTTACGAGGCGATCCTCGAGCGCCTGCCGCAGAGCTACACACCCAGCTCCGCCTGGTGTTTCTCAAAGCACCAGAGCCTCATCGACGAATACATCATTGAGCATGAAGACTACGTCGGTCTCGGCAGCGGCGCGATGAGTTATCTGAACGGCACGTTGTACGCGGCGTCATTTTCGATCAACCGCTACATTCGCCTGGTCGAGGCGGGTTTTTCCGGCATTACCCGGAAATCCCGGTTCAGCGAGAAGGACCAGATGCGATACAACTTCCTGATGACGTTTTTCGGCCTGAAGGTCAACAAGGCGCACATGGAACAACGCTGGGGCGGCCGCTTCGAGAAAACCCTGTGGCAGGAATTTGCGGCGTTCAAACTCGTCGGTGCGATTCGCGATGACGGCGAGAACTGGGTACTCACTCGCAAAGGCATGTACTACTGGGTCCTGATGATGCGCGAGTTCTTTATCGCGGTGTCCAATTTCCGCGACCTGATGCGGCTGGGCATAAAGAGCGAACTGGACCCCGAAGACCTGGAAGAACTGTCGCAGTCGGCGGCGAAGCTCGCTAAGGCCGGGAAATAGCGTCGGAGCGACACAAGCCTACCCGGCGTCCCGATCTTGAGGGTCTGCCGTTCTGGTGAAATGCTGTCCCCGGGCCCGGCCGTGGCTGCAGGCATGCGGACCCTGGCAACTGCCATGACGCGGCGCTCAGCCCTCAATGCCGCCCCATGCCGATATCGTCTTCAGCGTGGCGCCATCCACCCGATGGCGCACCCCCGGAGAAATAGCGGCGTTAGCGCTATCGCGGAACCAGCGGCGCCGCCTGCGTCTATACTGCACGGGAATGTCGCGGATATGGAATCCCCGGAATTTCGCGATATGGCTGGCGAGCAGACGCCGTTTCCCGTTTTTTCGCTATCAAGGATCCAGCGTGTACTTTGTACCAATCAGAACAACAATTCTCCTCATTACGTTTTTGTTCTTTTTCGCTCCCGGCACCGTTTCAGGCCAGAGCGAGAATGCAGCGGAGCCAACCGACACCGCGAACGCCGCAATGGCCATCGAGGATGTCCCCGAGCAGGCGGTCCAGACTGTCGCGCTGCTCGAGACCCTCGCACCCGGACCCGATGTCAGCGCGCAGATAGAGCAGTTGTCCGACGAGACAGATCGTCTGCTCGCCAACATCGAACTCCGTCTCGGCGATATTCAACAAGCGCTCGGAAGCACCCCGAAGGTCCGCAACATGGGCGACTGGGAAGGCGAGTTGCGTGGCGCACTGGTGCCGCTGGAGGCGCTTGACGCCGAACTGGGACGGCATCTGAGCAAGGTCAGGGAGGCGCTCGAACAAGTCGAGGCAGAGGAACAACAATGGGGCGCAACCCGTGAGGCGGCGATTGCCGCCGAAGCATCCGATGCAGTGATCGAGAGGATCGATGCAACGATCGGCTCGATCAACACAACCCGCAAGCAACTGACCGACGTGCGCGGTGACCTTCTCGGCGTCCGCGACCGGTTGATCGACCCGCGCGCCAGCATAGAACGGACCCTGAAGCAGCTGGACACAAAGATTGACGGACGCCTCGCCGACATATTCAACCGCGACCAGGCCGCGATCTGGAAGGCCGATCTGCGCGAGACGATAGGCCACGAGATGCGCGAAGGCGGTTTCGCCTCGATGGAGGAGCGCGTCTCGCGTCTCAGCGGATATGTCCGCCAGCACCTCACCACAATTGCATTCCAGGTAGTGCTGTTCCTGGTGCTGGCGGTCGTGCTTCGCGCGCTGGGATCACGGGCGCGCGAGCTTGCCGAGGACGATTACGACCTGCGCGATGCGAGCCTGGTATTCGCGTTTCCGACTTCAATGGCGCTGGTCATAGCGCTGGGTCTGACGATACAACTACACCCACACGCCCCCTACCTGTTCCGCTGGACCATTTATACCGTCCTCGTCGTTCCGGCCGCGATTATCGTCAGCCGCCTGCTATCGCAAGCGAACCGTCCCGTTATATGGGCGATGGTCACTGCGTTCCTGATCGACCGGGTCCGCGATTTCCTCGATACCGTGCCGACACTGGAGCGCACGATCTTCCTGCTGGAACTTGTCGCGGGGGTGATTTTCCTGTTGTGGCTGCGACGCCCCAGCCGGCTCGCGCATGTGCCTGCCGAGGTCATGGGTGAACCGCTGTTCCGGACCGTGCGGCGCCTTACCGGTGTGGCGATCGGACTGTTCTCGCTCGCGATCGTTGCAGAACTGATCGGTCTTGGCGATCTGGCCGACCTTATCGGCAGTGGCACGCTCAGAAGTGCGTATTCCGCGCTGTTCATTTATGCGCTGCTGAAGGTGCTGCAGAGCGTGATCGCCTATCTGCTGATCCTCCCACCGTTGCGCTACCTCAACCTGATTACCGACGAGCGACGCAGCATCCGGCGTCGTATCGACAGACTGCTTGCCGTCCTGGCGGCGCTGATCTGGGGCTATTTGACCCTGGATTTCTTCGGCCTCGCGACACCGGTGCGCAACGTTGTCACGAATATCGTGAGTGCCGAACTGACGGTTGGCGCCGTCGCGATTTCGCTTGGCGATATTCTCGTGCTGGTGGCCACGGTCTGGTTGTCATTTGCGTTGGCGCGTTTCCTCGATACGGTGCTGAACAAGGACGTGTTTCCGCGGATCGACCTGCCGCGTGGCGTGCCCTATGCGATCTCGACGCTGACCCGCTACACGCTGATCGTCATCGGTTTCATGGTTGCGCTGGCCGCAGCCGGTATCGAGCTCGGCAAGCTGACGATTATCGCCGGTGGCCTCGGCGTCGGTATCGGTTTTGGTCTCCAGACAATCGTCAGCAATTTCGTCTCGGGGCTGATCCTGCTGTTCGAACGGCCGTTGAAAGTCGGTGATGCAATCACCGTAAAAACGCTGACAGGGGAAATCCGCAGCATCGGCATTCGTGCAAGCTCTATCCGTACGAGTGACGGCGCCGAGGTGATCCTGCCCAATTCTCAACTGATCGCCGAAGCGGTCACCAACTGGACCTTTCGCGGGCGACGCAGGCGCATCGAGATTGGCGTGAATGTCAAAGGCGGCGTTGCGGCGCAGGACATCATCGAACTGCTGCAGGACGTCGCAAAGCAACACAAGTCGATACTCAACACACCGCCGCCAAACGCCGTACTCACCAAGTACAGCGAAAGCAGCCTGGATTTTCAGTTGCAGGTGTGGATCGCGGAGTTTCGCGACGAGGCGACGACGCGCAGCGAACTGATCGTCGCGGTCCAGGGCGCGCTGGAACAGGCAGGTGTCATCGAACCGCTGCGGCGGATTGAACCGGGCAGCGGAAAGTGAGCAAAATTCAACATAACGCCAACGGATAAAAACAGGGATTTTCGCTGCACGCCAAAGCGCCCCGGATGAATCTGTATGCGGCATGCCGGCGAAACAGATTGGAATAGAGCACGCCTGACCGTGCCCCTCCGTTCGGGTACACCACTACACCGGATTCATTCGTTGCCTCCACACCGCCTCATACACACCGGTCAGAAAGCGACGCCAATAGCGCTGTTGCGCTTGGCTGAACGCCGGGCGACACTTGCCGCACTATGAGAAACCTTCGCTCAACCGTCATCACGGCTTTGCCTGGCATGTTTGCCATGATCATGAGCGCATCAGCGGCAGCCCCGGTTAGCGTTGCCGAGACCGAACGCCGGCCGGTCGTACAAGTCGTCGTGGTCAGTGGCACCGTCACGTCGCCACAATCGGCCGTACTCTCGCCATCGGTCGGCGGATTGATAGAACGCATCGATGTCGACGCGGGCGACCGGGTCGAAGCCGGCGCGCTGGTGGTGGCGCTCGATCGCGAACTCGGCAATCTCTCGCTCGAGCGCGCCAGGGCCGAGCAGGCACAGGCACAATTCCGAACTCGACGACTCCCGGCGGCGTCTCAACGAAGCCCGCGACGTGGGCCCGGAGAAAGGCATTGCAGAGACCCAGATCAAGTCACTGCTGGCCGAAGTCGCTCGCGACGAAGCGGCAGCGCAGGCAGCTACGGCAGCAGCGCGGCAGCAGGAAGCTATCGTCCGGCGCCACGATGTGCGCGCGCCATTCGCCGGCGTTGTCAGCGAGCGGCTCGCCGAGGTTGGCGAGTGGGTAAACCCCGGCGACGCACTGGTGGAAGTGGTCGCCACAGAGGGGCTACGATTCGATTTCCGCGTCCCGCAGTCCTACTTCACCAGCGTCCGCTCGGCGACCCGGGTCGATCTCAGCCTCGATGCCATACCTGGCCGCGAGATTCCCGGCCGGATACAGGCGATCGTACCGGTCAAAGACCCGGGCGCCAGGACCTTCCTGCTGCGGGTAGTGGCCGAACCGGATTCGTCACTGGCCGTGACTCCCGGTATGTCGGCGCGCGCGTCGATCCGGATCGACGCCGGCCGCGAGGCGGTGGTGGTGCCACGTGACGCGTTACTACGCTACCCGGACGGTCGCACAACCGTGTGGGTAGTTGAATCGGGCCCTGACGGCCAGACGGTGCGCGAACAGCGGGTGGAGACCGGGCTGGAGTTCGATGGCTTCATCGAGATCGGCGACAGTCTCGAGGCGGGCGTGGCCGTCGTTACGCGTGGCAACGAAGCCCTGCGTAACGGTCAGGCCGTCAGCCTGCAATAACCCGGGCCGGGAGGGCTAACGCAATGTTCGAGGCAATCGTCCGCAACGGCCTGCTGATCACCGTGGCCGCACTGATCCTGACCGTGCTCGGTGTCCTCGCGGCCACGCAGATCCCGGTGCAGATGATTCCCGATCTCGAGGTGCGCACTGTATCGGTGCGAACGGCCTGGCCGGGAGCGACACCGCAGGACGTCGAGAAAGAGATATTGATCGAGCAGGAGGAATACCTGCGCACGGTTCCCAACCTGCAAAGACTGGAAGCCACCGCATCGAGCGGCTCGGCCAGCATCGAACTCGACTTCCCGTTTGGGGTCGACATGACCGAGACGCTGATCCGGGTCAACAATGCACTCAACCAGGTGCCTTCCTACCCGGTCAATGTTGACGAGCCGCGCGTCTACGCGAGTTCGTTCTCCGCCAACTCGTTCATGTACTTCAATATTTCACCCCTGCCGGGAAATCCGCGCGATCTCGACATGGACATGATGCGCGATTTCATCGAAGACAACGTGCGCACCCGGATGTCCAACGTGCCGGGCGTATCGGACGTCGGGGTCGGCGGCGGAGCCGAACGCCAGATCCGGATAGTTCTCGATCCCAATCGCCTCGCCGACCGCGGCATTACGATTACGGACGTGCGCGATGCGATTCGCCGCCGCAATCAGGACGTTTCCGGTGGCGAGATCGACAGCGGCAAACGCCGCTACCTGTTGCGAACCGTGGGCCGGTTCGATGACGTCGAACAGTTACGCACGCTGATCCTCGACCGCCGCGGCAACACGCTGATCCGGCTCGACGATGTCGCCGATGTCGTTTTCGATCATTTCGAGATTCGCGGACTGAGTTTCGTCGACGGCGATCCGGTCATCACCGCTTCCGTCAGCCGCGAGACAGGCTCGAACGTCATCGATATCAAATATGCGATGCTCGATGCGGTCGAGCGCATCAACCGCGAAGTCCTCGGACCGGCGGGCATGGAAATGAAACTGACCGCCGAAGACGCCGGTTATGTCGAGGCCTCGGTGCGCAACGTCTGGTTCAGCCTCGCGCTCGGTGCGACGCTCGCAACGCTGGTGATGTTCCTGTTTCTTCGCAGCGTCCGGGCAACGGCGGTAGGTGTTATCGGCATCCCGATCTGCACTATCGCGGCGTTTATCGGCCTGCTTGCCACCGGCCGCACGATCAACGTGATCTCGCTGGCGGGCGTGGCATTCGCCATTGGCATGACGCTGGACAACAGCATCGTCGTCATCGAGAGCATCGAACTCGCCCGCCGTCGCGGACTCGACCGGTTCAGATCAGCGGTCGAGGGCGTGCGCAATGTGTGGCCGGCCGTGCTCGCATCGACGTTGACGACGATACTGGTGTTTGCGCCGGTGTTGTTCATACGCGAGGAAGCCGGTCAGCTTTACTCCGACATCGCCATCGCTATCTCGGCATCGATCATGGCGTCGATGCTGGTCGCGATAACGTTGATACCGACGGCCAGTGCGCGTTTGAATTTCGGCACCGAAAACCGCGATGCCAATACCCAGGGCAACAACCGTGGCGTTGGTGCCCGCGTAACGCGTATGGTCGACGCGCTGATCAGTTCTCCGCAACGGCGACTCGTGACGATCTTCACCACGGTGGCAGTCAGCCTCGCGGTCATCGTGTTGCTGACGCCGGCGGCCGAATATCTACCGGAAGGCGAGGAACCAAAGACCTTTGCCTCGCTGAGCGCACCGCCCGGATACAATCTCGAAACAATGGCCGCGATTGGTCTCGAGATACAGGACTACTTTCTCCAGTTCGTCGGCGATGACCCATCCCTTTTCGAGCGTGGCGAAACCGATGTGCCGGCAATCAAATACCTGAATGTACGGATCAGCCCCGGTGGCATGCGAATTATTTCCGAGACCGTCGATCCCGGACGGATCAACGACCTGATGGATGCCATTACCGGTGTGTACCGAACCTATCCCGGCATGCGTGCATTTGCCGCACGCGGCTCGATTATCTCCAGTAACGACGGCGGCACGCGCAGCATCAATCTCGATATTTCCGGACCCAGCCTTGCAGTGATTTATGACGCCGCGCTTGCGACCTATCGCCGCGCGCAGGAAGTGTTCGAGAACCCACGCATCCAGTCGAGTCCTTCGTCATTGTCTCTCGCCCAGCCGCTGGTCGAGGTCCGCCCCGACTGGGACCGCGCGGCCGAACTCGGGATGGACGCCGGCAGTGTCGGCTACACCGTTGCCGCGCTGACCGATGGCGCCTATGTCGACGAATTCTTCCTCGACGACGACAAGATCGATATCTACCTGTTCGGCAGCGACCAGGGCCAGGCCAGTCTCGACACGCTGGGACAGTTGCCGCTATTCACACCACAGGGCGCCGTCCTGCCGCTGTCGGCCATTGCGAGTATCAGCGAGACGGTTGACACCAGCACCGTGCGCCGGATCAATGGCCAGAGGACCGTGACGCTGAATGTGATCCCGCCACCGACCATTCCGCTCGAGACCGGAGTCGAGATCGTCCGCGAGCAGATTATCGCGGCGCTGCGGGCCAACGGCGAAATTCCGGCCGGCGTCAGCGTCGATATTTCGGGTGCCAGCGATCAGCTGGATGCCACCAAGGCGGCGCTGGCGGCCAATTACCCGGTCGCGCTGGTCATCGTCTACCTGCTGCTCGTCGCGATATTCAAACACTGGGGCTACCCGCTGCTGATCATGACGACGATCCCGCTCGGCATTGCCGGCGGTATCGTCGGGCTGGCCCTGATGAACGCGATCGGCGCCGCATTGCCCGCGATCGGGCTCGAGGGTTTTCACCAGCCCTTTGATATGATCTCGATGCTGGGCTTCCTGATCCTGATGGGCACCGTGGTCAACAACCCGATTCTGATCGTCGACCAGGCCATGCGCCTGATGAAAGACGGCGCGCATAGCGCGCGGGATGCAGTAAGCGAAGCGGTGTCCGTCCGTTTCCGCCCAATCGCGATGTCGACGTTGACGACGATTTGCGGACTCTCGCCACTGGTTTTCATACCCGGTGCCGGTACCGAGCTTTATCGCGGCGTCGGCGCGATCGTGTTATTCGGCATTCTCGGTGCCGCGGTCGTGTCGTTGACGATGCTGCCCGCTTTGACCGTTACCGTTCTCGAGTGGCGCCAGTCTGGGGCACGAAGCGCAGCTGTCCCGGTTGC
Source organism: uncultured Gammaproteobacteria bacterium (assembly GCA_963699835.1). Lineage (GTDB taxonomy): Bacteria > Pseudomonadota > Gammaproteobacteria > Steroidobacterales > BM003 > BM003. The sequence continues at coordinate 18,739 of CAVOVJ010000007.1, read as the reverse complement.
GGACCGGCGGCGCCAGCCGGGCTTCCCGAAACGATGACCGTTTCCCATCGCATCACAGCTGCGGCAAGGCGATTTGCGGTCCTGGCGCTCTCTATGCTGGCAGGCGCTTGCGCCTCGCTCAAGCCGGTCGACTTGCCCGACGAATACACTGCCGCGCCGAGCGATGCTCCGCTGTGGCAATCGCTGGACGAGATCCGCACGGACAACTGGCAAGTGCTGCTGGACAACGGCCCGGCCGCGCTCGACTGGCGTCTGCTGATGATCGACAGCGCCACGGAGAGCCTCGATCTGCAGACTTTCCTATGGACATTCGATACCGCCGGGTCAATGGTCCTGTCGCACCTGATGGCGGCCGCGCACCGCGGCGTCACGGTGCGGCTACTGGTCGACGATACGTTTCTCGCCTCGGAAGACCGGATGTTGCTGGCGCTCGAGGAGCACCCGAACATCGAGTACCGGGTGTTCAACCCGTTCAAGCGCCGCGCCGACGGCATGGTGACCAGGCAGCTTCTCAACCTTGCGGAATTCCATCGTCTCGACCATCGCATGCACAATAAAGCGCTCATCGTCGATAACCGTGTCGCGATAGTCGGCGGGCGCAATCTGGCCGACGAGTATTTCGGCTTGCATGAACAGACCAACTTTCGTGACATGGAGCTACTGGTCGGCGGGCCGATCGTGGAGGATATTACAGCGTCGTTCGACGACTACTGGAACGACGAGTGGTCGTTCCCGATCGAGATGCTCTCGCATCTGAGCCCCTCTTACGCCGAACTCGACGACGCGGCGACCGTCAAGGAGCCGGACATCCGGATTCACAACGAGCCGACGGCGGAATTGCTGCAGCGACGCTGGCAGGCACTGGTCCGCAGCGCGTTACCGGGCACGCCGACACTGTATGTCGACGCGCCACCGGTGGGGAACCCGGACGACACGCCACCGGTCGAGCTTGCCAATGCGCTGATCGACCTGTTCGATAATGCGGAGGAAGAGGTTCTCATCCTGTCCGCCTACCTTATCCCGTCGCCAAGGCTGGAGGGCGCGGTGGCGCGTGCCGTCGAGCGCGGTGTCGACGTTCGCATCCTGACCAACTCGATCCGGTCAAACAATCACCTCGCCGCGCACAGCGCGTACCGCAATCACATCAACGAGATGCTCGGCGACGGTGCGCAACTGCACGAGGTGCGCATCGACGCCCGCGACCGTTACGTACACATGTTCCCGCCGGTTGAAGACAAGTCGATTGCGTTGCATGCCAAGGCCATCGTATTCGACCGCGACAAGGTGTTTATCGGCAGTGCCAACCTCGACCCGCGCTCGCTTCGCATCAATACCGAGATGGGTCTGCTAGTGGTCAGCGAGGAACTCAATGCGGCGGTCAGAACGGCATTCGATCCGGACTTCGCCGAGCGCAACGCCTGGCGGCTGCAGTTCGACGCCGACGGCACGGTCGTGTGGATATCCGGGGACACCGTGCTGCACTCACAACCGGCCGCATCGTGGATGCAACGGATCGAGGACTGGTTTCTCGCCCACCTGCCGATAGAGGGCAAGATGTAGCGGCTACGGCAATCGCTGTTTCGGTCTGCGCCGGGTCTGCTTCGGATAGCCAAAAGTGCCCGACTGCGCGTTCATGACGCGGCGTCAGATCACCCCGAACCACGTTCCTTCCGCACACGCGATCGGTTAGGCTGGCTGCCGACGAACCACCCCGGGGTCTGGATGTCGCTATTTGCCGAACTGAAGCGCCGCAATGTCATCCGCGTAGCGATTGCCTACGTCGTCCTGTCGTGGCTGCTGTTGCAGGCGGGCGATGTGCTGCTGCAGTTGCTGGGCGTGCCCGACTGGGGTCTGCGCCTGGTCTTCGCAATACTGGCGCTGGGTTTTCCCGTTGCGCTGGTTCTCTCGTGGATTTACGAATTGACCCCGGACGGGTTACGCCGCGATCCCGGCAACAGCGCGGAGCCGGCCCTCGTGCAACAAACCGGGCATCGGCTAAACGTTGCCATCAGCGTGCTGCTGGTCATCGCCATCGCGCTGTTCGCCGTTTCGACGTTCTTGCCGACCTCCGCACCCGACCGGAAAGCGCTCCCTGAGATTGTTACTTCGGAGCCGGATGAACCGGAAACGCCGCAACACGAATCGGTTCAGGCCTCGATCGCGGTGCTGCCGTTCGAGGCGCTCTCCGAGGACGCGAGCGATGTGTATTTCGGCAAGGGAATTGCCGAGGAGTTGCTTAACGCGCTGACCCAGTTTTCGGGACTGAAAGTGGCGGCAAGAACGTCAGCGTTCGCATTCGAGGGCGAGACTGTCGATCTGCGTGAGATCGGCGAACGGCTGGACGTCGCCCACGTACTGGAGGGTTCGGTTCGCCGCTCCGGTGAACGCTTACGCGTCACCGCTCAGTTGATCCGGGTGGATGACGGATTTCACCTTTGGTCTGAAACCTACGATCGTACATTGACCGACGTATTCGCTATTCAGGACGACATCGTGCGCCAATTGAGCCGGGCACTCGAAGTCCGGCTTGGCGTTGGCGGCGGCGCCGGGCGGGCCGAGCGTGGCAACGTCGACCCGCAGGCCTATGAGCAGTACCTGCGCGGCCTGGCCCTGTGGGGCGAGCGCGACAACCCGCCCGACAATCGGCGGGCAGCGCTGGCCGCGTTCCGCCTGGCGGCGGAGATCGCGCCGGACTTCGCCGACGCGTGGTCGGCCATCGGCAACGTTTTTGCGTTCAGCGACAACGACACCCTCGGTCTTTCACACGACGAGTTCCTGCGCCAGGGGGAGGCCGCGCTGGAAAAGGCGCTTGATCTTGACCCGGACAATGCGGCTGCGCATGCGGGGATGGTTTCGTGGATGGGCCGTGTCCTTCTCCGCCTGGAGGCCGCGCGTCGTCACCTCGAACGATCGCTGGAATTGGCGCCGAACCGCGCCGAAAGCCACTACTCGGCGGGGTACTTCTGGAGCCTGATCGGCAACGTCGCCGCGGCAAAGCTCGCGTTTGACCGAGCCGTCGCCCTGGATCCGCTGAATCTCACCGTTCAGCGGGGTCGCGCGCTGTTTCTGATCGCAATCGGGCGGGACGATGAGGCTTTTCTGTTTTTCGATAAGTGTTTTGAGACCGAATGCATGCCCGGGTTAGTGTCTTTTTTCGGATCGTCCGCAGCCATCGTTGCAGGAGACCGTGAGCGCGCCCGGGCGTGGATGGAATACCTGGGCCCCTCTATCGAGGAGTACCTCGATCAGCCGCCCGAACGCATCGCGCCGGAGTTGCGTTTGTTTACCTGGTGGACAGCGACAAGCCTGGGAGATGCCGCCGAGACGCCGCTCGAGGGGATAGACCTGGACGAGCTGATCGAAGCGGCACCGTCCATCGGGTTGGCCGGACCATTGCTGGCATCGGTACTCCCCGAAGACCTCATGATGGAATTTTTGTTCGAAATGTACCGGCAAAACCGGCTCTTTATGGGCCCTTTTGCAATGATGCCGTATTACCGCAACTCCCACACCTACCCCGAGTGGTTACTCAGCGATCCGCGCTATCACGAGTTGTGGTCGCAACCGGGCATGGCCGAGCTGGCGAAAGCCCGGCGCGGCAACGGCCAGCTCATTGGCCTGCCGCTGGATCTCTCCCAAATCAAAAACAAGGCACCCGGGACAGACTGACCCGGACCGGACGGCGCGGATAATAACGCGCCCATGTCTGCCGCCGGTCCGTCCGTGACCTGCGCGCATTATCCGCAACATGCCGATCATATGGAGATGAAATCAAACGCAGGCAGCGCCGCGTGAGCAGTGTCCCGGCAGTCATCGTCAGGTTTGCGTCACCGCGTATGCTGCGCGATTTCGGAGGAGCTGCTGGCCCGCGCCACATTGTGCTGTCCTGCCGACGGTGCATCGACTGCGGCGGAAGATCTGCGATCATGATCGGGACAATCGAGGGCACAACACGATGCCGCATCTCCGCGGCCATAACGATCATGGCCTCCGTACTCCTGCTGCGGGTTGGTTGCCAGCCTCTAGGTCAGGGCGCGATCGAGGCAAGCAGGACCGACTACCATGTCGCGACTCTCGATGCTGAGTCAGTCACATGCGCCGCAATTCAGCGATTTCCCGACTGCGGCGCCGTTGCTGACGTAACCAGTCGGTAGCCGAGCGCACGTCGGGCGGCCGCGGGTTTTCAGGCAAATTTTTCGAGGTGGGCTTTCTGTGCCGGTAGTGCAGCGCAGTGTCCGGCCGGACCCGGCCGGACACTGCGCAAATTCAATGTCACGCAGATCACATGTCCTTGAGCGAAAAATTCACATGCAGTGAATACTGGATGCGGTAGTCATCACCGTCATTACCGTCGACGTCCTCGCGTTGTCCCCAGCTGAACTCGAGTCCCGTGTAGACGTTCTTGGTCGGGTAGTACAGCAAATTCGTAGAGGCGATCTGGCCCCTTTTGAATTCGTCGCCGGCCTGGCCATCCTCTTCGTCGAGGTCGGTCATGCTCCAGCCGATCGTGCTCGACCAGCGATCGCTCCAGTAATGATCGTAGTAGGCAACGATGCCCAGGATTGTCACCGCGGTCGCGTCAGCGTTGTCGATGTCGGAACTGTCAGGAGCAACATCGAGACCACCGTCGTTGAAGTAGTTGCCGATACCCTCGCCATAGGCGAGCTGCAATTTCAGCTTGTCGCGTTCGAACATGTTGATGACGGTGCTGGCATTGAACCCGTAGCCGACCTCGTAGTCGCTCTTACCGTTGTCGAGCCGTTCGTAGCCGAGCTTGCGCACGATCCCGGCGAGCTGCCAGTGACCCCAGTCGGTGTTGTCACGGTAGCGTGCCGTCAGGTCCGGAACATCGTTTTTGTTCTGGAATATCTCGTTGGCCGTCGACCCACAGTTGTTTTCCGGTGATCCGGGCAAATCGCAACTGTCCTCATCGCGAAAGCGGCCGACCGTCAGGGCGGTACTCGGATCCTCGATGGAAATGGCGAACTCGTCCTCGCCCATCGGGAATGTATATCGCAGCTGCTGGTTGCGATAGAAAATCATGCCCGTCGGGCCCCAGTAATCGATCGTGTTGGGAAACACGTCGGCGTCCATGAAGTTCGACCAGTACTGACCGGCGCCGATGTTCTTCCAGGTGCCCCAGGCGTGGCGCAACCGCGGCGTGGTCTGGCCGGCGTCACCGCCGGTACCGAACCACTCGAACTCGAGCAGACCGGTAACCAGGCCATTGTCGGTCGGGTAATTTGCACTGACACCAAAGCGCGACTGGCGCACGCTCGTCACGAACTCGCCGTCACCGCCGTAGGGTTCGCCGCTTGTCGGAATCGTGGAGACTCGCAGCGTATCGTTCCAGTCAGGATCGACACGCTTGAAGTCATAGATGAAATCGGCCTGAACGAAGCCGTACACGTTCATGCTCAGGTCGCCAATCCTGATGCCGTCATCAGCATCGTCAGCCAGCGCGGTCGTCCCGCCAAACACACCCAGTGCCGACACAACCGCGGCCGCCAGACCGGTGGATGTGACGCGCCCTTTAAGCCGCCATGTCGGCCGGCTTCCTGCCATCGACGAATCTCTCAACATTGCTGATCTCCCCTACCTGTAAAGAAGCGATCGGTGCGACCGTGGCTGCACTCAGCGCGCGGTCGCGATCAATACAAAAACTGTGCCGCGTCGGCGACAGATCGCCGCAAACTGCTGACCCGGGAAATGCGATCCACGGGAAGGCCGTTCCCGTGGGCACAGCAAATCCCCGGCCATGCAAACACTCAGTCCGGATTCGGCCCAAAGATACCGACACCCAACTGACCGGCGATATGGCGAATGGCGTTTTGAGCGCGCACGCTGTTGCCAAACTCATCGAGCCGCGGCGAAAACGCGGCAATCGCCATCTTGCCCGGTACCACCGAAACGATGCCGCCGCCAACGCCGGTCTTGGAAGGCAGGCCGGCCGTCATCGACCAGTAACCCGATCCATCGTAGAAACCGGCGGTGAGCATAATCGCGAGCAACTCCGGCACGTACGCCTCGTTGATCAGGCGCTTGCCGGTCTTCGGATTGACGCCGCCGTTGGCGAGCGTCGCGCCCATGATCGCCAGGTCCCGCGTCGTCACGCCAACCGAACACTGCTTGGTATAAACGCGCAGCGCCTCCTCGGCATCCGAATAGAGACGTTCGTAGTTGTACAGGTTATTGGCGATGCCGCGGTTACCCCAGGAGGTCGTGTACTCTGACTCGTACACCTCATCCATCAGCGGCAGCGACTCGCCGGCGAAGTCGCTGAGATTGCCGAGCACCATCTGCCAGCGCTCGTCCTCGCTGCTCGCCTTGACCATGCTCACCGATGAAATCGCACCGGCGTTGACCAGCGGATTGACCGAACGCGCCTTGAGAATTTCAATGGCAAGCTTCGAGTTGAATGGCAGGCCGGTCGGCTCGACCCCGATCTTGTCCACGATCGCCTGGGGGCCGCCGTACTGCTGCATTACCAACGCGGCGGTAAACGGTTTCGAGGTCGACTCGATTGCGAAGCGGTAATCGACATCGCCGGCGGTGAACACAGTACCGTCAGGCAACGCGATAGCCACGCCGAAAAGCTCCGACGGGATCGTTGCAAGAATCGGGATGTAATCGGCATTCTTGCCGTCTTTCAAATCCTTGTATTTGGCATGGGCCTCGTCTACGAGCCGCTGCAATTCCGTGGTGTTAAACTTCGACGTATCGCGCGCATCGGCTGTGGCGCAGCCCGCCATGACCAGGCTGAAAGCCACCAGCCACGCATATAAAACGGTCGCCGGTCGCACTGAGATTCCATTCAGTTTCATGCTCTTTCTCCTAACTGTTTCGATAGTAAAGCTGTTCGCCTGTCAAGCCACCAGTAAGACGATGACCATACCCCAAAGTGTCAGCAAAGTGTTGGACACCGCATAGGGAACGGTATAGCCGAGCATCGGCACTTTGCTGTCGGCAACCTCTTCCACCATGCCCACCGAGGCAGTACTGGTCCGCGCCCCGCCACAGCAGCCGAGATTGATCGCCGGATCGAATTTGAAAATGTATTTCCCGATCAGTGGAGCCAGCAACATCGGTAACGACGTGGCGAAAATGCCCCAGAAGAAAAGGCTGATGCCGGCCTCTTTCAAGCCGGCCACGAACGTCGGACCCGAGGAGATGCCCACCACGGCGATAAACAGGTTCAGACCAACCGAGTTCATGAACCACAGACTCGGCGTCGGCACCCGGCCGAAAGTCGGGTGCACCGAACGCAGCCAGCCTATCAGCAACCCCGCGATCAGCGCACCGCCAGAGGTTGACAACGTAATCGGAACGCTGCGCACGTTCAGTTCCAAAGCGCCGATCAGACCGCCGATGGCAATACCAAACCCGACCCAGATCATATCCGTGACATCGGTTGGCCGATCTGCGTAACCCAGCGCCGCCGTCGCAGCATCAGTATTCATCCGCGTGCCGTTCAGGGTCAGAATGTCGCCACGGTAAACCTTGGACTCTGGCAAAACCGGGATTTCCACCGCCACCGCGCCGCGGGTGATTTTTTTCAAATAGACCCCGCGGGTGAAAGACTCCATGGCCAGTTCCCTCAGGGTTTTGCCGTCGAAGTCCTTACGCGTGATCACCACATCGACCGATTCGGCCGGCACATCCAGCAGTTCCCTGTCCTCTACCTCGTCGCCATCCTTGAACAACTCGACAATCGTTTGGCGGCGCCCGGAGATGGCGATGACATCACCGGGCTGGATGGCCGTTTCCGCATCAAATTTGATAATGTCACCGTTGCGCCGGATCCGTTCGACAAAAACCCGGCTCTTCGCCAGGTCGGCCCCCGCAACCTGGCTCGGGAGCAACTCCGCCTCGGCAACTGTCTTTCCGACGGCAACGCCGTCCTCGCGAACCCGATAGGCCCGCATTTCAATCGTTCGCCACGCCGACTGGGCTTCTTCGGCGCCGCCGACCGCCCCCATCTTTTCTTCGTAACGGCGGCATGCTTCCTTGATATCGACTCTGAGAATTTTCGGACCGAGAGTGGCGAGAATCCAGCCGGTGCCCACCGTGCCCCAGATGTAGGCGACCGCGTAGGCGACGGGAATCTGGTTGAGCATTTCCTTCTTTTCAGCGGCGCCGATATCGAGGCCGTTGATCGCATCGGTGGCAAGTCCGATCGATGCCGATATGGTCTGCGATCCCGCGTGTAAACCGGCGGCGAATCCCGGCCCATAGCCCGCTATCATTGACGCCAGGTAGACGGATCCCAGTACCAGCAGGCATACCACCACCGCAAAAATCATCTGCGGAACCCCGTCACGCGCCACGCCGCGCACGAACTGCGGCCCGACGCCGTATCCGACCGCGAACAGAAACAACATGAAGAATACGGACTTCACCAGCGGGGAAATGGTGATATCGAGTTGCCCGACCAGGATACCGGCGAGCAACGTTCCGGTAACAGTGCCGAGGCTAAAGCTGCCGAATGTCAGGTTGCCAATCCAGTAGCCGATTCCCAACGTCAAAAAGATCGCTAACTCCGGATTGTCGCGAAGCGTCTGCACTACAAAATCAATCATGACTGCACTCCAGATGCTGTGGTGAGCCGATCCTGGCGAATCAGTTTCAGCCCGACCTCGGCGTGATAGCCGTGAATCTCCTTTACGTCCAGCTTGCGCATGAATTCGATGATCCCGACGGTGATGACCTGACCCGGAACCATGATGGGAAACCCGGGCGGATACGGGATCACGAAATTGGCTGAAACCATTTCGGGACCTTCGGCCAGACGGCGGTCGATCTCCGGATCCGCGAGGGTCACGTGCTCGCAATTCTCCTGGTCATAAGCCATGAAGTAAGCCTCCCGGATCCGCCCCTCGCGGGTGGCGCTGTCCGGATCGTCGCGAAATGCTGCATGGAAATGACTGAAATCCGGCAGGTCCGGGACATCTTCAATCAGCGATCTCACGCGATTGTCGAATACCTGCCGATGCGCGGCGCTGACATGCGCCAGGTTCTCGTCGACAGCGCGACCGATCTTCGCCAGGGTTTCGATCAGATAGGAAGTCGCACTGCGGTTGTTGTTGATGTTCGACTGGAACAACACGGTATTGCGCGACGTCTTGTTGATCTGGATATCCCACTCATCGGCGAGCGCATTCTTGAACTCGGTGCCGTCGAATCCGGCCGTACCGCACATCAGCGTCAGCCGGGTCGGGTCGAGGAAAAACTCGTCGCGCTCTACCGCCTCGAAAGCCCGTTTCCAGGGATCACCTCCCTGGTAGTTTTCCAGACCTGTCTCGCGATATTCGGAAGGAATCATTTCAGCGGGCGTCAGGAAGCGAAAATAACGCGACAGTTGCGGGTCGGAGTTGACGTGCGCACGAAGCTCCTGCGCCAGCATGATCTGTTTCAATACCAGTTCGTAACCCTCCAGCTCAGCCTGGCGTCGCGCAACATCGAGCGATGCGATTATCTGCTGGTTCGGCGAAGTCGACGTGTGGGTCATGAAAGCCTCGTCAAAGGTCTCCTCCACCTTGTCGGCAAAATCCTCGTCGCGGACATGAATCATCGAACCCTGTCTCAGCGCCGACAGCGACTTGTGCGTGGACTGGGTCGCGTAGGCCCGGATTCGCACCGCGTCAGGGTCGGGCAACAGATGCATCTCCATCGCCTTGTCATTGGCGAGCGAAATCTCACCCAGTTCGGCCTTGAACTTCGCGTACTCCTCGGCGTAGGCGGGAGCCCGGTAACGGCGGCGCAAAAATTCCGCCGCCCCCATGCTCGTGCGCGGACGCAGAAACGGCGAAAAACGCGCGTAGGCAAACCACGCTTCGTCCCAGAGGAAAATCAGGTCCGGCTTGATTGCCAGGCATTCCTCCATCACGCGCCGCGTATGGTAAACATGCCCATCGAAGGTGCAGTTGGTCAGCAACAACATGCGAACCCGATCGAGTTTGCCCTCCGCCTTGAGCTCCAGCAACGTGCGCTTGATGGTCGCTAGCGGTACGCCCCCGTACATGGAATACGGAACCAGCGGGTAGGCATCGAGATAGAGCGGCTGCGCCCCGCCGAGGACCATGCCGTAGTGATGCGACTTGTGGCAGTTGCGATCGACGAGAACGATATCGCCGGGCTGGCAGATAGCCTGCACGACAATCTTGTTGGCGGTCGACGTCCCGTTGGTCACAAAATACGTGTGATCCGCACCGAAGCAGCGCGCGGCTTTCTCCTGTGCTTCTCTGATATTCCCGGTCGGTTCCAGAAGACTGTCGAGACCGCCCGATGTTGCCGACGACTCGGCCAGAAACAGGTTCAGGCCGTAGAAATGACCCATGTCGCGGATCCAGTGCGAGCGGAACACCGATTTGCCCCGGGCCACCGGAAGCGCGTGAAAAGTTCCCACCGGCCGTTTCGCATATTTTTTCAGGTTGTCAAAAAACGGTGTCTCGTAGCGTTTTCCCACTCCCTGCAAAATGCTGAGATGCATTTCCATGAATTCTTCGGTGCTGTAGAAGACCCGGGCAACATGGGATCCGGCACCCCGCTTTGCCAGATCCTCGGCGGATCTTTCGGTCAGCACATAGATGTCGAGTTCCGGCCGGAGCCGGTGGATCAGATCGGCCAGCGACAACGCATAATCCTCGACATCGGTTTCGTCCGGAGCCGCTGCAACGTATTGCTTGAGGAACTCGCCGGCGGCGGCATAACCATGCCGCGAACCAAACGGAAAACCCTCGACGATCAAAACCGCTTCAAGCTGATAATTGATCATTGTCGCCGCCACCGCATCCTCATAGCTCGCGACGCGCACCGGCTCGTAGACAAAGGGATCGTCGTCGCGCCGCAGAGCGCGAAGTTCGCGGCGCACATACTGCATATCGGAGCCGTAGCCACTGACGACGAGCAATTCAAAATAGGGCGGCGCCAGATCGAGCGGCGTCTTCAAATCCGGGATTCCCACAAGATCTGCCTCACCCACCTCCTCGGACAACTCCCAGGCCAGGGGATTGCGCCGATAGGATTGGTCTCTGAGGTTGCGGGCGATAGTCTCGACGACCTTTGCGAGCCGGCCGTAGTCTTCCGCGGCGCATATCTCGCGAATGGCGGTCATGTTCGTCTCGCCGGGGTACGCCCAGTACTCTTCGACCACGGCCATCTCGTCGAGCAAATCCTTCATGGCGCTGACGAGTTTCTCGATTCCGGGTTTCTGCGCCTGCTGCGCGCGTCCGAGGCGCCCCGTCAGTCGATGCAGCTCCGCCCAATGGTCATCGCGGCGGCGCCCGGCCTGAAACACATAGGTGAGGTTGGTTTCTGTTGCAGCGACATCTCCATTCGCCGGCTTGCTTGCGTCCATTGCTTTCATCCCTTTAGCTGCCGAATCCGGGCGACATGACTGCCGCCCATCCCCGGCGCTCCGTCAGTGGTGGTAACCGCCGGCCTCTGCCTCGGACAGCGGGGTCGTGATCGGGTGGGCGCGGAAGTACTCGAGGCAACGCTCGATGTCCTCCAGCAGCAGGCTCGCGAGATCCCTGCTGACACCATGGCGGACCAGAATACGCTGAATCACGACCTCCTGGGCATCCGCCGGCAGCGAGTAAGCCGGCACCTGCCAGCCACGGGAGCGCAGGCGATCGGCGAGGTCGTAAAGCGTGTAGCCATGGGTATCGAAACCGTCCTTGATCTTCCAGCACAGCGCCGGAATGCCCGAGTCAGTTTCGCCGCCATAGATCATCTCGAACGGCGGCATCTTGCCAATCTCCTCGGCCAGGTACTGCGCCGTCTCGTAGCAGGCAGTGTGGATCTTACGATAGCCTTCCATGCCCAGGCGCAGGAAGTTGTAATACTGCGCGACGATCTGGCCGCCGGGGCGCGAGAAGTTGAGCGCGAAGGTGGCCATGTTGCCGCCGAGATAGTTGACCATGAACACCAGGTCTTCCGGCAGGTCGGCCTGCTCGCGCCAGATCACCCAGCCGACACCCAGCGGTGACAGCCCGAATTTGTGTCCGGAGGTGTTGATCGACTTGACCCGCGGCAGACGGAAATCCCACTCCAGATCCGGCGAGCAGAACGGCGCAAGGAAACCGCCGCTGGCGCCGTCGACATGGATCGGGATATCGAGCCCGGTCTCGGCCTGCAGTTTGTCCAGCGCATCGGAAATTGCCTTGACCGGTTCATACTGACAGGTGAACGTCACGCCGAGCGTTGGCACGACACCAATCGTGTTTTCGTCGCAGCGCGAGATGACCTCTTCGGGCGTCAACAGCAAGCGGTCGCGGTCCATCGGCACTTCGCGCAGTTCGATGTCCCAGTAGCGGGCAAACTTGTGCCAGCAAATCTGCACCGGCCCGGTAATCATGTTGGGCTTGTCCGTTGACTTGCCGGCCGCGCGCATCTTCTCGCGCCAGCGCCACTTCATTGCCATACCGCCGAGCATCGCTGCTTCGCTGGATCCGGTGGTCGAACAACCGACGCCTTCGCCCTTATCGGGCGCGTTCCACAGATTGGCCAGCATATTGACGCAACGCGCCTCGATCTCGGCGGTCTGCGGATACTCGTCCTTGTCGATCATGTTCTTGTCGATGCACTCGTCCATCAGCTTATGGACCTCGGGCTCGACCCAGGTCTGGCAAAACGTCGCGAGGTTCTGCCGCGAGTTGCCGTCCAGCATCAGTTCGTCATGCACGACCTGGTAAGCATGCCGGGGACTGTGTTCCTTTTCCGGCATTTTGTATTTCGGCATGCTGACGGAGAGGTCGGCGGACGAGTAGACAGATTCCTCGGCGGTATCGCCGATATCCTTTCGGTTATGCAGAGGCATTTACTCACTCCTTAAGTTGGAAAACGGATTTCGGCAAAGGGAATCTCAATTCCCTCCGCACACCAAATCGCGTCAAGTCAATGAGTAATTGAAATTGACCGAATATTGCTCATGACAAAAATTCGTCGAGCAATTAAGAAAATTTGCATATTCACGACGCCTCAACCCGGCGGTGAATCGGCTCCGGAACTTAACGCCGGAATCCTGCCGCAACGAGATTATGGAGTACCAGCCATTAAACGCCAGCTTTATTGCATCGATACAATGTTCGCACTCCAGCATTGACTGAATTTCGGAGCCCATCGCGGTAAAAAAAACCGAGGCCGAACAATCGCTCGCCCGGCCCGGTCCGCTGCCTTTGGCGAAAAGATTCGCCAGCGTTTGGCATCTTGACCGAGGGAGGATTTTTCCGGTAATCCACCCAAACCAATTACCTTACACAGGCATTCATTAGGGCGAAAGCCGGAACCACTGAAAATACGCAATAACCCGTACCCGCAGACGCTCTTCCACAATGACAACTCCGCCGGCAATTCGCTGGCCGCCATCGCACGTGATGGCAACGGCGGCAGATGTGACTGCCATGCAAGCGAGAATAGCGTTTCGTCGCATCGTGTATGCTTGGCTGCACGTCGACCTGACTCAGAGATAAAGGAATTTCAAATGGATCTGAAATGGCTGCTTTTTTCGTTCGAGGGCCGGGTCAACCGTCTGCCGTACTGGGGTGTCGCGCTGGTGATGATCGCGCTGGGCACCGGATTCAACATCGCGATCGGCGACTTCGGGCCGGAGCGCCCGATGACCGCCGGCCCGGCGATATTCGAGACCGCTGTGTTCCTGTTTTTCATGTGGATCGGACTGGCTGTACAGATCAAACGCTGGCATGACCGCAACAAGTCGGCGTGGTGGGCGCTGCTCAACCTGATCCCGATCGTCGGCACGATCTGGGTGCTGATCGAATGCGGATTCATGCCCGGCACCGCCGGCCCGAACCGTTACGGCCCCCCGCCGCCGGGGACCGCCGGTGCGCCGGCCCCGCCACCATCGGGTCCGGGCATGGCGTAAGCGGGGATCGGGATCCGATACGCTCCGCGTTCCAGGCATGCTGCTATGGATGCACTGGCAATGAAAACATGTTCGGTTGCAATGCCGCAGCAAATCCGGGCCCGGGAGCTGATCGACATGGTGCGATTTCGTGACTGAAATGCGAACGTCGCGGGATCTCGGCCGAACGCATCCGCCTCCAACGCAGCAGTCCCGATGGTCATGCGCGCGCGTCGGGAAGCGCCTCGCCGTCTCCCCCGGGTTCCGACTCCGCTGCGATAACTTCAGCGGCATAGCTGAGCGCTTCCAGGCGTGTCGCGAACCGATGGGTATCGTGGAGTTTGTCGAGCACGCCCATCCTGCTCATCAGCCGGGCAACGTCGGCCGTGAGTCCGGCCAGCATTACGCGCTTACCCTCCTCCGCGGCACGTTCGACGATTTCCTCGAGGGCCAGCGTCGCGCTTCCGTCCATGCGCGGTACGTCGTGCAGGTCGATGATCACAACGTCGTAGGTGGCAACGATTGAGAACCGGCGTGTCATCTCTTTGGCTGCGCCGAAACTCATCAGGCCTGAGAAATACAGCAACAACAGCCGGCCTTTGCACTGGCGAAACAACGCCGTCTCCTCCGGGCTCAGGAACGGTGCATGCTCCGGGTCGGACAATGCCCGGATCGACTCAATCTGCATTTCGGCAGACTCCTTGACGAATGCCAGGCTCGCCAGGATCACGCCGGTCGCGACCGCCGTGATGACATCGACGAAAACCGTCAGAAACAACACGACGAGCATCAATGCAACATCGGCCTTTGGCGCCCGGGTCATCCGCCGAAGGTAGCGCCAGTCGATGACGTCCATGCCTACCTTGATCATGATGCCCGCCAGCGCCGCATGCGGAATGAACGCGACCAGCGGGCCGAGGCCGAGCACCATCGCCAGCAACAACAAGGAATGGACAATCCCCGAAAGCGGCGTGCGCCCGCCGGAGTTGACATTCGTCAGCGTGCGAATCGTGGCGCCCGCGCCGGGCAGGCCGCCGGCGAATCCGGCGACCAGGTTGCCGATACCCTGGCCGACCAACTCCTTGTCCGAATCGTGAAAGGTTCGGGTTACGTTGTCGGCGACCAGCGACGTAAGAAGACTGTCGATAGAGCCCAGCGCCGCCAGCACCGCCGCCGACACCAGCATCTCGTTCAGCTGGCTGAAGGTCACTGCTGGCCAGTGCCACTCGGGAAGGCCCGCGGGGATCCTGCCGATCGTGGTGGCGTCGCCGAAACCCAGAGCGAGCATCATCGACACAGCCAGGGCGAGCAACGGGGCGGGCAGAATCCGGCTGAAGCGCTTGGGTGTCAGAAAGCAAATGAGCAACGATACGACACCAATGACCACGGCATCCCAGTTCGGCTTCGACAATTGTTCGGGCAACACGGAAATCGCGTTGATCACGCTGGTGGGACTCGAGTACCCGAGCAGCGGCTCGAGCTGCATGATGATCAGGATGCAACCGATCCCGGTCATGAATCCGGAAATCACCGGGTAAGGCATCAGGTTGACAAACCGGCCGAGGCGCAGCATTCCGAACAGGATCTGGAAGGCGCCCGCCATCATCACAACGGTAAAGGCAACCGCCGGCTCTCCGGCATACATCGTGAAAACGGAGGCCGATACAATCGTCATCGGTCCGGTCGGGCCCGATATTTGTGACGGCGTGCCGCCGAACAGGGAGGCAAACAGCCCTACACAGATAGCGCCGTAGAGCCCCGCCACCGGCCCTGCGCCGGACGCGACGCCGAACGCAATGGCCAACGGCAACGCCACGATGGCGGCGGTCAAACCGCCAAGGACATCGCCGCGAAAGTTTCCCCATCCAACCGCATTCAGCCTGAATCTGTGCATCGCGAAATCCCGCAAGCGAAGCTGCTGATGTTCCCATTAACCAAAGCCAAAAAGATAGCGAGCGACCGCCGGCGCGAGCGCATGACGAAATCGCAGCGCTTACCCCGCCCGGAACCCGCGCCGGGCAGCGGTTGATCGACCGGGCCTCGCATCCGGCGATGGCCGCAGTGCGCGCCAAGCCGCGATTCAGCGCACTGCTGCACTACTACCGACTCTTGTTCCGAGATGTCTCTGGCTGACCGCACCGTTGCGGTCACGAGGCGACCAGCGTTCGCTGCTATAGATAAGCCGAATCCGGCCGACCCATCGATTCGGCCCGTATTACCTTACCCCGCGGTGTTGCCGGTCGCGGATTCGTTATCCAGCCAGGCCTGGAACATCAGCACGCTCCACAACACGTCCGAGTGGTCGCGCCAGCCGCACAGGTGCTGGCGCCACAGCGTGGTAACGCCTGGCTCGTCGAGCAGGCCCTGCGAGCGGATGCGGACGGGGTCGATCAAGCTCTCGGCCCAGTCGCGTAACGGGCCGCGCAACCACTCCCCGACCGGCACACCGAAACCCTGCCTTCGGCCTTTCCGTGAGTGCCGGCGGCACATAGCGCTTCAGCAATTCACGCACGACCAGCTTGCTGCCGCGCTCGCCCCAGCGCAGCGCGAGTGGCAACCGCCACGCGAACTCGACAACGCGATGATCGAGAAACGGACTGCGAACCTCGAGGCTGACCGCCATGCTGGCGCGGTCCACTTTCACCAGGATGTCGTCGACGAGATAACTGGTGAAGTCATACAACATCATGCCCTGCATCGGTTCGGCGAGGTTCACGGCCGCGGCGACGTCTCCCAACGGATAGTCGATGTCGTGCGCGCCTGGTACCAACGCCGCACCGCTATCGGTCCGGGCGCGCTAACGCGCGAACAGCCTGACCGGATCGGAGGTGGTCAGGGTAGCGGCATTCCTGTCCAGACCGGCAGCGAAACGGCGCCACCCCGGTATCGATTCGGCCCCCGGAGGCGGCTGCAAGGCGCGCCAGCCGAGGCGTTCCCCGGCGCGCAACAACCGCGCCACGCCGCGCTGCAGGCCACCCGGCATACCGCTCCAGCGCCGCGCATCGCGCAATGCGCGCCGGTAGCGTTTGTAGCCGGCGAACAACTCATCGCCACCGTCCCCGCTCAACGCCACCGTGACCCGGCTGCGGGCCAGCCGGGAAACGATGTAGGTCGGAATCTGCGACGCATCGGCGAACGGCTCGTCATACATCTCAGGCAGTTGCGGAATGACTTCGAGTGCGTCGTTGTGGGTTACCGTCAGCTCGGTGTGATCAGTGCCGAGATGTTCGACGATCGCGCGCGCATGCACGGATTCGTCATAGTCCGCCTCGTCGAAGCCAATAGTAAATGTCTTCACCGGGCGATCGCTCAGCCGCTGCATCAGGCTGACGACGGTGGTCGAGTCGAAGCCACCCGACAGCAGCGCGCCGAGCGGTACGTCCGAGATCATGCGGCGCTCGGTCGCATCGAGTAACAGGCGCTCGAGTTCATCGGCCGCGTCCGTCATCGATCCCTGGAACGGCTCGCGCTCCCCGCTACGCGCGACTTCGGCGGCATCCCAGTAGGCCTGGATCAGCGGCTCCCCGCCCGCGCCCAGCGCCAGCGAACACCCGGCCGGCAGCTTGCGGATTGCACGGTAGATGGAGCGCGGCCCCGGCACCCAGCTGTGCTGGAGAAAACCGGCCAGCGCGTCGCGGTCGATTTCATCCTCGAAACCGGGATGACGGCGCAACGCTTTCAGTTCGGAACCGAACAGGAAGCTGTTGCCACAGCGCCCGTAATACAGTGGCTTCTTGCCGGCCCGGTCGCGGGCGAGAAACAACGTCTGTTCCTGCCGGTCCCACAAGCCGAAAGCAAACATCCCCAGCAGCCGCGGCAACGTCTGCGGCAGACCCCACTGCACGATCGCCGCAAGCAGAACCTCGGTGTCGGAGTGCCCTCGGAACCCATGCCCCAGGGCGGCCAGCTCCTGCTGCAGATCGCGGAAATTGTAGATCTCACCGTTGAACACGATGACGTAGCGGCCATCGGCCGAGTGCATTGGCTGGCGCCCGGCAGGCGAGAGGTCCTGGATCGACAGGCGGCGGTGTCCGAGTGCGACCCCGGCGCCGGCATCGGCCCACGCGTCTCCTCCATCCGGGCCGCGATGGGTCAGCGTATTCGCCATTGCCGCGGCGAGTGACCGCAGATGCTCCTCGGACGAGGCTTTCGCGAAATCGATAAAGCCCGTTATCCCGCACATATTGGATTGCGCCCTGGCCTCATTCAGCCGCCATGGCGGCGAACCGCCGCGGCCCCGAGTTCGCGGTACAACGCCGCATAACGATCCAGCGTGACTTGCTGATCGAGATGGGTGGCGACATAGTCACGCCCGGCCACCGCAAGCGCCTGGCGCAAGTCCGGCTCGAGCAGGATCCGCCGCAGCATGCCCGCAAGACTCTCGGGCGAACGCTCGGCCAACAGAAACTGTTCGCCGGCTTTGCCGGTGCTTGCGGAGATGCCGATAAACGGCGTGCTCACCGACGGCAGACCCACGGCCATCGCCTCCAGCAACGAATTGGGCGTGCCCTCGCGCCGCGATGCCAGCACGAACAGATCCGCCGCGCGCAGGTGCGCCTCGACGTTATCGACGACGCCGGAGAAATGGACCTGCTGCGGGCAGCCAATCTGTTCGATCTGCGACGCAACTTTCTCGCCGAAGCTTGCGAGCTTTGGATCGTGGGTATCGGCGCGCGGCCCGACGAACAACAGGTGGATATCGGGAAACTGCGGCAGCAGCCGTTGCCATGCCTGCAACACGAGGTCGGGGCTTTTACGCGGCATGATCGCGCCGACCATGGCGATGACCATCGCCGTTTCGGGAATTCCAAAGCTCGCGCGCAGACTCTCGCGCGCCTGCTGCTCGGCGGCATTTTTTATCGGATGGAAGCGATC
>CAVOVJ010000006.1:0-409511 GCA_963699835.1 uncultured Gammaproteobacteria bacterium | reverse complement strand
TCCCTTCAAAATACTCCAACAATTAAACAATAGGAGACCACGATTTCCGTTTCCTTCAGGAGGATCACACAAGAAAACCGTGGTCCCCTAATATTCGACAAGGATCGCCCGAAGGGTGGAGCACAAGGATGTGCGACATGACATCCAGCGATTCGAACATGACATGGGTGATCCCATCACTGTAGGGCGTTTTGAGTTGATAACGGATATTCCCTGAGCCGAGGTGGACGTGGTGGTAAGCCGGCGCCGGATCATCGACTATGTGCTGCGGCCGCTCCTGAAGGCGAAATACAATTGAGTCATTGACGATCCATTATCATGAAAGGCTGGAATAATCCTTTAACTTTTTAGTGTGAGAGAATATCAAAATTGAAGGAGACGCTATGCGGTTTTCATTTTTTATTACATTGCTCACCACATTGATCCCCGGCTTCACACTGGCCGACAACCTCCCAACTTCCTCGGCGGAAATCATCGAAAAGGCAAAACTTGAATGCAACGGCCTCGACAACGGGGAGTTTCATTCGACCGACAAGGCGGTCGTTCGGTACGATTTCACCGGTGATGGGGAGCCGGAGGAACTGATCGACGGAGCCCAGTTTTCCTGCTCCACCGCGATAACCCTGTGGGGAGGTAGCGGCGGTACATTTCTGTGGGTTGTGGCACCTGACAAGACCTACGAGTTCCTTGGCCCACAGGTGGCAGGTGGTCGGATGTCGACGGGCAGAACGTCTTGTGCTTGCGGTCCACTCCTCTCAGTGCAGCGACGATATCGGCCCGTGCTACCGTGCCTTTGTCTGGCAGGACGGTTTTCGCACCACTACCAGGGCGTACGAGTAGAAGGAGGTTTACGGGGGCGGCGAGTCTCGTGCAGCCCCCTGCAGCAGCTACGGGCAGGTGGCGCTGCCGGTCTGCTTCTTCCGCTCGTTGCGGATGTTGTCAACCGTCTCGAGAATCGCCTTTTCGGCTTCTTCCTTCTGCTTCTCGGTCATCCCTGCCTGCTTGCTTTCACGCTTTGTCTGAAGGGCGTCAGCCTGCTCGTCACGTCCGGCGTCACGCAGCACGGCTTCCAACTCCAGTATGGCCAGCGCCCCGGTCAGGCCCCTCTTTTTCTGGGCTTTGTCAAGAACCTCCACGGCTTCGTCGGTCTTGCACTCGACCGCCAGTTTCATTCCTTCGCCGACGGCACCCGCGATTGAAAACCCGGAAATGGACGCCGCCAGCAGCAGCAGACCTGTAAGTTTCAATAAGCTGGTAAGATTCAAAAATCTGTTCATAATTTTCTCCTTTAGTCGCAACTGTTTAATTAATACCTTCCAGGGCAGCTTCGCTGGTGTCGAAAAGATAACGTAAATTATTTTTCGCACATTTGAAGAGGCGGTGGCCTCGGTCTGTCAGAACTGAAGTTCCGAGACGACAGCAACAGACCAATGTAGACCACCATGGAAAAAGATAGCACGAAGCCGCCGAGCAAGGTGATCCGGATCGATGAGAGCGAGATCCGGGCCCACCTCGACGAGATGGTCCGCGGCACGGTCGAGGAGACGCTCAACGCGCTGCTCGACGCCGAGGCCGACGATCTGTGCGGCGCACAGCGCTACCAGCGCTCGCCGGAGCGGGTGGATACCCGGGCCGGCCACTACGACCGCAAGCTTCAGACCAAGGCGGGCAAGGTGACGGTGAAGATGCCCAAGCTACGCCGCCAGACGTTCGAGACCGCGATCATCGAGCGCTATCGTCGTCGCGAGGTGTCGGTCGAAGAGGCGATCGTTCAGATGTACCTGGCCGGCGTATCAGTACGACGCGTCGAGGATATTACCGAGGCGCTGTGGGGTACGCGGGTGTCGTCGGGCACGGTCAGTAAGCTCAACCAGAAGGTGTACAAGCACATCGAGCGCTGGCGCACGGCACCGCTCGAGGGAAGCTTCCCGTATGTCTACCTCGACGGCATCGTCCTCAAGCGCAGCTGGGGCGGCGAGGTGAAGAACGTCTCGGTGCTGGCCGCGATCGGCGTCGACAGCGAGGGTTATCGCCGCGTACTGGGCGTCAGCGAGGGCCACAAGGAGGACAAGGCCGGCTGGTTCGCGTTCCTGAAGTCGCTCAAGGCCCGAGGTCTGAAAGGCGTCCGCCTGTTCGTCTCCGACGCGTGCATGGGATTGGTCGAGTCGATAGACGAGGTCTTCCCCGATGCCGACTGGCAGCGTTGCGTCGTGCACGCCTACCGCAACGTCTTCTCGCATGTGCCGCGCAACAAAATGCGCCACGTGTCGGCGATGCTCAAGTTGATACACGCCCAGGAGAGCCGCGAGGCGGCGCAGGCTAAGGCCAAAGATGTCGTCGACGCACTGAACAAGATGAGGCTCAGGACGGCGGCGGCGTGGGTCGCCGAGCACATCGACGAGACGCTGACCTACTATGCGTACCCATCGGAGCATTGGATCAAGCTGAAGACGAACAATCCGATGGAACGGTTGCTCAAGGAAGCGCGACGGCGAACGAAGGTCGTCGGCGCGTTCCCTGATGGCAAGTCGGCGCTGATGCTCGTGGCGGCACGACTACGTCACGCGGCGACGACGAGTTGGGGCACACGCAAATACATGAACATGAAACTGCTGGAGGAGATGGACAGAGAAACTCGCTACGCGGTCGCGTAGCTCGCGCGGACCGAGACCGCCGCAGAATCGAAAGTGCGAGGAATTATTGACACTACCCGATCACTCCCACTCTATTATAAATAAGCCTTTTTTATCTTTTATTATCAATGGCTTATTTTCCTGTAAAAACGGTAATACCATGAAAAATACCATGCTCAGAAATTCCTTCAAAATACTCGAAAGATTTGCAGATTGAGCACCGCCACAACGCACTCTAGGCCACTTTCCGGGCTTTGACTTCCAGGTGTATGCCCTGCTGCTCCTGCAGGTAATGGATGACCGCGAACAAGTTCCTCGCCTGGGGATTCCCTTTCGGCCCGAACATGCGCATGAGACTCTTGCTCGATTTGCCAAGGACCCGGGACAGCTCCTCAAACCCGATGGTCGCGTTGATGTAGTCGCGCAGCACTGCCTTGCCGGTATCGACATCATCGGCCAGTAGGTGTTCGACCCCTTCCTGCAGCAGAGCCTTGCGAAACGCCGGATCCCGTTGGGCGCGTGCCTGTATGGTGTCCCTAAAATCCTTCGTCAAAGCCATCAGGTTTCTCACTGTCGAGGTATTCTCTAGCCCCTGTCATATGAAGCCAATGGTAGCATATATGTCACCTGATTTAATGCCCCAACAACATTCCGTTTCTGTCACTGGGTTATGTCACTGGGCCATCGTCGTCACCACCGACGCGCATTCTTCCCTGCAAC
Organism: uncultured Gammaproteobacteria bacterium; assembly: GCA_963699835.1. Taxonomy (GTDB): domain Bacteria; phylum Pseudomonadota; class Gammaproteobacteria; order Steroidobacterales; family BM003; genus BM003. Next base: position 406,158 of record CAVOVJ010000006.1, on the reverse strand, counting down.
GCCTGGCGCACAAACTGTCTCGCCCCATTGTCGTTCGCCTCAACCAGTTGCCGGATCTGCTCGGTGACGTCGTCAGCCCTATTCAACCTAGTGGCTGCGTCCATTGCCCGGTCATAGGCCTCTATCACATCGACGCTGGTCACCTCGTAACCCCACCCCTCACTCAACCAGCGCAATGCGGCCAGGGCTGAACCCAGAGCAAATTCTGGTGCCGAATCGAGGTTATCCCTGGCCGCCCTGGTCAGTGTTTTTGGATCACAGGGGCTGCGGTTCGCAAGGTCCAATGCGAGATCGTACAGCTCGAGTTCCTTTGCGGTCGCAAACCATTTTCCTTCATCTCCAGGGGTCGTGGCGATGAGATCAGCCAGAATCACTGACGCATCCTTCATGCGGTAGCGTTTTGCCACAGCACGAAACCGCGCGAGATACGAATTTCCCTGGGCCGCCCTCAGCCCATAGCGCCGATAGGCCTCATCATGGAGACCCGAGGAAATCAGGATCTCTTCGCAGGCCTGATCAATCGCCGAATCCGGTTGGTTCAAGCCTCTGGATGCCTCGGCGTATTGCAGCGCTTCCGACTTCTTGCCCATCGACAATAACGCCTCGACGCCATAGCGACGGTAGTGCCAGAAGGGTTTACGGTCCAGCGCCAGCAGGTCGAGCAGATCCTGATAGCGTTCGGCCACCAGCAGGCAGGACAGGCAGGCCGTTGCGCCATGAAAATAGTTTCCCGGATTCGGGTCGGTCCAACACGACCTCAATGTCGGCATCAATTCTTCGGCCCACTGATTGGCGGTTTCCACCGAACCGCACACCTCTCCCCAGCGGTCACCCACCGGCCCCAGGTAGTCGACGCCATCATCCTCCATCGCCTGCCATAAGCGTTCGAGCCATTTTTGGCGTGTATTGGCATCCGCCGGCGCGTTGATGATGACGGGAAGCAGTTGGTCGAGTGCTTTGTTCACCGCAGAACCCAGGGCGCCGCTGGAGCTGTCCACATGCTCCAGCGCAGGCCAAAGCTTTTCGATCAGGCGGACGGCACCTTCTGCAGCCAGATCAGGTTCTTTCTTCGCCACCTTCTTGATTTCGGAAACGGCTTCGCGTAATCGCTGGCAGGCTAATTTGGAGGATCTCCAGCGGTAGGCTCCTGCACGGAAGCGAGCGGGAAATGTCCATTTGTGTTTCGCGGGGCGTATCATATCCTCAACCCTAACTGTGTGCTGTCAGGCTTGGACCATGGGCAGTGATTGAAGCTCGGCCGTCATGGTCACCGAGAACAAGGCCGGTGCGGTGCTCATGACGGTTGACTATCGAGATGCTCTCGAACAACCGCCAGGTCGACGACCAAACCTCCCAACATTTTGTCCACTGGCGTCGAGCCATCGAACAGCGGATTGTCATTGGGTGCATGAAGCCACTGATCGCTTTGCGCTTCATCCGGAAAGAGAATCTGTAACGCCCGGTAGATACCAAGGATATAGCTGGCCCGTTCCAGACAGTCCCGGGTCAGCTTTGCTTTCTCCGGCTGGTTTTTCCAGTTGTAGAGCGTCTTTTCGTTGCTCAAGCCCAGCAACGTCATCTGCTGCTGCCCGGTCAGACGCCAAAGCGAGAAAATATTGAAGATCACCGGCAGCAGGGAACCCGGTTCTGTCGAGTACGGCTGTAATAGTTGCTCGAAGTTTGCGCTCATCATTTTTCACTCATCTTTACACCGAAACTGTAACAATACAGTATCGGCAGGCTCTCATACTGTACTGTTACAGTCAATGAGCGCCACGGACGGACTCCCGAACGTTCTCCTTGCTTTTACGGATAAATTCCGTAATACTTTCTCTCATTACGGATTTATTCCGTAGAGAATTTACGGAGATGACCATGCCCAAACCTGTACGTTATGAAATGCAATGGGATGAAGAAACCTATGCACTGGCAGAGCGCGCGGCACGTGCGTCGGGCTTAACCAGTATCAAGGCCTACGTCACCCAGCTGGTGAAGCAACATGCGCCGGAAGTATTGGAAGCCTACAGCAGTATTCAACTGACCAACGCGCAGTTCGACGCTTTTTGCGAGGCCTGTGACAACCCGCCTGCGCCAACAGCCAGGCTTCGTAAGGCAGCACAAGCACTTGACCAAGAGGGCTTCGTGCTGAATGCCGACCGTTGAGTTTTTGCCACTGGATCCACGCGCGATCAATGTCAAAACATTTGACTGCGGCAAGGAGTCCATCAACGTGTATCTTCGCCGCTATGCGGCGAAGAACATGGCATTGAACCTGAACCGAACCTTTGTACTGCCCTACACCACCGGAGACACTTCAGAGAAACCCGAGGTAGCCGCGTACTACACACTAGCCCATCAGACATTGGTGCGCGAAGAGCTGCCAGACCCGTCTCGCCTGCCGCGCTATCCCGTTCCCGTCATCTTGCTGGCGCAACTCGGCATCGACCAACGGTTCCATCGGCAAGGCCTGGGAGCAAAAACACTGGTACATGCGCTAAGGCATGCCTATCAGATAGCCAGCAACCCGAACGGCGTGCCCGCCATGGGCGTCGTTCTTGATGTGCTCGACCACGACGCACTGGCCTTCTACCAATCGTTCGACTTCTTCTTGCCGTTGACCGACAACCCCATGAAGCTGTTTGTGCCCATGGCATCTCTGGAGACACTGTAACCACAATTCCCTGACCTACCCGATACGAAGCTAGAGCTACTTTTTGAAGTTACTGGCCCCGATGGTCACTGCAAAGGCAAACGGTATTCGCCACTGCCTGTGAATGTCCGCCAGCAACAGGTCGAATACAGGATCACCCCTAGATAAACGAAAAAGCCCGCTATTACGCCGGGCTTCGTGGTTTTGGAATCCGTTGTTACCAGCCAGTGCCAGACATTGCCTGTCAGTGCCCGTCACTCCCACTCTATTATCAATAGGCCATTTTTATCTTTTATATTCAATAACTTATTATCCAGCTAAACGGTAATACCATGAACAATACCATGCTCAAAAAGTTCTTCAAAATGCTCGAAAAACTGACTAATTAGACGCCGGTTGCCTCTACCTCCGAGCCTGTTATATATTCATATTTGTTAATTATGAATATCCGGAGAGCGATATGGCAACGACAAGTCTTAGCCTGGGCGAACACTGGGAAGTTTATATCAAGAACGAGATCGCCAGTGGGCGTTACGGCTCCGCCAGTGAAGTAGTTCGTGACGCTCTCCGCGCAATGGAAGAGCGTAAAAGCAAACTCGATGCTTTACGGAGTCATTTGGCCCAGGGCGCTGAACAGGCCAGAGCCAGTGAGTTCATAGATAATTTCACAATGGACACACTGATCAACGATCTGGATAACGAAGCCTGATGCCCGGATTCAGAGTCACCCCAAGGGCTCAGGATGACTTGAAAAACATCGGCCGATATACAGAGCGGCAATGGGGTAAACGCCAACGTAATACTTACCTGAAAGCACTCGAAAAACGCTTTGGCTGGTTAGCCGAGAACCCGCAACTAGGCAAACACCGCACGGATGTGGCTGAAGGCTATTACAGCTTTCCAGAGGGAGAGCATGTTGTCTTCTATCTGATTGGAGATGACGGCATTGATATTATCGGCATCCCGCACAAGGAGATGGATATCATCACTTATTTTCTACCGGCCTGAATAATCAGACATAAGGTGCAATGCCTGCTGTTGCCAGCCAGAGCCAGACACTGCCTGGCAGTACTAGTCACTCCCACTCGATCGTGGCTGGCGGTTTTCCGGAAATGTCATAGGTCACCCGCGAGATACCATCGATTTCATTGATGATCCTGCGTGAAACATGATCGAGGAAGTCGTATGGCAGATGGGCCCAGTGCGCGGTCATGAAATCGACCGTCTCGACGGCGCGCAACGCAATCACATAGTCGTAGCGGCGCCCGTCGCCCATCACACCGACGCTGCGGACCGGCAGGAACACCGCGAATGCCTGGCTGACAGTGTCGTACAGATCCCACTTGCGCAGTTCGCTGATGAAAATATCGTCCGCGAGCTGCAACGGTTTGACAAACTCGGGCCGGACTTCGCCAACGATGCGAACACCGAGACCCGGGCCGGGGAACGGGTGGCGATAGACCATCTGGTGCGGCAGACCCAGCTCGAGACCGATGCGGCGCACTTCGTCCTTGAACAACTCGCGCAGCGGCTCGACCAGTTTCAGTGTCATCGTCTCCGGCAGTCCGCCGACGTTGTGATGCGACTTGATCACGTGGGCCTTGCCGGTCTTTGCCCCGGCCGACTCGATCACATCGGGATAGATCGTGCCCTGCGCCAGCCACGCCACATCGCGTAATTTCTCCGCTTCTTCGTCGAAAATGTCGATGAACAGCCCGCCGATGATCTTGCGTTTCTGCTCCGGATCGCTGACGCCTTCGAGCGCGCCGAGAAAGCGGTCGCCGGCATCGACGCGAATCACCTTGATGCCGAAGTGTTCGGCAAACGTCGCCATGACCTGGTCGCCCTCATGGTGGCGCAACAGGCCGTTGTCGACAAACACACAGGTCAGCTGGTCGCCGATCGCGCGATGCAACAGTGCCGCGACCACCGATGAATCGACGCCGCCGGACAACCCCAGCAATACTTTGTCGCCGCCGACCTTTTCACGCACGCTCGCGATGCTGTCGGCGACGATGTTGCCGGGCGTCCAGTGGTTGCCGCAGCCACAAACGTCGTGGAGAAACCGTTCGAGAATCCGCGTTCCCTGCCTGGTGTGAGTGACTTCCGGGTGGAACTGCAGGCCGTAGAAACGCCGACCCTCGTCGGCCATGCCGGCAAGCGGAGCGCTGTCGGTGCTGGCGATCGTTACAAAGCCCTCGGGCAGGCGCTCGACCCGATCGCCGTGACTCATCCATACATCGAGAAGACCATGGCCCGCGTCATCGAGATCGTCCTCGATGTCGTCGAGCAAAGCGGAACTGGCATCGACCCGGACTCGCGCGTAGCCGAATTCGCGATGCGCGGAGCTTGCAACCTCGCCGCCCAGTTTGTCCGCCATCGTCTGCATGCCGTAACAGATACCGAGCACCGGCACCCCAAGATCAAACACCGCGGAATCGACATCGGGTGTGGCATCGAGCGTCACCGATTCCGGCCCACCCGACAGGATGACTCCGTTCGCTCCGAAATCGCGAATACCGGCCTCACCGAGATCCCAGCCGTGAATCTCGCAGTAGACGCCGGCCTCGCGAACCCGTCGCGCGATCAGCTGGGTGTACTGGGAGCCGAAATCCAGAATAAGAATACGTTCAGCGTGTATGTCCTGCACGACTTAGGTCTCTTTCGCCTTTCGGCGGTTAGGCGTTCGCGGCGGTCGCCGCCGTTCAGTCGAGGCGGTAATTGGGCGCTTCTTTGGTGATCGTGACGTCATGCACATGACTCTCGCGCATACCCGAACCGGTAATCCGCACGAAGGTCGGCTTGGTCCGCAGCTCCTCGATATCGTGACAACCGGTATAACCCATCGCGGCCCGCAATCCACCGGCCATCTGGTGGACGATAGTCAACAGGCTGCCCTTGTACGGCACACGCCCCTCGATACCCTCCGGGACCAGTTTCTCGAGTTCCTCGGTCGCATCCTGGAAATAGCGATCCTTGGAGCCGTGCTGTTGCGACATCGCGCCGAGCGAACCCATGCCGCGGTAACTCTTGTAGGAACGGCCCTGGTACAACTCGACCTCGCCCGGAGACTCCTCGGTGCCGGCGAACAAACCGCCAATCATCACCGAATGCGCGCCCGCCACGATGGCTTTCGCGACGTCGCCGGAATAGCGGATGCCGCCATCGGAAATGACCGGGATGCCGCTGTCCGCGAGCTCCGCGGCGATTCCGGCAACGGCACTGATTTGCGGCACCCCGACCCCGGCCACGACGCGGGTCGTGCAGATCGAGCCGGGACCGATACCTACCTTCACCGCATCCGCACCGGCGTCTACCAGCGCCCTGGCTGCCTGCGGTGTCACGATATTGCCGCCGATCACGGGAAGATGGCTAAACGCCTGCTTGATCCTGCTGACCCGGTCTAGCACGCCCTTGCTGTGACCGTGCGAGGTATCGACCACAATGACGTCGACGCCGGATTCGACCAGGGCCTCGACGCGCTCATCCGTGTCGGCGCCGGTGCCTACTGCCGCGCCAACCCGCAGTGCGCCGCGGTCGTCCTTGCAGGCGAGCGGAAAGTCGGTCGCTTTCTGAAAATCCTTGGCGGTGATCATCCCGCGCAGGCGAAAGGAGTCGTCGATCACCAGGACCTTTTCGATGCGGTGCTTGTGAAGCAGCATCAGGACTTCGTCCTTGTCAGCGCCTTCCTTGACCGTGACCAGCCGCTCTTTCGGCGTCATGACCGCAGACACGGGTGAATCGAGCTGAGTCTCGTAGCGCAGATCGCGGTTGGTGACGATGCCGACGAGATCTTCACCCTCGACGACCGGCACACCCGAAATGTTCTTCTCCTGCGTCAGCAGCATCACGTCGCGAATCGTGCGGTCCGGGGAAACGGTGATCGGGTCGCTGATGACCCCGCTTTCGTATTTCTTGACCCGGCGAACCTCGCGCGCCTGCGCCTCACCGGTCATATTTTTGTGAATGATCCCTATGCCGCCTTCCTGGGCAAGGGTTATTGCCAGGCGCGATTCGGTAACGGTGTCCATCGCCGCGGAAAGCAGCGGCAGATTCAGCACGATATCCGCGGCCAGGCGGCTCGCGAGGGATACGTCGCGGGGCAGAATCTCGGAATAATCGGGCCGCAGTAGGACGTCATCGAAGGTGAGGGCTTCTTCCCTGGCGATACGCATGGCCGCTCCTGCCGCTGATTCAGATAAACGGGCAATTTTACGCCCACACCAGACCGCGGTCCAGACGGGCTCTGTGCGAAATTTGTATTCACGACTCCGACACGCGGCAGTTATGATCGGCGTCATGGTTGAGGAAACAGCTCATTACGCGCCTGCCGGGCGGGATGTCTACACCGTCTCCCGGCTCAATGCCGAGGCCCGCCTGCTGCTGGAATCAGGTCTTCCGATGCTGTGGCTCGAGGGCGAGATGTCGAATCTCGCGCGGCCGGCATCGGGCCACCTGTATTTCAGCCTGAAAGACGATCGCGCCCAGATCCGTTGCGCGATGTTCCGTCAGTACAACCGCTATATTGGCTTCGCGCCGCGCAACGGCCAGCACTTACGGGTTCGTGCCCGGGTCAGCCTCTACGAGGCGCGCGGCGAATTCCAGCTGATCGTCGAACAGATGGAGGACGCCGGCGAAGGCGCGTTGCGGGCGCGTCTCGAGGCGCTGAAAGCCAAACTCGCCGCGGAGGGTTTGTTCGACGAATCGGCGAAACGTCCGCTGCCAACAGTGCCGGAGCGGATCGGCGTCGTGACCTCACCGAGCGGTGCCGCGATCCGCGACGTTTTGAACATTCTCGGGCGGCGCTTTCCGGCCGTGCCGGTCAGGATCTACCCGGTACCTGTGCAGGGCGAAGAGGCGGCACCGCGGATCGCCGCCGCGCTTGATCTGGCCACGAGGCGACGCGACTGCGACGTGATCATTCTGACCCGCGGCGGCGGTTCGCTGGAGGATCTGTGGGCCTTCAATGAGGAAATCGTCGTGCGCGCCATCCATGCCTGCGGCATTCCGCTGATCAGCGCGGTCGGCCATGAGGTCGATGTCACGTTGTCCGACCTGGCAGCCGATCTCCGGGCGCCAACGCCGTCGGGTGCCGCCGAGCTGGCGGTTCCGGATGCCGCCGCCTGGAGCGTGCAGCTGCGCCGGTCGATGAGCCGCCTGCACCAGCTGGCAAGGCGCCGGATCGCGCGGGATGGCGAAAAATCCGCGTGGCTGGGCAAACGGCTCGATCAGCGCAACCCGCGCCGGATTTTGCAGCAGAATGGGCAGAGGCTCGACGAGCTCGAACGACGCCTGCTGCGCGCGCAGCGCCAGCTCATCGAAACCCGCGCGGCCCGGCTCCGCGAGCACACCGCACATTTCGATCGGCTGTCGCCGGCCATGGCCATCCAACGCCGGGCCGAGGCGTTATCGGCGTACAGACACCGGTTGATTGAGGCAGTAAGGCGGCGCCTGGCAGACTCCGCCGCGGGCTATGCAAGCGCCGCGCGCGCGCTCCATGCGGTCAGTCCGCTCGCCACGCTGGAACGCGGCTATGCAATCGTGTTCGATCCGCAGGGACGCGCAGTGCACTCGACAAGGGACATCAAGCAAGGCGATGAGCTGGACGTGCGCGTCGCCGATGGCAGTATCGCCGCCACCGTCACGCGGATCGGAAAAAAACCGTGAATCGCGCCAGCGCTGCCGTCGGTCTGCTCATTACCCTGACGCTGGGAGCGGCGGCGGCAGCGCGGGATCTGCCCGAATCGTCTCCGACTCCCGGCGGCATCGCGGTCGTCGATCTCGGACCCGCTGAACCCGCCGCGCGCCATCCGGGCATTTTTCGGCGAGCGACGGGTCATGGTGACGCGCCATGATGGTCGCCTTTTCGCGATTGTCGGTATCGCGCTCGACCGCGAACCCGGCACGGCAACGTTGCTGATCGACCACGACGGGACAGGGACCGAAGTCCCGTTCGAGATCACCACGCGGTCCTACGAGACGCAGCACATCACCGTCACGAACCAGCGCCAGGTCGACCCCAATCCGGACGACCTCGAGCGAATCGGAGGCGAAAAAAAGCGAATCGATGCCGCGCTCGGCAGGTGGACGGATTCCGCGCCGCAACTTGATCTGCGGTTGCCGGTCGACGGCCCGCGCAGCAGCGCGTTCGGTCTGCGCCGGTTTTTCAATGAACAGCCGCGCCGGCCGCACAGCGGGATCGACATCGCGGCCACGACCGGCACCCCGATACACGCCGCCGCGGCCGGCCGTATCGTCGAAACCGGCAACTTCTTTTTTAATGGCAACACGGTATTCATCGACCACGGTCAGGGACTGGTAACGATGTATTGCCACATGGACAGAATCGACGTCGCCGCCGGCGATACGATCGCGCGTGGCGAGGTCATCGGTGCGGTCGGCAGCAGCGGCCGGGTGACCGGACCCCACCTGCACTGGAGCGTCAGCATGAACGGCGCAATGGTGGATCCGGACCTGTTGCTCGACAGCGCCAGCGACCCGGGCTGACTTCCTCGCAGCCATGTCGGGACCTGGCGTTTTCGCGCGGCGTTGCGCTACTCGTAGAAGTCGGCGATAACCGGACGGAAACGGTCCATATCCGCGAGGAAAGAGTCGTGGCCCTGGATCGAATCCAGCGCCTCGAAGCGCACCTCGCGCCCGTCACGCCGGAGACCTTCCGCGATCTCGCGTTGCTGTTCCAGCGGGAACAGAAAATCGGTCCCCACTCCCATTACCAGCGCCCGCTTGACGTCTACGCGGCGCAAACCCGCGGCGACCGAACCGCCATGCTCGGCCGCATCGAACAAATCCATGCCGCGCGACAGGTACAGATAGCAGTTGGGATCGAACTGGCCGGTGAATTTTGACGCATGCGCCTCAAGATAACTTTCCACCTCGAAGTCGATACAGAACGAATCGCCACTCTTGCGTTCCTCGGCGATTCGCTCGCGGCCGAATCGCTGCTGCCACTCGCCGGCAGAGCGGTAACTGATCATGCCGAGCTTGCGCGCGAGACGCATTCCCATAATCGGCCCCTCCCCGAGCGGATAGTTGCCGCCCCGCCACTCCGGGTCGCTACGAATGATCTCGCGCTGCAACGATCGCAACGCGATCGCGAACGGTGTCGCCCGCGGTGCTGACGAAATAAGAACGAGATTGTCGCTGTAGCCCGGGAACATCATCGCGAACGCGAGCGCAGTCATCCCGCCCATAGAGGGTCCGACGATACTGTGCAGCTTCCAGATACCGAGACAGGGCAATGCCATGTAGGCTGATTGCGCGATGTCCTCGACGGTCAGCACCGGAAACTTGAGCCGGTAGGGCTGATCGGTTCCGGGGATGCAGGTATCGGGTCCGGTCGAACCAAAACAACTGCCGAGAGAATTAAAACAGATCACGTAATAGCGATTGGTGTCGATCGGTCGTGACGGGCCTACCATCTCCTCCCACCAGCCCGGCGACGGGTCTTCCGGCGATGAGGTCACATGCGCAGACGGCGACAACCCGGTAAATATCAGCACGGCATTGTCACCGCGCTCATTGAGTTCGCCCCAGGATTCGTAGGCAAGTTGCACCTGCTTCAGTTCACCGCCGCGATGCATGTGCAAAGTCTGCGGCAACCGTATCGTTTTGCGCGCTGCGCTCATCGTCCGCGTCCGTTTCCGTTTCGATGACAGAAAACCTGAATGCCCCGCCGCTCCGGCCTGGCCATGGCTAACGGCCCTTTTTCTTGACGTGTTGGATCATACGCCGCCGTTTTCGTTCCTGCCGCGGCGTCAGCTTGTTGCGCCGGCCGGCAAACGGATTTTCACCGGAGCGGAACTCCATCCGTACCGGGGTACCGAAAAGATTAAACGCCTCGCGAAACGTTCGCGCCAGGTAGCGCTGGTAGGATTGCGGCAAACGATCGACTTGGTTGCCGTGAACCACGATGACTGGCGGATTGCGTCCACCCTGATGCGCATAGCGCAGCTTGATCCGGCGCCCATGGACGATCGGCGGCTGGTGCTGGGTCACCGCCTTTTCGAGAACGCGGCTCAGGGCCGGCGTCGACAGATCGCTCATCGCGGCGGCAAAGGCCTGATTGACGGACCCGAACAACTCCCCTACGCCGCTGCCGTGCAATGCGGAAATAAAGTGCAGCCGGGCGAAATCGACGAACGGCAATTTGAGTTCGAGATCGCGCCTGACGTCGTCGCGTTGCTCCTGTTCCAGTCCGTCCCACTTGTTGACCGCCAGCACCAGGGCGCGGCCGCGATCGATGACCAGACCGGTCAATGCCGCATCCTGATCGGTCACGCCTTCCTGGCCGTCGTAAAGCACCACAACCACATTTGCACGATCGATGGCCTGCAGTGTCTTCACCGCACTGAATTTCTCGACCGTCTCGCTGACCCGCGCGCGCCGGCGCAGCCCGGCGGTATCGATTAGTGTGTAACGCTGACCGTCGCGTTCGAACGGAACGAAAACGCTGTCGCGAGTCGTCCCGGGCTCATCGAAGGCAACCAGCCGTTCCTCGCCAAGGATGCGATTGATCAGCGTCGATTTGCCGACGTTCGGACGACCGATTACCGCAACGCGGGTGCCATCTGCATCGGCCTCTTCGGCAACTTCCGAAGCCGGCAGTTCGTCGCAGATCGCATCCATCAACTCCGCAACGCGATGGCCGTGGCTCGCGGAAATTGCTACCGGATCACCCATACCGAGATCATGAAATTCCGCGACTGCCATATGTGCGGGACGCCCCTCGGTCTTGTTCACCACGAGCCGGCAGGCCTTGCCGCCGCGGCGCACCAGGTCGGTGACCTGCTCGTCCGCCGCGGTCAGGCCTTCGCGGCCATCGACCATCAGCAGGACGTAGTCGGCTTCCTCGAGGGCGCGCAGGGTTTGCCGCGCCATCGCCGCATCGATGCCGCTGGCATCGCCACTGAGACCGCCGGTATCGACGACGACATAGGGGAACGGCCCGACTTTGCCAAAACCGTATTGACGATCGCGCGTCAGTCCTGGCAGGTCGGCGACCAACGCATCCCTACTGCGGGTAAGAACGTTGAAGAGGGTCGATTTCCCGACGTTGGGTCGCCCAACGAGCGCGATGACGGGCAGCATGGAGTCGGCCTCGCGGCTCAGCCTGTGCCGAAGTCGGCGCGATAGGCCGACAGGCGCCCATCCTCGCTCAGCACGAGCAACGTCTCGCCGACGACGATCGGCGGGCTGACGATTGACTCACCCGGGCGAGTGCGCGCAACGAAAGAGCCGGTTTCCGCGTCGAGCCAGTGGAGGTATCCCTCGAAGTCACCGACCACAACGCTGCGCCCATACGGCACCGGCGAGGTCAGCGTACGGAACTTGAGATCCTCCTGACGCCATGCCAGCGTGCCGCTGCGACGGGTCATGCCGATCACAATGCTGTCGCTGTCGGTCACATAGACGTTGTTCCAGTCCACGCCGACACCGGCATGGCTGTCGATATCGCGACTCCACAGGATCTGGCCCGATTCCAGCGCGAGACTAACCGTGCGTCCATGAAAACCGCTGATGTAGACATCGCCGCCGACCACCCAGACATTGGCGTCGACGTCCACCATCCGCTCGAGTTCGGTTCGACCGCTCGGAGGAGTTAGTGAAATCTCCCAAATCGTCTGGCCATCGCGAAGGTTCAGCGCGGCAACCTTGCCGTTGTCGAAGCCGATCAGAATGATCTCACCCGCCACGATCGGTGACGCGTTCCCGCGCAACGTCAAACGCGGAACATCGTGTTCGACTACCCAGATCTCGGAACCATCGGCCAATGTCAGCGCGCGCGTCGTCCCGTCGACCGTGCGCACGATCATCCGGTCTCCGCTAATCACCGGCGTGGCAAGCAATTCGCCACCGAGGTTAATTCGCCAGCGCTCGCTGCCATCGAGCGCATCGAGAAGCACGACGTCGCCATCGCTGGACCCGACCGCCAGCAGCCCGTCACCGATACCCGGACCGGCAGACAACGGCAGATCGGTATCCACCGACCAGACCCGCTTGCCGCCATCGACGGCAAACGCCATTACCTTGCCCTTGCGGGATGCGGCGAACGCGTTGGTACCGTCAGTTGCCACGATCAGACCGAGGCGCAGCCGTTCCGAACCCGAACCAACTTTTGCCTCCCACGCCCGTTTGACCTTTAGCGTGGTTTCGATGTCAGCCAACTCGGTCGGCGGTTCGGCATCTTCTTCCTTGCCGCCGAACAGCGAGCAGCCCGCAAGCAGCAACAGACCCGCCAGTAACGAAATGCGCAAAGCACTCATGAGGCGCCGTCGTCCGCAGCGGCGGTCTCCTGGGACCCGGGTGTTTCCGCGGCGGCCAGGTCGTCGAGTTTCATCTGCACATAGACCCGGTTCACAACACCGGTATCGCCCTGGGCGAGCGCTTCCTCGTAGGCCGAGCGCGCGCCGCCGTGGTCGCCGCGAGCAAACGCGATGTCACCGCGCAATTCCGCAATACGCGCAGAAAACGCACCCGGGTCAGTGGTGACGAGCGCGGCATCGGCATCGTCGAGGCGGTTCTGCTGCAGGCGAATACGTGCCAGTCGCAGCCGCGCAACCAGTGCAAGCCCGGCGTCCGAGCTGTTTTTGATCACATAATCGAGCTCGGCCGCCGCTTCATCGAGGAAGCCGGCTTCGACATTGAGACCGGCAAGCGCCAGCGCGCCCTGCTCATCATAGGGGGTAGCCGAATAGCTGGCCTTGAGACGCTGTCCGATATCGAGCGCCTGGTCGCGCTCAGCAGCCACGAGTTCGCCTTTCTCAACCAGTCCGGCGAGCTGGGTGTACAACGCGGATGCATCCTCCGCGCGACGGATCACGTAACTTTGCCAGGCGTTCCAGCCGACCAGCAGCGCGACTCCCAGTACGATGCCCGCGATAACCCAGCTGCCGTTGTCCGACCACCAGTTGCGTATCTTCTCAATCTGTTCTTTTTCCGAGAGGTACTCGTCCACTACCCGCTCCTGTAGCTAGTCTGGCCGGTCGCCCTGGCGGGCGGCCGTCCGGTTCTAATCCACCAGTTTGCCGATGTGGGAGGCGATCTCGTCCCACGCCACATCCACCTGTTCTTCCCTGCCGCGCAGAGGTTTGAGACCTGCGCGGCGTTGCTCCGCTTCCTCGTCGCCGATTACGATTGCCAGCCCCGCTCCGCTGCGATCGGCGCGGCGAAACTGAGCCTTGAAACTACCGCCGCCGCAATTGACCTCGAGACGCAGCCGCGGTATCGAATCGCGCAGTTTCTCGGCCAGAGGCAGCCCGGCACGCTCGGCCATGTCACCGACCAGCACCATATAGACATCCGGGATGGGATCGGCAAACGGGAACCCGGTTGCCCGCAGCAACGCCACGAGGCGCTCCACTCCCAGCGCCCAGCCGATCGCCGGTGTTGGCGACCCGCCGAGCTGCTCCACCAGCAGATCATAACGTCCGCCGGAACATACCGCACCCTGCGCACCGAGCTGATCGGTGAGCCATTCAAAAACGGTCTTACTGTAGTAATCGAGTCCTCGCACCAGACGCGGATTGATACTGTAACCGATACCCGCAGCATCAAGCACTGCACACAGTTCCTCGAAATGAACACGCGACTCGTCGTCCAGGTGATCGGTAATCACCGGTGCATCGGCCACGATATCCGCCATCGCGGGATTCTTGCTATCGAGGATTCTCAGTGGATTGCTTTGCAGGCGACGGCGGCTGTCATCATCGAGGACGTCGAGGTGAGGCGAAAAATAGGCGACGAGTTTTTCGCGATAAACCTGGCGCGCTGCGGGCGTGCCGAGGGAATTCAACTCGAGTTTAAGGCCGTCCAGGCCCAGCTTGTGCCACAACCGCGCGCTCATCAGAATCATTTCCGCATCGATATCCGGCCCCGCGAACCCGAGGGCCTCGACATCGATCTGGTGGAACTGGCGGTAACGACCCTTTTGCGGGCGCTCATAGCGGAACATCGGGCCCATGCACCACAAACGATGCCGCTGGTTGTGGATCAGGCCATTGCTGATTCCGGCGCGCACTATTCCGGCGGTCGCTTCCGGGCGCAGCGTGAGACTGTCGCCGTTGCGGTCCTCGAAGGTGTACATCTCCTTTTCGACGATGTCCGTCACCTCGCCGATCGAACGGCGGAACAACTCGGTCCGTTCGACGACGGGCACGCGGATTTCGCGATAACCGTAATCCTGCAAGACTTCCCGCACCTGGTCCTCGACCTGCTGCCAGTGCGCGCTGTCAGGCGGCAACAAGTCATTCATGCCGCGAATCGGTTTGACCGTCGCGCTCACGTCGTCTCTCCCGCCAACGCACTCTCCGGGGTGCGTCCGTCAATGACGAAGCGGGCCACATTGCCACGGATGCGCTGCGGCGGAATCGCAAACGGCTCTTCCCCAACCCGGATTTCGACCGCGCCGACCAGCCCGAGAAAAACCCGAAGCGGCGGTTCTCCGCGGAGATTACGGGTAGATCCCGCCCGGCCCATGGCATAGAGCAGACGTGCGCCGGTGGCATCGTAGACCTCGATCCACGAATCCTGCGAAAACGAGAACGCGACATCGAGCATTCCCGGAGCAAGCGCCGGGCTGGATGCCGGCGGCGTGGCTGCAGGCAGATTCGTGACCGGCGCCGCGCTGGGCGCGGCGACCGCGGCTGGGTTTGCGCCGGACTCCTGTTCCGCTGCAACCGGCTCGACCACGGATGGCGGCGGCGGCAACCGCTCCTCCGGCGCGGCACTCGCGATCAGACTACCGGCCACTACTGGCGTCGTCTCGAGCACAATGGCTTCGCCCTGCGTTGGCGCTGCGGCAGGTTCGAGCGCACGTTCATTTGATCTGTCCTTGAGCAAAAATACCGCAATGGCAGCAACCGCGATGGCGAGCAGCAAAACCAGCAACCAGCCGCGGCGCTTTTTCTGGGTTAAGGCAAGACTCTCATTGACGATCGGCAGCCCCTGGGGTCGATCGTGATCACGGTGGTAAAGCTCGACGAGCTCGTCCGCCGGGAGACCAAGCCGCATTGCATACTTGCGCAGATGACCCCTGACGAAGACCGGCGCGCCGAGCTCGGCGAACTCCTCGGCTTCCAGATGTACGAGCACACTGGGGTCCAGCAAGAGATCGCTGGCAATTTTCTCGACAGGAATCGCCGCCGCCTCGCGCGCCTCGCGCAGCCGGTCCCCGATCAGCAGTTGCTGCGGCGCCTCGTCCTGAGCCGCCTTATCCGGCATTGCTCTCCATCTCCAGCAGACGCCGTGTCTGGACCGACTGGGGGAACTCGTTCTTCAACTGATTGGCGTAGCGTGTTGCAGCCTCACCATTGCCCATTTCGCGCTCCGACAGGAAACCCATCCACAGCACATCGGGGGTGGCGGAAGTCGTCTGCAGAAAGCGCTCGACGAACGCGCGCGTTTGCAGATAGTAGCCCTGCTCGTAGGTCAGCGAGGCCATTTGCAAAAGCGCCTCCACGAACCGCGGGTCGACTGCCAGTGCGCGGCGAAAATACTCCTCCGCCTCTTCCGGGCGGCTGTCTGCGCGCGCGCAAACACCGGCATTGGTGAACGCGGCGGCCGGTGTGCTGTAAAGCGGTGTTAGCGCGGCGCGCTCGAAATAGACCTGGCCTTCCTTGCGCCGACCCTGATTACACAGGAATGCGCCGTAGGCGTTGAGAATCTCGGGCGAGTCCTTCTCCAGGCGCAACGCCCTGCGGTAATGCTCATCGGCCTTGTCGACCTCGCCGATCCGCTCGTACAAAACCGCTATGGCCTGATTCGTGTCGGCGCGATTCGGGTCTTGTTCCAGCGCACGCTGAAACTTCTCCATCGCGCGCTCCAGCTTGCCCTGGCGCATGTACTGGACACCGAGCTGAGTGTTGTAGAGCGCGGCGTCATCGTCGCTCGCCTTGTTCGGCTTCGGGTTGTCGGTCGTCGCAATACAACCGGCAAGCGTCAACAGCACAGAGAGTACCCATAGTTTGCTCATGCCTGCACCGTCACCCCAATGAGTTTTTTGCCGAGCCTGATGCGCATTCGGTCTTTGACCTTGCCAGCCAATTGACCGCACGCCGCGTCTATATCGTCGCCCCGCGTCCGGCGTGTCGTCGCCAGCACTCCACCGCCCAGCAAGCGCTCGCGAAACCGGTCAATCACGTCGTCCGGCGAACGTTGATAACGCGTTCCCGGAAACGGGTTGAAGGGGATCAGGTTGACCTTGGCCGGACGATTGCGCAGTAACCGGATCAGACGATCCGCGTGGTCGCGGCCGTCGTTCACGCCGTCGAGCATCACATACTCGAAGGTTACCTGGCGCGATGAGTACGCACTTGCGTAACGCCAGCATGCATCGAGCAGTCGGGCGATCGGGTACCTGCGGTTGATCGGCACCAATTCATTGCGCAGCGCGTCGTCCGGCGCATGCAGCGAAACCGCGAGCGCGATATTGCAGTCATCGGCCAGTTTGTCGATCCACGGCACGATTCCCGACGTCGACAACGTGACCCGGCGCCGCGACAGTTCGAAGCCGAAATCGTCGATCAGGATTTTCAGCGCCGGCACGACATTGCGATAGTTCGCAAGCGGTTCGCCCATACCCATCAGCACCACGTTCGTAATCGCGCGGCGTCCCTCGGGTCCGGGTTCCAGCATGCGTTTCGCGATCAGTACCTGGCCGACGATTTCGGCGGCAGTCAGGTTGCGGTTGAAGCCCTGTTGCGCGGTCGCGCAAAAAGAGCAATCCATCGCGCATCCGACCTGGCTCGAAATACACAGCGTGCCACGACTCGGTTCCGGGATATATACCGTTTCGATACCCTGATGCTCGTCGGTGCGCAGGAACCACTTGACCGTTCCATCCTCGGAATCCTGCACCGCGCCGATCTCGGGCAGGCGTATCTCCGCCTTCCGCAAGAGGCGCGCCCGAAGATCCTTGCTCAGATCCGTCATCGATTCGAAATCGTCGACGCCGCGGGCATAGATCCACTTCATGACCTGGCGCGCCCGGAAGGACTTCTCACCGAGCGCGTCGAAAAACGCGATCATGTCCTCCATCGGGAGTCCGAGCAGATTGGTGCGTGAATCGGTCATGGCATCAAGGTTACCGGGGACAACTACCGGGTCCGCGGACAGATTTCCGTTTCGCCGAAAAAGAAACTGATCTCGCGCGCTGCAGTGTCAGCCGCATCGGATCCATGCACGATGTTCTCCTCGATCGAATCGGCGAAATCGGCGCGAATCGTTCCGGCGTCGGCCTCCTTCGGATTCGTCGCACCCATGATCTCGCGGTTACGATCGATCGCGCCTTCACCCTCGAGAACCTGAATCACGACGGGTCCGGAAGTCATGTAGGAGACGAGATCGTTGTAAAAGGGCCGCTCGCGGTGCACTTCATAGAAGCTCTGGGCCTCGCGCAGACTGAGGTGCTTCATCCTGGCGGCGACGATACGCAGACCGGCATCCTCGAATCGCTTGTACACCTCGCCAATGAGGTTCTTCTGCACGCCGTCGGGTTTGATGATTGAAAGCGTTCGCTCGATAGACATGAACAATCCTTGGGTTGAAGGCAGCCAGGCGGTTTTTCCCGCCGGAAATAAGCGAACCCCTGCAACAATGCAGGGGCGGTTCTGAATCTGGAGTCAAACCGGGGGATTTTACGTCCGCCGCCCGGCGGCGGCAATCTGACAGCGGATCAGACGTTGAAACTCTCGCCGCATCCACATTCGCCTTTGGCGTTTGGATTGCGGAACCTGAAGGCCTCGTTGAGACCATCCTTGACGAAATCGACCTCAGTCCCATCTACCAGCGGCAGACTCGAATTGGCCACGATCAGTTTTACCCCGCGATCTTCGAATACCACGTCTCCGTCCTCGACCTGGTCGGCATAGTCGAGCTGATAGGCATAACCGGAACACCCGGTCTTCTTGACCCCGACCCGCAAACCAACGCCATGCCCACGCTTCTGCAAATAGCTGGCGACGCGCTGCGCGGCGGATTCAGTCAGTTTCACGGTCATACGGTCCGGCTCCTCGTGGCTCGGTCACAACTGCGCGTCGCTGCGGTGCTTCTTCAGGCATCCGCGCAACGCATCTTCGGCGACAAGTATAACGCCCAGCTTTTCAACTGGCACGCCCAGCTCCGTTGCGAGGGCATGGGGATCGAATAGCTCCGCCTCGCTGACGCAACGGCCCTCGAGCCACTCGCAGATTCTGGAGGCCGACGCGATCGCCACCGGGCAACCATACGCCCTAAACCGCGCCGAAGCGATCATATTTTCTTGAATTTTAAGAAAGAAATCTATTTTTGTACCGATCTCGCGACGTCCCGCGCTGGCCCGGACAACATCGTCTCCCGCCAGCTCGCCAACGTTGCGCGGATTCAGGAAGTAGTCGGCAAGACGGCCCTCCGGCGCGCCGGCCCGGATCACCCGGCGACCGCCCCGCTGCGCGAATTCGCATCCGCGGAGGCGTCGCCAGACCATCCGGAGACCTCACGCAGCCGCCCCAGCTTGTTCGACACGACCGCCAACGCACGATCGATCTCATCCTCGGTCGTAAAGCGCCCGATGCTGAAGCGGATGGAACTCTGTGCTATCTGGTCATCCCGGCCCAAAGCCCGCAGCACATATGAGCCCTCATGGCTGGCGCTCGAGCACGCGGAACCGCTGGAGACCGCAAGTTCGCGCAACATGAATAACAGGCTCTCGCCCTCGACCCCTTCGAAACTGACATTGAGAATACCGGGAACGCGGCGCTCCGGGTGGCCGTTAAGGTGCACACCCCCGAGCGCGCTCAGGCCGACCCAAAGCCTGTCCCGCAGCGCCGCAATACGCGTCGCCTCAGGATGCAGCTCGTCCGCGGCAATTTCCAGCGCGGTGGCGAGGCCCACAATCTGGTGAGTCGCAAGCGTCCCGGGGCGCAGCCCTCGCTCCTGGCCGCCACCATGGACCACCGGCGCAAGGTTGCAGCGCGGCTCGGAACGCACGAAAAGCACGCCCGCCCCTTTGGGTCCGTAGAATTTGTGCCCGGACACCGACATCAGATCAACCGGCAAATTGCCGAGGTCGATCGGAAGCTTGCCCGCGCTCTGTGCTGCATCGACATGAAACAAGACACAGTTCGCATGGCAAACGGCGCCGATAGCGGCGATATCCTGGACGACCCCGATCTCGTTGTTCACATGCATCAGTGACACCAGAATCGTGTCGTCGCGGATCACTTCTGCAACCTGCTCGGCGGTCACTTCACCATCACGCCCGGGCACCAGATAGGTGATATCGAAACCTTCCTTCTCCAGCCACGCACAGGTATCCAGGACTGCTTTGTGCTCGGTGCGACTGGTGATGATGTGCCTGCCGCGGTCGCGGTTGTAGCAGGCCACGCCGATCAGCCCCATATTGTCGGATTCGGTCGCGCCCGAGGTCCACACGATTTCCTCGGGCCGACAGTTGAAAACCGCGGCAACCTTGCTCCGCGCAGCCTCGATGACGCGCCCGGCAGCCCGTCCGGGACCGTGTAGCGAGGACGGATTCGCATACACTCCCTCGCGCGTCAGGCATTCGCACATCGCGGCCGCAACTCGCGGATCGACCGGGGTGGTTGCCGCGTAGTCGAGATAAATACAGTCGTTGTCGCTCATGTTCAGATCGTCCCGTCGACATCGCGGCCGTTGCCGGCAGATCAGCGTTTCTTCGGTTGCTGAACGCTCGCCAGGATGCCGCGCAGTATGTTCACTTCATTCTGATCGAGACCGATGCGCCCAAACAAGCGCCTGAGTCTCGAAACGAGCAAGCGAGGATTATCGGGATCGAGAAACCCTGTCTCCAGTAGCACCTGTTCGAGATGCTGGTAGAAACGTTCGACTTCTGCGTCGCTCGCCAGTGGGAACTCCGGATCCGGCGCCGCGGCGCTGTCCCCGCTTGCCGCGATCCAGAGTTCGTAAGCCAGAACCTGCACCGCCATCGCCAGATTCAGCGAAGTGTAAACGGGATTGGCCGGGATGTGCATCAGAAGCCTGCAGCGCTGCAGCTCTTCGTTGGTCAGGCCGGATTTCTCGCGGCCGAATAACACCGCCACCGGCGTATGACCTGCACTCTCGACCAGGGTCCGGGCGGCCTCGCGCGGCGTGGTCATCGGCCAGGCCAGGCTGCGCAGACGCGCGCTGGCGCCGATCACCAGACCGCAATCGGCGATGGCTTCGTCCAGAGTCTGGTGCACCTGGGCCGCGGCCAGGACATCGCCGGCGCCCGAAGCACGTGCGCGCGCTTCGTCATCCGGGAAATGGCGCGGCCGCAGCAGGCGCAAATCGGACAGTCCCATATTCTTCATGGCCCGCGCTACTGCCCCGATGTTTCCGGGATGGGTTGTTTCAACGAGAACGATGCGAACGGCACCAAGTGGGCTGGCTGAACTCATAAACTCTTCAATCCGGACGTTTGGGGGCGTGTGCAAACCTGATATTCTAATGCGCCCTCGCCGTTGCGATGCACTCAACGTCCTTTTCGGCAAACCATCGCCCTGCCTGGAGTCGTATTTTGGCCGCTCATCCGTTGTTGAACATAGCAGTGCGCGCAGCCCGCCGGGCCGGTGACGTCATCGTCCGCAGCCTCAATCGTTTGTCCTCGATCCAGGTCGATGCCAAGGCCCACAACGAGTTGGTGACCGAGGTCGACCGCGCAGCGGAACACGAGATCATCGAGACGATCCGCAGGAGTTATCCGGACCACAGTTTCCTTGGTGAGGAAACCGGGAGTCACGGCCACAGCGACTTCCAGTGGATTATCGATCCGCTCGACGGCACAACGAATTTCATCCATGGCTACCCCCAATTCGCGGTCTCCATTGCGCTGAGGCAGCGCGGCCGACTCGAGCATGGCGTGATCTACGACCCGATGCGCCAGGAACTTTTCACCTCCTCGCGGGGCACGGGCGCACAACTCGACGGCCGCCGTATTCGCGTCAGCGCACGCAAAGACCTCACCGGAGCACTGATTGGCACCGGATTTCCCTATCGCGCCAATGCCGTGTGGATGGACGAATATCTGCAAATGATGAAAGCAGTAACGGAAAGCGTCGCTGGCATACGCCGTCCAGGTGCGGCCGCGCTGGACCTGGCCTATGTCGCCGCGGGCCGCTTCGACGGATTCTGGGAACTCGGCCTGGCGGAATGGGATCTCGCCGCGGGCGTATTACTGGTGCGCGAGGCAGGCGGCCTGGTTTCCGACCTGAAAGGCGGCGAGGAGTATATGAAAACCGGCAACATTGTCGCCGGCAGCCCCAAGGTTTTTGCCGCACTGGTGCGGACACTGGCTCCGCACGTCCCCGCGGATTTGCGTTAGCCCGGGTTTCGGAGCCCACTCAGCAGCGTGGCTTCGCAGTTGTTAACCGCGCGTTGCGACCCCGATTCAGCACCAGTCACTGGCCCAATACCGGCGTCACGGCACTTTTACGCCGCCAGCGTGGCCGCGCGGATGCTGGCAGTGCTGGTCCTTGGCGGATTCACCGCTTTGGCTCTGGCAGGCGGCAGCGGCGAGACCGAGGGTCACCGTGCGCAGCAGACCGATTCCGATCGTCCGCCCCGGCTCCAGCCGGCCGCTGCGGATCCGGCGCTCGTCAGCCCTCCTCCAGCCGAACAGCCAGCGGGCGGACCGCCGACAGGCCAGGTGCGGATAGTGACCGAACTCGCGGGCGCGTCGATCCGGGTTGACGGTCTCCATGTTGGTCGCCGCGCCGGCACTGCTCACGCTGACGAGCGGCACCCATGTCATCGAAGCTGGTGGTCAACGGGCAGTCCCGGTACGTGCGCGAAGTCGTCATCGAGACCGGCAAGCGGGTCGTCCTGCGCGTGCCATAGCCTTGCCCCGGGGGGTAGTCCCGGTGCCGATGTGTTCACCCCTTCACCCTCGCAGCAAAGCGCGCAACGAAACGGGCCGGACACACTGCGACCGGCCCGCTGCTTACCCGGGTCGGTTGGAGCGGCGCGAACGGCCATGCCACAAGGTCAGGTCACCGCACCGTGCTCATCGGCGTCGTCACGCTTCACCGGCGCCGCAAGATCAGCAAGGCTGACATCGAGCTGCAAAGCGGTGGCGCTGGCGACATAGATAGAGGAATAGGTACCGACCAATACGCCCACGATCAGCGCCTGTGAGAACGGGCGGATGGCCTCGCCGCCGAGGAGGAACAGAGCCAGCAACACCAGCAACGTCGTGCCACTGGTAATCAGAGTGCGGCTTAACGTCTGATTGATCGAGTGATTCATGATCTCGGCCGGATCGCCCTTGCGGTGATGTCTGAAATTCTCACGAATACGATCGAAGACAACGATCGTATCGTTGAGCGAATAGCCGATCACCGCGAGTACAGCGGCGAGAACCGACAGGTCGAACGGGAGCTGCAACACCGAGAAAAAGCCGAGCGTCAGTAACACGTCGTGGAACAGCGCGGCAACAGAACCCAGCGCAAATTTCCACTGGAAGCGGAACGCCACATAGGCAAGGATGAGCATCAACGCGAATAACATCGCGAGTCCGCCCTGCTCGCGCAGATCCTCGCCCACCTGGGGACCGACGAACTCGACCCGGCGCAGCGACACCTCCGGATCGGCGGCGCTCAGTACGTCCATCACCGTCTCGCCGAGCGTCGCGCCATCGAGGTCTTCGTTGGGTCGCAAGCGGATCAGTGCGTCGCGCGACGTACCGAAATTCTGTACCTGCGCATCATCGAAGCCGGCGGCAGCGAGCGCATCACGCACGGCACCGAGATCGGCAGGCCGCGGGGTAACCGACCTCGATCAGTGCACCGCCGGTGAAATCGATACCGAAATTGAGACCGCGCGTACCGAGCGAAATCAGCGAAAGAACCATCAGTGTCAGCGACAACGCGATAAAAAACCGCCGTCGCCCCATAAAGTCCCATTCACGATTGAAAACCAGCTGCATCGATTCGACTCCTAGCCGATCGCCAGCCGCTCGACACGACGGCCACCGTAGATCAGGTTGATGATCGCTCGCGTACCGAGGATGGAGGTAAACAGCGATGTGATGATACCGAGCGACAGCGTCACCGCGAATCCCTTGATGGGTCCGGTACCGAACGTGAACAGCACCAGCGCCGCGATCAGCGTCGTCACATTGGCGTCCGCGATCGACGAGAAGGCTTTTTCATAGCCGGCGTGGATACTCGCCTGCGGCGAGTTGCCTATCGCCAGCTCCTCGCGAATTCGCTCGAAGATGAGCACATTGGCATCCACCGCCATGCCGACGGTCAGCACGATTCCCGCAATACCCGGCAGCGTCAGCGAAGCCTGCAGCAGTGACAGCAATGCGACGATCAGAACCAGGTTCATCAGCAACGCGAAATCCGCGACCAGACCGAAAACCCTGTAGTAGAACGCCATGAAAATGACCACTAACAAGAACCCGACTTTAACCGCGAGAAACCCCTTGTCGATGTTGTCCTGGCCGAGACTAGGACCGATAGTGCGTTCCTCGACGATGTAGATCGGCGCTGCCAGCGAACCGGCTCGCAGCAACAATGCCAGATCGCGCGATTCGGGACTGGTCAGGCCGGTGATCTGGAAACGCGATGAGAATACGCCGCGAATAGTGGCCACACTGATGACCTCTTCCTCGGTCACATCGACTTCGATTTCCTCGCCATTGCGATCGCGAAACTCGCGTTTTTTCTCGATAAATACCACGGCCATGGGCTTGTCGAGATTACGCTTGGTCGTCTCGAGCATATTGCTCGCGCCCTTGGCGTCGAGGCTGACGTTGACCGAAGGGCTGCCTTCCGAGAATCCCGAGGAGGCATCCACCAGCTGATCACCAGTGACAATCACATCGCGATTCAGCAGAATCGGCGTGCCATCGCGCTCCTTGAACAGCTTGCTGTTGAACGGTATTCGCCCGGTACGCTCGGCCTCGTAGGCGTTGCCGTCCTGGTCGACAAGGCGAAACTCCAGGGTCGCCGTCGCACCGAGAATTTTCTTGGCGCGGGTCGGGTCCTGGACACCGGGAAGCTGCACGACAATCCGGTCAGCGCCTTGCCGCTGCACCACCGGTTCGGCCACTCCTACCTCATTGACGCGATTGCGCAGCGTGATGATGTTCTGATCGATCGCGAGATCCTGGCGTTGCTTGACCTGCTCTTCAGTCATACTGACGATCAGCGCGGTCGTGTCGCCCGATTCGTCGCGGCGGATGTTCAGCTCCGGATCCTCGCGCTCGATCAACTCCTCGACCGCGGCGAGATCGGCGTCATCCCGCATGACGATGCGCACTGCATTGTCCTGATGACGCACGCTGCGATAGCGCAACTCCTCATTGCGCAGCAGCGTCTTGAAGTCGCGCTCGTACCGGTCCAGCGTTTGCGAAACCGCGGCATCCATATCGACTTCGTACAGGAAATGCACGCCGCCACGCAGATCCAGTCCAAGGCTCATGGGTTTCAGACCGATACTGCGTAACCAGCCGGGGGTACGCGGCGCCTGGGTCAGTGCCGCAGTAAACCCGTTGTCGAACCCGGATTCGATCACATCGCGGCCACGAAACTGGTCCTCGGTCGTGGCGAAGCGGATCAGGGCCCGGCCTTCATCGAGAAAGGCGGTGCGATACGCGACGCCCTCGCGCTCGAGCGCCTCCCTGATTTGCTCCAGGGTGCCCTGACCGACCGAATCGTAGTCTTCGCGCGCCACCTGGACCGCCGGATCCTCGCCGAACAGGTTGGGCAGCGCCAACACGAATGCCACGGCCACAACGGCAGCCAGAAGAATGTTTTTCCACACGGGGTAATGGTTCATTTAGAACCTGCCTGAACTCGAAACTGAAGGGGAATGCGAACTGCTCCGGGTGAGTCAGTCGCCTTTGTAGGTGCCTTTGGGCAAAACCGCTGAAACGGAGCCTTTCTGCACTTTGACTTCGACACCCTTCGCGACTTCGACCGTCGCAAACTGGTCGTCCGTCGCCGTGACCTTGCCGACGACGCCACCGCCGGTAATTACCTCGTCACCGGGCTGCAGCGCGGACACCATCGCGCGATGCTCTTTGGCCCGCTTGCTCTGCGGACGAATCAGCAGAAAGTAGAAAACCACAAAAATGAGAATCAGCGGCAAAAAGCTCGTCAGCATGTCCGGCTGCTGCTGGGCGGCCTGCGCCCAGGCCGGTTGGACAAAGAAATCCATAGTTTTTCCTCGTTCGAAACTCTGGCCCCTGCTTGGACTCCCGGGACCGGAGTCGTCTCAATTCGTTTGCTCGCCGGCCGCCCGGGCGGCCGCATTAAGCGCACTATTATGACACAGCAGACGCGGATTTCCCCTGCCGGGCGTAGAACCCGGATACGAAGGCATCCAGACTGCCGGCGCCTATCGCCTCGCGCAGGCCAAGCATCAGCTCCTGGTAGAAATACAGGTTGTGCAGCGTATTGAGCCGCGCCGACAGCATCTCGCCACAGCGATCGAGGTGGCGGAGGTAGGCGCGGCTGTAGTGACGGCAGGTGTAGCAACCACATTCGGGGTCCAATGGCCCGGTATCATCACGGTGTTTCGCATTGCGAATTCGCACTACGCCGTTGCGGGTGAAGAGATGCCCGTTGCGCGCATTACGGGTTGGCATCACGCAGTCAAACATATCGATGCCGCGGCATACCGCCTCGACGATGTCCTCGGGCGTGCCCACACCCATCAGGTAGCGCGGCGCCTGGTCCGGCATTGACGGCACGACGGCCTCGAGCACCGCGTTACGCTCGGCGGCGCTCTCGCCGACCGATAGTCCTCCGAGCGCGTAGCCATCAAAGCCGATCTCCACGAGTCCACGCAGCGACTCGAGCCGTAGATCGGTATAAATGCCTCCCTGCACGATCCCGAACAACGCGGCCGGATTGCCCTCGTGGGCGGCCCGGCTGCGCGCCGCCCAGCGCAGCGACAACTCCATCGACCGGCGGGCCTCGCTCTCGCTGGCCGGATATGGTGTGCATTCGTCGAATATCATCACGATGTCAGCACCGAGGTCGCGCTGCACCTCCATCGAGACCTCCGGGCTCAGGAACACTTCGGAGCCGTCGGTCGGCGCCTGGAACCGCACCCCTTCCTCGCTGATCCGCCGTCGCGCGGCGAGGCTCCAGACCTGGAACCCACCCGAGTCGGTCAGGATCGGCCCCGGCCAGTGCATGAAATCGTGCAGATCGCCATGCGCGCGAATAATTGCCGAGCCCGGCCGCAACATCAGGTGAAAAGTATTGCCGAGAATGATCTGCGCGCCGGTGCCGGCGACGTCCTCGGGCGTCATCGCCTTTACGGTGCCGTACGTTCCGACCGGCATGAAAGCCGGCGTATCTACAACGCCGCGCGCGAAGCCGAGCCGTCCGCGCCGCGCCGCGCCATCCGTCCCAAGCAACTCGAATTTCACGGCCGCTGCCGCGCGGACCGGCGGGTAACGAACATTGCATCGCCGTAGCTGAAGAAACGGTAGCGTCCGGCGACAGCGTGAGCGTATCCACGCATCACCTGGTCGTAACCGGCAAACGCGCACAACAGCATCAGCAGCGTCGACTCCGGCAAATGGAAATTGGTCACCATGGCGTCCACACAGCGAAACTCGTAGCCGGGCCGGATAAAGATATCGGTCTCCCCGTTCAATGGCCTCACCGCACCATCGCTGGCGGCCGATTCAAGCGCGCGCACACTGGTGGTGCCCACCGCGATGACGCGACTGCCGCGGCTTTTCGCCGCGGCGACCTCGTCGCAAACGGACTGATCGAGCTGCACGACCTCGCTGTGCATCCGGTGCTGCGCCAGGTCTCTCGACCCGCACCGGCTGAAAGGTGCCAGCACCGACGTGCAGCGTAATGAACGCACGGCGGACACCACGGCATCGAGCGCGGCCAGCAGCGTGTCGTCGAAATGCAGCCCGGCCGTGGGCGCCGCAACCGCGCCGGTCTTGTCCGCATAGACGGTCTGGTAGCGCTCGCGGTCACCGGCGTTCGTCGCTCCGGTCGATATACGGCGGTAACGGTACGTGACCATAGGCGTCGAGAAACGCCAGCACCGGTCTGATCGAACCCGAGCTCGTACAAATCGCCGCGGCGACCGTTGACACGCGCCTCACAGCCGCTATCGAACAGCAGCGTCGTTCCGTCACGCGGTGCCTTGCTCGACCGAATATGTGCCAGCGCTTCGCGTTCGCCGGTTACGCGCTCGATCAGGCATTCGATGCGCCCGCCGCTGGCTTTGCGCCCGAACAGACGCGCCGGAATGACCCGGGTGTCATTGAAAATCATCAGGTCACCGGCCTCGAGGAAACCGGGCAAATCGGTGAAAACACCGTCGTCGAGCGCACCGGTATTCCCGTCCAGGTGCAACAGCCGGCTGGCCGCGCGTTCGGCGAGCGGTTTCTGGGCGATCAGTTCCGGCGGCAGATCGAAAGCGAAATCACTGCGGTACATGGCCGCGGATGGTAGCAGAACCCTCAACGCGAGTCAGCCCAAAAAAGCGCGGCCGGCACAAGGCCGGCCGCGACTGCACGAACAAATTGTGCTCAGGTGGTGGTGTTGCTGGCGGGGTCGTGGCGGTCTCGGCGGACGCTCGACCGCGGACGCGAATTCCGCGCCCGCGCACGCACAGGGCGCGGTGGCAACGGCGCGCGCAGACTCATCCGCCGGTCCGGAATCTCGACCGCTAAAGACTGGCGCTTTTTCTTCCGCATTATTTCTATTGCAACCGTCTCGCCGGGCTCGTAGCTGCGCAGAATCCGCATTGCATGACCGGGCCCGGTCGGCTCGCGGTCGCCGATCCGGATGATCACATCACCGTCGCGCAGGCCGAGCCGGTCGTCGCCCGGTGCCCGCACGACCAGCAGTCCCTCGGTTGTGCCAAAGTAATCGCCAAGGGCTTCGGTCAGCGTCACGAGTTCCATTCGCCCCCAGCTGCTGTAGAAGTCCGATCCCAGCGCATGCCGGGCAATCTCGAAATCCGCCTCCGGGGCCACGACGACATCGAAGTCCGGAACGTCGTCTCCACCGTAGGCCCAAACCATCGGCGCAAAATTCTCGGTCGCGACAGTCACGGTCCTGTTTTTGCCGTCACGTCTGAGCTCGATTTCAACCTCGTCCCCGGGTTCCACGGTCTTCATATGCTCCAGCAGCGCCCTGTTGCCGCTACTGCCGCCTTCGGTCAGGGATTTTCCGTCGACGGCAACGAGTACGTCGTCAACCTTGATACCGGCCTCGTCGGCGGGTCCGCCCGGCGTTACACCCGGCAACCGCCACCCCGGGCTCACCCGCACCGCTCCGACCAATGTTTATCCCGAGCATGGCCCGCTTACTTTTCATCGCCATTCGCTGCACGATGCGCATATCCGGCATCTCGACCGCGCTCATTTCCAGACTGAGCTCGGCCACCTCGCGGGCCGCCTCTTCCAAACGCGCCTGCGCTTCCTTCAGCCGCTCTTCGGCTTCGAGCTGACGCATCTCCGCCTCCTGGGCACGCGCCTCCAGCTCACGCTCGTCGCCTGTGCCGCCTTTTCGACCTCGGCGACCGCCAGCGATGACGCAAATCAGCGCCCCGGCCAATGCGACATATTTCAGTTTTCCTATGCTCGACATTTTTCGTCCTCGCAAATCTAGAAAGACACCTGCTGCGCCTGCGCGTAACGCACGGCCAGCAATGAATTCATCAGTTCGATACGCTCCTGCCAAAGCCTCCGGGCCACGTCGGGATCGTCCTCGTCGAGCTGACCCATGCTCATCTGGTAGTCCACCATCGCAATCCTGTCCTGCAACTCGCTGATCGTCCCCGCGGTACCACCTGAAACCACCTGGGGTCCGCGCGGCAGCGCCCGCAGAGTCCGCTCCAACTGCTGTGATTCTGAAATCAGTGTCGCCAGCGGGATGCCGCCTGCGGCCGCCGATGCACTCATGCCGGCCGGCTGCGCGGTCGCGGTCGGACGTGCCGTCGTGGTTATCAGCTGGTTGTCCGCAGCCGGTTGATCGGGCATGCCGCGAACGGCACGGCGCCCCGGATCGTCGAGTAACCTGTAAAACGATGGCCACCGCCAGGACAGACGCCGCGAGCCCGACCAGCTGCGGAACGAAACGGCGTCGTACCGGCATCGCCACGCTCTTTTGCCGCGCCAGCACACGCTGCCATGCATCATCGGCCGGAGCCAGCTCCGGCAGACTCGCGCAACGCCGTCTTCATCATGCTCAGACGGCCCAGCGTGCCCTGGCATTGCTCGCAGTCGTCCACATGCGAAACCACCGCCTCGGCAACGGCCTCGCCATCGCGCAAACTCAGCAGCTCTTCAGTACTCGCATGCATGTCTTCTCATCCTCTTTGCTCGACCCGTCAAGGAAACCCTGCAGCCGCTCATGTGCGCGAGCCAGCTGCGACTTGGAAAAGCTGGCGGTCTTGCCCATCAGCTCACCGATTTCGCGATGGGTGAAACCCTCGACGTCATGCAGCCACACGACCATCCGGCTCGTGTCGTTCAAACGCTCCAGCGCGGCCGATAGGTCGAGGCGGGCCTGGACCTGCTCGGCGAACCCCGCCGGTCTGCCTGGATCGGCCAGCTCGCCGCTGCCTGGCGCGGTTTCGCCAGCTTCCAGACCGACGCCATGACGACTCCACGCCGAGCGCAGGTGCATCAGGCATTTGTTTACGGCGATTCTGCGAATCCACGCCGCAAACTGTCCTTTGCCGCTGAAGTCCGAAATTTTTCCCAATACTTCCAAGAATGTCTCCTGCAGAATTTCATCGGCGAGCGCCGGTTGTTTCAGCATCCGTTGCGCCAGCGTGTAGACGGCCGGGCTGAAGGTACGGAACAGCACCGCATGGGCCTGCATGTCACCCCTGCTTGCGCGGCGAACGATCGCCGGCTCAACTATGCAGTCGCTGAAACTCGCCATGTCACCACTATAGATGCGCCGCCGGCGCAAAAGGTCGCAAACATATTCTTTTCTCCGACCCCGGGCGCCGGTTATCCTCGGTCCAGATGGCCGCTACCGGCCACCAGGCGATGCCACCGGAGCACCCGCCAATGGGCGATATCTACACGGAAGTCGGATACGAGCACGGCAGAACCGAATTCGGCGAGAACCCGGCCGTTCTCGTGGTCGACCTGCAGCTGGGGTTCACCGATCCACGTTATCCGCTCGGCAGCCTGCCCATGGTCGACAGCGCCACCAACTGCACGGCACAGCTGCTGCACCTGGCACGGTCGCGCGGCGTTCCGGTCGCCAAGTGTTACACCGCCTACCACAGCGAACGCGACATGCCGCGCTGGAAAGTGAAACCAGTCCACGAACACTTTTTCTATGGCGACGAGAGCCTGGCACTCGACCCGCGGATACATCACGAGACCTACGATTTCACTTTCTGCAAGAACGCGCCGTCAATGTTCTTTCACACCCCGCTGATAACGTTTCTGGCCAAACACAAAATCGACACGACCATCGTCACCGGTTGCGTAACCAGCGGTTGCGTACGGGCAACGACGGTTGACGCCTTTTCTTATGGGTTCCGGGTTATCGTGCCACCGGAGTGCGTCGGCGATGCCGATGAGATTCCGCACCGACAAA
Organism: uncultured Gammaproteobacteria bacterium; assembly: GCA_963699835.1. Taxonomy (GTDB): domain Bacteria; phylum Pseudomonadota; class Gammaproteobacteria; order Steroidobacterales; family BM003; genus BM003. Next base: position 374,937 of record CAVOVJ010000006.1, on the reverse strand, counting down.
ACCTGGTCGACGTGCACCGCCGCTATGCAGACGTCGTCAGCTTTGGCGAAGTCATGGAATACATGGAAAGAGTCGACGGACCACTGACGCCCGTTACGTCGTAATATCGTCGCCGTGTCCGCACAGTCGCCGTAACTGCATGCGAGATGTAATCGCAGTCGCAGTCTGGCAGCGCACTCAGGGGGGAAACCCGCGGCGTCAGGTGTGCAGTAGCGTGATGGCCGCTATCTAGGCGCCTGCCGCGCCGGCCTCAACGCGGTCGAGGAAACCAAACAGCAATTCGCAAAATCGGATTTTCTGTTCCTTGCCGGCGACCACGTGCGCGACCTCCTCCCACATATAACCCTCGGCGCCCACGTATCCCTGCCTCGATTGCCTGGGTGTAGCGGGGGCTGGTTACCATATCCCTGGCTGCGTGAATCACATAGCTCGGGCAGCTCACCTGCGCCAGACGATCGCGAACGTCGTGCGACAGACAGGCGTCGATCAGACGCGAATGCGTTTCGAACCGGCCGTTGAGTTCCTTCCATCCCCCGTCCGGCCCGAGCAGGCGGGAATGATGCGCATTATAGTAATCCGGTAGGAACGACAGTACGCAAACCAGTTTTTGGAACGCGTAAAACCCCGAGTCGCGATGCATCACCCGGAACATCTCGAGCTGGTCGCGAAGATAATCGTCGACGAAACGTCCACGCGCCCATGTTTACCATGCTGCGCGCAAGGTCCGGACGTGCGATCGCAATCTCCTGGCAGACGCACGCGCCGATGCCGACCAGGCCGATCAAGATGGACATGGCTCCAGCCCAGATGATCGAGCAGAGCGATTGCGTCGTCGGCATGCATGCGCGTCGTGGCGGGAACACCGGGAGTATCTTCGGAGTCGCCGATGCCGCGGTAATCGAAAATCGCGACCGAGTACCGATCGGTCAGTCCGCGGGCGAGGTTGCGTTCACCGCCGTGGCAATAGGTTCCCCATCCACCCATGCACAACACCGGGTCGCCACTGCCGTGAATCTCGTAATACAGATCGTGATCGTTGACGCGGATAAGCGCCATGGTGGACATCCTTTGCTGGTCTGCGGCAAGACGCCGAACACTAGCAAGCCACCCACCCAAGTCAAGTTCGCGGGCCGGATAAAAGGTGACGGTATGCCACCGCAGCGCCGGAGGCCGCAAAGTTGGCAGCAAACTCCAGCTATGGCACACTGCCGCGCCGATGCCGGGATGGCGGAACTGGTAGACGCGGTGGATTCAAAATCCACTGGGAGCAATCCCTTGGGGGTTCGAGTCCCCCTCCCGGTACCAACGCGCAGCCAATGCTGGCTCGCTTCTTGTCGCGGACGGGTTCAAGCGCATTTCGATCCCGGCGCAACGCTGCGTGCAGGATTTCCTTCGCGCCGAACCAGCGGGACGACTCAATGAACTTCTGCAGCCACTGTGCCCACCAGGTGGAATTCCGCGTACCGGATGGCGACACGCTGCCGCGCTATGTCTGTCCCAATTGCCACACGATTCATTACCAGAATCCCCGGGTCGTGGTCGGCTGCGTACCCGAATACGACGGCCGGCTGCTGTTGTGCAAACGCGCAATCGAACCGCGCCTCGGCTACTGGACGGTGCCGGCCGGATTCCTTGAAAACGGCGAGACCCTGGAGGACGGGGCGGCACGCGAAACCTGGGAAGAGGCCTGCGCCAGGGTCAACATCACGACGATGCTCGCGGTCGTGAATGTGACGCATGTGCACCAGGTTCACGTGATGTTTCGCGCCACGATGCGAGTCTGCCGACTTCGCCGCCGGGGCCGAGAGCCTGGAGGTCGAGCTGGTCCGCCCTGACGACATTCCCTGGGAGTCGCTGGCTTTTCCGAGCGTCACCTACACGCTGCGCAAATATCTGGGGGGCGGTGACGGCCTCCACATCACCGAGATCGCCGCGCGCAACGCGCTGAACCGGCATACAATCGGACATCTCTCCCACCGGGCCAGGCAAAAAAAAGCTCTCGCATGCGAGAGCTTTTCTGTTCCGGACCGGGTTGACGCTAGTTGGCCGCGGCCTGTGCTGAGTCGAGTTGGTCGAGAGTCTGGAGGAGCTCCTCCGGCGCGAGATAGCCGCCGATATACTGACCGCTGGTGGTGAACACTCCAGGCGTACCGCGCAGACCTATCTGCTCGCCAATTCCGAAATGGGAAGCCACGGGAGTTTCACCGCATGGTTCGCTGGTGACGTTTTCGCCCGCTTTGGCGTCGGTCAGGGCCGCCTGGCGGTCGTCTGAACACCATACCATCTCCGCTTTGCGCCACGAGGCCTGGTTAGGGCCGGTGCGCGGGAAAAACAAATAGCGCACTTCGACTCCGCGCGCTGTCACCTGGTCGATTTCGCTATGGAATTTACGACAATACCCGCAGTCGATGTCGGTAAAGACGGTAACTGTGTGGCGTACCGGCACCGCCTTCGGGGGCGAAAACACGATCATCTCGGCCGTATCCAGATTTCTGATCGCGGCGGCACGAGCCTCGCTGCGGCGTCCCTCGGTAAGGTTCACATTGGTATCGAGATCATAGAGATCGCCGCGCAGCATGTACTTGCCATCGACGGTCATGTAAGCGACCTGTGCCCCAACCGCGACTTCGTAAATACCCGGTATCGGAGAGTCCTTGATGTCATCGACGCTGACGCCGGCGAACTGTTCGGCCAGCCTGGCGCGCGGGTCAGCATCCTCGGCCAGCGCAGATGCACTGCAGACTGCAAGCACAACGGCCATTACCATGCTGCCGACGCGGCAGCCAGAATTGATCAACATGGGTTCTCCATCTCTTGTCGCCCGCAGCGGGTCCCGTATGATCTAGGACAATCGCGGGGCTGACGGGTTCATCTCACGGGCCACGGCCCCGAATCGGAACGCATTCTAGCAGGAAAACCGGACGCTGGCGGCGATTCAGCCGCGAGGGTGATGTTCGGCGTGCAATTCCTTCATGCGCTCGCGGGCGACGTGCGTGTAGATCTGGGTCGTCGACAAATCGCTGTGTCCGAGCAACATCTGTACTACCCGGAGGTCGGCGCCATGATTGAGCAAATGAGTGGCAAACGCGTGCCGCACGCTGTGCGGCGACAGTTCTTTCTCAATGTTTGCCTTGGCCGCATAGCGTTTGATGATGTGCCAAAAGGCCTGCCGCGTCATGCAGTTGCCGCGCCGGGTCGGGAAAGCATAGTCGGTGTGACGCTCGAGCAGGATTTCGTTACGTGCACCCGCCACGAACTGTTCGATCCAGAGCTGCGCTTCCTCGCCCAGCGGAATGAGGCGCTCGCGGTTGCCCTTGCCGATGATTCGGATGACACCCTGATTGAGGTTGATCTGGCCGAGCTTGAGACTGATCAGTTCCGACACTCGCAGACCGGTCGCATAGAGCAACTCGAGCATGGCACGGTCACGATAACCGAGCGGGTCACGCACATCGGGAGCGCGCAGCAATGACTCGACTTCCTCTTCTGTCAGCGTCTTCGGCAACGTCCGGCCGATCTTCGGCATGGCGATATCGACAGTGGGGTCCTGCTTGATCACCCCCTCGCGAACGAGAAACCGAAAATAGCGGCGGAAACTCGACAGTTGCCGCGCAGTCGAGCGGGGCCGGGCACCCATTTCCACGCGCCAGGCGATAAATTCGAGAATGTCGGCACGCGTCGCATCCGACAAAATCGAGTCCCTGCCCTCGAACCATTTGTCGAGCGCGGTGAGGTCGGCGCGATAGGCTGCCAGCGTGTTCGCCGACAATCCGCGCTCCATCCAGATTGCGTCCAGGAACCGGTCTATGGCAGCCTCCGGTGCGAGGTTGGGACGGCCACTGCCGGGCAGCGATTGAAAAGGAACTGAAGCCATAATCGTGTTTGGATACCGTTTACCTTCAGGTGGGCCTAAATAACGCCCTGCCTTTGTGGTTGCAGGCAGTATCCGCAGCACCCGGACTTCTGGCCGTGATGGGTGTCACATATTCCTGATTTAATTAACATAAACGAGATGCTGGTCACACCATACCGCGGACGACGTGTAGATTGGAGTCAATTCTGCGCTATCTGATCCAACATGTTGATTAGCATCCCTGCGTTACCTGGAGATCTTTCGGACACGAGCACAGATGATGCAATTATGGCGCCGTGCGGCGCACTTTTTCTACGGCATATACGCCTGCCTCGCATTTCTGACCGTGGCCCTGCCCGCGCTGGTGCTGATCGTCTCGCTGCCAGGACTGGCGAACCGGCGCCGGATGGCAAGGCATTCGGCCCGGCTCGCCTTTCGTGTGATGGGAGTGCCGATCAACGTCCGCAACATCGAGTCGGTCCCTGACGCCGGCTGTGTCGTGGTCGCAAACCATGCGAGCTACCTGGATGGCGTGATCCTGACCGCAGTGCTGCCGGCCAACTTCAGTTTCGTCATCAAGCAGGAGGTCCGCAGGGTTCCGGTCGCCCACCTGATGCTGCGGCGGCTGGGTTCGCATTTCGTCGAGCGTTTTGACCGCCATCGCTCGGCGGTGGATACCCGCAGGATCCTGAGGGCGGCAAGCGCCGGCCAGGCGCTGGCGTTTTTCCCCGAGGGCACATTCGAACCCGAACCGGGTCTGCGTGCGTTCCGCTCCGGAGCTTTCGCGACGGCCATACGCGCCGGACTTCCGGTGCTGCCGGTTGCCATCCGCGGATCGAGGGAAATACTGCCAGCCTCAGCGGTACTGCCGCGACCGGGGCGACTCGAGATCGAAATCCTCGAATTGCTTGAAGCTGACACCGCCGCGCCCGGCAATCCGACTATCGCATTGAAACGCCGGGTGCGACAGCGGATCCTGGCGGCAATCGACGAACCGGATCTGGTGCGCCCAACCCAGGGTTCTGAGGCGTCTAGGGTCCCGACGCCTGGCGCCGGTCATTGATGTAGTCGATCCAGCCCTGGGCCCGCTCGTTGACCCGGTTCTCGGTGAATTTCTTGGCTTCCCGCAGGGCCCTCTCTGCCTCGTTGTACTTGCCACCCTCGGCAAGCGACATACCCAGCAATAACCAGGCATTACCGGGTTTTTTCAGGCCGCCTTTGTCAATGCCCTTGCGCGCGGCCGTGGAAGCGCCGTCCCAATCGGTCTTCTCAACCAGAATTTGCGCGATTTCGATATCGAATTCGCCATCGCTGGACTGCTCTGCCAGCGCTTGCAGCACCTCGATCGTCCGGTCGTACTCGCGCGAGTTGCTCCAGCACTGTTTCTGCAACAGCAAGTGTTTCTGGTTCGTCTCTATCCGGCCGCTTTTCATCTCCTTGTCGAGAATCACGCCGGCTGTATAGGGGATATCCATAAACAGATTCAGCCGGACCAGGTTCAGGAGTTCCTTCTCCTCGGTCAAGTGGCCCTTCTCATAGGCCAGCATCATCAGCGCCAGCGCCTCGGAGTCTTTTTCCAGCGTCGTGTAGACCCCGGAAAGGGTCTTCCAGTACTTCGGCTCATCCGGCCACAAACTCAGCATGCGGCGCAGCAGCTTCGCCGCATCGTTATAACGGTTACCTTCGAAATAGACGGCCAGCTCAAGCTGATACCAGCTTTCCTTGGGTTCCTTGCCGCCGGCTTCGCGTTTTTTGATCGCTTCCTGCACCCACGGCAACGCCTGTTCGTACTGTTTGAGCTCAAAATGGCTGCTCGCCATCAGGATGTTGGCATCGGCCGGCGGATCCGGCTCGAACTTGAACCAGGTCGTCAGCGTGCGGATCGCATCCTGGTAACGCTCCTCGCTGGCATACAATCCGGCCAGAGAGTACAACATGCCTTGCTGGGCAAAATTCGGTAACGCATCCGTCGCCAGCGTTTTTTCGAAATACTCGATCGCTCGCTTAGTGTCGTTCTTGTTTATGTAGACGTATCCGTACGCCTGGTATACCAGCGCCTGCTCGTATGGCGACAACCGCTGTTTCTCCAGCGCGGCGAGTTTTTCGAGCGCCTCGGCATTCTGTTTTTCGCCGATTAGTTCGTGCACTGCGGACAGGCGCTTGTATACCTGCTCCGACATGCTGACCGCCCGCTCCTCACGCTCCTCCTTCTGGATCGTGCTCTCCTGAGCGATCACGAGGGGCGCAGCCAGCGACGCGGCAACGCCGAGCGCTGCTGCCATACCCAAGGATCTGCGAATGATCGACATGGCCCTCACCCCGTTAAGTCTGGTCGAGCGAGAATTCAATGGTCTGGGTCGCCCGTCTTTCAACCGGCTTGCCGTCGATGATTCTCGGCTTGAATTTCCATTTCAGAATGGCGCGCAGCGCGTTGCGATCGAACATACGGCGCGGCTCGGCCTCGAGCACGACCGGATCGGTCACCGTGCCATCCGCGAGAATGGTGAACTCGACCTTGACCCACCCCTCGATACCGTTCAGCAACGCTTCACGCGGCCATTGCGGATCGATCCGGACAATCGGAATCACGTCACCCTCGGCGGCCGACATGTTCTCCTGCCAGTTGCCCAGATACGGACCGCCGCCCGTCGCGACCGGTACATCGATCTTCGGCATGTCGATGTTCATCGGCACCGGCGGCGGCTTGCTGGTGTCCTGAACCGAGAGTTTTGGCGGCGGCGGCGGCTTCTTCGGCGGCGGCGGCTTTTTCGGCGGAGTGCGTTCCTTAATGTTCGTGATTTCCTCGGGACGGACGCGGATAAAATCCACGACCTGGCCGCCAGAATCATCGCGATCGAAACCGGACCCTCCCTTAATCAGGCTGTGCATCAGCAGAAACAGCAGCAATGCCATAATGACGCCGGCTGCAACCGAAATAACATAGCGCATCAGCCCGCCCCCTCTTCAGCAGCAACCGAGATAGTGGAGACCCCGCCCATACGTACCTGATCCATTACGTCGATCAGCATTCCGGTGTCGGCTTCCTCGTCAGCGATGATGACCACGCTGCTCTCTGGATTCTCCGCCACGGCATCCTCAACAAGATATCTGACCTGTTCCAGCTCGACTTGTTTCTTCTGCATCCACACCTGGCCGTTGCTGGAGATGGCGATCAGGATATTGCCGCGTTCTTTTTTCGCTGCGGTCTGCGCTTCGGGCCGATTGACATCGATGCCCGTCTCCTTAATAAAGGACGTCGTAACAATGAAGAAAATCAACATGATAAACACGATGTCGAGCATCGGCGTTATGTTGATCTCGGTTTCTTCCTCGGGCGTCGACCGTCTTCTTGCCATCTCTGCGTATTCCTCGCTATGCCCGTTGGGTCAGGTTGCTTCAGCTGCAAGCGAGACCGCCGTGGCTCCCGCAACCCGTGCCTGGTCTATGACCCGCACCAGTAACCCGGCATCGGCATCGCGGTGGGAAATCACCACGACACTGGCATCGGGCTTTGACGCAAGCGCAGATTCGACGTTGGCCCGCACCGCCCTGATGTCGACGTTGCGGCCCTGAACCTCAATCTGGCCCAGCGCGGTGATCCGGATCGCGATCACCTCGGACATTTTCTTTTCTTTCGGCGGCGCATTCGCCGGCCGGTTGACGTCGACGCCAATCTCCTTGACGAACGAAGTGGTGACGATGAAGAAGATCAGCATGATGAACACGATGTCGAGCATCGGCGTAATGTTGATCTCCGCTTCGTCGTCTCCGCGTCTGGACCGTTTTCGCATGCGTCAGTACTCTCCGGGTCGCCGCGCGACTAATGGTGGACCAACAGATCGCCGACATGGTCGATAGAACTGTTCGCCTTGTTCTCGAGAAAGGTCGCGAGATACAACCCGGACAGGGCGGCCACCAGGCCTGCCATCGTCGGGATCGTCGCGGCAGACACACCGCCGGCCATAAGCCGCGCATTGCCGGTACCCGTGATAGCCATCACGTCGAACACCTGGACCATCCCGGTCACGGTGCCCAGCAACCCAAGCAACGGCAACACGGCCATCAGCGTCTTGATCATAAGCAGGTATTGGCGCGCCTCGACCGAGACTTCCGAGATCATCATGTCGCGGATCCGCTTGGCATACCACGAGGTAGTGTCCTGGCGGCTATCCCAGGACTCCACCACCCGCTTCACCGTCTTCGGCATCACGCCGTAGAGGTACCAGAGCCGCTCGATAATCAGCGTCCACATAATCATCGTGACGAACAGGATCGCCCAGAGCACATTGCCGCCAGCCTCGAAGAAATCCCGAATCGAGATGAATGCTTCGTGAAAAAGCGTCATGCCAGGTTTTCTTCCTCGGAGTGCTTGGCGATGAGACCGGCACTCTGCTCTTCCAGGATCTCGATAAGGCCCTTGCTCTTACCCGCTACCATGCTGTGCAAAAGCACCAGCGGAATAGCGACGACCAGGCCGAGCACGGTCGTCACCAGCGCCTGCGAAATACCGCCGGCCATCAACTTGGGATCACCGGTACCGAACAGCGTAATCGCCTGGAAAGTCGCGATCATGCCGACCACGGTCCCGAGCAGACCCATCAGCGGCGCGACCGCGGCGAGCACTTTGATAGAGCCCTGCCATTTCTCCAGTTTCGGCGCTTCCTTCAGGATTGCCTCGTCGAGCTTCAGTTCCAGTGTCTCGGTGTCGATGTCCTTATTGTCGTGATAGACACCGAGGATCCGCCCGAGTGCGTTACCCGGCGCTCGGCGTTGCATTTTTGAGCTGCGAGCGGATCTTGCTGCCGGAAATCGTCAACGAGAGATACCGCCAGACCGCAATCAGCACGCCGATCAGGCCGAGACCGATAATCACGTACCCGACCAGGCCACCCTGGTCGATACGCTCTTTCAGGCTGGGCGCCTGGATCAGCAGACCGAGCAGCGAGCCGCGGCTCGGGTCAACCGCCATGGCGACCGTGCTGCCGGGAGCTGAACTGGTCAGATCACCCGCCATACTGCGAAAACGCGCTTTCGGCTGCCGCGGCAGATCCTGCAGCGACTTGGTCTCAGGCTCGAAGCGCAGGAACCGGTCACCGGTTACCGCATTGAAGACCCCGACCCGGGCGACATCGGTCTGCTCTTCGCTGCCATCGGCATTTACGATGGTCGTCGGGAACGACACGACCTTTGCCGACTCGGCCATTTCCTCGAGCATCAGCGTCTGCAACGCAACGAGGTCATCCATCGACGGCAGACCCTTGATCTGGGCAAGCCGACCGGCGACATCGCTGCGCTCCGGGTACTGCGCCGACACCAGCGAGCCGTCGATAGTGCCCTTGGCGTCACCAGCCACCTGACGGACCACGCCGAACAGCTCACCAAAGTTACCGATGCGGATACGCAGCGTCTCGCTGAGTTCCTCGAGCGCCCGCTCGTTGCCGTCGAACTGTTGTTTCAGCGCATCGCTGCGTGCTTCCTGGGCCGCCAGCGACTGTTTTGCATCCTGCAGCAACGCCGCCTGCTGGTTGCGCTGAGACTGGAAATTACGCAGCCGTTGCTGGTTCTCGGCGGAGGTCTGACGACTCCGCTCGCGTACTGTCTGCAGGAGTTCGTCGAGAGTCTTGACGTCTTGCTGCTGCGCCGGCGCCGGTGCTGCCATCAACAACCCGACCATTACCGCGAATACTGTTCTCATCATGGCATTCACACCTTTCATCACTGGGCCGGAGTCGGGCCGGGAACGGGCAACATCAGCAAATTAGGCGGTGCCTGTTTGCGCGCGATACGCAGACCTTCAGTTATGTAGTTGCGGAATTCATCCGGGAGGGTCTCCCACTGGCCACTGGTCTTGTTCCAGAAGCCAGTCTCTGTCTTGTCCTTCGTCTGGTAGGCGAGAAGAATGCGCCCGACCCGAAAAAAGTCGACTTCGCGGCTTTCGCCGCTGCCACCCGCGCTGAGCTTGCCGGTATAGGCCTCGATGTCGCGGCCGAAGTTCACCTCGATCGTATAGGCTTCCATGATCTGGCGGTATTTTTCCGAAATCGTAATCTCGGCCTGGTTGAGATTGTTGCGCAGACGCGCCACCCGGTCCTTTCTCTCCTTGAGATTGAACGGCACATCGAGACCGATAAAGGTGTCGAGATCCTCGATCATGTTCTGCATCAGCGGCACGATGCCCTGCTCGACGACCGAGAAGTTGTCGAGCTGACCCTGCATATCCGCTTTCTCGGTTTCCTGATCGTTGACCAGCCCCTGCAGATGGTTGTTGTAGATGGTCACCCGATCGAGTTGCTGGATCGTCAGCCGATACTCACCGAGGAGTTCCGTTGTCTCATCGGCGAGCTGAGCGATGCGGGTCTGGGTCCCTGCCGACGCCTTGTCCGACTTGTTCTGTATGTCGATGGACTGATTGATGGTCTGTTCGGCGCTCGCTGCCGTGGCGATTGCCACCGGAACAACGGACAACAGAACCGCCATCGATCGCGCTGTGCGCAACAATACCGATGTAGACATGAATGGTCCTTAAATAAGAGGTCTTAGTTGTTGTAAAAAAATGCGAAACGATGCCGCAAACTCCCGAGACTAGCAGATACTTCGGGCGATACTCAAAACGGATCACTCAACATTTCTCGAAATCACCGCCAAACAGTTGTTATTTAATTATTTTCTTTGCGCAACCAGGCCCTGGCGCGAGCCCGGCCGGTTCACATGTTGCGTCGGTACTGCCCTCCTACCTCGTACAGTGCGCGACTGATCGTGCCAAGCGAACAAACTTTTACCGCGTTCATCAAAGCCGCGAACACGTTGTCACCGCGCGCCGCGACCTGTTGCAGCGACTCCAGTGCGGCATCCGCATTGTCCGCATGCGCCGCGTTGAAGGCGCGGACCGCCGCCACCTGGTCCTGCTTCTCGCTCTCCGTCGAACGAATCAGTTCGGCCTCGAGGACCTCATCCGAGGCGGTCCCGGAATCGGCCAGGAACGTATTGACCCCGACGATCGGCAACGACCCGTCGTGTTTCAGTGTTTCATAGTGGAGACTCTCCTCCTGGATCTTGCCGCGCTGGTACATCGTCTCCATCGCGCCCAGCACTCCGCCACGCTCGGACAACCGTTCGAACTCCTGGAACACCGCCTCCTCAACGATATCGGTCAGTCGCTCGATGATGAAGGAGCCCTGGAAGGGGTTCTGGTTCTTGTTCAGCCCGAGCTCCTTGTTGATGATCATCTGGATCGCGACAGCGCGCCGCACGGATTCTTCGGTCGGTGTCGTAATGGCCTCGTCGTAGGCATTGGTATGGAGGCTGTTGCAATTGTCGAACAATGCGTACATAGCCTGCAGCGTCGTGCGGATATCGTTGAACTGGATCTCCTGCGCATGCAGGCTGCGACCCGAGGTCTGGATGTGATATTTCAGCATCTGGCTGCGCCGGCTCGCCCCGTAGCGCTCGCGCATAGCGCGCGCCCAGATACGCCGCGCAACGCGGCCGATGACGGCGTACTCGGGATCCATGCCGTTGGAGAAGAAGAAGCTCAGGTTTGGCGCGAACGCATCGATCTGCATGCCGCGCGCCAGGTAGTACTCGACGATCGTGAAACCATTGGCAAGGGTAAACGCCAGCTGCGAAATCGGGTTCGCGCCGGCTTCGGCTATGTGGTAGCCGCTGATTGAAACGCTGTAGAAATTGCGGATTCCGTTCGCTATGAAATACGCCTGCACGTCACCCATCATGCGCAGCGCGAACTCAGTCGAGAAAATGCAGGTGTTCTGTGCCTGGTCTTCCTTGAGAATATCGGCCTGCACCGTCCCGCGCACCGTCGCCAGCGCCTCGGCTGCAAGACTGGAATAGGTCTCCGCATCGACCAGCTGGTCGCCGCTCACACCGAGCAAGCCGAGGCCGAAGCCGTCGTGACCCGGGGGCAGCTCCCCCTTGTAACGCGGCCGATCGCGGCCGGCGAGCAGGGTCTCGATCTTCTTTTGCGCGTCGTCCCAGCGTCCGCTGTCGCGCAGATGGCGTTCGACATGCTGGTCGATCGCCGTGTTCATGAACATTGCGAGAATCATCGGCGCGGGTCCGTTGATCGTCATCGACACGGATGTCGTCGGGTCCATCAGGTCGAAACCCGAATACAGCTTCTTCATGTCGTCCAGCGTTGCAATCGAAACACCGGAGTTGCCGATTCGTCCGTAGATGTCGGGGCGTTCGTCGGGGTCCTCCCCATATAGCGTGGTGGAATCGAACGCCGTTGACAGGCGGGTTGCCGCGTGCCCGCCGGCCAGCAGATGGAAGCGCCGGTTGGTGCGCTCGGGCGTGCCCTCGCCCGCGAACATCCGGATGGGATCTTCCTGTTCGCGGCGGTAGGGGTAGACCCCGCCGGTATACGGATACCCGCCCGGCAAATTTTCCTTCATCAGGAAGCGCAGCAGGTCGCCCCAGTCGCGGTAGGTCGCAGACGCGATTTTGGGAATCTGCTGATGGCTCAGCGATTCGCTGTAATTGCTCCCCCGGACCTCGCGGCCACGTACTTCAAATGCATACTCCGGCGCAGAGACGCCAGCGTCGCGGGCGGGCCATTCGCGCAGCAACGCCACCCCCTCGGTCCCGATCCGGGTGAGCGCTTCGTTGTATTTCGCCCGCAGCGCCGCACGCGACGGATCCGCATCCTGCGGCTGATCGGGCGGAAAAGGCGACAGCGGTTCCGGTAACGCCGGATCCCCGAGCAGACGCAGGGCATCAAAAAGACTCTGGGCAAGGCTCGCTGCCTCGGCGCTGCTTTCGACCCGAGCGGCGATCGTCCGGCCCTGTTCGGCAATCTCGGCAAGATAGCGGGTTCTTTGCGCCGGAATCAGCGCGTCCTTGCCCGGCAACTCGAATTTCTCGTCGCCATCGATGCGCCAGCGCGGCTCATCGTCCGTGGCACGGCCGAGCGCGCCACACAACGCGCGGAACAGGCGGTTCACTCCAGGGTCGTTGAACTGGCTGGCGATGGTTGGATAGACCGGCACGTCGCTATCAGCCACCTTAAATGCCACCCGGTTGCGCTTCCATTGTTTGCGCACGTCGCGCAGGGCGTCCTCCGCACCGCGCTTTTCGAACTTGTTGAGCGCAACGAAGTCGGCGAAATCGAGCATGTCGATTTTTTCGAGTTGGCTTGCTGCCCCATATTCGCTGGTCATTACATAGAGCGACAAATCCACAAGATCGACGATCTCGGTATCGCTTTGCCCGATCCCCGCGGTCTCCACCACAATCAGATCGAATCCGCTCGCGCGCAACAACTGCAAGCTATCGGCGAGAACAACGCTGGTCGCGTGATTTTTGCGCCGGGTGGCGATCGAGCGCATGAAAATGCGCTGATCCGCGAGACTGTTTATTCGTATCCGGTCGCCCAGCAGCGCGCCGCCGGTGCGGCGCCGGGTCGGGTCCACCGCGACAACCGCGATCCGCGCCTCGGGGAAATGGCGCAGGAAACGATTCAGCAACTCGTCGGTCAGGCTGGACTTGCCCGCGCCGCCAGTGCCGGTAATCCCCAGAACGGGTGGCCGCGCCGCGCTGGCCGCCCAGTCTTTCTTCAACGCCGCCACTCGCTCCGGCTGATCGATGGAGTCCTCCAGCAGACTGATCGTCCGCGCCAGCGCGAGGTGATCGTCGGCACTCGTCCGGCGCGGCTCGAACTGTGGACGCGGCCACGCCCGGACCCGGCTGAACACATCGTCGATCATGCCCTCGAGGCCCATCTTCATGCCGTCCTCGGGGCGGTAGATCTTCTCGACTCCGTAGCTCTCCAGCTGCGCGACCTCGTCGGGTGAAATCGTCCCACCGCCACCCACGACGACACGAATGTGCTCCGCGTCATAGTCACGCAGCATGTCGACCATGTACTTGAAATACTCGACGTGGCCACCCTGGTAGGAACTGCACGCTATCGCATCGGCATCTTCCTGAATTGCCGCCCGAACGACATCGGCAACGCCGCGGTTATGGCCAAGGTGGACGACCTCCGCGCCATGCGACTGCAGCAGCCGGCGAATCAGATTGATCGCTGCATCATGGCCATCGAACAACGATGCCGCGCTGACAAATCGCAATGGACTGCGCGTCCGTGCGGGGCTTTTTTCGCCGACGTCGCGGGCAACTGTACTCATCAGACGCGTACTCCCTCGGTTCCGGCTCGGCGCCGGCAGGTCGATTTTGCGCCATGATCACCCGCGGCCCTGCATGACTTTGACCGCAACCGATCCGGCCCGGCCCGGCATCATTGTGGTTCCGTTACTGATGACCATCGCGGCGGCGCCAACCGGTCCGGCGGCGCAACACCCGCAGATTATTCCATAGTCTGGCAGCGATGCGTCACAGCGTGGGCCCGGACACCCCGTCAAAACACGCCGCGCGTCGCTTGTGCACAGCAACAAAAGGCTGGCATCATGATGGGCCAGCAAATTCCCGGAGCGTCGCCCACGGCGCCCGCCGACGCCGCGGCCACGCGCCATGGCCTTTCGAACCAGGAGAAGTTCAATGTCCAACGATCCCGTGGTCATTGTGGCCGCCCGCAGAAGTCCCATCGGCTCTTTCCAGGGCGCCATGGCAGCCCTTGCCGCTCCCGCTATTGCCGCCACGGTCAACCGGGCCGTGCTGGCCGACTGCGGCGTTGCGGGCGACGATATCGACGAGGTCATTTACGGCTGCGTGTTGCCGGCCGGTCTCGGCCAGGCGCCGGCGCGTCAGGCCGCCCGCGGCGCCGGCATCCCGGACCACGTCGGCGCCACTACAGTCAACAAGATGTGCGGCTCGGGGATGAAAAGCGTGATGCTCGGCCACGATATGTTGCTGGCTGGCAGCGCCGACATCATCCTCGCCGGCGGCATGGAATCGATGAGCAATGCGCCGTACCTGCTGCCCAAGGCGCGCTCGGGATACCGCATGGGCCACGGAAAGGTCATGGATCACATGTTTCTGGACGGCCTGGAAAACAAGGACGATGGCCGCCTGATGGGCGAATTCGCCGAAGACACGGCGGAAAAATACCAATTTTCGCGCGAGCAGCAGGACGCGTTCTCCATCGAGTCGGTACAGCGCGCACTGACCGCGACCGCATCGGGTGCATTCGCCAATGAAATCGTGCCGATCGAAGTCAAAACGCGGCGCGGCTCGACGGTCGTCGACAAGGACGAGGAGCCATTCCGTTGCGACATCGACAAGATCCCGACGATGCGAGCCGCCTTCAGACGGGACGGCGGCACGGTCACGGCCGCCAGCTCCTCTTCGATCTCCGATGGCGCCGCGGCATTGTTGCTGATGCGCGCGAGCGAAGCGCAACGGCGCGGTATCGCTCCGCTCGCGAAGATCCTCGGTCATGCCGGCTTCGCGCAACAGCCGGAGTGGTTTACGACCGCGCCGGTCTTCGCGATAAAAGCGCTGCTCGACAAGCTCGGCTGGGCTCCAGGGGATGTCGATCTGTACGAGGTCAACGAGGCCTTTGCGGTCGTAGCGATGGCCGCAATAGAGGACCTTGAACTCGACCCGGCCAGGGTCAATCTCAACGGCGGCGCCTGCGCGCTCGGCCATCCGGTTGGCGCGACCGGTGCGCGCATTCTGGTGACGCTGATCAATGCGTTGAAAGCCCGGAACATGAAACGCGGTGTCGCCGGCCTGTGTATCGGTGGCGGCGAAGCCACGGCAGTGGCACTCGAACTGGTCTAGCCTGGCATTACCCGCAAACCGCGGGAAGGCACTGTTACTACGGGGAGAGACAAGCCGATGGGCGAGCCGATACTGATTCATGTCGACGAGCGCGGTGTCGCAACGGTCACGCTCAACCGGCCGGAGCTGCGCAACGCTTTTGACGACAAACTGATCGCGCAGCTGGACGCTGCGATAGCGGATCTCGGCACCGATCCCGACGTAAGGGTAATCGTGCTGACAGGCGCCGGTAAGGCGTTCTCGGCCGGCGCCGACATCAACTGGATGCGCTCGATGATTGGCTGTGGCGAAGCGGAAAATCAAACCGATGCGCTGCGTCTGGCCGGGTTGATGGCACGGCTCGACGGTGTGGGCAAGCCCACGCTGGCCCGGGTCAATGGACCGGCGATCGGTGGCGGTGTCGGTCTGGCGGCATGCTGCGATATTGCGGTTGCGTCGACCGACGCCAGATTCGGACTCAGCGAGGTCCGGCTCGGTCTGGTGCCCGCGGTCATTTCTCCCTACGTCATCGCGGCTATCGGTCGCCGCAACGCCCGTCGCCTGTTCCTGACCGGTGAGGTATTGAATGCGAAACAGGCCCGCCGCGCCGGCCTGGTTCACGAGATCGCCAAACCTTCCAATTTCAACGCCGCCGTCGAAGACCAGGTTGCGAAACTGTTGCTGGGTGGGCCGCTTGCGCAACGTGAGGCCAAACAACTGATTCGCGACGTCACATCGCCTCAGTTCAGCCCCGAACAACTGCAGCAACACACTGCGGCACTGATTGCGCGAATGCGCATCTCGGCGGAAGGTCAGGAGGGTCTCGGCGCTTTTCTGGAAAAACGCAAAGCCGAGTGGATCGCGAAATCGCGTTAACGGGCGGGCAGTGGCCCGCTGATCGACAACGGCAAACCGCCGAGAATCGTTTGAAGGAGTAAAAACAGCGTGGATCTGAGCAATGCATGTGCCGTAATCAGCGGCGGCGCCTCGGGGCTCGGCCGAGCCGTTGCGACCAGGGTCATCAGCGCCGGGGGAAAGGCCTGCCTGCTGGACATCAACGCCGACCAGGGCGCGGCGACCGCCGCCGAACTCGGCGATCACGCCACGTTCGTGCAAACCGACGTCACCGACGAAAAAGCGGTCGAAGCCGGTATTGCCGCAAGCTGCGAGCGTATGGGCCGGGTCTCGCTGGCAGTCAGCTGTGCTGGTGTCATTGGTGCCGGACGGGTGCTCGGCCGCGAAGGGCCGATGCCCGGGGAGCAGTTCGCACGCACGATCGCGATTAATCTGCTGGGCACCTTCTACCTCGTCAAGGCAAGTGCCGCCGCGATGGAAAACAACGAAGCCGGAGTCGAGCGGGGAACGGGGCGTGATCGTCAATACCGCATCCGTAGCCGCATTCGAGGGACAGATCGGACAGGTGGCCTACTCCGCGTCGAAAGGCGCCGTCGTCGGCATGACGCTACCGGTTGCTCGTGAGCTGGCACGAATCGGCGTTCGCGTCATGACGGTTGCTCCGGGCATATTCGAAACACCGATGATGGCCAGCGTGACCGAAGAGTTCCGTCATTCCCTCGAAGTCCAGGTGCCGTTTCCGTCGCGCCTCGGCCGGGCCGATGAGTACGCCGACCTGGTCGCGCATATCTACCAGAACGAGATGCTGAATGGCACGACCATCCGACTCGACGGTGCCATCCGGATGCAGCCCAAGTAGCCGCTGCCCCGGAGTAGTCTGTCTGACATCAATCAGGAGACCTCATGAGCGAACGTGATGTGATGGAGTATGACGCTGCGGTAGTCGGTGCCGGGCCGTCCGGGCTGGCGTTCGCAATACGGTTAAAGCAGCTGCAACCCGACTGCGACGTTTGCGTGCTCGAGAAGGGATCCGACATTGGCGTACACATGCTGTCGGGTGCGGTGATGCAACCCGACGCGCTGGATGAGTTGTTGCCGCAGTGGCGCGAACAGAAGCCCGGCATCTGCGTCCCGGCCACCGAGGACGAGCTGGCGTTGCTCACGGCCACGAAACGCCACCGCCTGCCGACACCGCCGCAGCAAAAAAATCATGGCAATTTCATCATCTCGCTCGGACAACTCGCCAGCTGGCTCGGACAGCAGGCCGAAAACCTCGGCGTGGACGTATTCCCGGGATTCTCCGCCGCAGAAGCCCTGATCGGTGATGACGGCAGCGTGCATGGCGTGCGCGTCGGCGACATGGGCGTGGAGCAGGACGGCAGTCCCGGACCCAACTTTACCCAGGGCGTCGACATCGCAGCGAAACTCACTGTCCTGGCGGAAGGCTGCCGCGGCAGCATCAGCAAACAGCTTATACGCCGGTTCGAACTCGACAAAGGAAAATCGCCGCAGACCTATGGGCTTGGATTCAAGGAAATGTGGCAGCTTCCGGCCGGCCGGACCACACCCGGGCGGATCGAGCACACGGTGGGCTGGCCCCTCGACAACCGTACCTACGGCGGCAGCTATCTGTATCACCTCGACGACGACCGTCTCTACATCGGGTTCGTCGTTGGACTCGATTACGAGGATCCGAACTTTGCGCCTTTCGAGGCGTTTCAGCAATACAAGCATCATCCGTCGATCAGGACGCTGCTCGAGGGCGGCGAAATACTGTCGTCAGGGGCGCGCACGATCATCGAGGGTGGCTGGCAATCAATGCCGAAACTGGAGATGCCAGGCGCGATTCTGATAGGCGATGCCGGCGGCACCCTCAATGTGCCAAAAATCAAAGGCATCCATCAGGCCATTCGTTCGGGCATGATTGCGGCGCAACACGTTGCCGGCAAACTCGACAGCAGCGGATTCGACGCAGCATGGCGGCAGTCGCCGGGCGGTCAGGAATTATGGCAGGTTCGCAACATCCGCCCGGGTTTCAGGCGCGGTTTGTGGAGCGGCATGTTCAATGCGGCGCTTGAAACGATTACCGGCGGACGTTTGCCTTGGACGCTGGACAACCATGCCGACCACAGCGCGCTGCAGCGGCTCGACAGCTACCGGTCACCTGACCGGCAGTGGATCCAGCGCGAACTGCCGCCGCGTGATCGCCTTGCGTCGGTGTATTTCGCGGCGACCGCACACGATGAGAGCTCAACCGGTACATCTTAAGGTTGCCGACACTTCGGTCTGCGTGGATCAGTGCACGCGCGAGTTCGGCAATCCCTGCACCCGTTTTTGCCCAGCAGGGGTATATGAAATGGTCGAGGAAGCCGGCGGATCGAAAAGACTGCAGATCAATGCATCCAACTGCGTGCATTGCAAAGCCTGCGATATCAAGGACCCGTACGAACTGATCACGTGGGTCACACCGGAAGGCGGCTCGGGACCGAACTATCAGAACCTGTAGCAGCGCGGGTGCGATGATGAATCCACGAGTCCCCGGCAACGAAGCAGGCGCGGCATGAAGCAGGAGCCGATATGGACACCGGCGCCCGCGCAGGTTGCATGCTCGCAGATGCAGAGATTCATGGACGCTGCTGCGGATATCGCCGGGCGCGATTTTTCCGGCTATTCCGAGTTGTACGAATGGTCGGTTGACGATCCCGCCTCGTTCTGGAATGCAGATCTGGAATTTCGCCGCGATCGTCGGCGACCGTGGCAGCGGACCGGCACTGCGCGACGGACAACGGATGCCTGGCGCGGTGTGGTTCGAAAATGCCCGCCTGAATTTCGCCGAGAACCTGCTGCGCCATGATTCATCCGCGGTGGCCCTGGTCTATCGCCGCGAAGACGGTTTCCGGCTCGAGCTGAGCTACCACGACCTGCGCGAGCGTGTCGCCGCGAGCGCGGCCGCACTGGCCGCGCATGGCGTCGTCACCGGCGACCGCGTTGCCGGGTTCATGCCGAATCATCCCGAAACCGTCGTTGCCATGCTGGCCAGTGCCAGCATTGGCGCGATCTGGTCGAGCTGCTCACCCGATTTCGGCGTCCACGGCGTCGTCGACCGCTTCAGCCAGATCAAGCCAAAGATCTTGTTTACGGCAGACGGCTATCTTTACAACGGCAAACGGGTCGATTCTCTGCGACGGGTGCGCGAGTTCCTGCCGCAACTGGAGACCGTCGAACACGTGGTCGTGGTGCCGCATATCGACGATGACCCGGACCTGGCGGGTTTGCGCGATGCGACAATGGTCGCCGCTTTCCGCGCCGGCCATGCCACGACCCCGCGCTTTGTGCGTCTGCCCTTTGACCACCCGCTATATGTGATGTATTCGTCCGGTACTACCGGGGTGCCCAAATGCATCGTGCACGGTGCCGGCGGTACATTGCTGCAGCATTTCAAAGAGCACGCCCTGCATACCGATATCACAGCGCAAGATACGGTTTTCTATTTCACGACCTGTGGCTGGATGATGTGGAACTGGCTTGTCAGTGGCCTCGCGCTTGGCGCTCGCATCGTCCTTTACGACGGCTCACCGTTTTATCCCGATGGCGAAGCACTGTGGCGCATGGCCGAGCAAGAAGGAGTCAGCGTATTCGGGACCAGCGCCAAGTACATTTCCGCTCTCGACAAGCACGGCATCCGCCCACGCCAGGTAGCGGACTTGTCCGCGCTGCGCTGTATCCTGTCGACGGGATCGCCGCTCGCTCCGGAGAGCTTCGACTACGTTTATCGCGAGATCTCGGCGGCGCTGCAACTGTCGTCGATTTCCGGCGGTACTGACATTATTTCCTGTTTCGCTCTGGGCAACCCGGTGTTGCCGGTGTGGCGCGGCGAGTTGCAGTGCCGCGGCCTCGGCATGGCCGTCCAGGTATGGGATGAAGAGGGTCGGGCGCTGAGCGGACAGCAGGGGGAGCTGGTCTGCACCCGGCCGTTTCCGTCGATGCCGGTCGGTTTCTGGAACGATCCCGATGGGCAGCGATATCTGGACGCCTATTTCAGGCGCTTCCCCGGGGTCTGGTGTCATGGTGATTTTGCCGAGCTGACGGTGCACGGCGGATTGATCATTCACGGACGCTCCGACGCGGTGCTCAATCCCGGCGGCGTGCGTATCGGTACCGCCGAAATCTATCGCCAGGTCGAACAACTCGATGAAGTGGCGGAGAGCATCGCGGTCGGCCAGGACTGGGACGGAGACGTACGCGTCGTGCTGTTCGTCCGTCTCCAGGACGGCTTCGTACTCGACCAGGACCTGTGTGAGCGGATCAGGGCCCAGCTTCGCGCCAATACGACGCCACGCCATGTGCCGGCAAAAATTCTCGCGGTGGCGGACATCCCGCGCACCCTGAGCGGAAAGATTACCGAACTCGCCGTGCGCGACGTCATTCATGGCCGGCCGGTGCGCAACACCGATGCGCTGGCCAATCCTGAAGCCCTCGAACTCTTTCGTGACAGGCCGGAACTCGATGAGGACTGACCCAGCACAGGCCAGGGACCGCCACGGCGGGGACATTGAACATGCGTGAGGCGCCTGACCATGGCGGTGCGGTGATTCGCGAGAGCGGCGCCAGGACCCCACTGACACCCGAAGCGCGTTACCGCGCGCTCGTCGACGCCGGTAAGATCAAGCCGGACCCTGCCCAGCGCGAAGTCCTGCGCTATCTTCAAGCGCTGTCCCAGGCGCTGCCGGACGCTCCGCGCTATGGAGCGCTCGACCGCCTGCTGTTACGCATCAGGCCGGGACACACGGCGATAGAACCATTGCGCGGTCTGTATCTGTGGGGCGGGGTCGGCCGCGGCAAGACCTTTCTTGTTGATCTGTTCCACGCGTGCCTGCCCGCCGGGACCGGCCTGCGGACCCATTTTCATCGTTTTATGTTCGGCATCCATGAACAACTGAAGCGACTGGATCATGTGGAATCACCGCTAGACAGGGTTGCCGACAGGCTGGCGCGGCAAGTGCGAATAATCTGTTTCGACGAGTTTTTCGTTTCGGATATCGCTGACGCGATGATTCTGGGCAACCTGTTCGCGGGCCTGTTCCAGCGTGGTGTCAGCCTGGTTGCGACATCCAATGTCGCTCCGCGTGACCTCTATCGCGACGGCCTGCAGCGATCCCGCTTCCTGCCGACCATAGATCTGATCGAGCAGCACACCGATGTCGTCCATTTGCAAAACACCACCGATTATCGTCTGCGTGCATTGGAGCAGGCAGAGATCTACCACAGCCCGCTCGATCATGAGGCTGATCACAACCTGTTGCGCAGCTTCAATGCGATCGCACCCGACACCGGACGCGACGACATGACGCTGAAGCTCAATGGCCGCTCACTGGCGACCCGCCGCCTCGCCGATGGTGTCGTGTGGTTCGATTTCGCTGAAATATGCGGCGGGCCACGCAATGCGGCCGACTACATCGAAATCGCACGTTGTTTTCATACTGTCCTCGTCTCCGGTGTGCCGGTGCTCACAGGCGAAACCGAGAACGAAGCGCGGCGTTTCATCAGTCTGGTCGACGAGTTCTACGACCGCAATGTGAAGTTGATACTCTCGGCCGCGACGGCCCTGACCACGCTCTATCGCGGCCGCCGTCTCGAGTTTGAGTTTCGCCGCACCGAAAGCCGGCTGACCGAAATGCAGTCGCACGACTATCTTGCCCGCGAGCATCTGCCATGATCAACGCCATGGCCACGCGCCTGAAACGATGGGGCCAGGCCGCCACCGGGGGCAGCCGTTTGTGGCCGGAGTTGGCCCTCATTGCACTGGTCGTCGTCGCGGTGCGCTGGTACCAGACCCGCGATCTCCTGCCCGCGGACGCCGCCGCGGCGCCACCGTTCCGGCTGCAGGATCTTAGCGGCGAAATCGTCGATCTGGCAGATCTGCATGGCCGCCCGACGTTGCTCTACTTCTTCGCGCCATGGTGCCGGATCTGTTCCGTGTCGGCGAGCAATATCCAGCATCTGCGCGCCGCGGTCGCGGCAGACGATCTCAACATCGTGATGATCGCGCTGAGCTATGAGGACGATGGCGCAGTGCGCGCTTTCGCCCGCCGCCACAGCCTCGACGTTCCCGTGCTGCTGGGAACAGCGGCCACCGCGCGGGATTTCAGAGTGCCGGGGTTTCCGACTTACTACGTGATCGATTCCGACGGCGCGATCGTCAGCCGTGATTTCGGCTACACGACCTATCTTGGACTACGCTGGCGTACACTACTGGCCGACTGATTCCAGGCGCTCATCGACGACGTCCATTGCCATCACTTCGCGGCGCAAAGCGTCCGCCTCACGCAGCAGCTGCGCATCGCTCGCCGCGAACAATCGCGCCGCCTCGGCACTGGCCAGTTTCTCCTCGAGATCGGCGCCGTGGATCAACCCGACCCGCTCGCCGCTGTGCAGTTTTTCCGCCAGCGGTGTGATGGCGTTTATCCGCGCGAGCGCGTTCTCGAGCCGCGCCAGCGCGTCGCGCCGATTGCCGCTCCAGAAAATGCCTGCGGTCAGGCGGTCTCGCACCGTTGAAGGCACCACCAACGCATGCGCCGCCTGCAATTCGGCCTGGTCACTCTCCGCGAAGAACGGCCAGCCAAAAGGAAAAGCAACGCAGCGCACCGTTGCGTGAAGCCAGCGCGGAGAGTTGTTCCCGAGCAGTTGGCGCAACTGCAATTGAGCCGCGGCCAAGCTCGCGACTATCGCGTGTGCTGCGAGAGGCAGTTCCGTATCCTCCTGGCCGCCGAGCTTGTAGCGGCGCACTACGGCCGCTGCGGCAAACAGCTCGGCAGCAATTTCGGCAAGCCGCGAGGCGACACGGGAATCCTCAAGCAGCTTTGCGCCTTTGTGCAAAATCAGCAACTCGACAGTCAACGCGCAAGCAGCAGCAAGCCGGGTTGTTTGCCGCGCGAGTCGATGCAAACCGGGCATCCGGGTCGGGCGCGGCGCCAGCCATGCCCCGCTCCAGCCCATCGCCAGCGCGCGTAGAAGCCGGTTCGCAACCCGGGCAAGCTGGCGCCCCACCAGGCGGTCGAAACGGGCCCGGTCGCCAGGAGCGTGTCCGGTCCCGGCGGCCGCGAGCATTTCGCCAAGATAGGGATGCTGGGCGAGGGCCGAACGCTGAAACACATAGCGCCCCCGTAACTGCTGATCGCTACCGCCCAGGCTCGCCGATAACGCCGGGTATTTCTGTACTTCGGCGACGAGGTTGGTCGGCCCGCGACAAATCGCCGTGGCGCCATGAATGTCGAGGCCGGCATCCATGACCCGACGCCCGCGCGCCGAAACCAGCACCTTCAGCAGTGATGCCAGGCCTGCATCAACGCCGTGCTGGCTGATCCGCGACAGCGTCATTCGTCGCGATGCATCGAGCGCATAGGTGGCGGCAGCCATCTTGCCGAGCGTACGGGCCGCGCCGGCACGTTCGTTGCCGACCGGGCCCCACATCCCCGAGATCCGCGCCATCGCGCCAGCACAGCGACTCGAGACTTTTGCTGCGGCGGCATCCGCCGAACTCCAAAACAACGCCCAAGGCGAAACGTCTGCCAGCCGGTCGACAACCGCCCCGCAATCAACGCTGCCACCGAGCACGTTGCAAAGTGGCACGTTAACCTGACGTCCGGACACGGTTCCGAACGGAAACGACAGACGCGCAAGATCGTGACGACTACCCCTGGAAACACCGGCACAATCGGCCGGGACCAGAATCACCGCACGGCGCAGATCGATGCCATCACCAATAAGATCGTTCGGATCCTCGATATCCACGACGATCAGAAACATCGACGCCACCGGTGCCAGTTCCACGCAATGCAATTCGAATTCCATCGTCAGCCCGAGCTGAGCCGGCCCCTGGCCCTGTTGCTCGCGGCGGACCAGCGCCCGACCCGCCGGGCGGCCGGCAACCGCGCCATCGCGCGTTGGCGCCGAGACCAGCGTCAGGATCTCGTTGCCCCTGACCACTTCAGTGAGAATCTGTTGCTGCCCTTCCGTGCCGAATTCAAGTAGCAGCGTGCGCGCCATCGTGGCAGCCGGCGATCCGACGCAGAGTGCGATGCTGAGATTGCGCGACGCGATTTTTTCGACGACGGCGGCCACACCGACAGGTGAAAAGGCGCGCCCTCCAAACGCCGCCGGAAGATCAAGTCCGAGCAATCCGTCCGCGGCCAACGCCGACCATGTTGTCGGCTCCAATGGAGACAATTGTCGCTGTGGCGCCGATTCGATCAGGCCTTCACACAGCGCCTCGACAGGCCCGGCGATACATTCGCGTTCCTCGGTCGTCAGCTGGGTTCGCGGAAAACGCAGAATCTCGCGCCATCCGGAGCGCATGCGAAACAACTCGCTGCACCAGATGGAATCGCCGCGCTCCGCCGTGCGCGGCTGCGCACCCGAGAATCGCCCGGAAAGCCGGTCGCTGATCAGGGGTCGCCGAAATCGCGGTATCGCGAGGACACAGAACGGAATCAGGAAGGAGAGCGTCAGTCCCGCAACTACCCACCAGTCGGGGCGCGCCAGCAGCGCAAACCCGCTTATGAGCGCCAGCGAACAGACCGCCCACACCAGCGCCTCCGGTCTGCAGATAAACCAGAACGGCCACGACCACAACCAGTATCGCGCCCCAGATGGCGGCGATATCGAGCAATTCCATGCTCACGGCCTCCCTGTCGCCAGAGCTTAAGAGCTTACTAGCATTTCGACCTTCAGTCGCGTGTTTACAAACAGCTAATGCTACTTAATCTCAGGGGCGTCCGGCTGATTTTCCGGTGCGGCGGCGATGAATGCCGGGTGGTTGGCGCAGTTTGCGTCGATACGCTCGATCTCGGGATAGGCGGTCAGATCGAAGTCGTAGCGCCGCGCATTGTAAACCTGCGGAATGAGAAACGCGTCCGCCATGCCTGGAGTGTTACCGCCACAAAAATCAGCGCTCGCGGCGGTGCGCCGAAGCTCGGCTTCGAGCGCCGAGAAACCGAGCCCCAGCCAGTGCTGATACCAGTGGCGAACCTGTTCCTCATTGGCGCCGAAGCGTTGCCGCAGTTCGATGAGCACACGCAAATTATTGAGCGGCTGAATCTCGCAGGCAACCAACTGGGCAAGCGAGCGGACTCTCGCGCGCGCACCTGCATCGGCAGGCAATAACGGTGGCGCCGGCCAGCGATCCTCGAGGAATTCGACTGATCGCGAACGACTGCGTGATGACGGTGTTTTGCCATTCCAGCGCCGGAACCAGTTGTTGTGGGTTAACCCGACGAAAGCTCTCACTGTGCTGCTCACCGCCGTCGCGAACGAGGTGCACCGGTATCGTCTCGTAGTCGAGACCCTTGAGATTGAGCGCAATCCGCACCCGGTAGGCAGACGACGAACGCCAGTAACTGTAAAGCCGCACTCAGATCACGCCGCGGCGCATCTGGTCGAGTTCGATCGACTCGAACAATGCACGGAAATTGCCCTCACCGAAACCCTCGTTACCCTTGCGCTGAATGATCTCGAAGAAAATCGGGCCGATCACGTTTTTGGTAAAAATCTGCAGCAACAGGCCCTGATCCTCGGTCGGCGCACCGTCGATCAGGATGCCGCGGCTCTGCATTGCGGCGACGTCCTCGCCATGTCCGGCCACGCGCGCGTCGATCTGCTCGTAATAAGTCGCCGGCGTATCCTGAAATTCCACTCCGTTCGCAAGCATGCGGTCGACCGACGCATAAATGTCATCGGTACCGAGCGCAACGTGTTGAATACCCTCGCCACGATACTCGCGCAGGTATTCCTCGATCTGCGATTTGTCATCCTGGGACTCGTTTATCGGTATGCGAATCTTCCCGCACGGGCTGGTCATCGCCCGGCTCAGCAGACCGGTACGCTGACCCTCGATATCGAAGTAGCGAATTTCGCGGAAATTGAACAGTCGTTCATAGAATCCGGACCACTTGTCCATGTTCCCGCGGTACACGTTGTGAGTCAGGTGGTCGATATAGGTCAGACCGACACCCCCTGCCGCGTCGGGCGAATCCACCGGCTCGAAATCGACATCGTAGATGGTATGGTCGCCATAGCGGTCAACCAGGTAAATCACGCTGCCGCCGATACCTTCTATCGCCGGAATGTTCAGTTCCATTGGCCCGACATCGGAATCGAACGGCGTGGCCCCCATCTCGACTGCGCGCTGGAACGCCGCCGCGGCATCGCGCACCCGAAACGCCATGGCGCAAACACACGGCCCGTGCTCGAGCGCAAAGTTCTGCGCAAAGCTGTCGGCCTCGGCATTGATGATGAAATTGATATCGCCCTGACGATGCAACGTAACGTCCTTGCTGCGATGGCGCGCGGTTACCGGGAATCCGAGCTTCGTGAACAACTCACGCAACAGCCCCGGATCGGGTGCTGCATACTCCACGAACTCGAAACCATTCGTGCCCATGGGGTTGTCGAAAAAATTCGTCATTGGTTCTCCTCCCGGAGCGCTGCTCGCGGCGGTCGCCGCGAGGCTTGATTTGTTTCAGGCGAAACAATTATAGTTTCATCTGAAACGAATTCAACCGGCGCCGATGAACACCCGCGACCACACTCTACTCGAACTTGATGAGTTTCTGCCATATCGCCTGTCGCTACTTTCCAACACGGTCAGCGCGGCGATCGCATCGAGCTATGTGGAGCGCTTCAAGCTGACTATCCCGGAATGGCGGGTCATGGCGGTACTCGGCCGCTTCCCGGGTCTCACCGCCGGGGCGGTTGCGGAGCGGACTGCGATGGACAAGGTAGCCGTCAGCCGCGCTCTCGCTCGCCTGCAGTCGGCCGGATATCTGCGGCGCAGGTCCGACAAGACTGACCGCCGCCGCTCATTGCTGCAGCTGAGCGCTGCCGGCGACCGCCTCTACCGCCGCATAGCACCGCTTGCGATGGAGTTCGAAAACCAACTTCTCGACAGTCTCGATGAGCGTGACCGGCGCCACCTCGACCGGCTGCTGACGCGGCTTATGGTGCGCGCGCGACAGCTCTGAATCGTAGCGGCTGCCCGGTTGCGAATGTCGCCGGGAAAATTCCTCGCTAGGGTTTTCCCCGGCGGACGAAAAACCACTCTCCCGGGCGCCCTGGCAGCGGCTCGACCGCGAGCGCACGTTTTGCCAACAGGCGCGCATCGAGCTCCACCAGCGAGAGGATTTCCGCGATCCGCTCACCCGCCCTGCCGTCACCGTAGGGATTGCGAATTCCCTCCACGGACTTTGCAAACCCCGGCGTCAGTGCATGCTCCACTGCCGCGACGATCGCATCGGCGGCAGCCGCCACGTCGACGATGTTGGCGGCGCGCAGGCGGCCGCGCTGGCGCTCCCCGATATTGACGCAGGGCAGACCCAGCGAGGGCGTCTCCATGATGCCACTGGACGAATTTCCGATCAGCGCTCGCGCCCGGCGCAACAGGCTCCAGTACACGCGTGGTTCCAGGTTGACGAAAAGTGCTGCGTCGTCGCGCCCGGCACAGAACGCCAACGCCAGTTCGCGCAGGCGCCGGCTCCCCGCATCCGCGTTGGGAAAACAGAACACGATCTGACCATCGAGGCACGCAAGCGCGGCAAACACCGCCTCACATTCCACCAGCGTATCGCGCGCCAACGTCAGCGGGTGCAGCGCGACGACCAGCGGCGCCGCCACCGAAATACCCAGCGCCGCATCCAGTTGCGCCCGCTCAAGCAGCGCCTGGTGGGTCAGAAGGTCGAGACTCGGCGCGCCGACGCAGTGCACCCGCCAGTCTTCCTCTCCCATCGCCAGCACCCTTTGCCGGGCCGGCTCGGTCGGGGTAAAGTGGATGTGACTGAGCTTGGTCAGCGCATTGCGCACTGCATCGTCGATCGCGCCCTCGCTGACATCACCGCCCTCGATGTGCGCGATCGGTATTCTCAACGTCAGCGCAACCGAGGCCGCCGCCATATTCTCGTAGCGATCCGCAATCAACAACAGCAGATCCGGTCTCCGCTGCGCCAGCAGTTCCGTCATTCCCAGCGCCGTCACTGCGATTGTCTTGGCCATGCCCACATCGGTATCGGAGCTGAGCAATGACTCGACCTCGACGACCTCGACACCTTCGATCGCCGCAATCTGGTCCGCGGTGTGACCGAATTCCGGCGACAGATGTGCGGCGGTCACCGCCAGGGTCACCCTGACGCCGTTCTGACGCGCCAGATAACAGAGTGGCCAGTACAGGTGGCCGTAATCCGCACGGGACGTGGTAACAGCGACGATATGCCTCGACATCGGCGCATGCTACCAGCAACCGCAGGTTCGCGGTGAAGCTGCGTGGCTGGTGCCGCAGTATCATGTGGCCGGCCGGACACCCGCAGGAAACCAACCCGATGACAGCTACAGATCGTTCACCCGCGCCCTCGCATCTCTGGCCGAGCTTATCGCTGGCCTCAGCCCGCGGCTCGACGTCAACGAGTATGTGTTCGTACGACTCGACGAAACGCTGCCGGTTCCGGCGGCCGCGGACATTCTCGCAAGCTTTCGCGAAACGGAGGGCACTACGCTGATACTGAGCAGCGACCGTGCCGCCGATCTCGGTTTCACGCCGATAGTGCGTTGCGCCCGAATCACCTTGGGCGTTTTCTCCGCTCTCGACGCAGTCGGCCTGATAGCCGCGGTCAGCGCGCAGCTGGCGCAGGCGCAAATCCCGGTCAACGTTTTCTCGGCGATCCACCACGATCATCTGTTCGTGCCGCCGCACAAGGCACGCCGGGCGCTCGCATTGCTGCAGGACATGGCAAGCGCCGCGAGATCGTCATGAGCGCGCACTGGCACAACCTGGTCGGCATGATCGGGGTGACCTTGATCCTGGTGAGCTATCTGCTGTTGCAGACCGGGCGCATGCGGGCATCGCAGCCCCAATACTCCCTCGCCAACGCCGCCGGTGCGGCGCTGGTTCTGATTCTCGCTGATGTACGACTTCAACCTGTCCGCGGTGATAGTCGAGTCGTTCTGGTTGCTGATAAGCCTGTATGGCCTGTGGCGCGCGCGCCGGCGAGACGCCTGAAACGCGGCGCGTCGCCTAGGCGTCGATATAGGTACGCACCATGATCAGCTCGGGAAACAGGCGTATATCGACGGCCCTGCGCAAAAATTCCACCCCGGAAGAGCCGCCGGTGCCGGGCTTGAAACCGATGATCCGCTCGACATTCTTGAGATGGCGGAATCGCCAGATCTGGAAATTCTGTTCGATATCGACCAGCTTTTCGCAAACGTCATAGATTTCCCAGTACTTCGATGGATTCTCGTAAACGGCTCGCAACACATCGACTACCGCCGCGTGTGCCTCGTACGGCTGCGACCAGTCACGCTCCACGCGTTCGGCGGGCACCGCAAAACCGCGCCGCGCCAGGCTCCGCAGAAATTCATCGTACAGGCCCGGGCTGTGGAGAATCTGCTCCAGCTCCGCGGTCATGACGGGATCGTGGCGGAACACATTTACATGGCCCTCTTCCTTGTTGCCCAGCAGGAATTCGAGCTTGCGGTACTGGAACGACTGAAAACCCGACGCGTGTCCGAGAACCCCGCGAAATTCTGCGTACTCGCTCGGCGTGAGCGTCTCCAGCACCGCCCACTGATTGAACAGCTGCTGCTGTACCTGCTTGACCCGGGCAAAGATTTTCGAGCACGGCGCAAAATCGTCGCTGCGAAAGTACGCAAGTGCCGCGCCGAGTTCATGCAATACCAGCTTGAACCACAATTCCGCCGTCTGGTGCTGGATGATGAACAACATCTCGTCATGATGCACAGGCTGGCTGAGCGGATGCTGTGCATTGAGCAAACGGCCGAGGTCGAGATAGCCGGAATAGGTAAGCTGTCCGTCCAGTTCAGTGTGAATGCCGGGCTCGAGTTCGCGTTTGTTCATCAATGTTTCCTCTTGGCCGCCCGGAGTCCGTCACTTCGGGCGGCGATCGTACTGCGATGCACCATTGTAACGCCGCTGGCAACGCAACAGCTTGATGTATAATTTCGCGGCGCTCGAGCGATGGGTCACACAACGAGAACATGCAACCCGCCATCCGCCGCTGCCCGTATTCTTTCAGGATTTTCCGCCTCTTAACCGCGGCGCCGGGTGGATATTGCTGACGTGAACAGCGTCGGCCATTTCGAAATAAAGCGTGTCCAGTATCTGGACGAACAGGCACAGTTGACGGCCGATGCGCCGCCGCTCGGCAACGATCGCGCCGCACTGACAGATCTCTACCGCGCGATGACCCGGGTTCGCGCATTTGATGCCAAGGCGATCAACCTGCAACGCACCGGCAAACTCGGGACCTACGCATCGAGCCTCGGCCACGAGGCGATCCATGTGGGCGCCGCTCGGGCGCTCGAGCCCGACGACGTATTCGCCCCGACCTATCGCGAACATGGCGTTCTGCTCGAACGTGGCGTAAAGATGAGCGAGATTCTGAGTTATTGGGGCGGCGATGAAAGCGGCATGGCCTGGAGCGGGCCGGCGCAGGACTTCCCCTACTGCATTCCGATTGCGACGCAGACGCTGCATGCGGCGGGCGCCGCATTTGCGATGAAGCACCGGCGCCAGGCACGTTGCGCTCTTGCCGCGCTGGGCGATGGCGCGACTTCGGAGGGCGCCTTCTACGAAGCACTGAACGCGGCCGGCGCCATGCGGCTTCCGCTGGTTTTTCTCGTGATCAACAATCGTTACGCGATTTCGGTACCGGTCCATAAGCAGACCGGAGCCGCGACTCTCGCGCAGAAAGCGATCGCCGGCGGCGTGCCCGGAATTCAGGTAGATGGCAACGACGTCATCGCGGTGTGTGACGTGTTGCGACGAGCCGCTGCCCGCGCCCGCGGCGGCGAGGGACCCAGCCTGGTCGAGGCACTGACCTACCGTATCGGCGACCACACGACCGCCGACGATGCGGGCCGCTATCGCGCTAGCGCGGAAGTTGAGCATGCGCGCCAGGTCGAACCGCTGGTCCGGCTGCGGCGTTATCTTGCTGCGCGCGACTGGTGGGACGAAAACGCCGAACAGGCGCTGCAGCGCGATTGCGACACACGCGTCAGCGCCGCTGTAAAGACCTACTTCGCCCGCCCGGTAGCGGATCCGGCGCAGATGTTCACGCATTTGTTCGCCCGCCTGCCTGCCCGTCTCGAGGAACAACTCGATACGGTTCGAATCTATGCCCGGCCCGATGGCGACGACTGAGATGGCCGAGCTCACGCTGATCGACGCAGTTACCGCCGCGCTGGCCTGGGAACTCGAACACGACAAAACCGTGATCGTTATGGGCGAAGACGTGGGCGTCAATGGCGGCGTATTCCGGGCCACCGACGGGCTGCAACAGAAATACGGCGAGGATCGGGTCATCGATACGCCACTGGCGGAGGCAATGATCGCGGGAATGGCTGTCGGGATGGCGGCCGAGGGGCTGAAACCCGTTGCGGAAATCCAGTTCATGGGCTTTATCTACCCCGCCGTTGACCAACTGATAAATCATGCAGCCCGGCTGCGTAACCGAACTCGCGGCCGCCTGTCCTGCCCGATGGTCCTGCGAGCGCCGTTCGGCGGTGGCATCCACGCGCCGGAACATCATTCGGAAAGCACCGAAGCGATGTTCGCTCACATGCCCGGTCTGCGGGTCGTAATCCCTTCCTCGCCGGCACGTGCCTACGGGTTGCTGCTGGCTGCGATTCGCGACCCGGATCCGGTCGTTTTTCTCGAACCAAAACGGATCTACCGGCTGGCCCGCCAGGAGGTGGCCGACGACGGCGCTGCATTGCCCCTGGATGTTTGTTACACGTTGCGCGAGGGCGCGGATGTCACACTCGTCACCTGGGGCGCGATGACGCATGAGACGCTGCAGGCCGCGGACGCGCTGGGCGGCGAGGGTGTCAGCGCCGAGGTCATCGATGTTGCCACAATAAGTCCGCTCGATATCGACACGATACTCGAGTCAGTGGCCAGAACCGGGCGGCTTGTGATCGTGCACGAGGCAGCACGCAATTGCGGCGTCGGCGCAGAAATTGCGGCACTCGTCGCCGAACACGGTATTTACGATCTCAAGGCCCCGGTCCAGCGTGTCGCTGGATTCGATACGATCATGCCGCTCTACCAGCTCGAGATGGACTACCTTCCGGGCGTGGCAAGAATACTCGATGCCGTGCGCGTGACGCTGGAAGACTGAGGGCCGAGGATGAAACAGTGAAAACATTTCTTCTGCCCGATCTGGGAGAGGGATTGCCGGAGGCCGAAATCGTCTCGTGGCATGTCGAGCCCGGCGAGCATGTCAACGCCGACGCGCCACTGGTCTCGGTCGAAACCGCCAAGGCCGTCGTCGAGGTGCCGTCGCCGTTCGGCGGCAGGGTCATGAAGTTGCACGCGAACCCGGGCGATTTCGTAAAAACCGGTGGCGCACTAGTCGATTTCGAAGTCGAAGACGGTACCGACCAGGGTCACGATGACTCCGCCGTTGCCAACACTGACGCCGGGACAGTCGTAGGAACGATGCCGGTCGGCGACACAGTCATGGTCGAGCAGGCTGTTGCCGGCAGCAGTCGGAGCCGGCCGGGCCGCATACGGGCAACGCCCGCTGTTCGCGCGCTGGCCAAACGCCTCGGCGTAGATATCGAATCAGTCGCCGCGAGTGGCACACACGGGCAGGTGACGAGCGGGGATGTCGATGCGGCCGCACGTTCACCGACCGCGGCTGCCAGCAACGCTGACAGCGAAGGCTGGGAAACGCTACGCGGCCTGCGCCGGGCCATGGCACACAGCATGACCCGTGCCAACACCGAGATTTGCCATGCAACGGTGTTCGACGATGCCGACATCGATGGGTGGGACGCCGGGCAGGATGTGACAATCCGGTTGCTGCGGGCCATCTGCTGTGGCGTCGAGGCGGAGCCGGCACTGAACGCGCAATTCGATGCCGCGTCGATGCGGCGCAGACGACTGCCGCAGCTGGATATCGGTATCGCTGTCGACTCGCGCAACGGGCTGATCGTGCCGGTCATGCGCGATGTTCGCGCCGCCACATTAGCCGGTCGGCGGCCGGAATTGCAGCAACTGAAAAAGGCCGCCGCCGGGCGCGAACTATCGCCTCGGGAACTGCATAGCGCAGGAATCACGCTGTCGAACTTCGGCATGCTTGCCGGTCGTTATGCGAGAGTCGTCGTCGTACCGCCCGGCGTCGCGATACTGGGCGCCGGCGCAATTCGCCGCGACGCGGTTGCGGCAGGAACGGAGCTCGCGGTGCGGCGAATTCTGCCGCTATCACTGAGCTTTGATCACCGATGTATAACCGGCGCAGAGTCGTGCCGGTTTCTGGCTGCGGCGATCGCCGATCTGCAGCGGCAAAACTGAAGCATAGTCGGCAACGGGCGGCTACAATAGCGGCCATTCCATCGCGGGGAGAAACAGGGTGATGCGGCGCAGGCTTACCGACGCTCACGAGAACATCATTGATGCCATTGCCGAGGCGATGGCGGCGTTGGCGAATGACGATCTGCCACTCGACGCCAGCGATTTTGCAAAACAATACTACCGCAATGTCGCGGCTGAAGATCTCGTCGCACGCAGCGCAGAGGACCTGGCGGGCGCAGCATGGTCGCATCTGCGATTCGCAATGCAGCGGCGCCGCGGCCGGCCAAAGGTTCGCGTATACAATCCCGAGGACAACGGTGGGTCGTGGGCCTCGACCCACACGATCGTGCAAACCGTTAACGACGATATGCCGTTCCTGGTGGACTCCGTGGCCATGCTCCTGAACTCGGAGGGGTACTCCGTCCATCTGACGGTTCACCCGATAGTGAACTTCCGCCGCGACGGCCATGGCAATATCGTCGCGATGGAAAACGTTGCCGACGAGGCGGCGAAAATCTTCCCGGAATCACTGATTCTGGTCGAGATCGACAGGGAGACCGACCCGCAGGTCCTGGCGCGCCTGGAGAGGCGCATTCGCGCCGGACTTCGCGATGTGCGGTCCGCGGTGCGCGACTGGGCCAAAATGCGGAGCCGGTTACTGGAGATCTGCGCCGACCTGCGCCAGAACCCTCCTCCACTCGATGCCGAGACGGTCGAGGAATCGATTAATTTCCTCGAGTGGATGGAACAGGATCACTTTACCTTCCTCGGATTCCGCGAATACGATCTCATCGAAACCGACGATGATCGCTACCTCCGCGCAGTAGTCGGCTCCGGGCTCGGCATTCTCCGCCGCGGGTCGACCAAGGCAACCGACGAATCAACGCCCGGCCTGACCCAGAGCATACGGCCACAATCACGGGCCAGTGAGTTGCTGGTGATTACCAAGGCGAGTTCCAATTCAACCGTACATCGCCCGACCAATCTCGACTATGTCGGGATCAAGCGTTTCGACAAGCACGGAAAAGTAATCGGCGAACAACGCTTCCTCGGCCTTTATACATCGACCGCGTACAGCCGCAATCCACGGCAGATACCATTGCTTCGCTACAAGACGGCAAAGGTACTTGAGTTGTCAGAACTGGAGCGATCGAGCCACGGCGGCAAGGCACTGGTCCACGTACTCGACAATTATCCGCGCGATGAATTGTTGCAGATCTCGATCGAGGACCTGGCGAGAATCGCCAAGGGGATTCTCGATCTTCAGGAGCGTCAGAGGGTCAAGCTATTCGTGCGCCGCGACGAGTTCCGCCGCTTTATCTCATGCCTGGTTTTCGTACCGCGTGACAAGTACAGCACACAGGTCCGCGAGCGTATCGAGGCGATCCTGATGGATGCTTGCAACGGCCGCAAAACCGAGCACACCGTGCAACTGGCCGACTCCAAACTCGCGCGCGTGCACATCATCGTCTGGCTCAATCCGGGCCGTTCGCCGCGTATCGCGATAGGATCGCTGGAAAAACGCATTGCCGGGGCCGTGCGCACCTGGGAAGACAATCTCCGCGATGCCCTGATCGAACACAGCGGCGAAGAAACGGGTCTGAAACTATTGCGCCGTTTCGGCGCCTGTTTCCCGGCCGCCTATACCGAGGATTTCGACCCGGTCAGCGCAGTCGATGACATCGCTCATCTGCTTCAACTCGATGACGCCAACACCCGGCCGGTGATGAAACTGTTCCGGCCCGCGGACATGGACGACAGTCGTCTGCGCTTCAAGGTGTATCGCAAAGGCGAGCCGATTCCACTGTCCGATGCCCTGCCATTGCTCGAGAACATGGGACTAAAGGTGATCGCCGAGCGGCCATACAGGATGCGCATGGCCGACGACCAGGTCTGGATCCAGGATTTCGAGATGTCGCTGCCGGAGAAGTCGTCGGTCCAGCTGAAGGATATTGCCGATCGCTTTACCGACGCGTTCGCCGCGGTGTGGCAGGGAGAAATCGAAGATGACGGTTTCAACCGCTTGATTCTCGAGGCCGGCCTCGACTGGCGCTCGACATCGATGCTGCGTGCCTACTGCCGTTACCTGCTGCAGACCGGAATTCCGTATAGCCAGACCTACATGGAAGAAGTGCTGCTGAGCAACACGGACATTGCGCGGTTGCTGGCGGAAAAGTTCGCCAATTATTTCGATCCCGGCAGAAGCCGCTCGCGACAGCGCAAAATCGAAGACATGACGGACACCCTCGACACAGCGCTCGACGCGGTCAGTAGCCAGGACGAGGACCGCATTCTGCGCGCATTCCGCGGAGTGATCCGGGCAACGTTGCGGACCAATTACTACCAGCCCGACGATGCCGGCAGGACGAAGCCGTATATTTCCTTCAAGCTCGATGCCAAACAGGTCCCGGAACTTCCCCTGCCGCGGCCCGAATTTGAAATCTTCGTCTACTCGCCGCGGGTAGAAGGTGTCCACCTGCGCGGCGGCAAAGTGGCCCGTGGCGGTCTGCGCTGGTCAGACCGGCGCGAGGACTTTCGTACCGAGGTTCTCGGGCTGATGAAAGCGCAGAATGTCAAGAACACGCTGATTGTACCGGTTGGCGCCAAGGGAGGGTTCTTCTGCAAGCAACTTCCGACTGGCGAACGCGACGCAATCCAGGCAGAGGTCATCAGTTGTTACAAGACGTTCATTCGCGGTCTCCTCGACATCACGGACAACCTGGTCGACGGTGCGGTGGTAGCGCCGCCCGGCGTACGCCGCCGCGACGACGATGACTATTACCTGGTGGTAGCGGCTGACAAGGGCACGGCAACCTTCTCCGATATCGCCAATGCGGTCGCCGCTGAGTACCAGTTCTGGCTCGGCGATGCATTCGCCTCGGGCGGGTCGGCCGGCTATGACCACAAAAAGATGGGCATAACCGCGCGCGGCGCATGGGAGGCCGTCAAACGTCACTTCCGCGAACTGGCCGTGGACGTGCAAACGCAGCCGTTCAGCGTCGCCGGCATCGGCGATATGAGCGGGGACGTCTTTGGCAACGGCATGTTGCAGTCGCGACACACGCGCCTGCTTGCGGCATTCAATCACCTGCATATTTTTGTCGATCCCGATCCCGACCCCGCGACCAGTTACGAGGAGAGGCTGCGTCTGTTCGAGCTGCCGCGCTCGAGCTGGACCGACTACGATGGCGACCTGATTTCGGCCGGCGGCGGTATTTTCTCGCGCGCCGAGAAAAGGATTCCGCTGAGCCCCGAGATGCAGAGGATGCTCGGCAGCGAAGCAGAGGCGATGACACCGCAGGAGCTGATACGCGCAATCCTGACAATACCGGTCGATCTGTTGTGGAACGGGGGTATCGGCACATACGTCAAGGCAAGCAACGAAGCCCATGCCGACGCCGGCGATCGCACCAACGACCCGGTTCGCGTCAATGCCAGCGACTTGCGTTGCAGAGTAGTCGGAGAAGGCGGCAACCTCGGTTTCACCCAGCTGGGGCGTATCGAATATGCGCTGAAAGAGGGCCGGATCAATACCGACTTTATCGACAATTCGGCTGGCGTCGACACCTCGGATCGCGAAGTCAATATCAAGATCCTCCTCAACCTGGTCGCCGAGGACCTGCGCCTGACCCCCGCCCGTCGCGACAAACTCCTGGCCGGCATGACTGACGAGGTCGCCGCACTGGTACTGCGCAACAACTATCTGCAGACCCAGGCCATCAGCATGATGGAGGCCCATGCAATCGAGAGGCTCAATGAGCACGCGTTCGTACTGCGCGCGCTGGAGCGCGCCGGCCGCCTCAACCGCGCGCTGGAATTTCTGCCCGATGACGAGACGCTCGGAGAGCGGCGCCGCCAGCGCATTGGGTTTACCCGTCCGGAGCTGTCGCTGCTGGTGAGCTACAGCAAGATCGCGCTGTATGACGAACTGATCCGCTCCAACGTTCCCGAGGACCGCTATCTTGCGCGCGAACTGCAGCTGTATTTTCCGCATCCGCTGCAGCGCCGTTACAGCGAAACGATGCCGAAGCACCCGCTGAGCCGCGAGATTATCGCTACCCTGGTGAGCAACAGTATTGTCAATCGCATGGGCCCGGTCTTCGCATTGCGAATGCAGGAGGAGACCAGCGCGGATGTCGGCCGCATCGCACGCGCTTACGCAATCGTCCGCGAAGTGTTCGGCATTCGCACCACCTGGGCCCAGATCGAAAACATCGACAACGTCATTCACGCCAATGTGCAGTATTCGATGATGTTCCATACAACCCGGCTGTTGCGCTACGCGACTATGTGGCTGCTGCAACAGGTGGACGGATCACCTGCGATCGAAGACTGGGTGTCGCGGCTGCAACCCGGGGTGCGCAATTTGCTCAAGGACCTCCCGGGTTTGCTGATCGGGCGCTTGAAGAAGCGTTATGACGAAACAGTGCGGTTGTACCTGGACATCGGTGTGCCGAATCGCCTGGCGGTCAAGGTCGCCGCCTTGCCGGCCTCTTTCTCGGCGATGGATATCGTCGAGGTGGCGCGCCT
Organism: uncultured Gammaproteobacteria bacterium; assembly: GCA_963699835.1. Lineage (GTDB taxonomy): Bacteria > Pseudomonadota > Gammaproteobacteria > Steroidobacterales > BM003 > BM003. Next base: position 336,658 of record CAVOVJ010000006.1, on the reverse strand, counting down.
GACCGGTACGCCGGCACGCCAGGCCGGTGCTGTCTACTTCGAGCTCGGCATGGGGTTGGGGCTCGACTGGCTGCGCGACGAAATTGAAGGTCTCAAGGTCGAGGGACGCTGGCAGGCCGTTGCGCGCAGCAGTCTGCGCGAGAATCTCTTTATGCTGCACCGGCGCCTGACGCACCAGGTTTTGTCGATCGATAATGCCGGCACACCGCGGGATGTCGTGCTCGCGTGGCTGGACAAGTCGGCCGAAAAGGTGTCCCATAGCAAGCGTGTCCTCAAGGAAATGCGCGCCTCCGGCAACCTCGATTTCCCGACACTGTCCGTGGCGCTTCAGGAGATTCGCAAGCTTGCAATGACGACCTGACCCGGCGACCGTTCCCAAGCAAAAAAGAATCTGCGGCAAATTCCAAGGATATGAATCGATGACTGGCAAACTGGTGTTGTTGCGACATGGTCAAAGCAGCTGGAACCTCGAGAACCTTTTCACCGGCTGGACCGACGTGGACCTCACCGACAAAGGCCGGGTCGAAGCGCGCGAAGCCGGGATCGCACTCCGGGAAGCAGGCTACGCGTTTGATATCGCATTTACCTCTGTGCTCAAACGCGCAATCCGAACCCTCTGGCTCGTTCTCGATGAGATGGACATGATGTGGTTGCCGGTTGACCGGAGCTGGGTACTCAACGAACGCCACTACGGTGCGTTACAGGGCCTCAACAAGGCCGAGACCGTGGCCAAATACGGTATCGAGCAGGTCCAGACGTGGCGCCGCAGTTACGATGTGGAGCCGCCCGCACTTGAACCGGAAGATCCGCGTCACCCGCGTTTCGACCGCCGCTACTCTGGTATCGGCCGCGACCGGCTTCCCGCGACCGAGTCCCTTGCCACGACGCTGGGACGGGTTCTGCCGCACTGGCAAGAGAATATCGCGCCGCGCCTGAGGAAGGGCGAGGACGTACTGATCGTGGCCCACGGCAACAGCCTGCGCGCATTGGTCATGGAACTCGACCATCTCAGCCGCGACGAAATCGTCGGTCTGAATATCCCCACCGGGATACCGCTTGCCTACGAGCTGGATGACGATCTCAAGGCACTGGACCGGCGCTTTCTCGGCGATCCCGAGGCGGTGCGGGCGGCGCAGGAAGCGGTTGCGGCACAATTGCAGCAGGGACAACAATAGCGCTAATTCCCAATGGAAGATTTCGAAAAAGTCAAAGCTCGACTGCGCATCCGGCAACAGGAGTTGATGGAGAGAATTGCGCAGATCTCGGCCGAAGTGCGCCACCAGGACATTCCTCTTCCGAGCGATTTCGAGGACCAGGCCACAGAGCGCGAGAACGAGGAAGTTATCGACGCGCTCGGGTCCGCTGCCCGTCGCGAACTCGATCAGATCAATCGCACCCTGCAACACATTGACAACGGGGAGTACGGGGATTGCCGGGATTGCGGCCGCAAGATCAGCGCGGCTCGCCTGGAGGCCCTGCCCTTTGCATCCCGCTGCATCGGGTGCGCCGGTCGCGCCGAGGGATAACGCAATACCGTCGCGCCACCTTTGCAGCCGAACCGAGCACGCAGGAGCGACAATGAAAAACCAGGCCATAGTGTTCGACCGTCTCGGGGGTCCCGAGGTTCTCCACGTTGCCGAGTTCGACGAGCCCGAACCAGGTACGGGCGAGTTGTGTATCCGCTGCACGTCGGCCGGGCTCAACCGCGCCGAGTTGTTGTTTCGCGAAGGCCACTATCTTCGTATGCCCGACCTTCCCAGCCGCACAGGCAAGGAAGCAGGCGGTGTGGTCGAATCCATCGGTCCGGGCGTCACCCGGTTCAAGCCCGGGGACCGGGTCGGTAGCCTGCCGGGGGTGCTGGACGAATCACGCTCAGGCGCCGTCGCAAGATACGTTACCGCTCCGGAGCGCCTGTTCGTTCACACACCGTCCTCGGTCTCCGATGCGGATGCCGGCGGGATCTGGATGCAATACCTGACAGCATGGGGCGCACTGCAATTTGTCAGCAAATGCGGCGAAGGCCAGCACGTTGTGATTTGCGCTGCCTCGAGCTCGGTCGGGCTGGCGGCGATACAGGTTGCCAAAATGTTCGGTGCGACGACGGTTGCCACGACCACCAGCGCGGCCAAGGTCGGGCGCCTCCGCAATTTCGGCGCCGACCACGTAATCGACGTAACCAAGGAGGACTACCTCGCCCGCATCCGCGAGATCAGCGACGGCCGGGGCGCGGATATCATCTTTGATCCGGTCGGCGGACCGATGCTCAACGCACACCTCGAGGCCTGCCGCCCGGAAGGCTGGTATTTCCTTTACGGTCTGCTCGACAACCGCGACATGATCCTCCCGGCAGGACCACTGATCGGCAAGAATCTGCATGTCCGGGGTTACACGGTTTTCACCCTGCTGCAACACGATCAGGCTACTGCGGCCGCGGTCCGCGCGATCAGCGACGGACTCGACGACGGCAAGCTGAAGCTGCATGTCGATCGTTATTTTCCCCTCGCCGAGACCGCCGCAGCCCATCGTTACATGGCCGGCAACACCCACTTCGGCAAGATAATCATCAATCCTTGACCGGCCACAGCCGGATCAGACCTTCCTGAGCGGTCGAGGCAACCAGGCGGCCACATTGATCGTAGATCGTGCCGCGTGCCAGCCCGCGGGCGCTGGACGCGCTCGGACTGTCGCAGTCGTACAGCAGCCACTCATCGACCCGGAACGGACGATGAAACCACATCGCGTGGTCGAGACTTGCCATCTGCACATTGCCCGAACCGAACGCGATGCCATGCGGCAACGTCGCGGTCGCAAGCAGATCGTAATCGGACACATAGGCCAGCAGACAGCGGTGGCAAATGTCAGCATCCGGCAATCGATCGAGCGCGCGGAACCACACCTGCTTGCGTGCGGGACGCCGGCTTGCCTTGAAAAACTCCGGCGCCTGAACGGGGCGAAAATCGAACGCCCGCTTGAGTTGGTAGAAGCGGCGCAATTTTTCCGGGAACTTGTCCAACAGCGGCTCGCTGTAACTGGCCGCATCCGCGAGTGTCTCCGGCGCCGGCACTTCGGGCATCGTTGCCTGATGATCAATGCCGTCCTCGGCTTGCTGGAACGACGCCGCCAGGGTAAAGATCTGCCGCCCGTGCTGGATCGCGACGACCCGCCGCGAAGAAAAACTGCGCCCGTCGCGGCTGCGGTCGACCTGGTAGACGATCGGCGCATTGAAATCGCCCGCGCGCAGAAAATAGGCGTGCAACGAATGCACGGTCCGGTCATCCACCGTCAGTGAGGCCGCGCGCAGCGCCTGCCCGAGGACCTGGCCACCGAAAACCTGCGGGCTGCCGATGTCTTTGCTGGTGCCGCGGAACAGATTGACTTCGAGCGGCTCCAGCTCCAGGTGCTCGAGCAGGTCCTTGAGTAGCAGGTTCATCCGGGGTCTCCAACGCCAGCCACGGCGGTCGGGTCTGCCGCCGCGGCCATTGTCGATGCGGATACGACCGGGTTCAAGCCCGGCCGCCGACGCGCAACCATTCTCGCGCCCGCGGCGAATTCGGTAATAATCGGCCATTTGCGCCGGTCTCTGTTAGGTAACCCGCACTTTGCCATTGGCACGAGGTCCAGATGCTGATTCGCCGCCGCAACGAGATTCGTTCATCGGAAATAACCGACAAAGACCTGTATCTGGGCCGACGCCGCTTTTTACGCGGCGCCGCGGCCACCGCCGGCGCAGTGCTGGCGGCCGGGCTCGGCCCGCAAATTGCGCTCGCCGCCCGGCGCCGGTTCGACAGCGTCCGCAAGACCGATTTCGGCAAGGGTGAGACTCCCAATAGTTACGAGGACATCACCACCTACAACAATTTTTACGAGTTCGGCACCGGCAAGGCGGACCCGGCTGCCAACTCCGGCGATTTTGATCCTGTGCCCTGGACGGTACAGGTATCCGGTGAGGCTGAGATAACGGGCGAATTTGCGCTGGAGGACATTCTCGCGCCGCACCCGCTGGAAGAGCGTATTTACAGGTTGCGTTGTGTCGAGGCCTGGTCGATGGTCGTGCCCTGGGTCGGGTTTCCGCTCGGCGATTTGCTGCAGCGATTCAAACCGCTTTCGAGCGCCAAGTACGTCGAATTTCGCACGTTGTATGACCCCGAACGGATGCCCGGGCAACGCCGACCCGTTCTCGACTGGCCTTACGTCGAGGGCCTGCGCATCGACGAGGCGATGCACCCGCTGGCCTTGATGGCGGTCGGGGTTTACGGCGAGGTCCTGCCGAACCAGAACGGCGCACCGATGCGACTTGTCGTGCCATGGAAATACGGATTCAAAAGCATCAAGTCGATCGACCGGATTATTTTTCGCGAAACGCCGCCACGCAGCAGCTGGGAGAAAGCGGCGCCGAACGAGTACGGCTTCTTTGCCAACGTCAACCCCGAGGTCGATCATCCGCGCTGGAGTCAGAAACGCGAGAGGCGGATCGGCGCCGGGGCCTTTGCCAGCAAGGTTCCAACCCGCAAGTTCAACGGCTATGGCGAGCAGGTCGCGTCGCTCTACAGCGGCATGGACCTGGCGCGCAATTTCTGACCGGCTCCCGCCGCTATTGATGGACCTCTTGTCAGCCAAGGTGATCGCGCGAATCTGGAAACCGCTGGTTTTCGCTGCCTGCCTGATACCCGCGGCGCAACTCGCACTGGGGGCATTCGCCGTGGCCGGTTTCAGTCTCGGCGCCAATCCGGTCGAGGCGTTGCTGCACGGCCTCGGCAAATGGGGTCTCAACCTGTTGCTGATTACTCTGAGCGTGACGCCATTGACGTGGATCGTGCGCGCTCCATGGCCATTGCGCTTTCGGCGGATGCTTGGCCTGTTCTCCTTCAGCTACCTGGCATTGCATTTCGTGGTCTACGTTACGCTCGACCAGGGGCTCGCCTGGAACTTCATCGTCGAGGACATCAGCGAACGGCCCTACATCACTATCGGTATTGTCGCGCTGCTGCTGCTGTTGCCGCTCGCGCTTACCTCGACCCGGCGGGCGATGCGCCGGCTCGGACGGCGCTGGGCAAGACTCCACCAATTGATCTACCCGGTGGCGATCCTCGGCGTCTGGCACTACTGGTGGCAGGTCAAACAGGACTGGCGCGAACCGCTGATTTATGCGCTGATCGTCGCCCTGCTGCTCGGCGCCCGGCTGGTACGCCGGCACCGCGGCCCCGGCAAGACACGCCGCCGGGCGGCAGCGCGCGAGCAGGCGGCGAGCCTCCCAGCGGGTCAATCCCGCAACCCGGTATAATAGCGGTCATCTCAGGCGCGGCCACGCCTCGATGAAAATCGGGCATAGGCGCAGTGTTGTTGACGCACCCGAATCCGAGGACCGGCCCATGATCACGATCGCTTCGAAACTGCTGCCCGCTCTTTTTGCCTGCCTGGCATTTGCGCCGTTCGCCGCCGCGCAGAATATGCGGCTCAGCGATGCCGAAATTAATGTCGAGGACGGCATTGACTGGTCCGGATTCAAAACCTACGGCTATGTCGAACCGCAGCGCGGCGGCAGTGCCGATGAGCAGCGACGTGCTCAAGCCGAAAGTGCGATCAGAAAAGTTGTCCTCGACAGCCTCGACAAGAAAGGCTACGAGCTGGCGCAAGACGGACCCGCGGATTTCTTTATCGGTTACGACGTGGTCGCCTACACCGAACCCGATCGCCAGGCCAGTGAATACGTCGACACCAACCGGTTCAAGGGCGAAACCGTCCAGGTGGTGCGCCAGACGACGACCTTTGACAGCGGTAACCAGAGAATGGGTTTCATCACGATCTTTGCCGTCGACGGAGTTTCCCACCATGTCGTGTGGAAGGGAACGGTCAATGGCCGTTCGACCAAGCCACCGAAATCGGTCGGCCCGGTGGCACGCTCGGCGGCCGAAAAAATCATGGCGGAGTTTCCTGACGCCAACTAGCCGTCGCGCCGCGCCGGCGCCTCGGCCTCCGCTCAGGCGCGGGTCTGGCCGGAGCCGCGAACCACGTATTTGTAACTCGTGAGCTGCTCTGCTCCGACCGGTCCGCGGGCGTGCAGACGGCCGGTCGCAATGCCGATCTCGGCACCCATCCCGAATTCGCCGCCATCGGCAAACTGCGTCGATGCGTTGAGCATCACGATCGCGCTGTCCACTTCGGCAAGAAATTGCTCGGCGGCCGCGCGATCTTCGGTGACTATCGCCTCGGTGTGGCCCGATCCGAATCGTTCGATGTGCTCGATCGCGCCGGCAACCCCGTCGACATAACCCACTGCGATGACGGCGTCGAGAAATTCGTGGCCCCAGTCGTCTGCGACGGCGGTAACTACCCGTTCATCGAGGCCGCATACACGCGCATCGCCGCGCAACTCGCACCCGGCGTCTATAAGCGCGCTCAGCACACGCCGGGCGGTGGCATCATCGAGGCTCTCGTCCAACAGCAACGTCTCCGCGGCGCCGCAGATCCCGGTGCGGCGCATTTTCGCGTTGACCACGACCGCGACCGCCTTTTCCGGATCAGCCAAGCGCTCGACGAAAACATGGCAGATCCCCTCGAGGTGACCGAGGACCGGCACCCGGGCATCACGCTGAACCCGGGCGATCAGACTGCGGCCGCCGCGCGGCACGACGACATCGACGTAGGCCGCCATCTCACCCAGCAGGTAGCCGACCGCGGCTCTGTCAGTCGTGGGCACCATCTGCACGGCATCCGCGGGGAGTCCGCAACCGGCCAACGCAGCGGCGAGGCAAGCATGGATCGCCCTGCTGGAGTAGTAACTTTCTGAGCCACCTCGAAGAATCACCGCATTGCCGGATTTGATGCATAGCGCGGCGGCATCCGCGGTCACATTGGGGCGGCTCTCGTAAATAATGCCGATGACCCCGATCGGGACCCGCACGCGCTGGATCACCAGGCCATTGGGCCGGCGCGACTCATCGATCAGAGCTCCGATCGGGTCTGCCAGACCGGCGATCGTCTCCAGTCCCACGCCATGGCCTCGATACGTTGCTGATCGAGATGCAACCGATCGAGCATCGCCGGCGCCAGGTCATGTCCGTGTGCCGCCGCCATGTCTTCTGGCATTAGCCCTGAGAATTTTCCGCACTGTCGGCCCGCAGCCGATCCGCTGCCGCTCGCAGCGCCCGGTCCTTCTCGGCCGCAGTCACCCGCGCCAGCCTGCGCGCGGCGTCCCGTGCTGCATGCCCGATCCGCTTCATCGTCGCGGCGATATCGTGAGTCTCAACCGGATCGCTCATTGCTGCTCCGTTCGCCCGAACACCACCATGTCGTCGCGGTGGACCAGCTCGTCGCGCCCGATATAGCCCAGCACCTGTGCAAACTCCTCGCTGCGCAGGCCACGCAGCTGATGCGCCTCGGCACTCGAATAGGCGACAAGCCCCTGCGCGACCGTGTTGCCCCGCGCATCTCGTATCGCAACCGCATCGCCGCGTTGAAAATCGCCCTCGACTGCAACCAGCCCGGCGGCGAGCAGGCTGTTGCCCCGGTCGAGCGCGCTGACGGCCCCGTCGTCGACGATCACGACCCCGCGTAACTCGAGGCTTCCGGCGATCCATTGTTTGCGCGCTGCCCTGGGCGTGGCCTCGGCCTGAAACCAGGTGTGCCGAGCCCCGTCGGCAAGTGCCTGGAGCGGCCGCGGCCGCCGGCCACTGGCGATGATCACGTCGCAGCCCGCCGCCGTCGCGATTCTCGCGGCGGCGATTTTGGTCACCATGCCCCCGCTGCCGGTCGGCGTGCGAACCCCGCTGGCCATCGCCTCGATCGAGTCGGTCACCCGCTCGACGACCGGAACGAACCTGGCAGCCGGGCTTAGCCCCGGGTCGGCGCTGAACAGACCTTCTACATCCGACAACAGCACCAGGCGGTCGGCACTGATCATCTGCGCAACCCGGGCGGCGAGACGGTCGTTGTCACCGTAGCGAATTTCCGAGGTCGCGACAGTATCGTTCTCGTTGACCACCGGAACGGCTCCGAGACCCAGCAAAGTCTTAATCGTATTGCGCGCATTGAGATAGCGTCGCCGTTGTTCGGTATCGCCCAGCGTCAGCAGAATCTGCGCGGTCTCCAGCCGGCGCCGCGCCAGTGCTTCGCGATAAGCATGCGCCAGCCAGACCTGGCCGACCGACGCCGCAGCCTGGCTCTCCTCGAGTTTCAGGACCCCCGCTCCAAGTCCGAGTCCATGACGGCCCAGCGCGACCGCGCCCGAAGACACGATCACGACCTCGACACCAGCCCGCCGCAATGCTTCGATGTCGTGCGCCAGCGCATCGAGCCAGTTGACCTGCAATTCGCCAGAGCCGGGGTCGACCAGCAAAGACGAGCCGATCTTGACGACGACCCTACGCGCCGCCGCCAATGGCCCCGTCACTGTTGTCACTGCACTCAATGGCTGTTTCCGTGTTTCTCGGCCTCCTAATCTAGCCGCAATTGCCGCGCCGCTCCATCCGTAGTGCCCCTCAGCAGGCCGCTGCGACGACAACAGCCGGACGCTCACATGCACGCAATGCCCGCTCGAGGCCGGCACCGACGTCAGCCGCGAGATCGTCCCCGGCCTCGATTCCGATCGAGAGGCGGATCAGACCCTCACTGATACCGGCGCGGATACGCGCATCGGGATCCATCGCAGCGTGGGTCATCGTCGCCGGATGCGCCACCAGGCTCTCGACACCGCCGAGTGACTCGGCCAGCGAGAAGCAGGACATGCCCTCCACAAATGCGCGCGCCGCGCTCGCCCCGCCGGCCAGCTCGAAACTGATCATGGCGCCAAATCCCTTCTGCTGCCGACATGCGAGCTGATGTCCCGGATGCGCGGGAAGTCCGGGATAAAAAACCCGGCTGACCGCCGGATGATGATCCAGTAGTGTCGCGATCGCGCCGGCGTTTTCTTCATGTATGCGGAGCCGGGCGTGCAGGGTCCTGACCCCGCGCAGAGTGAGGTAGCTGTCGAAAGGCGAGCCGGTCAGGCCCAGGCAATTGGCCCACCAGTCAATTTCCCCGGCAAGTTCCGCTGTGCCGGCGACAACGGCCCCACCAACGACATCGCTGTGCCCGTTGAGATACTTGGTCGTGGAGTGCACCACGAGATCCGCACCGAGCGCCAGCGGCTGCTGCAGTACCGGGGACAAAAACGTGTTGTCGGCGACGAGCAATGTGTCGTATTGCCGGCATAGTCCGGCCACTGCCTCCAGGTCGACGATTCGTAACAGCGGGTTGCTCGGGGTTTCAACCCAGACCATGCGCGGACCCAGCGCAAATGCGCGGCGCAACGCCTCATGGTCGGTCTGGTCGACAAAACGCACGACGAAAAGACCGCGTTGCGCCAGCGACTCGAACAGCCGGTAGGTCCCACCGTAACAGTCATGCGGCGCGATCAGGAGATCGCCGGGCTTGAGCAGCTGGCAGACCAGCGTAACCGCGGCGGTGCCGGAAGCAGTCACCGTCGCGCCCACCCCGCCCTCGAGTTCCGCAAGCGCTTCGCCCAGCGCATCGCGAGTGGGATTACCGGAACGGGTGTAATCGTAGCGGCGCGCCTCGCCGAAAGCGGAGAACGTGAAGTTGGTCGAGAGGTATAGCGGGGGTACCACTGCACCGTGCTGCGTATCGCTCTCGATCGCGCTGCGCACTGCCGTAGTAGCGGGGTCGTGGGTCGTCATGTCGGTTCTCCGTTGTTGCTGTCTGATTCATCGGAGAACCCCTGCGTGCTGCAGGCTGGTTACCGCGCCCATCGCCTTCTTTGCGGCGCCGCACGGCAACTCATCTCTCGAGATCGAACCGTGGCTCGCCTCGCAGGAGTTGGCACCTTTTCGGAATGGTTAGTTCCGAAGGTTGCCCCGGCGTCTTCGGGCTCAGTCCCTCAGCCGGTCTCGATGAGTACGCCCCGAGTCTACGCACGCCCGCGCGCGGCCGTCAAGCGGCAATGTCGCGCTCCGTTGATGCGGAGCCGGGCCCGGTCGTGGCAAGCACCGGTCGCAGGAGCATGGGCGCGGCCAGCGCCGCGGGGCATTGTCAGCGCCACGTCAGCCTGCCTACACTGCGCCTGCCCGCAAGCAAAGAGATTCCCGGATGCGTCGAATTCTGGTTTTTCAACATGTCCCCTATGAACTGCTCGGCACGCTGAATCCGCAACTCAAACAAGCCGGGTTCAGAATTCGCTACGTCAATTTCGGGCGCGAACCGGAAGCGACCCCGGACGTATCCGAATACCAGGGCCTGGTGATACTCGGCGGCCCGATGAGCGCGGACGACGATGCCCGCCATCCGCATCTTGCCACCGAAGTCAGCGCGATTCGCGACGCGCTGGAAAGAGATCTACCGGTGCTCGGAATCTGCCTCGGCTCGCAACTGCTCGCGCGCGCGCTCGGCGCGCGAATCCGGCGCAACCCGGTCAAGGAGATCGGCTGGTATACCGTGACACCAACGGCGGCGGGCGAGCGGGACAGGATCATCGGCAAGTTCGGCGGTCCGCGCAGGATTTTTCAGTGGCATGGCGACACCTTCGATTTACCTCACGGCGCGATCCACCTCGCCAGTTCAGAATACTGCGCCAACCAGGCATATCGCTACGGCGAAAAAGCTTACGGACTGCAGTTTCATCTCGAGGTCGATCAGCCGTTGATCGAACGCTGGCTTACCGTCCCGGCGCATCGCCGCGAACTCGCAACGCTGGAGGGCAAGATCGATCCGGACGCGATCCGCTCGGAGACACCGCTGCAGATCGCCCAGTTGTCGACGCTGGCGGCGCAGGCATTCGCGGGATTCATCGAATTGTTCGGCTTTCACCGCGGCCGGCGCCGCACTCTGCGCTCACGCTAGACGCGGCTATTGCTCGAACCGGGCGCGGTATTTCCTGACCTGTACGTTGAACCGCTCGGCCATGTCCTCCATCGCGCCAACGGCAGCGTTATGGCGTAGATTGCGCATCTGCCGCGCCTCGACGGTCGGCTCCTCGATCGCCTCGATCTCGCGTCCGAGGCACGCAACGAAGGCCTCCATCGCCTTGATATACGCGGTGACCGCCTGTTGCGACTCCAGCATCTCCGCCTCGGTGGCGGTTGCGCCGTCCGCGATGCTGACCCCGTCCGCGGGAGGATATTCGCAGGCAAACAGCGGGTTGCCGGCCAGCAGCAGGACCGCCGCAAGCGGGAATAACGATTTGACCATAGACGTCCCCGGCTGATTTTTCGACCGCCATGGTACCGAATTCGCTGCCTGGCGGGTCTTTCTGAGAGGTCCGTCACGGTTACCCCTGCCGCGGCGCCATTATGTTGTCCAGAGCGCCAAGCCGAAGCGCTTGCCACCGGAGAGACCTCCGCGGCGGCCGTACGCTGACACGGGCACGGATAATGTTGGACCTCAATGCATACCTGGGCGATCTTGTGCCCCGCGAACGCGTCTACGATGTGAGTCTGAACCGGCGCCTGGCGATGCGTGTCTTCCCCAATGGCACTCGCGTCTGGGTCTACTGGCGCGCGCCGGCAAAGGATGCGCGCGGCCGGACGATCGGCGTGTTCCCGCAAATGAACGCCGAACAGGCGCTCGCCGACACCAGTACCGTGCTCGAATGGTCACGCTTCAGCAATCTTCCCGAGGCGGACCTCCCGGACGATACGGATTTCATCCAGACCGGCAATTTTTTCCAGCTCCGCAAACGCGAACAACGCATCCGTAAGTGGGCGACCCGCGCGACCGCGGGCGCGGCCGTGACGCTTGTAACGATACTGATTCTGAAGTGGGTACTGTCACCACTGTTCTCACAGGATCCGCAAATCCCGAGCGCGCAGACTCCGGCCGTACCGGCGCCACCGCAGGAAGTGCCGGCCGAACTGCTCCAGGTCAGTACGACACCCGTTGCGGCCGCACGCGAGGCCCGGATCCGGCGTGCGACTTTCACCTCGGACATCGTCGAGCACGAACCCGTGGACGCACTGGGCGAGAGAATCGCGGCCTGGACCGACTTGCCCCGCCCGGTCTACCTGTTCACCGATTTGCAAAACCTGGCAGGCCAAAACGTCCGCCATCGCTGGTACTGGCAGGACGAACTGCAATCGGAAGTCGAGTTCAGGGTAGACAGCGACTGGCGGTGGCGCGTGTTCTCGCGCCGCAATATCGAACCGGGGCAAAGCGGGACCTGGGTCGTCACAATCGTTACCGGCGACGGTGACGAACTGGCGCGGTTCGCGCTCGAGGTCGATGCACCCTAGTTCTCCGGTGAGCCGGGCGATTCACAATCGAATTCGAACGACACGCGGTTACGGCTCATTGAGAGCGCGCGTCAGGTCAGGCAACGGCTGCCGCCACGAACAGCGCGATTACCGCGACAAATCCCACCGTCCACACCAGCGTGCGCCATGGATTCATATCCGCGAGATAGGCGCCGATAAACCCGACCCTTGCGGCGATGAATATCAGCGCCAGGCTGTCTCGCAGAGTGCTGTCGACTCCGCTGTAATGCGCGACCCAGACCGCTGCCGCGAACGGCGCGAACGCCTCGACAGAGTTCATATGCGCGGCCTGGGCGCGACTGCCGAGCCCTCTCAGGCGGGACTGTTGCAGCCGCGGGTTGGCGATATCGATGTGGCCTTCCGCGGCCAGCGTAGCGCGAATCGCCGGCAAACGCGGCAAATAGATCAGTATGAACGCCACAAAAACGCACCAGATCGAAATATCCAAAACAGCTCCTCCTGTTACCCGCGGTCGACCCGTGCAAACCGGGTCACGCGAACCGATTCAGCCGACTGGCCCGACCGCGGCGCCGCTGCATCGCCCGCTCCGTCCGGGGCACGGATAGCGCGCCATCAGCAGAGGTCGCGCTCCTGCCCCATCCTTGCAAAACCGATCGCCTCATCTATGTTTAGCAGGTGGGAAGCTTGCGCGTAACAGTGCCATGGCGCCTTTGCCTCGCGGCTGCCACCAGCGCGCTTAAGTCGCTGCTTTCTCTCGCCATTCCACGAGGTTCGCTTTGACCGACCTGCTCTCAGATCCACACATTGTCCGCATTCTCTCACTGGATGGACGCAGCCGCCCGTGGATGGAGGATTTCGAGCGTCTGCAAAGCGGTGATCGTTCGCTGACCCGCAAGTCGGCGGGCGAACAAAGTATCAAATCGATGCAGCGTCTGATGATCTTCCTCGGCTACTCCACCGCGAGCACCGGCGCTTTCCTGATCGACGGCGACTTCGGCCGCGGCACCAACCGCGGCGTTGCCCAGTTTCAGCTCGAGCACGGCCTGTCGCGCGAGATACCGCGACACACGCTCTGCTATCCGTGCCAATTCTCGAACGCGCGGCAACGCATCGTCTCGATCCCCGATACGCGCCTCGACACCACCACGCTTGTTGCCATGCTCGAATCGGCGCGCCGCGGAATTGACAAGGGAGAAATTGCGTTTGGCGATTTTGACGAGGCCCTGTTTCACCTGAACCAGTTGCACCGTCACCGCCACCTGAGCTGCGCGGAGATCGCCAAGCGCTACGGCGCCGATGTCAGGAGCGCGGTCACAGAGATAGCGTCCGCAAACGATTTCGCGATTGTCCCTGAATGGGTCATGGCGGTAATCAAGCAGGAAACAAGCGGCGTGGTGCGGCCGCGTTTCGAGCAACACAAGTTGTCGCGATTCAATGAGCGCGAACCGCGGGCCCACCTCGGCGAACTGCGCCACCGCGCTATGAGCATCGGTCTCGGCCAGATCATGGGCTATCACCACGCGCGGGTCGGCGCACCCACCGCCCGCTCAATGCTGTTCAGTCCGGTCCGCGATCAGATCCTATACGTCGCCCGATTCCTCGCTCTCGGGCGTTCCATCCGCGAGTCGCTTGGCAAGCACGACCCTGACGGTGAAGATTTTGCCAGGGTAGCGCGCTATTACAACGGACCGAAATACGCGCATCACTTTTACGATGAGCGGCTGGCACGTTGGTTCAGGGAGTTCCGCCTGCTGGCCGGATAGCGGGGCGCGCGAAGCAGCGACTACCGCGTTTTATGCCAGGACCTCGCGCAGCCGCATCGCGATCGGAAAATGATCGCTGTACCCGTCGGGATTGGATGCTGCACCGCGGCCGAAGCGAATCGGAACCGGGTAGGTACCGGCAGCCGTCATTTCAGGAAATCTTACGATCTCGACCGTGTCGACCAGCGCCAGAAAACCCGAGTTACCGGTCAGCAAGCCTTTGGATACCAACAGCTGATCAAGCACGGCAGCAGTATTGTCATGGTAGTGCGTACCCTGCCCCGAGCCCATCGTAGCCCAGGTCAGATTGAGAAATTTCGCCGAGCGCGCGCGGGTGACTTTCGCCCGCATGTGGTGGCTCAGAGCGTAATTCGTCAATGCGCGGTCTGACGGTTCGTCGTTGAAATCACCCATTGCCAGCACCGCCACGTTCGTGCCGTGGATCTGCCTGATGCGCTCGTGAAAATATGCCAGCGTTTCACCGGCCATGATGCGATACGGCTCCGTCTCGTAACGTCCGCCCATACGCGAGGGCCAGTGGTTACCGATCACGACTAGCAAGGTGCCGGCGGCGGAACGGAAATTGACCTGGAACAGGTCGCGAGTGGCCGTGCGTTTGACGACGTAATGCGAGAACGTCAGCTCGGCGCTGAACAGGTTGGCATCGTAGAGAAACGCAACGTCGATGCCACGGTTGTCGGACATGTCGTGATGCGCGACCTGGTAGTTGCGTCCGGGCAGTGAGCAGGAAGCGGCGAGACGCTGCAGAACATGATCATTCTCGACCTCGCACACGCCCATCAGGTCCGGTCCGCGGCCCTCGTTCATTTTTCGCACGATGCTGGCCAGCTGGCTGATCTTGCGGCCAAGACGCGCCTCGGTCCAGCCGGAGAGTTCGCCGCGCAGCGTGCGCTGCAATTTTTCGCTGCGGCGCGGCGAATTGGCGACGTCGAAAAGATTCTCTACGTTCCAGAAAGCGGCGTAGTAGTCCATGGTGCCTCCAATGGTCGATTCGGGCTAGCGACTGCCACCGACACAACGACAGTCTGCGCGGATATCGCGAACCGGCCCCCGCAGCGAGAGCACGACCGACGCGCCATTTCAGCGCGCGGTAGCGCCCCCGTCCACCGGCAGTTCCGCACCGTTGATAAAACTCGCCTCGTCGGAAGCGAGGAACAGCACCAGCGCGGCAACCTCTTCGGGCCGGCCCAGGCGATGCATCGGACTGACTCGCTCGAGGATCTGGCGCATGCGCTTGGGGTTCTCGCTGCCGGCAATCATGCCCTGAACCATCGGCGTATCGACATAAGAAGGATGAATCGAATTGCAGCGAATGTTGTAACCCTGCTCAGCGCAATGCAGGGCGACCGATTTCGTCAGCAACCGCACCGCGCCCTTTGCGGCATTGTAGGCGGCAAGCTTTGCGACGCCGCGCAATCCGGCCGTGGAAGAGACGTTAATGATAGCTCCACCGCCACCTCGGCGCATAGCCGGGATCGCCGCGCGGCAGCCGAGAAATACGCTCTCGACGTTGACCGCCTGGACGTTGCGCCACTGTGCCAGCGTCGTTTCCTCGACGCTCGCGTGCACCCCGATGCCGGCGGCATTGACCAGCACATCGAGGCGCCCGTACTGGCCCATGACCTCGTCAACCACCTCGGCCCAGCGTGTTTCGTCGCGCACATCCTGATGCAGGAAATGCCCTCGCCCTCCCAGACTCTCCGCGGCCTCCTCGCCACGCGGCACATCGCGATCGGACAGCATTACGCGCGCGCCCTGACGCGCGAATAACTCACCGCAACAACGGCCGATCCCGGACGCCCCGCCCGTGACCAGCACCACTTTGCCGTCGAATTCGAGCATAGCCTTCTCCTCAGGCGAGATAGCCACCGTCGACCGTGACGCAAGACCCGGTTGCGTAAGATGAAGCGTCCGAGACGAGGAACAATACGGCACCCGCCATTTCAGACGGTTCTGCCACCCGCCCCAGCGGCACCTTTTCGAGATAGTAATCGCGCGCCTTCTCGTTCTCGGTCAAAGCGGCTGCGAATTTTGTCCGGGTCAGCCCGGGCAACAACGCGTTGACCCGAATATTGTGCTGGCCGCACTCCTTGGCAAACGCCTGGGTCATATTGATTACCGCTGACTTGGTGATGGAGTAGATTCCCTGCAGCGGACCCGGTGACACGCCGTTGACCGAGGCGACGTTGACGATCGCGCCGCCGCCTTTCTCCCGCATCAGCCGGCCGGCGGCCACGGACATAAAGAAATAGCCGCGGATATTCACGTCGACGGTCTTTTCGAATACACCGGGATCGGTATCGAGTATGTGGCCGTAGTAAGGGTTCGTCGCCGCATTGTTGACGAGAATATCGAGCCGGCCGAAACGCTCGGCGATCGCGTCATACAGCGATTCGATCTGCGCCATGTCACCGATGTGACAGGCCAGCGCATACGCCTTGCCGCCGTCGTCGCGGATTTGCGCGGCGACCGCTTCGCAGCCGTCCAGCTTGCGGCTCGAGACGACAACCTCGGCGCCATGTCGGGCCAGCAGTCGTGCAATCGCCTCTCCTATTCCGCGGCTGGCGCCGGTCACCAGCGCGATACGGCCACTCAGATCAAAGAGATCGCGTTCTTGTTCCGTCATTTGGCTCAGTCCCGATAGTAATAGTGTCGTTACACGACCGGGCGCGGCGCCAGCGCTGCCCGGAAGATCCGGCTCACCGGATCAGAGAGCGGAACGCGCAATGATTGCGCTGCACATCTGATCGAGCGCGTGCACCCATTTAATCAGTTCACCGAAGCG
Source organism: uncultured Gammaproteobacteria bacterium (assembly GCA_963699835.1). Lineage (GTDB taxonomy): Bacteria > Pseudomonadota > Gammaproteobacteria > Steroidobacterales > BM003 > BM003. The sequence goes on along the minus strand of CAVOVJ010000006.1, from coordinate 319,886 downwards.
CCGGTCCGCCGTCTGTCCGTGATAGTAGCGGTAGTAAATCTGTTGCGCGATTACGGCCAGACGGAACAGTCCGAAACAATGATAAAAATCCAGCGCGTCGACGCTAAACCCGGTGCGCGCGCAATATCGCTCTACCGCCTCGGCCCGGGTCGGCGCGCCGGGCAAATCGCTGGGCATCAGTTGCGCGGCACGCAGGAAATCCGGATCGTCGCGTTCGACCCAGTACCCCAGCGTCCCGCCAAGATCCATCAGCGGATCGCCCAGCGTCGCCATCTCCCAGTCGAGCACACCGATCAGTCGCATGGGATCGTCGGCGTCCCACACGACATTGTCCATCTTGAAATCGTTGTGGATCAGCGCGGCCCGTCCGGACTCGGGCGGCAACTTGTCCGCCAGCCATTGCATCGTGGCGTCGAATCCCGGGGCATCGTCGGTATGGGCACGGACATAGCGTTTGCTCCAGCCAACCACCTGGCGCTCGGCGTACCCCGCCGGCTTGCCGAGATCGGCAAGCCCGGCCGCCGCATAATCGAGCTTATGCAGTTCCGCCAGCACGTCGATGAGCGTCTCGAACTGCTGCTTGACCTTTTCCGGTTCGGGACTGAACCCGGCCGGATAGCCACGCCGAACGATCAGCCCGGGCATATATTCCATCACATAGAAATCGCAATCGAGGATGGCCTGGTCCTGGCAAAACAACAGCGGTTTTGGGCAATACGGAAACACCGGATGGAGCGCCTGCAAAACCCGGACCTCGCGCCCCATGTCATGGGCGGTTTTTGCCTTGGTGCCAAACGGAGGCCGGCGCAGGACCAGCTTGCGGTCTCCCAGCTCCAGCATGTAGGTGAGATTGGAATAACCCGACGGGAACTGAAGGACGGTCAGCGCCTGGCCGCTACCGCCACCAAGGTGCTCTGCGAGATACGGCGCCAATGCGGCGACATCGAGCTCCTCGCCGCTGCGGATCGCCGCTGCCTGATCAACCAGAGTCATCCGCGCCGGTTCCTCTTCAGCATTGCGGGATCTGCGTGACGCGCGAGCTCGCAGCGCGCGACTGTGCGCCGATGAACCTCATCGGGACCGTCGGCAAGACGCAACGCCCGCTGCCACGCATACATCTCCGCAAGCAGTACGTCTCCGGAGACCCCCGCGCCGCCAAAAATCTGGATCGCGCGATCGATGACCCGGCAGGCTACGTTCGGTGCGACGACCTTTATTTGCGCGATTTCGCTCATCGCGGCCTTGTTACCGACATGATCCATCATCCATGCTGCCTTGAGAGTCAGCAAGCGCGCCATCTCGATCTCCATGCGCGATTCGGCGATGACATCGAAATTGCCGCCGAGACGCGCCAGCGGCTGACCAAAAGCCTCGCGCTCGACGCTGCGCCGGCACATCAACGCCAACGCACGCTCGGCCACACCGATCGAGCGCATGCAATGGTGGATACGGCCGGGACCGAGACGCCCCTGGGCGATTTCGAATCCGCGTCCCGCGCCCAGAATTACATTTGCCTCCGGCACCCGCACGTTATCGAAAAGAATCTCGGAGTGACCGTGCGGCGCATGGTCATAACCGAAAACGGTCAGTTGCCGCTCGATCTTTACCCCGGGCGCATCGAGCGGCACCAGGATCATCGAGTGCTGGGCATGGCGCGGGCCGTCGGTGCCGGTCCGGCACATGAATATCGCAATCTTGCAACGCGGGTCACCTGCGCCGGAACTCCACCATTTGCGCCCGTTGAGCACCCATTCGCCATTTCTCAGCTCACCGGTCGCCGCCATATTGGTCGCATCCGAGGATGCGACTGCGGGCTCGGTCATCGCAAAACACGAGCGAATGTCCCCCGCAAGCAGCGGTTCCAGCCATTGTTTTTTCTGCTGTTCGCTGCCGTAGCGCACCAGTACTTCCATGTTGCCGGTGTCTGGCGCATTACAGTTAAAAACTTCAGGGGCCCAGTCGTTGCAACCCATGATCTCCGCGAGCGGCGCGTATTCCAGGTTGGTTAACCCGGCCCCATGCTCGGTATCCGGGAGAAACAGGTTCCACAATCCCGCCGCCCGCGCTTTCTCCTTGAGCTCGGCAATGATCGGCACCGGCTGCCAGCGGTCACCGGTTTCGACCTGCTCGCGAAAAGTCGCCTCGTTGGGAAGGATGTATTCGTCGCGAAACGCGATAAGCCGTTGTCGAAATGACTCGACTTTCTCGTTGAAGGCAAATTCCATGGTAACCACCAGCCTGGTCTGTGGACGGCCGCCAGCTGGATTGGCCGGGGCCAAAAAAGGTTATCGTGAACGCAACGGTAGACGCTTACCGTATACTTCACAAGCCCGTTGCGCGAGCGGCCAAAGCACAGCGCCGGGACGGGTTCCAGGTGGCGGAGAGGGGCAAAAAATGGGTGATTTCCGCGACGTATTCAACGTCAGGATCTTTGAGAAAACAATCGATGTGGATTTACCGGCGCTGCGCGACCTGTGCCTCGACAAAGACCGCGAATTCCAGTCTGGCAACAAGGCGCGGATCAGCCAGGCGTGGGACAAATACAACGTATTTGACTGGCAACACCCGCAGATCGAAAAACTGGCGCGGGAAATCCTCGGCGCCACAAAGGAATACCTTGTCAGTGTGCCGATGAGCCGCAAGCCAAAGGGATTCTGGCTCGATGGCTGGGTCAATATCGCCCGCGACTACGAGTATCACGCCGAGCACATCCATCCGAACTCGGTGATCAGCGCGATCCTCTATGTACAGGTGCCGGATTTCGACCCGCAGGACTCGAATTTCGGCGCGGAACCCTTTGGCGCGACCTGTTTCAGCCTGGAGCGCTGGACCTGCGGCAACCCGCTATGGAAAAACGAGATCTGGCTGGAGCCGGCAGAGGGCAAGCTGGTGCTGTTCCCCAGCAACCTGCCCCATTATGTCGCCCCGAACAAGAGTGACACTCCACGCATAACGATCTCGGCGAACATCAACGCCGGTTAGAACAGCGTGGCGACGTGTTGCTGCGGCTCGCTCGTCGGGCGCGGCCCCCACATGATCGCGTTGCCGGTCACGAGCCGGTTCCAACGCTCAATCGCACCGTCGCGCGTGTCGCTGTCACCGCTGCAGCCATCGTAATCGCAATCCGCGTTGCCACAGTACACCGCAAACTTTGCTTCGTAATGCGCGACCCAGCCCCGCTTCCCACACCCCGGACAATTCTCTGTTTGTGTTTTCATTCCCCACCTCCCTAGTAGTTACGATTCGCATGGTGCTGCGAGCGCGGGAGTGAGGGCGTGATTTATTTCACATAACAGGCAATCGACCGATACCGCGGCAACGTGCGGTGGCACGCGCTGCGGCCGCACGCCGCCGTCGGGCTCCAGTCAGTACCCGGAACCGCCGCGTTCAGTCGCGCTTTTCACCGTGCGCGGCGGCGGCGCGATTGCGGAACAAGGTGCCGAACAACGCGTCGCAGATAGGGTAGGTAATGTTGAAGTTGTAGCGCTGCATCAGCGCGGGATCATGGTGACGGGTATGCAACTGGCGCAACACATGCATCCCCGGCAAACGGGAAACCCATGAATCGGGCGCGGTGTGATAGGCAAAATGCAGCAACTCGTAGTTCAGGAAATAACCGATTGCCGTGGCCACGAAAAGGTACGCCACATTGGCCGAGAACAGCCACACCAGCAGGGCCCACACCGGCACTGCAAACGCCGTCACAAAAAACACCATCAGCACCGGTGGAAAAAGAACTGCATGAAAATCCCGGCTCGAGTCGAACTGCATTGCCTCGTCGGTAAAGAAACGGTGATGCTGCAACGTGTGACGCTCGTAGATCAGGCGCAGAAAACCGGCGGGATGATGCATCGGCCCGCGATGGCCCAGGTATTCAGCCAGATTCGCGTACAGAAACGTCGCCGGAATCGTCAACCACTCGAGCGCGGTTACCGCATCGAGCTGGAGGATGCTGAACACGACGACGGCAACACTGGCGACGGTGGTAAAGCAGAGATGAAAGACACCACTGTAGTAACCCGGTATTCGCAGATCGCGGTATTGCTCGCGAAAGCGGCGGATACGCGCAGGCAATGCGACTGAATTTGCGTCCGCGATATTTTCCGCGGGCCCGGCGTCGGCAACGCTCATCGCACGCCCCTGCCGGGTGCTGCAAACATCACCAGCAACGTCATGTCTTCCTCGACTTCGAAAAAACTGTGATCGCAGGCCGCCCGGATGTACAGAATGCTGCCCTTCTCGACCAGCATTTCCTCGTCGCCTACCCGAATCCGCGCACGTCCGTCCAGTACGTAGTAGACCTCGTCGTCATCATGGGCGCCCTGCATGTCACGTGACCCCGCGGGCAAGCGGTAAATGCCCAGGCTCATCGCCGAGGCCTTCAGAAACTCAGTGTAGACGGCTCGCCCGGCCCCGGCTTGCTCGGCGAGCAGTTCGTCGACCTTGAAAATTCGCCAATTATCGGATGACTCACTCATTCGGATTACGTCCTCGCGGGCTCTTTCCTCACTCTGCCGCAAGTGTCGCCGTCCCGACTCGCCCTGTAAAGGCGTCGTCAACGGCCTGCAATAGCGGCCTTCGGTGACTGCCCCGTCACCGGCAACAGCATTGCGGCGGCGACCGCAAGTCCTGCCAGCACCGCCAGCACGGCAAACAGCCCGGCGAAACCACCGCTGGCAGCATGCATTTTCGCCACGAACCAGATTGCCACCGGCGCCGTGCCGAATGCGAGAACGAATTTCAGGCCAAAGGCGAGGCCCTGGTGCTTTTGCGGCGTGTAGCGGGCCAGCAGCATATTTTCGGCTGGCAGCGCGGCGGTCGACAACAAGACCGAGCCGGTTGCGGCCACCACCAGCGGCACGCCCTGCGCCGCGGCGACCGCAACCAGTATGGGTGTCAAAATGACGAAGCTGCCAACATACACCGGCTTCAGCGGAAAACGGTCGGCGAGGTAACCCCCGACCAGCTGCATCACCGCGGCAACGCCATAGACCAGGGTTATCAGCGCACCCACGCCGGCGGTGCCGGCCCCGGTCCACTCTCCGAGACGTTGATCGAACAGTTTCGGGAAAGCGCTCTGGCTCGCCTGATAAACGAATCCCAAAGCGAACATCGTGAACAGCAGGATCAGGAAACCGCGAACAAGCGTGTTCCTGTTCAGATCGTCGCCGCCTGCACGGACCCGCCGGCTGTCGCTGATCTCTCCGCTGCGCACGCAGGCATACATCAAGAGGCCTGTCGCAATGGAAACGAGTCCGGGCACGACAAATGCCGCACGCCATCCGAATGCATCGCTGATGACGCCTGCAACCAGGCCCGCCGCGCCAACGCCAATGCCACCGAATATGCCGTTGATGCCCAGCGCCTTGCCGCTGGCACCGGCGTTTCGTACAAGCCACGGGATACCGACCGGATGATAAATCGCAGCAAACACGCCCAGCATGGCAAGCCCCGCAAGCAGCCCGTCCGGGCCGTCAGCAGCCGCGCAAACGCCGCATGCCAGCCCCATCCCGATGAACATCACCACCATCATGCCGGGCGCGCTCCAGCGATCGGCGAGCCAACCGGCCGGAAGGGCGCATACTCCTACGAGCAGGGCACCGAAGGTCCACAAACCGATCAACTCATGGTAAGGGCGTTGCCAGTCGATCTCGAGCGTCAGAACAATAACGAAAAAGAACGCTGTGAGCATGTGCATCAGCGCGTGACCCGCCGAGGCAAAAACCAGGGTCAGGCGATCGGAGCGCAATGCCACAACCTAGCCGATCACACTGCGGATGTGAGTGTATTCCGCCTTGACCAGCCGGCCGAACAAAGGGTCCGGGGCATTCTCGAACGTCGCGTCAATTTCGCGCCAGTCCGCGTCGCTCAATTTTTCCCGTGCCAGTCGAAACAGACTGCGCTCCTCCCGATCGAGGTGGCGCCGCTGCAACCTGATGTAAGCATTCGCAATCTCGAGAAAATCTTCCGTCAGCATCATCGACTCGCTGAGTACCGTCCGCAGAGCCGCCCGAAACCGCTTGCCGCGTTCGATAATCTGCTGATGTTCCGCAAGAACCTCGTCGATGGCGCCTTCCTCGACCCCGGTCTTGCCGCGGAGCCGGTTGAAAATCAGGTCTTCGCGCGGATGGTGGTAAATATCCGGATAGCTCGTCATGTAATGCATAACTTCGTGCATGAGCTGAAAATCCGGTATCCGGTCGCCGCCCACCTTGGTGAGCTCGGACTCGAGATAATCAAGTAGTTTGACGATGTTGACATGGTCGCGATGCAACTGATCAATCACCTCTGACATGAAATGCTCCTTTAATCGTCCGACTCGGCAAGAACCAGCAACAGGTCCTTGGCATCTACCTGGGTCCCGCTGTGGACAACGACCTCCCGAACCACACAATCGCGATCGGCATGGATCTGGGTTTCCATTTTCATCGCTTCGATAGACAGCAATGCGTCTCCCTTGACCACTTTGTCACCCGCCTTGACCGCGACATTGACCACCAGGCCCGGCATCGGAGCAGCGACATGGGCGGGATTACCGTCTTCGGCCTTGCGATTGACTACCGCGGTCTTCGCCGCATGACGATCTTCAATGTGCACCAGGCGTGGCTGGCCGTTCAATTCGAAGAATACATTGCGCTCACCGGCCTCGTTCGGTTCGCTAACGGCGAGGTAGCGGATAATCAGCGTTTTGCCAAGCTCTATATCCACCGCGCATTCGGTGTCCTCCTCCATGCCGTAGAAGAACACCGGGCTGGGTAGCACCGATACCTCGCCGTATTTGCGCTTTTGCGCTGCGTACTGCTGAAACACCTGCGGGTACATCAGGTAGGAGACGAGCTCCTTTTCGCTGATCTGTCGCCCGGCACCTTTTTCCGCAGCCTTGCGCGCCTCATCCAGGTTCACCGGCGGCAGGTTGGCGCCGGGCCGATCCGTCAACGGCGCCTGGTTCTTCAGCACCTTGCGCTGCAGCGCCTGCGGAAAACCGCCTGGCGGCTGGCCCAACTCACCGCGGAAGAACGACACCACCGACGAGGGAAAATCGATGTCCTTCGCGGGATCTTCCACATCTTCGCGGCTCAATCCGCTGGTCACCATGTAAAGCGCCATGTCGCCGACAACTTTCGACGTCGGGGTCACCTTGACGATATTGCCGAACATCTCGTTGACATCGGCGTAGGTCTCCGCAATCTGCGGCCAGTTGCGCTCTATTCCGAGCGCCCGCGCCTGCTCGCGCAAGTTCGTGTACTGGCCTCCCGGCATCGCGTGCCGGTACACATCCGCGGTACCCGCATGGATACCGCTTTCGAACGGACGGTAATACTCGCGCACCGTTTCCCAGTAGTGGTTGAGCGAGCGCATCGCATCTCGATCCACCGCGCAGTCGCGTGGCCCGTCGCGCAGAGCCTCCACAATGGCCCCCAGATTCGGCTGCGACGTCAGGCCGCTCATCGAGTCCAGCGCCCCGTCGACGGCATCAACGCCCGCCTCGATCGCCGCGAGCACGCTGGCCGCCGCGATCCCGCTGGTGTCATGGGTGTGAAAATGCACCGGCTTGCCGGTTTCCGCCTTGATCGCGCGAACCAGTTGCGCGGCGGCGGCCGGCTTACACACACCGGCCATGTCCTTGATGCCGATGATATGAGCCCCTGCGCCGGCGAGGTCTGTTGCGAGGCCGAGGTAATAGTCCAGCGTGTACTTCGTCTCCCGTGCCGCCACCATGTCACCGGAATAGCAGATAGCCGCCTCGCACAGCTTGTCCTCGGCCAACACGGCATCCATCGCAACCCGCATGTTGTCGACCCAGTTCAGCGCATCGAAAACCCGGAACAGATCGACACCGCCGTCGGCGGCGTGGTGGACAAAGTGGCGCACCACATTATCCGGATAATTGGTGTAGCCGACGGCGTTGGACGAACGCAGCAACATCTGCAGCAAAATATTCGGCACGCGCTGTTTCAGACCGGCAAGACGATCCCAAGGGTCCTCGTGGAGAAATCTCATCGCCACGTCGAATGTCGCCCCGCCCCAGCATTCCAGCGACAACAGTTGCGGCAGCAGCCGCGCATAGGCGGGCGCCACCTCGAGCATATCGCGACTGCGCATCCTGCGTGGCATGCAGCGACTGATGCGCGTCGCGCATCGTCGTATCGGTAAGCAGCACGCGATCCTGGTCCAGCATCCACTGCGCAAACCCGGCTGGACCCAGTTCGGCGAGGCGCTGCGTGGTGCCGGGCGGTGGCTCACCGACCTCGTACGGCGGGACCGGCGCGGGCGCGCGGGTGTGCGGCTCGGGGCGCCCCTCGACTTCCGGGTTACCATTTACCACCACGTCACCGATAAAACGCAACAGCCGGGTAGCGCGATCGCGCCTTTTCGGAAAACGGAACAGCTCCGGCGTCTCGTCGATGAATCGCGTCGTATAGTCGCAGGTGCGAAAGCGCGGATGGTTGATCAGGTTCTCGACGAACGCAAGATTGGTAGCTACACCGCGAATACGAAATTCGCGCAGTGCCCGATCCATGCGGCGGATGGCCTCTTCCGGCGTAGGTGCCCACGCGGTGACCTTTTCCAGCAACGAGTCATAAAAGGGTGTGATCAGCGCACCGGAGAATGCGGTACCGCCATCGAGGCGAATACCGAAACCGGTCGCGCCACGATAAACGCGGATCCGCCCGTAATCGGGCACGAAGTTGTTTTCCGGGTCCTCGGTGGTGATCCGGCACTGCAGCGCATGGCCGTTGAGCTGAATATCGCCCTGCTCCGGCGCCGGGCACTCCTCGTCGCCGATGAGTACGCCTTCGGCAATCCGGATCTGTGCCTTGACGATGTCGATACCGGTCACCTCTTCCGTTACCGTATGTTCGACCTGGATTCGCGGATTGACCTCGATGAAATAGAATTCTCCCGAATCCACATCCATCAAAAACTCGACCGTGCCGGCATTGACGTAGTTTGCCGCGGCCGCAAGCTGAAGCGCCATCCCGCATAGCGTGTCGCGCTGGGAATCGCTCAGATAACTCGCCGGCGCACGTTCGACGACTTTCTGATTGCGGCGCTGCACCGAGCAGTCGCGTTCGAACAGATGAACCAGGTTTCCGGCGCGATCACCCAGCACCTGGACCTCGACATGCCGCGCCCGTTGCACCAGCTTTTCGACATACACCTCGTCGTTGCCGAACGCCGCCGCCGCCTCGCGCCGTGCCACATCGAGGCTCTCTGCAAGGTCGGACGCATTTTCCAGGACGCGCATGCCGCGTCCGCCACCCCCCCAGCTCGCCTTGAGCATCAGCGGATAACCGATGTCCGCGGCGATCTCAGCGCAGGCCGCGAGATCGCGCGGCAGCGCCTGGCTTGCCGGAACGACCGGGACACCGGCCATAGCGGCCAGTTCGCGCGCATTGACCTTGTTGCCGAGCGCCCGCATCACGTCATGGCCCGGGCCAATGAACGTGATACCTGCAGCCTCGCAGCGTTCGGCGAATTCGGGATTCTCGGCGAGAAAACCGTAGCCGGGATGGATCGCATCGACCCCCGCCTCGACCGCAATACTCAGTATTCCTTCGATGTCGAGGTAGGCCGCCAGCGGTTTGCTCCCGCGTCCGACCTGGTACGCCTCGTCGGCTTTGAACCGATGTAGCGCGAACCGGTCCTCGTCAGAGTAGATCGCGACGGTTCGCAATCCGAGTTCGTTGGCCGCGCGCATGACCCGGATCGCAATTTCGCTGCGATTGGCGACCATCAGCTTTTTGAAGCGTACTCTTTTGTTTTTCATAAAGATATCTATAGGTCCGCCAGTCCCGGCATAGCCCGCTCGAGGGTTATCTTGCACTGCAATATACCGTGATCGGGCATGCCCTGGACAAAATGCCCGGTATTCGCCCTCTGCGGGCGAGGTCGCCGGACAGCATGCCCTAGCGCAGGCCGCCGCTCCAATCGGGGAAAACCACAGGCTGGCGGCCAGAACGGACCGGTCGAGGCGCTAAAGCAGGCTCTTCAGATCGAACTCGACGTCCGCCGCCTGCTCCGCGGTCGGCGAGACCCGGGCCGCAAGCAGTTTTCGCGCCTGCAAGTGGTCTTTCGGGCTATTGACAGAGTCGACCGCTATCAACTCGCCGCCACGAAAGTAGCACAGCGAAAATTTGCCGCTATCGGGCTCGCCACGCAGCACGAATTCGTCATGGCCCTGCGACAGGCCCACCATCTGCAGCCTCGCGTCGAACTGATCAGACCAGAACCAGGGAATCTGCGCATACGCCGCTTCCTTGCCGCACAACGTCGCCGCGGCCGTCTTGGCCTGTTCCATCGCGTTGTGCACCGACTCCAGCCGCAGGCGCCGCCCAAGGAGCGTATTGGGATGATTGGTGCAGTCTCCCGCCGCAACGATGCATGGGTCCTCGGTCCGGGCGAACTCGTCGACCCGGATTCCATCCTCACAGGCAAGCCCGGCATCGCGGGCCAGCTCGATATTCGGTATCACACCCACACCGACGACCACCAAATCGGCTGTGTGACTCGTACCGTCGGCGCAATGGACGTGCAGTTCAGCGCCTGTCTTGTCGATCGCATTGACCGCGGCGCCGGTTCGTATGTCGACACCGTGACCGGTATGGAGCGCATAGAAATAATCGGACAGGAACGGCGTAACTACCCGCGACATCAGGCGATCCTGAAACTCGAGGACGCAAACCTGCTTGCCCTGTTTGCGCGCCACCGCCGCCACCTCCAGACCGATGAAGCCGCCGCCGATGACCAGCAGACGCCCGACATCCGGCATACGCGCGCGTATCGCCTGCACATCGGCGATGTCACGCAAATAGAACACCCCGTCCAGATTGGCGCCGGGTATCGTCAACGGACACGCCCGTGCGCCGGTAGCCAGTGCGAGCCCGCTATAGGAAAGGCGTTCGCCATTGCCGAGCTCCAGGCTCCGTGCATGTCGGTCTATCCGCACCGCGCGAGATCCGGTGCGCATCTCGATCTGCTGTTTTTCATAATAGTCGGCCTTGCGCATATAAAGGCGCGACTCGTCGAGATCACCGGCGAGATATTGCTTGGACAACGGCGGCCGCTGGTAGGGCAGGTGAGGCTCTTCTGTGACCATCACGACCTCCCCCGAAAATCCCTCTCGCCTGAGCGAGTCGGTGAGTTGGCATGCGGCCTGACCGCCACCCACGACTATGATTCGTTCACTCACCGGACGCCTCCGTTTGCGCTGCCCGAGTTTGCCGGTGGCACAGTTTACTGTATGGCTGTGCCGATGACAGGGGCGCGGATGCTTGGCATAGTTGTCCGCGACCTCGCTGTAAAGGAACGCCGCACCGCCATGACTGCGCCCCGCACCACGATACGCACCGCCACCGCCGCCGACAGACCCGCGATGATTGCACTGTTGCAGGCCGCAGACCTGCCGACTGAGGGTGTCACAGACACCCCCGCGAATTATCTCGTCGCCGAGGAAAACGGTGTAATCGCGGCGCTCGGCGGTCTCGAAGCACACCCGCCGGACGCACTGCTGCGTTCGCTCGCAGTCAGCCGGGGACGGCGCAAGACTGGCCTCGGCCGTCTCGTTTTCGATCGTCTCTGGCAGCAGGCAGAGGCGGCCCGCTATTCTGGCGTCTACCTGTTGACGACAACCGCCGCAGACTACTTCGACCGGCTGGGATTTTCTCGTATCGAACGCGACCGGGCGCCGCGGGGAATTCGCCAGTGCGCCGAATTCGCCATGCTGTGCCCGGCAAGTGCCGTGTTGATGCGGCGCACTGTGAGCGCCTGAGCGCGTTAGCGATGGCCGGCTATTCCAAAACGCCCCTCACCAGAAAACTCGGTTTAAAGCCGAGACAACGGATTGCGCTGGTCAATGCGCCGCCCGGCTTCCCTGCGCTGCTTGGCGATCTTCCCGCCGGCGCGCGGCTGCTGCAAAGGCCGAAAAATCCGGTCGATCTTACCTTGTGGTTCGTCGCAAACCGGCGGACGCTCGAGCAGGGCATGCTGCGCCAGACGCGGAGACCTGGCCGTGACGGCATCTGGATCATGTGGCCCAAACAGGCCTCCGGCGTGGCAACCGACATTGCTCAGAGCGACGTGCGCCGGGCCGGCCTGGGCGCCGGACTGGTCGATTTCAAGGTCGCCGCGATAGACGAAACCTGGTCGGGACTGAAATTCACCCGGCGCCGCAGGTAGCGAGTACCGGAATCAGGGCAACCCGTGTCTGCGTGCTAGCATTCCGAACGATGCAAATGTTTATTCCGCAGGCGCCCTCGCTGCCTCCGATCGTCTCCTCCGATCAGCGCACCCCGCGCCTTTGCTGTTTTCCCGGCCACACGGCGCTGGCGGCCGCGTTGTTGCTGCTGCTTTCGCTCCCGGGGCTGGCCCGCGCCGCCACCGAGACGGCCGCCCTGAAAGGTCCCGGCTCAATGCGGTTGCGGCGGCCACCGATCTGCATAACGCCGGCGAGTCGCAGGAACACGGCACGATCCGCACAAGCCTGGCGGCGGCCGACGCATCCGGCCCGGCAGCGACACGGACTGACATGCTGGAAACTGACGATCCTGACTCTGCCAACTCCGAGGCCGGTGACTCCGATAGCGGCGACTCCCGGCCGGCAAAACAGAAGCTGGCAAACCTGCAACCGGCGACCCCGAAAGCGATGAATCAGACGACAACCAGTATGGCATTTTCGGGCGGACGCCCGGACTGCTCGGCAAAACGATCGATCTGCTGCACACCGGTATTTCCGCCGGGGTCGAGCATTCGGCACGGAAAGTGGATTCCTTTTTTGCCGACGACAGGTTTTATGCCGATACGAATGAGAGCTACGCCCGGGTGAGTGGCGAAACGACCTGGGAGGCCGGCGACGGAACGAGCAGCCAGGCGCGGGTCAGGGCGCGGATCGACCTGCCGGGAACCCGTGAACGGCTGCGCCTGTTCATGGAGGGCGGCGACCCCGAGGACGACCCCAGCAGTGAGTCCAGCTCGATACCGAAGGCACTGGACAACAACGACTACAACATCGGTCTCGAGGCACAACTCGAGAACACCGGCCAGTGGGATATCCGGCCGGGTGCCGGAGTCAAGGCCCGGATGCCGCCGGACCCGTTCCTGAGAATTCGCGCCATCCGCTACGAACGCCTCGATGGCTGGCTGATGCGATTCGCCGCGGGTGCCGCCGAATTCCTCGACGATGGCACGGAACTACAGACAAGGCTGGATTTCGACCGCAAAATCAGTCCGGACTGGCTGTTCCGCTCGGGGAGCCAGGTGCGTTATCGCGACAGCAAGGACCGCATCGAGGCACTGCAACAGTTCAGCCTGTTCCAGAAACTCAGCGACCGGAAAGCGCTGGCATATGAAATCGGATTGCTGGCCCACGATGACCCGAATTGGGATGTCGACCATTACTATGCCCAGTTCCGTGCGCGGTTTCGGGTCTACAAGAAGTGGCTGTTCATCGAACTAAGGCCGCAACTGGTGTTCCGCGAAGAGGACGATTATGACCCGAGTTTTCTGTGCGCCCTCAGGGTCGACACGGTGTTCGGTGCGCGCTACCGTTGACCCGCCGGACGTTTAATTCCCGGCGGTTCAGATATCGAGCCCCGGCAGACCGTCGATGCTGAACCGATTGTTGTCCGCCCGGTACTGCAGCATCTCCGCTTCGGTCTTGCCAGCGACCCATTTCATCATCGCACTCCGATCCTCAACAAACTCGTACCGCGGAACGCCGAAGCCACAGGAGTCCGAAATCCGGGTCAACCCGATGCGAATGATCGAACGCGCCGACTCGAAACCCGGGAACAGCTCGAGCAAACCGGCGAATTCGTCATGCGCCGGCTCGATGACTGCGCCGATTCCGTGAAAACGGAAAATTCGCGGCGGACCGTCGAAAGCGCACAGCATCACGACGATACGCCGGTTCTGTTTCAGATGAGCCACCGTTTCTATGCCGCTGCCTCCGATATCCAGCAGTGCAAGCTCGCGCGGCCCGATGATTCGCAAGGAATCGAGTCCTTTTGGTGAGCAATTGATGTGTCCGTCGACCGAGTCCGGCGCGGTGGACACGAAATACATCCGCTGTTTACCGACCCAGCGCGCAATGCGCTCGTCGATTTCGTCGTAGAGCTTGCCCATATTTTGTCCTCTGCTCGCGGCAGGCGCGGCAATCCGTCTTGCCCTGCCCCGCCCAATACTGATCAACGCCTTTGCTTTTTTCCAGCCAGCCGCCAGTCGAGCGGCTACAATATGACGCCTCGACAACAACGACGCGCACCGGCATGACGCAAACCGATCCCGACTCGATCCAACGTCAAACCGCCCGATTCAGGCGCAGATTCATTCTCGGCCTCGTCATCGCGGTATCGGCGCTGTTCCTCGCTAATGGTACGGCCTTTTATTGTCGCCCTCATGGTGGCGGCTTTGCTCGCCGGTCTCGTCTACCCGATTTATGACCACCTGCGGCTATGGGTGAAGAGCGCGCCCGGCGGTGCGACTCTGACCGTCATCCTGGTGCTGACGCTGATCGTGCTGCCGCTGCTGGGATTTCTCGGGCTCGTCGCGGCCGAAGCGCTGAAGGTGAGCGAGCTCGCCCGCGCCTGGTTCGCCTCGCAGGATTACGAGTCTGCAGAGTTGATGCAGAAATTCTGGGACTGGGTCCCGTTTGCCGACACAGTGCGTCCGTACAGCGGCCAGTTTGTCTCCAAGCTCGGCGAGCTCGCCAGCGCCACAGGCGGGTTCCTGGTGCAAAACGTGTCGCGCGCCACTCAGTTCACGGTACAGTTCATTCTGAATCTTTTCGTGATGTTGTACGCGCTGTTTTTTTTCCTCGTTGGCGGACGCGAGATCATGACTCGCCTGCTCTACCTGATGCCGTTGAGCGATGCCGAGGAAAGCCGTCTCGTGGACAAGGGCATGTCTGTAACCCGGGCAACACTGAAAGGTACATTCATCATCGGCATCATCCAGGGCGCGCTCGCCGGTATCGCTTTCGCCATCGCGGGCATCAAAGGCGCCGCATTCTGGGGCACCATCATGGGCGTGCTGTCGATCATCCCCGGCGTCGGCGCCGCGCTTGTCTGGATTCCCGCAGTGATCTGGTTGCTGATAAATGACCAGACGGCCGCCGCGATCGGACTGGGCGCGTGGTGTGCGATCGTCGTCGGCACGGTCGACAATCTCCTGCGACCACGCCTGGTCGGCAGCGATACCAAGATGTCGGATCTTACGATCCTGATCAGTACGCTCGGCGGTCTCGCGATGTTTGGCGCTGTAGGCATAGTGATCGGGCCGCTCATTGCCGGCCTCGCCAGTACCGTCTGGGACATCTACGGCGTCGAGTTCGCGGCGATACTGCGCCAGGACGAGTAGAATCGCCGAGTTGCGCCAGTGCCCGAACCACCGAACGCTGCCAAGGAAAGAACTTTGAGAAGCATGACACCCGTGGTGGCCGTGATTGCCGCCAGCCTGACCACTGCTTGCGGTGACAAGCCCGCCCCACTAAACGATGCCAGCGAATTGGCCCGGGAAACCCTGATCGTCGATACCCATATCGATGTGCCATACCGCCTGACCGAGGAATACGAAGACGTCACAGAGGCCACGGTGAAAGGGGATTTCGATTATCCGCGGGCCCGCGCCGGTGGGCTGGACGTGGCGTTCATGTCCATCTACATCCCAGCCGAGTATTTCGAGTCCGGCGGCGGACGCAAACTGGCCGATGAGATGATCGACGAAGTCGAATCGATCGCCGCGCGCGCATCCGACCGTTTCGCGATGGCGCACTCGACCAGCGACGTCGCGGCCAACTTTGCGGCGGGAAAAATAAGCCTCGCGCTGGGCATGGAGAACGGCACCGGCCTCGACGGCGACCTCGCCAATCTCGATCACTTCTACGCCCGCGGCATTCGATACATCACACTCGCGCACTCCAAGAGCAACCGGCTCAGCGATTCCTCGTATGACGACAACCGACCGCTCGGCGGTCTTAGCGACCTTGGGCGCGAAGCCGTGGCAAAAATGAACGCGCTCGGCATCATGATCGACATCTCTCATCTGACCGATGCCGCCGCGATGCAGGTACTGGAGCTGAGCGCGGCGCCGGTAATCGCCTCGCACTCCTCGGCACGAAAATTTACACCGGGTTTCGAACGCAACATGGACGACGACCTGATCCGGGCGCTGGCGCGCAACGGCGGTGTCATCCAGATCAATTTCGGTTCGGCCTTTCTTACCGCCGAGTCGAACGAGGCGTTCATGCGTTACTGGGATGCGCAGGAAGCATTCATCGAGGAGCACGGTTACGCCGACGACAGCCCTGAAGTAGAGACATTCGAAAAACAGTACAAAGCGGAAAACCCGATTCCGCTCGCCACGCTCGACGACGTTCTCGACCATATCGATCACGTTGTTGCGCTCGCGGGTATCGATCATGTCGGAATCGGATCCGATTTCGACGGGGTCGGCGACTCACTGCCGGAGGGGCTCAAGGACGTCTCCGACTACCCGGGCCTGGTAGCCGGCTTGCTGGCACGCGGATACTCACTACCCGACATCGGGAAAATCTGCGGCGCCAACATCATGCGAGTGTGGCGTGACGTGGAACTTCGCGCGACCGGCGATTGAGTCTTTAGCAGCTGCAGGGGTGACATCGCCGCAGCGGAGGTCCCGCTAATTGCGCATCCGCGCGGTGGGAAATCCCTGCGCTTCTCTGCTATCGTGCACCGATAGCGCTGGCGCGGATAGCAAGGTCAAGCCTGTACTGGGGGAAGCGGTTTGAATGACCTGGCAGGGCAATCGACCATGGAACGAGTGAGGCAATCATCCGGCGATTCGATGCCGCCGACGATTATCGCCTGTCACGAATGTGATCTGCTCAATCACGTTCCGCCACTCGGCCCCGATACCACGGCGCGCTGCACTCGTTGCAATGGCGTCCTGTACCGCAACCCCAAAGACTGCCTCGACCGGACCCTGGCGCTGGCATTTGCCTCCCTCGCGCTGTATCTCGTCGCGGTAACCTTTCCGTTTCTCGCCTTTGGCAGCGGCAACAACGTCGTCGAGACTTCGCTGCTGACCGGCGTGCGCGACCTCCACCGCCAGGGTCTCGATCTGCTCGCGGCCGTCGTTTTGACGACCAGCGTCATTGCCCCGGCAGCTGTTATTTTCTGTTACCTGTATTTGTTACTGCCGTTGAAACGCGGCAGATCGCCGGTTTACGTGCAGCCGGTGTATCGGGTGTTGCGGGCGATTACGCCGTGGAACATGATCGAGGTATTTCTGCTCGGTATTCTGGTAGCACTGGTGAAACTGGCGGGCATGGCCGAGGTCATTCCGGGTATCGCTGTATGGTCTTTTGCCGGCCTGATTATCGCGCTCGCATCGGCCTCGAGTAATTTCGAGCCGGCGGTTTACTGGAACGAAGTGGAGCGCTGCCGGTGAACCCGTTGCCAGCAACAGCGCGCGAGACCAACCTGCTCGGGTGCCACGATTGTGGACTGGTCAGCCGCACTGTGGGCGGCCATGACCACCTTCTTTGTCCACGCTGTAATGCCGCTCTGCATAGGCGCAAGCCGAACAGCATTCGCCGCACCTGGGCGCTGGTGATCGCCGCTTGCATATTTTATGTGCCGGCCAACCTGTTGCCGATCACGCACACGACGTCTCTGGGTCATGTCCAGTCCGATACGATTTTGAGCGGGGTGCTGTACTTTATTTCGCATGGCGACTGGCCGCTGGCGCTGGTGATCTTTACCGCGAGCATCGCGGTCCCTCTGCTAAAGCTGATTGTGCTGATATTCCTGCTGATCAGCGTCCACAGAAAATCGGCCTGGCGCAATCGCGACCGGACCAAGTTATACCGTTTCACCGAAGCGGTCGGACGCTGGTCGATGGTCGACGTTTTTGTCGTTACGATTCTCGTCGCACTGGTGAAACTCGGTGCGCTCGCCAATATCGACGCCGGACTGGGCGCCGTCTACTTTGCTTTGGTCGTGATCATTACGATTTTCGCGGCGGAGAGTTTCGACCCGCGACTTATCTGGGATCCGGAAGAGGAACACCATGACGCAAGACACTGATACCGGCGCCGGGGCGCTGCCACAGGCCGTGGTGGCCGCGAAAAGCGGATTTTCCATCGTCTGGCTGGTGCCGGTCGTCGCCGCACTGATTGGCGCCTGGCTGGTTTACAAGGCCGTCACCGAGACCGGCCCGACGATCACCATCGATTTCGCGACCGGTGCGGGCCTGGTCGCCGGCAAGACGAAAATCAAATACAAGGATGTCGAAGTCGGCCACGTGACCGGCGTCGAACTTCTCAAGGACCTGGCCGGGGTCAGGGCCACTGCTGAAATGGCACCGGGCGCCAAGGACTACCTCACTGATAAAACCCGTTTCTGGGTGGTCCGCGCGCGCCTCGCCGCAGGCGAGGTCAGCGGCCTCGGTACGCTGCTGTCAGGTGCATACCTTGGAATGGAACCCGCTACCGAAGGGAAAAAGCAACGCGCGTTCGTCGGCCTCGAAAAGGCGCCCGTGATCACCCCGGATACCAAGGGCACTCGCTATGTTCTTAATGCGGAGAAGCTGGGTTCGATCGATATCGGTGCCCCGGTATATTTCCGCCAGATCCGGGTTGGCCGAGTGGTTGACTTCAGCATGGAGCCCAGCGGGAGAATCCGTGCCGAAGTTTTTATCCAGTCACCGCACGATGCACGGGTCAAGACAACCACGCGATTCTGGAATGCTGGTGGCTTCGATGTCTCGCTGAACGCCGAAGGACTCCAGATCGACTCGGAATCGCTGGTAACGATGCTGGTGGGAGGCATTGCGTTCGAGACCCCGGCGGCACTGGCCGGGGCGGATGAGGCCAGCGCGGGTTACACGTTCCACCTGTATGAGAATCACCGTGCCAGCGACAAGCCGGTCTATGACCTGAAACGCTACTTCCTGGTGATATTCGATGAGTCGATACGTGGCCTCTCGATCGGCGCCCCGGTTGAGATGCTGGGTTTCGAGCTCGGCAAAGTCGTCGATATCGCGCCCTTTGGCAGTCTGAAAACAGGCGGTTTTTCGGTCAGAGTGCTGGTGGAGATCGAACCGGAGCGCTACCCGGACCTGATGGCACCGACCGCCGACGATGCAAACGCAGCCGTCATCGATGCGGTCAAGGAAGGCTTTCGCGCCAAGCTCGCCACCGGTAACTTGTTGACCGGACAGAAGTTCATCAGTCTGGGGTTCTTTCCCGACGCACCCGAAGCGCAAGTGGACTTGTCCGGCGAATACCCGGTGATTCCGGTGATGCCCGGTTCGATCGCGGAGATCGCAGAGTCGTTCGCGAGCATCGCCGAGCAACTCGAAGCAGTACCGATGCAGCAGATTGGCGAAGACCTCGGGCGCACCGCGTCGGGTCTGGCAACTCTCGTCAACTCTACGGACCTGCAGAATGCGTTGCGCGACCTCAGTACCACGCTCGCTGAATTCAGCGAGGTTGCGGCGAATCTGAACGCGAACGTTTCTCCGGCGCTGACCGGCGTGATGGACGAAGCGGAGCGGACCCTCGGCTCGGTACGCAAAATGGTAGATAGCAACTCGGCAGCGCGCACCGAAACCAAGCGCCTGTTGATCGAACTGACCGAAACGGCCCAGGCGATCCGTATGATCGTCGACTACCTGGAGCGCCATCCAGAGGCCCTGATCCGCGGCAAGGGAGACTGACATGATGAGCCATCGTGAACTGACACTTCTGGCGCTGGCAACGCTGACTCTCAGCCTCGGCGGCTGCATGGGGCGGAGCCCGGATGTGACTTTCTATACGCTCAGCACACTGCCGCCGGGGAGCAGCCCGGCAGCAACCCCCGGCATCGCGCTGGCGGTCGGTCCGACAGAGTTTCCGCGTACCCTGAGCCGGACCCAGATCGTCACCCGCAGCGGGCCGAACCAGCTCGAGCTGAACGAATACCACCGCTGGGCCGAACCGTTGCATCACGGCTTCGTCCGTGCAGTCGGCGAAAATCTGGGATCACTGCTGCAAACAGAGAGGCTTGCAATCTACCCGGCAGATGCGATGTTCCCGGTCGACCTCCGAGTGGTGCTCTACGTACAGCGGTTTGACGGCAGTCCGGGAGGCTCGGTGACACTGCAGGCACGCTGGATGCTGTTGATTGGCGACACTAATGAAGCGCTCGCGGTCGAACAGTTCAGCACCGACAAACCGGTCAGTGACAATACCTACGATGCGCTGGTGCGTGCGCACAGTGCTGCGGTGGAGGAACTGAGCCGGGCGATCGCGGCGCGGATCCGCGCCACGCCGCCATCCTGAGCGCGCCACCGGGCACGTCATCGAGGCGAATTCGCCGCGGCCCGGACGCCGCCGCGGCGACAATGAACTCGCACGTTTGGTGCGTCACACTCCAAGCAAGGGAAGCAGAATGAGTCACCTCAAGGGCAAGACACTGTTCATCACTGGCGCAAGCCGCGGTATTGGCCTCGCGATCGCCAAACGCGCGGCTGCCGACGGCGCCAACATCGCGGTTGCCGCGAAAACCGCCGAGCCGCATCCCAAACTCGAAGGCACGATTTTTACTGCCGCGGAGGAAATCGAGCAAGCCGGTGGTCAGGCACTGCCGCTGGTCGTCGACGTGCGTGACGAAGAGCGGGTTGCCGCCGCGATGGCCGAGACCGCGGAGAAATTCGGCGGCATCGATATCCTCGTCAACAATGCCAGCGCGATTCAGCTCACCGGTACGCTCGAGACCGCGATGAAGCGCTACGACCTGATGCATTCGATCAATACGCGCGGGACATTCCTCTGTTCGAAGACGGCGATTCCGTACCTGAAAAATGCTGACAACCCGCATGTGCTGAATCTCGCACCGCCGCTCGATATGCGGCCGCGCTGGTTCGGCCCGCACGTGGCCTACACGATGGCGAAATTCGGCATGAGCATGTGCGTGCTCGGCATGGCCGCGGAGTTCCGCAGCGACGGTATTGCGTTCAACGCATTGTGGCCGCGCACCGCTATCGCGACGGCGGCGGTGAAAAACCTTCTGGGCGGCGATGCGATTGTTCAGCGCTCGCGCACGCCGGAGATCATGGCGGACGCGGCACACGTCATCCTGACCCGGCCGGCACGCGAGTTCAGCGGCAACTTCTGTATCGACGATATCGTATTGCGCGAGGCCGGGATGACCGATTTCAGCGGCTATCGCGTGGATCCGACGCAATCGTTGGTCGCCGATTTCTTTCTGCCCGAGGATATTGCCCCGGCGCCGGAAGGAGAGGAGATCGTCGAAGGGTTTTGATCGCGCGGCCACGCGCCGCTTCGGCTAATAACGCGCCGGCGCGAGACCGGCCCAGTCGATCCTGGCATGACGATCGAGTGCCGGGAGATCGCAGGCCATCAGGTCCGGGTACTTGCGCGCACCGCCGCAATTGAAGATTACCGTGCGTGCGTCCGCCTCCAGCCAGCCGCTCTCGCGCAGCTTGCGGGCCGCGCCGAGACAACAGGCTGACTCCGGGCCCAGCGCGATACCCTCGCTCATCGCTGCCTCTTTCATCCAGTCGCGAATTGCCATCTCGTCCACGCTGACCGCGCAGCCACCGCTTTCGGCAATCGCATCGAGGATCATGAAATCGCCGACTGCGGCCGGTACACGAATCCCGCTGGCAATCGTCGCGGCGCCCTCGAATGACTCGGCAAAACGCTCGCCGTTTTCAAACGCGCGAACGATCGGACAGCAACCCTCCGACTGCACCGCCACCATCCGTGGCAGATCCGGTTTCTCGAGCCACCCCAGTTCGATCAACTCACGAAATGCTTTCCACATTCCGATCAATCCGGTGCCGCCACCCGTGGGATAGAGGATGACATCGGGCAACACCCATCCGAACTGTTCAGCCAGTTCCAGCCCCATCGTTTTCTTGCCCTCGAGACGATAGGGTTCCTTCAGCGTCGACATGTCGAACCAGTCCATCGGGCCCGCGCCGTCGCGAACGATTTTGCCGCAGTCGGTGATGAGCCCGTTCACCAGGAATCCATGCGCACCGGCCTGTGCCACCTCGAACCGGTTTATCGGTGGCGTGTCCTCCGGCATGAACACAAATGCCTCGAGACCGGCGCGCGCCGCGTATGCGGCCATCGAGCCACCGGCATTGCCGGCGGTTGGAATCGCGACCCGGCCGACGCCCAGCGACCGCGCCATCGAAATCGCAACGCTCTGACCACGATCCTTGAATGAACCGGTCGGCATTTGCGACTCGTCCTTGATCCATAAATCCGCAAGACCGAGACGCTGGCCGAGGCGTTCGCAATCGAGTAATGGCGTCATGCCCTCACCGAGGGTGACCGGCGGATCGGTCAGCCCAAGCGGAAGACATTCGCGATAGCGCCACAAACTGGTTTCGCGCGTGGCAAAAACGTCGCGATCGATACGCGACGCCATCGCGGCGATATCGTAACGCACCCAGATCGGTCGCCCCGCGTGCATCGTGTAGAGCTGCCCGGGCTCCAGGCGGTGCCCGTCGATGGCGCCTTCGAGATGGGAAACCAGCCCGTTCACGCACCGGGCTCCGGCTGCCAGCAGACGCTGCCCCGGTCCGCGCTTTCAGCTGGCAGTGACAAACGCATCGAAGTCCGCCAGGTAGGCCGCGAGCCGGTCGCGCATGTCCTGATCGACGAGACGGCCGGTCTCATCCAACGCCTTGTGCGCCCGTGACAGGTAAAAACCCCCACCGAACCACGGCAACAGCCCCAGCGCCCGAAACACCGGCAGCCATGCCGACTGGGCGTAGGCCGTACCCATTCCGCCTGGTGTGGCGCCAAGCAAACCAACAGGCTTGCCGCGCAACACCTTGTCCTGGTCCTGTGGTGGTCGCGACACCCAATCCAGCACATTCTTCAGCACGCCCGGGAAAGACCCGTTGTACTCTGGCGTGAACAATAAAATACCGTCGGCCGCCGCCACCTGGCCTTTCAGCGCCTCCACGGCGACCGGGATATCGACTGCCTCGAGGTCCGCATCGTAAAGCGGAATACTCTCGATCCGGCCCTCGCTCAGCGCGAGACCGGGGGGAGCGAGCTCGATTGCCGCATTAAGCAGCGAACGATTGAATGATTGCTTGCGAAGGCTCCCGACAATACCCACCACATTACTCATTCGGCACTCTCCATAGCCGGCCGCCCGGGCGGCTCCGTGCATTCATGCGCGCCCCGATCCGGGCCGCATTTCCTGTCCGGACCACAGTTTAGCGGCTGAATCAGCGGCCAGCACAAGATTCTGTATCCGCGAATGTTGTTGTGCGTAATCAATCTGACCGATAATCGCGCCCTTTCGCACATCGGGTGCAAAGACAGTCCGGCCTGTCCGGAAAATCAACCAGGGAGATCACCTATGAGCAAGGCGCGCGCTCGTCATATTCTCGTACCGACCGAGCAGGCATGTAATGATCTGAAGACCAAGATTGCCGGCGGTGAAGACTTCGCCGACCTGGCCAAAGCCCATAGTCAATGCCCGTCGGGCGGCCAGGGCGGTGACCTCGGGGAATTTGGTCCCGGGCAGATGGTCAAGGAATTCGACGATGTCGTTTTCAGCGCCGATGTCGGCGAGGTCGTCGGCCCGGTGCGGACCCAGTTCGGCTACCACCTGGTGGAAGTCACCAGCCGAACCGACTGATAGCGATCCCGGCGGATTAGCTGCAGTCTGCGCTGATCCGCCGGATTTCCAGCCGGTATGGCCCCGCCTTACCGTCCGCCAGCATCAGGCCAAGCCGGGTAATCCGCAACGGTTCCAGTTGACCCTCCGGACCGAGAACACGGCCGCGAAATACCGGGACGAACACCTGGAATGGCAGCGATATTCGCTGCCACTCATCCGCTGCCGGCTCGAAGAACGCACGCCAGGCAACGCCGTCGAAACGGTCATCGGTCCTGAATCGCAACTGGAAACGACGCGGATCACCGCGAACCTCGATGGTTACGCCGTGACATCCCTGGAGCGGATAACGCCGAATCGGGCCGCGAACCGACGCGAAGCCGCCATTATTCTCGAGCGAGATGGTTCCAGTGAATAATGCGGCGCCGTCCTCTCCCGCCACCAGCGCGCCGTCGGAGCGCCCGCCCATAACGGTATCGTGCAGCGCCCGCCACGCCGCGATTTCGCGCGGGTCGGAAAAATCTGCCAGCACTTGCGACTCAGACACGGCGGGCACCATAGTCAGCAGCAACGCGATAACACATCCCAGCGAGGCAACGACGCGCGCCGCAGGATACGCCGCCGAGCCGCCCACGCGCGCGCTCATTCGAAGCTCTGCCAGCCACCGCCCAACGCCTTGTAAAGACCGACCAGCCGCACTGTCACCCGGGTTTCGCTCTGCACCTGGCGATCCTGGACCTCGACCAGCCGCCGCTCGGCATCGAGCACGTCGAGGAAATCGCTGAGTCCGATGTCGTAGAGGCGGCGTGCAAGTTCGGCCGCACGCTCGCTGGCCGCGCTGGCCTCGTCAAGCGACTGCCGCGTGCGCCGCTCTTCGCCGTAGGATACCAACGCAGCCTCTGCGTCAGCCAATGCGGCGAGGACAGTTTGGCGATAAAGCGCCGCCTGCTCTTCCGCGACGGCTTCGGCGAACTCCACCTGGGCACGCAACCGCCCGCCCTCGAATATCCGCCAGTCCACGAACGGCACCAGGCTCCAGCGCTGGCTGTCCTCGTCAAACCAGTCGCCGCGGTCGACCGACTCCCACGCAATGTCGCCGACCAGCACGAATTTCGGGAACAACTCGGCTGTCGCGACGCCGATCCCGGCGGAAGCCTGCGCCAGCGCACGCTCCGCCGCCCTGACGTCGGGACGGCGGCGCAACAACTCGGAACGCAGGCCGACCGGAACGACCTCCGGCGCATCAGGAATCGGGGCGGTCGCCAGCAATTCGCCAAGCAGGGCCTCCGGCGGCTGCCCTGTCAGCACGCCGAGCCGATACGCCGATCCCCTTATCTGCGGAACGCAGCGCAGGCACCAGCGCTTCGACTACACGGGTCTGGGAACGGGCGCGAACTACATCGAGTTCGCGCGACAATCCGGCCCGGTACTTGCGCTCGACAAGCGCTGTCAGGTCGCGTTGCAGACCCGCGTTTTTCTCGGTTATCGCGAGGCGTTTCTGCGCGCCGCGCAGCTCCATGTACTCGCGCGCGACCTCGGCGACGACCGTGAGCATCACGGCCCGGCGTCGCTCCAGGGCCAGCGCCTCACCCGCCGCAGCCGACTCGCGCCGGCGCCGGTTACCGCCAAAAATATCTATCTCGTAAGCGGCATCGAAACCCGCCGTGTAGAAACTGTCGTCGCGTTCCGTCAGGCCCTGCTCGACCGCATCGCCGGTGATACCCGGTCCGTTCTTCGACAGCTGGTAGCTCGTATAACTCGCTTCGCCGCCGACGCCCGGGAACAACGTGGATCGGGCCGCGCGGCGCTGCGCGCGCGCTTGCCTGACCCGTGCCTCGGCCGCCGCCACTTCCAGGTTATCCGCGGCCGCCCGGGCGACCAGCCGGTCGAGCACCGGATCGCCAAAACCGTGCCACCATTGCGTATCGTATTCCTCGACCGGACTGGTCGCATCGTCACTGCCGGCCCAGCCGGTCTCGGCCTGCTCGGGCGCGCGGAAATCCGGCCCCACCGTACAGCCCGCGCAAAGCGCGGCGAGAACGAGTACGTAACACCGCATCACGACCGGGCCTCCAGCGCTGCGCCGACCGGAAAGTCTTCATTCGCACGGCGTGTAAGTCTCCCGAGGAGGCAGTAGCAGGCGGGCGCAAAGACCAGGCTCAGGCCGATTGAGAAGCCCACCCCGCCAGCGATGACGACCGCCAGCGGCGGCCAGAAATCGCCGCCGGTCAGCAGCATCAGCGGCAGGAATCCGGCTATCGTCGTCAGCGTGGTCGAGACAATGTGCCGGGTTGCGGCTACGGTCTCGGTGACGATGGCCTCCAGATTACCGGCGCGCGCAGCCGCGTTCGAACGGATCGCCGCAAGCACGACTATAGAACCATTGATCGCGACCCCGATCAGGCCGGCCGTTCCGAGAATCGGGTTGAAACCGAGGTTGAAACCCGACATTTTCAGTGCCAGAAACCCGTGACCGATGGAGAGCAGCGCCACGGTGCCGACAATCCCTGCAAGCAGGAAACTGCGGAAGGACAATACCAGTGTCGCGACCATCAGAACGAGCAACACCGGTAAGTAAGTGAGCAGTTTGCCGACCGCATCCTGCTGCTCCGCGCTGTCGCCGGCAATCTCGAGACGATAACCGGGCTCGAGTTTGAAATTCTCGGCCTCGATGGCAGCCAGGATCGCGTTGTTGACCTCGAGCGGCAATGCGCCAGTCCGGATGTATCCACGGATGTTGTTCACACGCTCGCCGTTACGCCGGGTCACACTCGCAAGCTCCGGCCGCAACTCGATCTCGCCAAGCGCCGAAGCCGGAATCCAGCGGCTCTCAGCGGCGACCCGGCCCGAGGTCAGACCCAGCGTGGCGATGGTATCCAGCGAACTGCGCTCGCTGTCGCCGAAGCGGATACGAACCGGCAGCTCCTCGAGATCCTCCAGCACGGAGCCGCCAATCTGACCCTCGAGGCTGCTTTGCAACTGACCGGCCACCTGTTCGAGGTTGAGACCCGCCAGCTGCGCGCGATATTCGTCCGCGGCAAACCACAGCTTGGGCTCGCCGCCGGAGATCGTCGCCTGGGTAATCACGACCTCCGGGACCCGATGCATGATCCTGCGTAATTCGTCACCATAGGCACGCAGGCGGTCCGGGTTGGGTCCGAAAATCCGGAAACCCACCGGTGAGTCGATTGGCGGCCCCTGGCCAAATGACTGGACCACGATCGCCGCCTCGGGAAAGCGCTCGCGAAGCTGCAATTGCAGGTCCGGAACCATTCGTTTCGCTTCGGCCAGGCTCTCGGCAACAACGACCGCATGCGCATGCGCCGGATTGTTGTCCTCGCGCATGATCGCGTTGTAGTAGACGATCGGAAACGCGCGGCCCACGACCCAGGCGACCTGCTTGACGCCACCGCGCTCGGTAAGCACAGCGTCTACTTCGTCGACCAGCGCGCGGGTCTTGGCGATCGACGCATCGTCGCTCAGCCAGACCTTGATTTCGAACTGGTCGCGATCCGCGGGGGGGAAGAACTCGGTGTCTATCGTGCCGAGCAGAATGAACCCCAGCACCGGCAACACGAGGCACATAGCCACCGCGCGCAGTGGTCTGCGAACCACGGCGGTCAACATCCGCCGATAGTATCCGCCAACACGCGGCAGCATCAGGCCATCGTGCCACCACGGCAGCACCTCACCGCCCGAGTCCGGCTTGCCATAGCGCCCGGCAAGCGCCGCAATCAACGTCATCGAGATAACGAATGAAGAGAGCAATGCGAGCACGACGCTGATCGCGATCGGACCGATAAAATCGCCGATATTTCCCTTCAACAGAAATACCGGCATAAAGCCGAGCACCGTCGTCAGCGTCGATGCAAAAAGCGGTACGAAAAGATGGCGCACGGCCGCGTTGACCGCCGCCACGCGTTCCTCGCCAAGCGCGAGATGTTTACGCACCTCGTCGGTGACAACGATCGCATTGTCGATCAGCAGACCGATCGCAATGATCATCCCGAAGATCGTCATCTGGTGTATCTGCTGGCCAAAAAAAGTCAGGCCAAACAGGGTTGCCGCCGCGGCCAGCGGCAATGCGGCGCCAACGATCAGTGCGGCGCGCCAGCCCATGCCGACGAGCACGACCAGCATCACTACCAGGGCGCCGGCAAGCAGGTTGTTACCGAGTTCGGCGAGGCGTTTCACCGTGTAGTCGCTCTGGTCGAAAACCAGCTGTACCGAGACGCCGTCATCGAGTTCGTTCGCGAACGCCTCGACCAGCGCGTTGGCAGCCCTGGCCCACTCGTCCACCCGGACGGTCTTCTCGGTGCGCGTTCCGATCATCACCGCGCGGTGCCCGTTGACCAGTGCGATTTCGTCGGCTGGCTGCCGCCATTGTCTCTTGACGCTGGCCAAATCGCCGATTTTCACCACCCGTCCACCGCCGTCATCGACGATCGGCACCGCGGCAATCCGCTGCACGGAGTCCAGTTCGCCGACGACCTCGAGGATCAGGTCGCGCTGTGAGGTACGCAACTGGCCGGCCGGATTCTTGACGTCCGCGGCGGCCAGACGCGCCGCGATATCAATCGCCGATATGCCGAGCGCCGACATCTCGGCCGGCTCGAGCGTGACGGTAATCTCCTCGCTCGGCTCGCCATAGAACTGAACCCATTCTGTGCCGGGCAGATTGCGCAGGCGATCGGCCAGTTCCTGGGCATAGCGATTGAGGATCCCGAGCTGCGGCGGACCGTTGCCATCCCATTGCAACGCGACGATCTGGGAAAAGGCGACCGCGCCGCGCTTGTCATCGAGGTCGGGCTTGCTTGCGTTGGGCGGGAGGTCGCGCTGGACGTCATCGAGCTTGTCACGGATCTTCGACAACGCCGCTTCGTTGGTGTCGTCGGTGATACTGTCCTGGAGTTCGAAAGTGATCAACGAGATCCCGGTCCGCGAGGTGGAGTCGATCCGCTTTATCTCGCTGAGTTCCTCAAGCCGGTTTTCGATTTTTTCGGTCACCAGCGCCTCCACCCGAGTCGCTGATGCGCCGGGCAGGGCGGTTACGATGACGCCGTTACGCAACGTCATCCGCGGGTCCTCGATGCGAGGCAGATTGCCGAATGCGGACATACCCGCGACCACGAGCACGGCTATCGCCAGCAGCAGGAGGTGCCCGTTGCGAACAAACACCGTCGCCACGCCACCCCGCTCGGTTTTGTCAGGCCCGGACACTGCTAGCCTCTGTCGCCGCTCGCGGCGGTGCGGGGCGCGCCGAGACGGACCGCCATGCCGGGGACGATACGCTGGGTGCCGTCGATAACGACCCGGTCGCCGTCGCGCAACATACCCTTCACAAAGACCCGGTCGGACTCTTCGTGCAAAACCTCCACGGTGCGCCGAACCAGGCGATGAGTGCCGGCGCTCTCCGATCCGGCCTGCGAGTCCGGCTCCCAGCGGTTGCGCCACGAACACTGCCCACAGACCCCGCATGCCCTCGGTCAGCGCGCTGATCGGCACCCAGAATCCGGTTTGTTCGACATTCACCGGCAGCGCGAGGTTGACCAGATCGCCCGGACGCAAGCCGCTGTCGTCGTCGTCGAGCCCGAGGATCACGTCGACGGTACGAGTGCCGGCGCCGCGCACCGGCAAGACGGCCCGTACTTCGGTCATCAGCAACCGTCCGTCCACTTCAATCTCGCGCCGCTGCCCGCGGCGCAGGCCGTCGAGCCCGCGACCGGTGACACCGACCCTGATCTCGAGCGGACCATCCTCCTGCAATCCCAGCACCGGTTGCCCGGCGCCGAGCACCTGGCCTTCGTCGGCGAAGCGGCGTATCACGACGGCCGTGTAGGGTGCCCGCAGCGTACTCTTGTCAATGTCGACCTCGACCGTGGCGACCCGCGATTTTGCGAATCGTTCAGCCGCTTCCAACGCGTTGAAACGTTCCCGCGCCTCGTCGAGTTCCTGGCCCGATACACCGTTGAATCCTGCTGCTTCCTCGGTCCTTGCCAGCGTTGCTCTGGCCAGTCCGAGGTCCGCGCGCACCTGTTGCAACGCCGCTGTCAGCTCGGCCCGCCTGGCATCCAGCCGCGCGGTATCGAGCACGGCCAGAACAGCGCCCGCTTCGACCCGGTCGCCATCGTCAACAGCGACGCGTTCAAGCCGTCCGCCCAGCTCGAAACCGAGGTCGCTCTGGCGCAGGGCCTCGATCCGGCCGACGAATACCCGCCGCGACTGGTAAGTCTGCTGCGACTGTGCAGTCTCGGTCGCGACCGTCAGCGCCGGAACGTCAGGCGCAGCCGGGGCAGCCACCCACAGCAGCGCGAGAACGAGCCCGGCCCCGATCCGAGGACCGCTCCATCGGCAGTCCCTGGCCTGTGTTGCGGCAAGTGTCATTGGATCGGTCCTCGTCATTGGTGCCGGATTTACTTTATACTAGACTAGACAGTCTAGTTTGATAAAGGTTTTCGCAAAAAATTCATAGATGGATTCCACGACGACGCAAAAACGCGGCGGCCGGCCCAAGAGCGAGGAGAAACGCGACGCCATCCGCCAGGCGGCCGCCCAGCTCTTTCTCGACAAGGGACTGCATCGCAGCTCGATGGACGCGGTCGCGGCGGAGGCCGGCGTCTCTAAACAAACGGTTTACTCGCATTTCCGCTCCAAGGAAGAGCTGTTCGCCGCGGTGATCGCCGGCAAGGTCGAGGAATATTTCCTCGATGCCAATGTCTGCCACCCGGCTGGCGACCTGCGAACCCAGCTGGTCGAGCTCGGCCGGCGCTTCGTCGATCTGATCTACGACGAGGAAGCCGTCTCGATGTGGCGCACTGTCATCGCCGAGAGCGTGGCGCAGCCTGAAATTGCCGATACCTTTTTCGACCAGGGTCCTCGACGCGTGTTTGCGGTGCTACGCGAGTTGATGGCGGAGTACGGACGCCGCGGGATGCTGCGAATCGACGATCCGGAAGAGGCAGCCGGTTTCCTGGTGTCACTGCTGCGCGGTCATCCGCATATGGAGGTGCTCTGCAATCTCAGTCCGCCGCCGCCCGCACAGTGGCGCGAGCGTCACGTACCGCTGATGATCGACCGCTTCATGGAATTGTACCGACTGTCCCCGTAAGCGGTGGAACCACCGCCTCGATGGACCGATTACTTGACCGGTTTGCGAAACAACAGCGTAAACCGATCCGTGCGACCGGTGACGCTGGCATCGCCGACCTCCTTATCGAGTGCATCCGCCGGTCGGTAATGCAGATCGGAGAAACCGACGAACTCGAAACCGGCCGCCTCGCTTTCGTGGATCATCCGGACCGGATCGACGCGCCGGCCGTTGACGTTGTTGTCCGCTTCCATGTGGCGCCGGGTGTGATCGATAACCCCATACAATCCACCCGGCTTCAACGCTTCGAACACCGCCATATTGAGATTGCGGCGGCCGTCCGCCGTCAGGTTGTGCGCATTGCGAAAGGTCAGCACCAGATCGAGATCCTCGAGCCAGAATGACATCTCCTCCAACTCGAAAATTCCGCGCCGGGTGGTCATCGGCATATCGGGGTTGACGTCGAGCACCTCGACTTTATCGAGCGATGGCGCGGCCGCGATGACTTCACGGATCCGCTCCGTGCGCATCGCCACGTACAGCTCGCCGCGGTCGCGCAGAACCGGCCCCAGTAATTTGGTATACCAGCCGCCGCCCGGAAACAGCTCCAGCACCCGCATATCGTCACGCAGGCCGAAGAATGCCAGAGTTTCGACCGGTTTGCGGTTGGCATCGCGCGCCTTCTCTTTGTCTGTTCGAATGTCGCTGGACAGCGCGGCCTCCAGCTTCACCAGCGTCGCAGCGTCGAGCACCGAATCGGCGCCGGCCGACGCTACCGCGAGCAACGCCAGTACACTCAAACACAAAACTCTGCTGATCATCGATTCCTCCGAACGTGGCCGCCGCGATATCTGTCGCCGCAGCAGCCCGGCAAATCCTGCTGGCTCATGGTCGAACGAGCGTGAACCCCGCGCGGCTGCGTTCCACGATATGCGCAACGCCGGTTTGCACGTAGTACAGCCCGTCGATCAGTTCGGGCGGCTGACCGCGTACCCGCGCCAGGGTGTCGAGCGTGTTCTGACATACGACAAAACGAACTCCGCTCACGCGCAGGCTGTCAATTCTTTCGCGTACAGCGGGGTCGTTAGCGGCAAAGTACAGTTCCACTCCCGGCCCGAACGCGATGATTTCGATATCTACCAGTTCGGGATCGCCGTAGTGCTTTATCAGATTATTAGCGACATCCAGCACCATCGACTGTTTAGCACTGTCGCGATCCGACAGCTGCAACAGGATAGCGGCTTCGGCAAACGGTTTATCGCCTTCCGGCGGCGCCTCCTGCGCATTGACGCTGGTGATCGCGAAAGCCACAACGACCGAAACCAGGAACCCCGCCAGGCGAGCCGCTCCGCGAACATGATGCATCAGGCGATGACTCCCGCAACGAGTAAGTTGCCTAGTCGAACTTGCCCGCATAATCGGCCAGACCCGGATTCGACGCAACGTTTTTGAGCGCTGGCGTGTTGAGCCGGGAAATATCGGCAACCTTGCGGTCACGCAAATAGTCGGCGACGACATCCCAGATCGGTCGCCCCGGAGACTGGGTCCCGACCGTGGCCCATCCCGACACGGTATAACTCTTCCCCGCATCCACGGCCTTGCCATTGTCCAGCGTCATCGCGGACACGCGCTGACCGGCGGATGCCGTGGGGTCACACACATAGTCCATGCCGCCGACGCGTACCATGTCGCCACCCTGCTGGTAAAACGGGTCCGGGTTGAACAGGTTGTCCGCAACGTCTTCGAGGATCAGCTTGATATCCGCGCCGGTCATCTCCCGGACATAGGTTTCCGGATAGGTGATGCCGGTCTGATCGAGCACATGCTCCATCGTCACGGCCTGTCCGGGCAGCACCGTCGTACCCCAGCGGAATCCGGGCGACAACGCGATCTCCGCGCCCTCCACCTCGCGCAAAGCGTCGCAGATAACCTGGTCGAAAGTGCCGTTGAAATTTCCACGCCGGTATAGCAGCAATTGCGAGACCGCCAGTTCCTCGTTCAGCCGATCTGCATAGGGCGCGCGGATTTTCTCTATCAATGCCTGCATTTTCGGATCGGCCGGCAGCAGGTTCGCAAATACCGGTAACAGCCGATAGCGGTATCCGCGCATCTTGCCTGGCGCGAGATCGAGGTCCATGACCGCGAGGAACTTGCCGTTGGACCCTGCGTTGGTCACCAGCGTCTTGCCACCCGCATTGGAGACTACGCTGGGTCTGGGCACGCCATCGTGAGTATGCCCGCCAAAAATCACATCGAGGCCGGTTACCACTGACGCCAGTTTCAGATCGACATCCATACCGTTGTGCGACAAAAGCACCACCGCATCCGGCTTTTCCTTGTCACGAATCTCTTCGACCAGTTGCTGTACTTCCTCGTGGCGGATACCGAATGTCCAGTTAGGAATAAAGCGCGCCGGATTCGCAATCGGCGTATAGGGAAAGGCCTGACCGATGACCGCGACCCGACGCTCGCCCATTTGTTTTATCGTGTAGGGCGCAAACGCATGCCCGCTGTCCTCGTCGAACGCCGCCGCTCCCTCGAACAAGGCGTCCTCGGTAACCCGCACGTTTTGCGCGACAAATGTGCCATTGAACGCCGCGATATTGTCGAGAACCTCCTGTTCGCGATAGGTAAACTCCCAGTGCCCGGTCATCACATCCACGCCGAGCAAATTGCACGCATCGACCATATCCCGTCCGCGCGTCCAGTAGGCGGTCCCCGAGCCCTGCCAGGTGTCGCCACCGTCTAGCAACAGGCAGTTTTCCGCCCCCCTCTCCTGCCGCAGTCGCGACACCAGCGTCATCAGGTGGGCAAAACCGCCGACCTTGCCGTAGCGCTCCGCCGCATCCGCGAAATCGAGAAACGTCAGCGCGTGCGCTTCCATCGTTTTCGGCGCGACACCTGACCATTCGAGCAGCGCTTCGCCGACCAGGTGCGGCGGACGTCCAAAGGCCTCGGCAAAACCGAGATTGACGCTCGGCTCGCGAAAATACACCGGCATCAACTGCGCATGGCAGTCGGTGAAATGCATGATCCGGGCGTTGCCGAACGGCGCCGCCTCGTACATTTTCTCGTCGGCCAGCACACCACGCGACCAGATCGCCGACGCAGCCGGGCTCGCCGCGGCCGCCATACCCAGCAGCCGCAGGAATTCTCTCCTGTCCATGGGACAACCTCGATGTGTTGGAATAGCTGCGGCCGCCCAACCGGGCGGGCGCAAAAAGCTACTTGACTACTGCCTGTTTCCAGGCCGTCGCCTGATCCGTTGCCTGCTCGACTGCCAGTTCGGCCTG
Source organism: uncultured Gammaproteobacteria bacterium (assembly GCA_963699835.1). Lineage (GTDB taxonomy): Bacteria > Pseudomonadota > Gammaproteobacteria > Steroidobacterales > BM003 > BM003. The sequence continues at coordinate 285,873 of CAVOVJ010000006.1, read as the reverse complement.
CAGCAGCGCCTCCGTGACCAGGCTCATACCTTTCTCGTAGTCCCCGGCCTCTGCCGCCTCCGAGGCCGCCTTCAGCAGAGGTGCGGTAGTGGTCCAGGAATAATTCATTTCGCGGGCCTGCCTGAGCGTCGCCTCGGCATTGGTGTAGGCAACCGCGAACTCGTCGGCCAGCGACACGGCGGGCGCGGCCTCGGTCGCCGTTTGCCTGGGGGATTCCTGTTGCGCGCTGTAATCCTGTTTCGCCTCGGCAACGACTTTCTCGGATTCCCGCATCACGTCAGACTCGTCGCGTTGCCCGCAACCGGGCAACGCGACGGCGACCAGGGCTGCAGCCAGAAAAAACCTCTTCATATCTTTACCCCTTTGAGGCCGGACGCTATTTACGCGCACCAGGACCGTTGGTTTGCATCCCGTTGCTCATGTAGGAGAGGAAATATTCGAGATTGCGGTAATCCTCGCCCTGGGCGGGACGCGGCTCCGCTCTCACCTGTTTGTTGCAGCCATCGAATCGCCGGTGCAAGGTACCCATATCGCCCCACTTGGAACGATAGACCGGGAAATGTGTCGCGTGACCCAGCCCTGCGCTCAGACGATCCGCGCGAATCTGCATGCCAGCGTTCTTTACGTGACAATCGGCACACGAGAAATTCAGCTGACCGCGTTTAGAATAGTAGTACTGCTTGCCGGCGTTGTAGGCGGCAAGCGCGCGCGGGTCCTCGCCCAGGTCCATCGCGAACGGTTTGCCACGCGACGTAGAGGCCATGTAGGCGGAGATCGAGGCTATCGGGCCTTTCTTGTAATTGAGCGGTTCCTCTCCGTTGGCCTCGCGGCACAGGTTGATCGCATATTCGAGCGTAACGACCTCTCCGCGATCGCTATCGAAATAAGGGTAATTCTGGCGAATTCCGATCCCGCCGTCGGCGAAGCAATCGGCATAACCCTTGCCATTGGCAAACGGCGTATTGAACAACTGCTCGCCCTCCTCGATCGCCAGTTCGTATGGAGGGAATTCCTCGATCTGCATCCATTGCTCATAGGCAGGCTTGTCCAGCGCGTAAACACCGTTTGCGTATTCTTCAAATGCAACGTCGGGGAAACGTTGCTCAAAGTACCTGACGAACGCCTCGCGATCGCCTTCCGGGTCAGCCAGTAGCTGCCCGGAGAAAAGCGCCGTGAGCGCAAAAACCAGAGGAAAGACCTTTTTCATAATTGACTCCAACTCAGCCGTCGGCGGCAGCGCTGCCTACTTCAGCGTCTCTTCGACACTGTCAGTCGCACCTGTGTTATCGACCCAGGAAACCTTGATGGTGTCGCCGGGCTTCGCGTCTTTTACCTGGAATGCGAAATACGGATTTTTCGACACCGCCGGTCCCCAGTGCGCGGTCATCACGACCTTGCCATTGTGCTCACAGGTGACATCGGTGATGTGGTGGGCGGGTATCAGCTCACCGGTCTTGGTGTCCTTGCGGGTACCGGTCTCCATGTCATGCTTCATCAGGCATTTGACCTCGGCAACCCCGTCGTTCAATTTGGCGCGGATGCGAATTCCACTGGCCATGTTCTGTACCTCTCAGATTGTGCTCAGCCGCCGCAGCCGCCGATGGTTACCTTGACTTCCTTGCTGGTCGAATACAGCTTGCCATCGGCTTTAACGACCGCAATCACATTAGATGTCTTGCCCATTTTGATTCGGGTGGAGACATCCGCCATCGCGCCAGGAGTCAGATCGAACGAGGCAACGAGCGGCTGCGGATTCTGCTCGACGAGCACGCTGATCGACTCCGCCCCCGCTATCGACGTCGCCACGCTGATCGGCACGACCGCCCCATTCTCTGCAATATCGGGTGCGGTGAGCGTGATCTTGTCGCTCGCCGTGTGTTCGGCACTGCCCAACAAAGTGGTAAGAGCCTCGCCGGCATCTTTCGCCTCGAACGCCTTGGCCGGATAGGCGGCAAAAAGGGCGCGCGGGAGCGCAAGCAATGCCGAAATCGCGACGGCACCGGAAAGAAAAACGCGTCTGTGCAACTGCATGATCTGCTCCTTCGGAAAAACCGATTAAAGCGTGTAGAGGAAATCGACGATCCTGTCGATCTCGTCTTCGCTGAGAATTCGATTGCGGCCAAACGGCGGCATCAGGGTTTGTGGGTTCTTGACGGTCGAGTCCCAGATCTGGGCGCGTAACTGTGCACGATCCGGAAAACGCTGCTGCATCGATAGCAACGGTGGCCCGATGTTACCGGCGAGATCACCGCCATCGATCATGTGGCAAGCCAGGCAATTGCCTTTGGTGCGGTCGAAAGCGAGTTGTTTACCTGCTTCCACCGCCGTCGCGTCCTGGCCAACAGCCCACGCCGCGGGCAGCAGTATGGCGAGCACCGCCGCAACCAGACCGGCCAGCACGGCCCCAAGCGAAATCTGTCGCATCATCTTCCTCCGTCACCTGTCACGATCGGGGTCACCATCACCCCTTTGCACCGGCAACCGCACCTATTCGGCCGCGCCACTATTGTGCAACATATAGGACACCGCAGCGGCGACTTCCTCGTCGCCGAGCTGCATCTGCCCGCCCTTCGCCGGCATGTACCCGGCCTCGCCCTGGAAACCTTCAATCGCGTGCCGCACGAGTACGTCCAGGCCCTGGTCGCGACGCGCCGCCCATGCAGCGGCGTCACCGACAACCGGCGCCCCGGCCAGACCCGGGCCATGGCATGTTTTGCAGGCCTGCTCATAGATTTTCTGTCCGGCGCCGTCGTCTAGCGTAACAGCCGCGACAACCGGCGTGAGGACAGAATCGTCTTTTTCGTCCTTGAAATGCTCGACCGGCGTCACCCCGAGTTCGGTGGAATCCCAGGTGATCCGGATGTCATCGGGATTCTTGCACTCCTCCATGCAGAGGACGTTGACGACATCGGGACGCGGATCGACAAAAAATCCGTCTCGGTTCGGCATGTCGATCGCCGCGAGATTGTCCTGGTTCAGTTCGAATTCGTACTCGATCAGTTCGTTCATATAAAGCACGTAGGCAACAATACCGTAGACCTCGTCGTCGCTCAGGGACTGCGGTTCGTAAAATGGCATCGCACGATGTACATAGTCCCACAGCGTACTCGCGTAAGGCCAATAATTGCCAACGGTCTTCTCTGGACGTTCGCCGGTCAGTGGCTCGTCACCCACCAGTTTGGGCCAGCGTCCCTCGCCCTCTCCGAACGCACCGTGACAAACGGAACATTTCTCCTCGTACAGCGCCTCACCCTGTTCCGCCGTACCGCTGCCGGGTGGCAGGCCCTTGCCGTCAGGGCGCACATCGATGTCCCAACCGGCGATCTGTTCGGGCGTGGCCGGATCGCCATAGCCGAAATAACCACTCCCTTTGCGCCCCTGCTCGATGGCCACGCTCAACTCCTCGATATCGTCGAGCACGCCGATATTGCGCGCGGTTGAGCCGATGCGGGTCGGGCTCGGTGCCGATCTCGGTCACCGCCGCAACCGTCACTGCGCCTGCCCCGCTGGCGCTTGAAGAGGACACCGGCGGTGGCGCCGACTCGGGCGCGCAGGCAGCAACAGCCAGCATCGCCCCCAGACCGACAAATACCCTAGTCGATCTGTACATTCGTCACTTCTCCGCCTGCAGCGACGCGCCAGGTATGGATCGCGTTCTTGTGATAAATCGATTCTACGCCGCGCGCTTCACGTAGTTGCGCGAGGGTCGGCTGTACGTATCCGGTCTCGTCGACCGCCCGGCTTTGCAACAGCGCCGGACCACCATCCCAATCCCATTCCATGCCAAACCGGGTAAGCGCCTTCGGCAAAACCAGGCCCTTCACGCGCGCCCGACGCCAGCTGACGCCGCCATCGACCGACACGTCCACGCGTTTGATCCGGCCCCGGCCGGACCAGGCGAGGCCCTCGATCTCATATTTGCCGGTTTGTTTCAGCCCGTTTTCCGGACACGGGAAAGTAATGACCGAATTGGTTTCCTGCACCCACGAGAACTTGCGCGCCCGCCCATCCGCCATCAGGTCGGTGTACTTGGAGGTCTCCTCGCGGTGATACCAGGCCGCATCTCCCAGTTCGAGCCGGCGCAGCCACTTGACGCTGGTATTGCCCTCCCAGCCCGGGTTCAGCAAGCGCAGCGGATAGCCTTGTTCCGGCCGCAGCATCTCACCGTTTTGCGCATAAACAACGATCGAGTCGTCGAGCGCCTTGTCCAGCGGAATACTGCGCGACATTGCCGCACCATCCGCGCCCTCGGCCAGCAACCACTTCGCTTCTGCGCTGACACCGACTTCCTGCAACAGTGTCGCCAGCGGAACACCGGTCCACTCACAGCATGACAACATCCCGTGAGTAAATTGCAGCGCCTCCATCTGCGCGCCGCGCCACTCCATGCCACCGTTGGCCGGACATTCGATAAAACGGATTACCGAAACGCTCGGGAACCGCATCAGGTCGTCCATCGTGAATATCAACGGCCGGTCCACCAGGCCATGAACCATCAGCCGATGCTCCGCCGGATCGATCTCGGGGACGCCGCCGTGGTAACGCTCGAAGACCAGTCCATTGGGCGTAATGATGCCTTTGAGCCGGTGCAACGGCGTAAAACTGATCGATGAAATCGCGCTCGCGGTAAGCCAGGACACGGTGCGGCGCACAATCTCCTGCTCGTACCGCGACGGCATCCCGTACGGCACGGTCACCACGCCGCGGCCGACCGAGCGGGTCCAGGGCGGCACTTCCGGTGGCAGGTTGCTGCCCGCCGCAGCGGCCGCGGACGTTGCTGATCCAAGCATCGCACCGCCCGCCAGAGTCAGGCCTTTAGCGAGAAACGCACGCCGGTCCGGCTGCGGCAGTTTGCCGGCCTCCTTCGCCAGCAACGCCTTCAGGTCGTGTCTGCCGGCCCCTGGTTTGTCGCGCATCGCTTCCTCCCGTTTAGGGCAAGACGCGTTAAGGTACCAAATTATTCCGGTGCAAGGCACGCCGAAACGGCCGGCCACGAGTACCGGCCCGCCGCGATTTCACCGGGCCCGTAAGCCCGGCAACTCATGTCAGCTCCAAGGAAATTACGAATGAGACAAAAGGTCAATGCGGAAAACCCCCTATTTTCGCGTCCGGCAAGTTCGCGATTTGCATCGGTTGTATTGCTGATCCTGGTCGCAACAGCGTCACCGCCCGGGGTCGCGGCGGGAGTTGTCGAGACCCCTTACAGCGCACAGAAAGCGGTGTTTGACTTCGACTTCGATGAACCGGGAAAAATCGCGAGCGCCCTGTACTGGTTGCGCTCGCTGATGAATCCGCTGACTGGCGCACCCTACGATTACGCCCCGGAGGACCTGCAGCTGACAGTAGTTATCCACGGTACCGAAATCGTGACCCTCGCCCGGACACAACTACGAGCGGTATCGCGACGCGGTAGAACGGATGCGCTACTACGCGAGCCTCGGGGTCGAATTCAGGGTCTGCGCGATAGCGTTGGAGGATTTTGGCTATACCGCTGACGACTTGCCCGATTTTGTCACGATCGTTCCGTCCGGCATCACCGAACTGGCGCACTGGCAGCTACAGGGCTATGCGCTGATTCAGCCGCGAGTGCTGGCGAACAACCACAGCAACGAGGACATACGCTGAGACTACCGCGCCGGCACTGAACGGCGATCACAAATTATTAGCATCGAGAAACCCGACGATCGCCTCGACCATGTCGTAAACATAGAGATCGCGAAAGAAGTGATCGGCGCCGTCGATTTCGACGACGCTGGCGTCACCGGCCTCCTCCATCGCCGCGGCAACCCCGGGCACCGACTGGTCCTCGCTCGCGGCAATCACCAGCACCGGCGGTTCAATCGCCGCGATCAGAGAAGGTGTATGCATGCGTTCGTCCGGAGCATGATAGGAGAGCAGCGCCGCGGCGCTGGCGGTCGCGTTCTCGCAGTAGACAAACCCGGTGTCGTGAATCAGCGCGTCATCGCCGTCGGTTTTTCTCTGTTGCTCAGCACGATCCAGTTGCGCCTGCAGCGGCACACCGAAACGCTCGGCAAAAGCGGCTGCCGCCTTGTCACGCTGCCATAGCTGCGGCGCTACCAGCACCGCCGCGACGACCGATTGCGGGTGCTGTTGTCCCAGGTACCAGGCAACCTGGTTGCCGCCGCGCGAATGTCCGAGCAGAACCTGACGCGGGTATCCCTGTTCGACCAGCCACTCGCGCCAGGCCTCGAGCTCGCCGATTGCGTCGGTATGGCGATGGCGGTGCTCCGCGCTGCAGTCATACATACCGCTGCGATCGTCCACCCCCAGGCTCAGCGTTATCGCGAGGCTGGCAAATCCTTCTTCATGAAGAACTTCGCGCAGCGAGCGCATGATTTCCATATCGTGGTGAGCAAGCGTGCCATGCAGGAGCAGGAAAACCGGCCTGTCACGGTTATCCGCCGCGGATAACTCCCCGTTCAGGCGCAGCCCCTGATAGGTGATTTGCACCGCCTCTGCCGCCGCCACCGGCGAGGCGAGGGCAATCGCTACAGTTAAAGCGAAGATCGCGGCGGAACCGATGCGGTTTTTCAGTTGCCCCATGTGTCTGTCTCCGTCGTGTGCCGCCGTCACCTGGCAGCTGTCAGAGAGTATCATCTCAAAAAGACGCGGTGGCGCAACGGAATAATCCCGCACCGCTTATCGTCTCTTCTCAAACGGCGCGTGCCCGGGCAAAGGTGGCACCGCCAAACGGCCAATCAAGGGAGTTGCAGTGGGACTGGTTTCCGCATTGTTTGCTCGGCGCGATTTCAGTGCCCGCCTGGAACGGCGTCGCGAACGCCTGTACGGCATCGCTTTCGCATGGTGCCATGACAGGCATCTCGCGGACGATCTCGTCCAGCAGGCGCTGTTAAAAGCACTGCAGAAACGCACGCAACTCAAGGATCCGGCCGCGATCGACGGCTGGCTCTACAGGATTCTTGCCAACTGCCTACGTGATTTTTATCGCCGCTATCGCGAAACCGAGGAGTTCGATTCCGCACGCGGCCCGCAGACGGAGAGCGCATTGCAGGCTGCGGAGCGCGAGGACGTCGTTGCCCAGGTACGGCGCGCGGTCGCCTCACTGCCGCTTGCGCAGCGCCAGGTGATCACACTGATCGACCTCGAGGGCAGTTCCTACAACGATGTCGCCGTCGCACTGGATATCCCGCTCGGCACGGTAATGAGCCGGCTGTGCCGGGCGCGCCGGGCGCTGAAAGACCGGCTGCATCCCGACATGGCGCCGCGCGACGGTGCGGCGGTTCACCACATCAGACGGGTGAAGTGATGGACAAATCGAGAATTTCAGATGAAATGCTGAATGCTCATGTCGATGGACAACTGTCCGCCGAAGACTCCGAGGCTGTGCTGCGCCATGCCGTTGCCGATGCGGAAGTCGCGGCACGACTCGATGATATCCGGCGAATGAAAGATCTGCTGCGCCACGCCTACCGTTCTCCGCCGCAGCGGTTTCCGACATTTCGCGATAGCGGGAGGCGCCGGATCGGGGCGATGTCATTGGCGGCGGCAGCGCTGGTCGCGATTGTCGGCAGCGCCGGCTGGTTTGCCGGCCAGCGTGCCGGCGCCAAGGCCGTGATCGACGATTATGTTGTTCGAAGCGATCGGGTGCGCCCTTCCACCTGGGCCGGCGGCGAGCGGCAGCGAATAGTCCTCCATCTTGCCAGCGACGACCTGGCGCTGATGCAGCGCAGTCTCGACCAGGCCGAACTGATACTTGCCGGCTTCGAGTACAATGCCAACGCGCCCGAGGTCGAATTGATCGCCAACGGCCAGGGGCTCGCTTTGTTCCGTAGCGGAGTGACCCCGTTTGCCGAACGTATCGATGCGCTACAGCGCGATTACCCGAGCCTCGGGCTGTTTGCCTGCGCCCGGACTATCGAGCGTCTGACCCAGCAGGGTATCGATGTGGATTTTCTGCCCGGTGTCGATACCAGCTCGATAGCAATCGAGCGTATCTACACGCGGACGCGGCAGGGATGGAGTTACGAGGAAATCTGAGGACGCCGCGACGGTGGGCGTCCCAACAGCAGACATGGCTACGCCAATCAAATCGCACCAGCTTCGCAGCGAACTCTACGAGGAACTCCATGCCCGCCCGTTTCCCGAGGTGGTGGCGCCGGCATGCGTGTCGCACATCGCGATCCCGGCCGAAGATGCCGAGATTCCGACCCACATCGAACATCTTTCGCTGCTGGCGCGCCGCTACAGCGTCAACCCGCCGGCCGCCGACGCCAGCTGCTATTACCAGCCATTTCCCGGCTTCGAACTGCGCTGGGAACGGCATACCGAGTTCTGCGCATACAGTTTCATCCGCGCTGGGTGCGACTCCGCGCCCTTCTCGCGTACGGCGCTGGATTTTCTACCCACCGAATGGCGCGAAGCCGGGCCGGGCCGCAGTGTCGTCGCCGCGCACCTGGTGATGATGCCGGGCGACCCGCCCGATCCGCATGGCGACGCGATGCGAGAGATGTTCGAGGGCCAGGTCCTTTTTGGCAGCCACATCGTCGGCCGGCGGGCGGCGCTGTTTACCAGCTTTCGCATCCATAGCGACGGTTTCGCCCGCTACCTGATCTACAATCGTGGGCTCAGCGATTTCCAGGCCGGGAGAACGACCCAGCGGGTGCTGGAGGTGGAAACCTATCGCATCATGGCGTTGCTCGGTTACCCGGTAGCCAAGAACATCTGGCCGGGAGCTCAACGCATCGACGCCGAGCTTGGATCGATCATCGCCGATAACCTGAGCCTGCGCACGACCGCTGACGAACAGGCGATGCTGCAGCGGATCAACGTGCTGGCAAACGAGATCGAACATCATCGCAGCCGCACCAATTACCGCTTCTCCGCAACCCGCGCTTATCACCATATTGTGACCCGGCGGCTCGCGGACCTGCGCGAGGAGGCGCTGCCGGGGATGTCGAGCCTGGCCAAGTTTCTCGATCGCCGGCTCGCTCCCGCCGTCGATACCTGCAGCGCGCTGGAGATTCACCTGCAGGACATGTCGCAGCGTATCGCCCGCGCCACCGAGATGCTGCGGACCCGTGTCGAGATGAGTATCGAGGAGCAAAACCAGCGTCTTCTGGAGAGCCTCGACCGGCGCGGCAACCAGCAGTTGAAGTTGCAACAAACCGTGGAGGGGCTGTCCGTCGCGGCAATCAGCTATTACGTGGTCGGCCTGCTGCGGATCGGCATCGAGGCCGGGGTCGAGGCCGGCTGGCCAGTCGACGGCAACATCGTCTCGGGAGTGATGGTAATTCCGGTAGTCGCCGGCGTCTGGTGGCTGGTGCGCAGCCGTCGTCGCCGTATCGAGGGCGAAGACGAGTAATCGGCCCGCTCAGGGCGCCGCGCCGCTTTCCTGTAACGACAACTGCAGCGCGGCACGGATTTTCCCGTCCCAGAATTTGGCAATTTCCTTGCCTGGCTTGACATCGGCACCAATCGATTTGCGTTTATAGCGCACCACGCCCTTGCCATCGACGACGACGATACCAGGCGCCGACCAGACATCGTAATCGTCGGCGACAAAGTCGCCGACCGGCAGCACGATAAAGTCGTGGCCGAGCTCATGAATGTGCTCGACCGGGTCGCCGTCGTCCTTGAAACTCACCGCATAGACTTCAACACCGTGTTCGGCATAGTCGTTCTTGATCTGCTGCATATACGGCATCAGCGCATGGCAGTACGGGCACCACGTCGCCCAGAAAAACACGATCGCGGGAGCGCCGGCACTGTGTTGCGGAAAAGTTATCTCCCGCCCCTGCCCGTCGGTCAGCGAAAATGCGGGAGCCTTGTCGCCCTCCTCCACCGCCAGTACAGGCTGAGAGGTAGCCGCAAGTGCAAGCATCGCGATCTTCGTGATTGTCGTTCGCATCGCTGTCAAATTCCTCTGTATCGAATCCGCAGTCCCGGATAGCACCGCGGCGATAGCTTGCGTCGCGCGATGACCCGGGTCAAGCAGGGCGCCGCACGGGCCGGATTCAGGCCGCGGCCGGCGGATGGCCTTGCGCGCGCGAGCTTTCCGGGATCTTCGGGCAGTGCCGCGATACGCTATACAGAAACGCGATCAGCATCGGCAAGTGCATGCCACCCACCAGCGGTTTTCCGGTGGTCAGCAACGTCACCGAAATGGCGCGCTCACGATCGGCCCACGCCAGGTTGCAGGTAAGCCCCAGATGACCGAACGTGGCCTGCGCATCCGGACCAAACAACGACAAACGGCCGCCGCCAAGCATCATCCCGGCCGAATACCGGATCGGCACGAGCAATGAGCGGTCAATCTGCGATTTACCGACCTCGACCGTCGCCCGTCTCACGGTCAGCGGCGAGAACACTCTTACACCATCGAGTTCGCCACCGTTCAGCAGGCACTGGAAAAAACGCGAGCAGTCGTCGGCGGTCGCCACCATGTTGCCGGCAGGGATCAGCGAACGATAAAAGCGCGGATCATTGGAAATATCGATCGCATCGCGCAATGACGCGCCGATCACGCGCCGCACAAATACATCGGTTGGTGCGTCCGGCCGAAACCCAGTCACATAGTTGCGAGCGATATGCGGAATCACGCTCGGCCGCGCGCCAAAATCGAGGTACTTCATGCGCAGCGGCTTGGTGACGTTCTCGCGCAGGAACCGGCGCAGGCTCATTCCCGTGACCCGCTCGACCAGCGCGCCGATAATGAACCCCGAACTCAACGCATGATAGGCATGATGATGACCAGGGTTTTCCGGTGCCATGTCGAACAGACGCTCACGGATCGCATCCTGGTCCAGCAGTAGTTCAAACACGTCGCGCTGTTTTCCCACCTCGATAGATGCGATTCCCGCTTTGTGGCACAACAACTGGTATATCGAAATGTCCTGTTTGCCATTGCGTCCGAACTCAGGAAGATAATGGCTGATCGGATCGAGCAGGCTGATGAGGTTGCGCTCCGACAGAAGATGAACCAGCATCGCGGCGAACGCCTTGCTGGTGGAAAACAGGCAGACCGGAGTATCCGGCGTCATCGGCACCGGCTCAGCGGCCTCGTCGCCCGGACCATTACCGCTCGCAAAACCTATCGCCCGCTTCAGCACGATCTGGCCATGGCGGCGCAAGACGAATGAAATCCCCGGCTGCATGCCGGTCGCATAGAGCCGTTGAACGGCGCGCCATATCGCCTCGACCTGGTCGTCCGTCAGGCCGACCGAAGCGGGGTCCACCTCCTTGCGCGGATCGTAGCGGGTGACCGCGTCGATGTCAGGGCCGACCCGGGTCGTGTGCGCTATCAGGCCGAGCAGTGGCCGCGGCAGATAATGAATGGTGCCCAGCATGTCGTTCCCCCTTGCAAATGCAGCGGCTCTCGCGGCAGCGACAGCCGCCCATCCCCTATCTTTGCCATAATCCTGCATGGATTGCTATCAGCACACCGCCATAGATGTATCATCCGTATTGTCCTGACTTTTCGTGACGAGCCGCCGTAAGCAAATCGATATGACAGCAAGTTTCGCCCGCTTCGCGGCGGCCGCTGCCGTCGCCGCCCTGCTCGGCGCATGCTCCGGCGCACCGACCACGACCGTGGTCACAATTTACGATGGCGACTATCGCGGGTCCGGGGATGGCCGCATAAGCCTTCTATGGAGAAGGCCCGTGCAAGCGCACGAGGACATCGCCGTAATCGAGGTTACCGGCAAACATGGCGCGACGCGCGAGGATATTCTTGCCAGCATGCGTGAGCGGGGAATTGCGCTCGGCGCCGACGCTGTCGTGACGAATCTCCACCCGGACCTGGTGCTGGCGCAGGTCGAATTCCAGGCCCCGGTCAGCGGCATGCACAGCAGCAGCACCGAACCGCACCTTATCGGCGTCGCGATCCGGTATTGTTCCGCAACCGCTGGACGATTCCGCGATCGCCGAGGGTTGCCGTGAGTTTCGTGTGCCAACGCCCGCGGAAACGATGCCGCAACGCTAGCAACCGGTCCCGCGGCAAGCGCTCAGCCCAGCCGTGCGCGGTAGCGGCGCATCAGCCACAACGAGGTCAGCACACCGACCATCACGACGACGATCAGAATCGTCGCAAGCGCGTTGACTTTCGGACTCACGCCCAGACGTACGCTGGAGAACACCACTATCGGTAAAGTCGATGCGCCGGGACCGGTGACGAAACTCGCTATCACCAGGTCATCGAGCGAAAGCGTGAAAGCCAGCAGCCAGGCGGCAATCAGTGCCGGCGATATGATCGGCAAAGTAATGCGGAAAAACGTGCTGAGCGGGGTGGCCCCAAGATCGATCGCCGCCTCCTCCACAGAGTGATCGAATTCGGCCAGGCGGCCAGCGACGATCAGCGTCACGTACGCAGTACAAAAAGTCACATGGGCAATCCAGATGGTCAGCATGCCACGCTGTGTCGGCCAGCCAATCAGCTGTCCGAGCGCGACAAACAGCAACAGCAGCGACAATCCGGTAATGACCTCGGGAATTACCAGCGGCGCAGTGATCATCGTGCCGAGCAGGGCCTTGCCGCGAAAAGCACCGAGCCGGGTCAGGGCCACGCCCGCGAGTACGCCGAGCACCAATGCGGCGGTCGCCGCGAGAAATGCAATCCGCAGGCTCATCCAGATCGCCCCGATCATCTGCTGGTCGCGCAGCAGTTCACCGTACCATTTGCTCGACCAGCCACTCCAGACCGTTACCAGCCGCGATTCGTTGAACGAATAGACGATCAGCAACAGCATCGGCAGGTAGAGAAATACCAGCCCTGCCGCCAGCACGAGTCCGCGCATTCGCGCGCTCACGGGCTGATCTCCAGTTCGCGTGACTGGTTACGATAGAAAACTGCGATCGGCACGATCAGCAACAGCATCATCAGGATGGCAACGGAGGCGGCGATCGGCCAGTCGCGGTTATTGAAAAACTCCTGCCACAACACCTTACCGATCATCAGCGTATCAGGCCCGCCGAGCAATTCAGGGATAACGAACTCGCCGACCGCGGGAATGAAAACCAGCATGCAACCGGTGACGATACCGGTAAGGGTCAGCGGGACGATGACGGATCGCAACACCGCCAGCGGTTTTGCTCCAAGATCCTGTGCGGCCTCCACCAGGCTGCGATCGAGCTTGACGATGTTGGCATAAAGCGGCAACACCATGAACGGCAGATAGGTGTAGACGATACCGATATAGACCGCGAGGTCAGTGCGCAACAACCGCAGCGGTTCGTCGATGACGCCGATACCGAGCAGCAGATTGTTGATAAGGCCGTTGCTCTTGAGGATGCCGATCCAAGCGTAGACCCGGATAAGAAACGACGTCCACGACGGCAGCACGATAAGTGTCAACCACAGACCGCGGCGCTGCGGCGCTGCATGCGCGATCGCCCACGCCAGCGGATAACCGATCAGCAGGCACAGCAAGCGTCGAGAAAAACGCGATCTTCAGCGAATTGAGGTAGGCAAAGACATACAACTTGTCGCCAAACAGGAACTGGTAGTTATACAAGTCGATTTTCAGGCGCGGCGCGCCATCGACCATTTCGAAGAGCGCACTGTAGGGAGGCACTGCAATCAGCGCCTCGGCAAAACTGATTTTGAAAACAATCAGGAAGGGCAACAGGAAAAAACAGCACAGCCACAGCAACGGCACCCCGATGATGAGCCACCGCGACCAGCCGCGCACCGTTGTCGACGTCGCAGTCAAGCGCGCAGTACCACGCCGCTGTCGGCCTGCCAGTGCAGGTAAACCGGATCGTTCCAGCTAAACCTGCGTTCGCCGACACGGCGCATATTGACATCGAGGGCCATAATCTTGGCGCCGCCGGCGAGACGTACGTGATAGACAGTATGACTGCCCAGATAAGCGAGGTCCTCGACACAGCCATGCGCGGTATTGAATTTATCCGGCGGTGGCTCGGCAGCGACCATGATTTTCTCCGGTCGCACCGCGACAGTTACCTGCTCACCGACGTTCAGACCCGTCGCAGATGTAACCCGAACCGGCGTGTCCAGAACCGCTGAACTGACTTCAACCATCGCGCCGTCAACACCCGTGACCGCGCCGTCGAAAAGATTGACCGAGCCAAGAAACTCCGCGCTGAACCGGCAGCTCGGATACTCGTAAACCGCGGCGGGCGCGCCGGTCTGCATGATCGTACCCGCGTTCATAATTGCGATACGGCCGGCCATTGACATCGCCTCTTCCTGATCGTGGGTGACCATGACGCAGGTCACCCCGACCTCCTCGATAATGTCCACGATCTCGAGCTGCATCTGCATCCGCAGCTTTTTGTCGAGCGCCGCCATTGGCTCATCCAGCAGCAACAGGCGCGGGTTCTTGGCGAGACTACGGGCGAGCGCGACCCGTTGCTGCTGCCCACCGGACAACTGGTGCGGCTTGCGCCGCGCGAAACTGCGCATGTGCACCAGGTCGAGCAACGCATCGACCCGGGTGCGGACTTCGTCCGCGCGGCGGTTTTCCTGTTTCAGGCCGAAAGCAACGTTGTCGGCAACCGACATGTGCGGGAACAAAGCGTAGGACTGGAACATCATGTTGACCGGCCGCAGGTGGGCAGGAATGCGGGTGATATCCGTTCCGTCCAGCTCGACCCGGCCGGCGGTCGGTGTCTCGAGACCGGCCAGCATGCGCAGCAACGTCGATTTGCCGCAGCCGGAACCGCCGAGCAACGCAAACAGCTCCCCTCGGTAGACGTCGAGATCGACATCGTCCACGGCGACGACACCGTCGAACTCCTTGCGCAGACCACGCATTCGGAGAACGACGTCCGGACCCGCCATGGCGGGTGCATGTTGCGCTTCGTTAGCGCTGCCCGTAGGGAGTTGCATCTCGCTACTCCGGCCTAGCGGCCCGTCTTTACCTGGGTCCATACACGAGTTGCGATGCGATCGAGCCGCGGTGGCGTGACCTTGTTGGGAAACAATTTCGCCCGGACCTCGGGCGGCGGATAAATTCCAGGGTCATCGCGCACGGCCGCATCGAGCAGCGGCAGTGACGCAGTGTTGCCATTCGCATACTGGACATAGTTACTGATCTCGGCGATCACAGCGGGTCGCAGCAGATAATCGATGAATCGATGGGCATTGTCGACATTGAGCGCTCCCACCGGAATGGCTAGCGTATCAACCCATAGCAGTGCGCCTTCGCGCGGGAATCACGTACTCGATATCGACCCCGTTCCGGGCCTCCTCCGCGCGCGCCTTCGCCTGCAAAACATCGCCAGACCAGCCAAACACGAAACAGATATCGCCGTTCGCCAGATCGTTGATGTATTGCGAGGAATGGAAGTACAGGATGTGCGGGCGAATCGCGAGCAGGGCATCACGGGCGACCGTTTTGTACAGTTCAGGATCCTGGATATTCGGGTCGTAGCCGAGATAATTCAGTACCGCAGGAAACAGTTCGCTCGGCGCATCGAGCACGGCCACACCGCAATCAGCGAGACGCGCCAGATACTCCGGATTGAAGAAAATATCGATACTGTCGACTAGGAACATCGCCGAGCCGCTCCGCGACCATGTCGACGTTATAGCCAATCCCTGTCGTGCCCCAGAGATAGGGTACCGAATACTGATTCCCCGGATCGTAGCTCGCCATCAGTTCCATCAGCCCGGCATCGAGATTGACATAGTTCGGCAGCTTGTCCCGGTCGAGAGCCTGGAATACACCGGCGAGAATCTGGCGACCGAGAAAATCGGAGGTCGGTACGACGATGTCGTAACCGGACGCGCCGGACAACAACTTCGCCTCGAGCACTTCGTTGCTGTCGAAAACATCGTAAACGACGTCGATACCGGTTTCGCGCTCGAAAGCCGCAACGGTATCGTCCGCGATGTAGTCGCTCCAGTTATAGACACGAACCACCGGTCCCGTCGCGCGCGAGGTCTCCCCGCACCCGCCCAGCCCGGCAATCATGGCAAGCAGCCACGCTCGCGATTTCAGATGTCGCATCGGCAGACCCGACCATCGTCGAAAAAGCGCCAGTATACGTCGCGCGGATGTCACTCCGGCAGGCGCGGTGATTCGATTTTCTGCACAGACCGGATGTCAACTATATTTAACATTCGTTCAAATTCGAAATTTCCATACTATTCAATTTCAGGCTCTGGAAGCTTGCGAAACAAACATCAGGGCCAAACAAAATCAGCCGCGAGATTCAAGCAGTTGCCGCATTGATGCTTTTATTGAACACCGGCTCAGCGGAGAATACACTGCACCGATGATCGACAGGAGCCCCGATGAGCGCCGCGGCGCAAGCGAATCGGCCACTGTAACCAGCGCCGCTGACTGCCTGTTGGCTGATCTCAATGGCATCCTGCGCGGCAAGCGAATTGACGCCGATGCGATCAGCAAGGTCCGCGAACAGGGCCTCAATCTGCCACTCTCGGTTTTCGGCAGCGATATCACCGGGAGAACCGTGGAACAGACGCGACTTGGCTACCTGAGCGGTGACCGGGACGGGGTATGCCGGCCGGTTGGCGCTGCGCCGGTACCGGTGCCATGGGCGACAACACCTACCGTGCAAATGTTGCTGTCCATGTATTTGCTCGATGGCAGCCCTTTCTGGGGCGATCCGCGCCACGCGCTTGCGCGGGTGATCGACCGGTTCGCCGAACTGGGGCTGCGCCCGGTCGTCGCGCTGGAAACCGAGTTTTACCTGATTGACCCCAAACTCGACGAACACGGCCGGCCAGCGCTCGTGCGTAACCCGGTTACCGGCCGGACGCAGCGTGAAACACAGGTCTACAGCATTCAGGAAATCGACGACTTTGCCCCGATATTCGATGCGATCGCGGCCGCCGCAGCGGCCCAGAGCCTGCCCGCCGATGCCGCTGTTGCGGAATACGCGCCGGGGCAGTTCGAAGTCAATCTGCGCCACGTGGATGACCCGCTGCTGGCCTGCGACCAGTTGTTGCTGCTACGCCGGCTGATTCGCGGGGTCGTCCGCCGGCATGGCCTCGACGCGACCTTCATGGCCAAACCATTCGCGGGGCTCGCCGGCAGCGGATTGCATGCTCATGTCAGCCTGGTCGATGACGGCAACACCAACGTCTGCGCGGGCGATGGCGAGTTCGGCGAAAGCTCGCTGCTGCGCCACAGTGTCGCCGGTCTGCTCCGGACAATGCCCGAGAGCACGCTGTTGTTTGCGCCGCACGCAAACTCGTACCGGCGCCTCCAGCCCGGATCGTTTGCGCCGACCGCGATTGCCTGGGGCGTCAACAACCGCACCACCGCGATAAGAATCCCGGCCGGACGCGGCAGCGCCATGCGGCTGGAGCATCGCCTTGGCGGCGCCGACGCCAACCCGTACCTGTTGCTGGCGGCCGTTCTGGCCGGCATCCATCACGGTATAAGCCGGGCATTCGATGCACCAGTACCGATCGAGGACAATGCCTACGCACAGAATTTGCCCGCGATCCCAGCGAACTGGCATGGTGCGATCGACGCCTACCGGCAATCAGGTCTTCTGGCGGACTATCTCGGCGCACAGATGCACGCGTTGTTCGGGACGGTCAAGCAGGCCGAGTTCGACCAGTTCCATGCCCAGATTCAGCCGTTGGAGTATGCGTGGTATCTGCGCGGCTAGAAGGACCTGCCTGAGTCAGGCCGCGGCCCATGTGACAGCACTCTTCTGCTCCGCCCATTGCTCGAGATATTTCCCGTAGCGGGTCTCCAGCGCCGGGCGCTTGACCTTAAGCGTTGGGGTCAGGCAGCCATTTTCTACGCTCCACTCCTCACCGATCAGCACCAGGCCGGACAGCCGCTCGTGCTTTTCGAGCCCCGCGTTAATTTGTTGCAGCAGCTGTTCGAACTGGCGCGACAACGAATCTCTGCTTTGATTGGCGACGTGGGCACCGAGCACACACAGACCAAGCGGCGCATGCAGTCCGCGCCCAAGCACGCAGACCTGTTCGATATCCGGATGATCCAGCAAGCGCGACTCGATCGGAGCCGGCACGACGAACTTTCCCTTCGCGGTCTTGAAGCTGTCCTTGACCCGTCCGGTGATCCGCAGGAAACCCTGCGCATCAACGGCCCCGGCGTCACCGGTGTGGAGAAACCCGTCCTCATCGAGACATTCGCGAGTCGCCTCGGGATTGCGGTAATAGCCGAGCATCGTGGCATTGCTGCGTACCAGGACCTCGTCGCCGGGTCCGAGCCGGACCTCGACACCCGGTTGCGCCTGGCCAACCGTGCCAATGCGGATCGAGTCCGGCCGCATGCCGTGCGAATAGGCCGCATTTTCGGTCATGCCATAACCCTCCAGTATCGACAGCCCGAGGCGTCGATACCATTCGAGCAAACTCTCCGAAATCGGCGCAGCACCGCTGATCGCGAGCCGCGTCTGGTCCAAACCCAGACCCGCAACGATTTTTGCACCAAACCGGCGCCCGAGCCACGGCAAACGCAGAATACGATCGAGCATCGCAGGAGATATCTTTGCATGCACACCGCTCTGGAGCTTCGACCAGATACGCGGCACACCGAAGAAAATGGTCGGCCGCGCACGGGCGAGATCCGCGGCAAAGGTATCCAGCGAGTGCACGAAATACACCCTCGCACCGGAATAGATCGCACAGAACTCGACAACCGCGCGCTCGGCAACATGCGCCAGCGGCAAATACGACAACAACCGGTCATCGGCACCGATTGCGTAAAGATCGACACCGCTTTTAGCCGCAAAACCGAGCGTGGCGAAACTGTGCATCACGCCTTTCGGATCGCCCGTGGTGCCGGATGTGTAGATGATCGTAGCGAGCTCATCAGGATCCGGTCGGCGCGAATGGGCCAACGGTTCGTGCGCGGCAATCACCGTCTCCCACTCGAGAAACTCGCCATCGGGACGGATTGGCAAGCCGACCCGTGGCAGGTGTTCGGGAATACCGGAGGCCATTGCGGGCCAGTCGGCGAGCTTGCCGACAAAAACCAGCCTGGCGTCGCAATGCTCGAGAATTGGGCGCACGGACTCGGCGGTCAGTACCGGATAGATCGGGACGGAAACGAATCCGGCCATCCAGATCGCAAGATCCGCGATGAACCAGTGTGCACAGTTGTTCGAGATCAGCGCGATGTTGCTGCCCTCGGGCAGATCGAGGCTGCGCAGGTAGGCGGCCATTCTGCGGCTTTGCTCGCCGACCTCGGCCCAGGTGTAGTTCACAACCTCGGCGCCAGCCCGCGGTTGCACCAGAAATACATCGTCGGGCCGGCTGGCCTCTTTTTCGTAGAAGGCCTCCAGCACAGTCTGCGGTTTTGCGTTCATTCAAGACAATATAGACGAAAGCGCAGCCACTGTACGGGGTCAGAATGTCGGTGGCGTACTCGCGCTGACGATTTCGCAAGTCTCGTCGCCGATATTGCGGAACCGGTGCGGCAGCGATGTATCGAAATAATAGGCCTCACCGGGACCGAGTACGCGCGTCTCGCCGGCCACCGAAATTTCGATCTCACCGCTCACGACCACACCGCCCTCCTCTCCGTTATGGGCGATCGTCTCGGGTCCGGTATCGGCGCCGGGCGGATAGAACTCGTGCAACATCGACATGGCCCGGCTCGGACGCTGCGCGGCAACGAGCAGGTAGCGGATGTCCGCGCTGCCCATGTCCACGAGATCGGATGGGGCGAAAAAAATCTGTTGCTTGTGCTCATACTCGAAGGTAAAAAATGCCGCGAATGTCATCGGAATACCATCGAGCACTTTTTTTAGCGAGCCAATCGACGGACTGACCCTGTTCTGCTCGATCAACGAAATCGTGCTGTTGGTCACTCCGGCGCGTTTTGCCAGCTCTCGTTGCGACAGCCCGTACATCTGCCGTACTGCCTTTAGTCGCGCTCCTACGTCCATGTCACCCTCCCGATCCAGAGGCGTTCGCCGCTGGCTGCCGCGCCGCCGGAGCCGCCGTGATGGTAGCCATCAAAAATTGCCAGGCCATGCGCGACCTGAATCAAAGCCGGTCCCGTAATGCGTAGTACAGCATCCCGAGCACGAGCCCGGGATAACGCAACAGCGTCCCGCCAGGGAATTTCGCCTGCGGGATACTCGCCAGCACATCGAACCGTTCCGCAGTGCCGGCCAGTGCTTCGGCAATGAGCTGACCTGCCAGGGTGGCCATCGGCACACCATGCCCCGAATAGCCCTGTGCATAGAAAACGTTGGGCGGAAGCCGGCCGACACATGGCAGCCGATTACGCGTAATCGCCAGTGTCCCGCCCCACGCATACTCGATGGCGGCGCTCGCAAGCTGGGGGAAAATCCGCACCAGGTAGGGGCGGACGAAAGCGGCGACGTCCGCCGGAAAACGGCGGCTGTAGTTCTCGCCGCCACCGAAGATCAGGCGCTTGTCCGCTGACAGGCGAAAGTAGTTGACTACGAAGCGAGTGTCATGGACACAGGCGCCGTTACGGATCAACTCCGCGGCGACGCCTCCCAGCGGCTCGGTCGCAACCACGAAATTATTGATCGGCATGATTTTACCGGCGAGGCGCGGCTCGAGCGCGCCGAGATACCCGTTGCAGCCAAGCACGACAAATCGTGCGCTTACCGTGCCGGTTGCCGTGCGCAGCGTCGCCGGATCGGCACCATCCATAGCAACGACTTCGGAATGCTCGAAGATTCTTGCTCCCGCCCGTTCGGCCGCCCCGGCCAGCCCGAGACAGTAGTTCAACGGATGCAGATGCGACGCGCCCTGGTCGAGACACCCGCCGTGGAATACCGGGCTGGCCAGCTGCGCCTCGAGCTCGGTGCGGCTCAACATGCCGATCTCGGCGTAGCCGAATTGCCCGTTCAGGACCGCAATTTCGGCGGCCATCTCCTGCATATGCGAAGGCTTTGCGGCAGCGACCATCTGCCCCGGCGACAGATCGCAGTCGATCCCGTGTTCGCGCACCAGGTCTTTGACCAGCCACGCAGCGTCGCGGCCGAGCCCCCACAATTCGCGCGCACGCGCCGGTCCGAACATCGCCACCAGTTCCGTCGCGCCGCGGCGCTGGCCGACGCCGACATGACCGCCGTTGCGCCCGGACGCACCCCATCCGACCCGGCGCGACTCGAGCACGACAACGTCATAGCCATGCTGGGCCAGGTGCAGCGCCGCGGCGAGTCCGGTGTAGCCGCCGCCGACGACGCAGACATCGGCATTGATGGCGCCGCTCAGAGACGCCCGGGCACGGGTGCCGCTGGCGGTCGCGACGTAGTACGAGGCAGGGTAATCAGAGGACATGCTCTGCCGTAATGTCGAGACTGCGCCGGGCGAGCATGACGAGCTCGTCGATCTCCGCCGTGTCGATAATCAGGGGCGGCGAGATGATCATGGTGTCGCCAACCGCGCGCATCACCAGACCGTTACTCACCGCGTTGTCGCGGCACAGCGTCCCGACCCGCCCCAGCGGCTCGAACCGCGCGCAGGACGCCTTGTCACGCACCAGTTCCAGCGCGCCGACCAGGCCGCGGCTGCGTGTCTCGCCGACCAGCGGATGCTCGGCCAGGGTTGCCCACTGCCGCGCAAGGTACGGGCCACTGGTTTCGCGAACCCGTTCCACCAACCCGTCGCGTTTAATCACCTCGATATTGGCGAGCGCAACGGCGCAGCAGGCCGGGTGCCCGGAATAGGTGAAGCCGTGAAAGAACTCCTCGCCGTCGTTGATCACCACGTCGGCAACGCGATCGCCAACCAGCACTCCGCCCATCGGCAAATACCCCGACGTCATCCCCTTTGCGATCGCCATCAGGTCCGGTCTGATTGCGTAGTGCTCGGAACCGAACCACTGACCGAGGCGGCCAAACCCGCAAATGACCTCATCGGCGACCAACAATATTTCGTACTGGTCACAGATCCGCTGCACTTCGGGCCAGTAGCTCTCGGGAGGAATGATGACGCCTCCCGCGCCCTGGATCGGCTCGGCTATAAATGCCGCCACCTTGTCCGCGCCGATCTCGAGAATCTTGCGCTCCAGCGCGAGCGCGCACTCGACACCGAACTCCGCCTCACCGAGATCGCCGTCGATAGCCGAAGAAGTACGGCTGCTCGATATGCTCGACACCCGGAATCGGCAGGCCACCCTGGCGATGCATCGGCTTCATGCCGCCAAGACTGGCCGCAGCGACGGTACTGCCGTGATAGGCATTGTGGCGGCTGATGAATACCTGTTTCTGCGGCTGCCCGCGCAACTGCCAGTAGTAGCGCGCCAGGCGCAGCACGGTATCGTTGCTTTCCGAGCCGGAGCCGGTAAAGAACACGTGGTTGAATGACGCCGGACTCAGGTCCGTCAACACCTCGGACAGTTCGATCGCGGGCGGGTGCGTGCACTGGAAGAAGCTGTTGTAGTAAGGCAGTTCGCGCATTTGTCGGCTTGCCGCCTCGATCAGTTCCTCGCGTCCGTAACCTACGTTGACACACCACAGACCGGCCATGCCGTCGAGAACCTTGTGACCGTCCGAATCCCACAGGTAGACACCTTCCGCGCGCGTGACAATGCGGCTGCCCTTGCGGCTCAGATCGCGGTAGTCGGTAAACGGGTGCAAGTAATGGGCGCTGTCGAGTTCCTGCCACTGCGCCGTCGATCGTTCGGTTGGCGTTGCCAAGTCTGTCTCCCCAAACCTTCGCGCCGTGGAAAGGCGCCCTACACGTTAAGCAAAAGGTGTTCGCGCTCCCACGCGCTGATAACCTGGAAATGCGCTTCATACTCGGTCCGCTTGACCGCCGTGTAAACGTCGATGAAACGCTGACCCAGGTAGGGCTCGATATCGCGGCATTCAAGCAGCCGTTGCACGGCCAGGGTGAGGTCGCGCGGAAACACGAATGGCAGATCGTAGGCGCTACCCTCGATCGGATCGCTCGGGCGCAAACGCTGTTCAATGCCGGCCAGTCCGCTCGCAAGCGAAGCTGCAATCGCCAGGTACGGGTTAACGTCTGCGCCGGCTACCCGGTTCTCGACCCGGCGGTTTTCCGGCCCGGAGCGCGGCACCCGCAGACCGACCGTACGGTTGTCCACCGCCCACTGCACATTGATCGGTGCCGACAGATAACGGGCAAAACGCCGGTAGGAATTGACATACGGTGCATAAAGCAGCACGCAATCGGGAGTATAGCGCTGCAGTCCGGCGATAAACCCTAAGAATTCCTCGGTAGGCTCACCCTTTTCGTCCGAGAATATGTTCGCGCCGGTCTCGACATCGACAATGCTGTGGTGGATATGCAGCGCACTGCCTGGCTCCCTCTCCATCGGCTTGGCCATGAACGTTGCATAGACGTTGTGGCGCAGGGCCGCTTCGCGGACGACGCGCTTGAACAGGAACACCTGGTCGGCCAGCGCCAGCGGATCTCCATGCAGGAAGTTGATTTCGATCTGCGCCGCGCCGGCTTCGTGGATCAGCGAATCGACATCGATTTCCATCGCCTCACAGTAGTCATAGACGGTCTCGATCAGCGGATCGAATTCGTTCAGTGCATCGATGCTGAAAGGCTGGCGCGCGGCCTCCGGCCGTCCCGAGCGGCCGAGCGGCGGCTCAAGCGGAAAATCCGGGTCGGTATTGGGTTTGACCAGGTAGAACTCGACTTCGGGCGCCACGACCGGCTGCCAGCCCTTTTGCCGATAGAGGTCGAGTACATGGCGCAACACATGGCGCGGCGAAATATCGACCGGCCGACCGTCGTGAAAAAAACAATCGTGGATGATGATCGCCGTTGGCTCATTGGCCCACGGCACCATCCGGATGGTACTGGGGTCGGGACGCAGTTGGATGTCCTGGTCAGCATCGCCGACCACGTCGGTGTCTGCATAGGTGCCGGTAACGGTCTGGATGAACAGCGATTCGGGCAGCCGCATGCCCTCATGACGACAGAACTTGCCTGCGGGAACGAATTTGCCGCGCGCTATTCCGGCCATATCCGAGACGATACCCTCGACCTCGTCGATGCCGTTTTTCTTCAGCCATGCCTCGATCGTGTCCATGTCTTCTACTCCCTGGCCCGCGCTCGGCAGGCCGCGCCAAAGGCGCGAAAAATTGCCAGTGAAACGGGGTTCTCGAGAACCCGCCACTCCGGGTGCCATTGAACTGCTAACGCGAACGCCATGGCATTCGCGACCCGAAACGCCTCCACCAGTCCGTCCTCGGCCACAGCCTCGACGCTGAGCCCCTCGCCGAGACGGTCGATGCCCTGGTAATGCACGGAGTTGACTTCGGCACCCGGGCAACCGGTCAGCGCCTCGAGCAGGCCTCCCGCGGCGAAACGCACGCGGTGCAGCGGCCCGTATTGCTCTTCGATCGGCAGACTTTCGTCAGCATGATGGTCATGGCGATCCGGATGATCGCGCAGCGCCTGGTGCAGGCTGCCGCCGAAGGCCACGTTCATTTCCTGGAAGCCGCGACATATCGCGAACACCGGCAGTCCGGCGGCAACCGCGGCGGGGATCAACGTCAACGTCGTCAGGTCACGAGCAGGATCATGGCTGGTTCCCGGCTTGCTCGGCTCGCCGCCGTAGTGACCGGGTTCGATATTGGAAGGACTTCCCGTAACCAGCAGCCCGTCGAGAACGTCGAGCAATTCCGCCACTGCCGTCCGTCCGGCCAGCGCCGGCAGTTGCAGCGGCACTCCGCCGGCGCCATCGACGACGGCGTCGATATACTTCTCCCCCACCACATGGAAGTAATGGGATTCGATGATCTGCCGACAGGCAGTAACGCCGATCAGCGGTCGCTTGCTCATATCCACACCACTGTCGCGGCGTTCACGATAGCCGTCCAACCTCCCAAAACACGCCTCACCCGGGCCACTGGCCAGACCATACGCGGTAGTCCCGGCCGACGCCGGCAACCGGCAGCCGGTGCCGAACCTGTCTCGGCGGAGGTCAGAAACGGAAGATAATCTCGCCCCCGAACGTGCGCGGTCGACCCGGACCGAAGAAGTGTTCCGGGATGATCTCTTCCTCGGCAGCCGCGCCGTCCCAGTAGAACTCGTCAAACGCGTTCTCCAGGTACAACGTGGCGACCCATTTCCCGGTCGCCTCCTCGAGACCGACACGGAAAGCGGTGAGACCGTAGCTGTCCACCTGGATCTCGCTGGTATTGTCGAAATCGGTGTAGTAGTCATCCTGCCAGGTGTACTCGGCCGTGAAGAACGCATCGCCGAGCCGGCCGACCGGGTAACGGAACGTACCGATACCGGCAAATGACCATTCTGGCGCCCACACCAGGCTGTTGCCGTCACAATCCTCGCAGACGTCGCCCGGGATATCGTCGATCTCGGTATCGAGATACGAGATGCCGGCATAGAAATCGAGATAACTGTTCGGCAGGTAACGCAGGTCGGCCTCGAAACCCATGCCCTTCGGCAGAACCGACGTTTTCCACTTCGGTATTGTTGGAGTCACCGTTGAAGAACGTAATCTGCAGATCGTCATACTCGTAATAGAACGCACTGACGTTAGCCTGCAGGCGATCCTCGAGCCAGCGGCTCTTCATGCCGACTTCGTAGCTCCAGACGGTCTCGGGATCGAACGGATCCGGCTTGGTGCCATCCGGGGCCGGATCGAAACTCTCGTACGGCACGAAGTCCGTGCCTTCCGGCAACAATACGTTGAACGTGCCGAATCCGCCGGATTTATAACCTTTCACCACGGTGCCAAAGACCCGCACGTCGTCGAGAATGTCATAGGTCAGCGCGAATCGCGGGGTCCACTCGTCCCAGTCCTTTTTGTCCTCAACCGCGCCGTCGGTCCACAGACCGAACACGTAAAAAGGCCCGAGCGCGCTGGCCGGCAAAAAGATCTCGTTGGAAAACTCTTTTTCGTCGTAGGTATACCGCAACCCGGCACTCGCGCTGAGACGATCGGTAAGGTCATAGCTCAGTTCGCCATAGACCGCCCAACCGTTATAGTTGCCTTCCCCGCTGTTCGCCTCTACCAGGCCTTCCGCGGTGTAGCCCGGCCACGGTTCTTCGTACTCGGGCTCGAAAGATACGTCGCAGGTATCGCCGAGGAAGAAAATACACTGAACGTCTTCGTCCGACTGTTGGTAAAAGTCCGCCTGGACGTCCTCGTTGTAATAGCTCGCACCGGCAAACCACTGCAGCGGGCCGGCGCCGCTTGAGACCAGTTTGAACTCCTGGCTCCAGTAATCGCCGTCCTGATCCTGGCTGTAAGTGTTGATTTCCAGCGGTGTGCCGTCGAAATCCTCGAGATAATCGAAATCGTAGTCGCGGTAGGCGGATATCGACGTGAGCCGGGCGAAATCGAAATCGTAATTGAGTTCGAGAGTCAGGCTGAGGATCTGCGATTCGTCCTTGTCATTGTCGAGCAGGTCCGAGGCAACGTCCTCCCCGTCGACGCCGAAGTCGTCGAGCAATGGGGCGCGATAAATCGTCGCCGACTGACTGCGATCTTCGTATTCGGTCATGAAGAACCCGCTGAGACGATCGCCCTCATAGCCGAGCATCGCGCGCCCGGCCGTGCGGTCATAATCGATCAGGTCATCGCCACCTTCGACGTTCTTGGTATACCCATCCTCTTGGGCATGGAAGCCGGCAAAACGCAGCGCCCAGCTATCGTTCAAAGGTATGTTGACTGCGCTTTCCAGTTCGTAGTGACTGCGTTCTCCCGCCCCGGCCCGCACATAACCTTCCAGGTCATCGGTATTCGGCTTGGCCGTGAGAATCGACATTGCGCCGGACCCGGCATTGCGCCCGAACAACAGTCCCTGCGGCCCCTTCAACACCTCGACCCGGTCGAGATCGTAGAAACTGGTCATGACCATGCCGTTACGGCCCTGGTAAACCCCGTCCTTGTAAATTCCGACCGACGGGTCGCCACCGATGCCGTAATCGTTGGTGATGATGCCGCGCACCGACACGTAATCGATGAAACTGTCCTTGGTCCGCCCGGCGACTCCGGGCGTCAGTTCAATCAGATCCTTGATGTCCTGGATCCGCGCCCGTTCGAGAAACTCGGCGCTGAAGACCGAAACGCTGATTGGCACGTCCTGCAACGATTCCTCGCGCTTTTGCGCGGTCACGACGATTTCTTCAATTGCGACGGTCTCGTCGCTTTGCTGCGCCCGTACGACGCCGGTCGTCGCCAGGACGAACCCGGTCACGCAAAAAATCGCCCGGCGTAGCGCGCCGGGTATGTTAAGCCGATCCATTCCGCCATTCCCCCTTCGAAGGAACTGCCAAGGGCCTGAGCCCGGAAAACGGGATGTTTACAACAGACGGCTCAGAACGCCTAGCCCAAGCCAGACGCATTACTCGCGATACTAGCAAAGATGTTTAAGAAATCACACGAGACAGGCTAGTCACGACGACTTCGAGACGGCAATTGCATCAACGTGTATAAAAAAATCAACACCCTTTGGTTCGCACGGACTGCTGCGACGCACCAAGCGCCATGTTGTCTCCGCACAACGGATTGGCCGTTCCGGAGTCCCTGGCGTCACAACCGGCGAGCGTGTTCAGCCTTGTGCATCGTGCGCCGCCACTGCAGTGTGAAGGCCTGGAGGCAGGCCTCTTTGGCCGAAATCGGCCCGGGCTGGTAATCGCTGCTCGCGAGTCCGGCCCAGACCCGCTCGATCAGCGTCGTATCCTCGGCATTGACCCGGCGGTTGATCCGCCAGTTCAGGTAGCGCGCAAGCCGCATCTCGCGCGTGTCATCGGGGAGACCGTAGGAGACTTCGCGGATCAGTGTCCGCCCGCCGCTCAGTGGCAACATCTGCATGAAATCGATCTGATCGGGGTAAATATCCAGCGCGGTATTCGGCCACAACAGGTAGTAGCGCCAGCTTCTGCGGTAATGCTCGGGCAAATGCCGCTGCTCCGGCAAAGCCGCGCAGTAGAGCCGCTCCGACGCAGCCGCGTTCACGCCGGCGGCAACTTCGGCCTGCATCCGATAAATCCCGTCGGCCACCATATCGACCCGGTAGCGGTCACCGGTCAGCGCAGCAAGTCCCGGATGCGCCACCGGAACGTGCAGGGAATCGAGATAGTTTTCGACGATCACTTTCCAGTTCATCGCCCGCGGCCGCAGCGTGATTCGCCCGAGCGCCCGCATCTCGGCAATACGATAGGGTCGGATCTCCTCATCGAGCGGCGCAAGCCAGTCGCCGAGGCCACGCTCAGGCGCATCGAGCGCGACAAAGACGAACCCCTGCCAGACGCCGGAATGAACGGGCTTCAGGCCGAGCCCGGCAAGATCGGTGGCGCCATATCCCGCAGCGTCGGGCAGGTGCCGCAACCGGCCGTCGAGACCATAGCACCAGGCGTGGTAAGGACAGATGATTCGCTTCGCGCGGAAAGCGCCAATCGGTTGCTCCGGGGACGTATCCACCAGACGCGAACCGCGATGGCGACAGACATTGTGAAAGGCGCGAACCGTGTCGCCATCGTCGCGCACGACCAGGATCGAGTCTCCGAGCAGATCGAACACGTAATGGCTGCCGGGTGAAGGTAGCTCGCTGACATGGCAGACGAGTTGCCAGGCGCGGCGGAAAATATGCTCGCGCTCGGCTTCCAGCACCGTCTCGCTGCGATACGCCTCCACACCGAGACCCGGCACGACCGCCGCGCTGTCGCTTACTCTGATTTGCGCTTCGCTCATCGAGATTCCTCCGGGACATTCGCTGCCACGCAGCCGAGCCTATAATGATGCGTAAAATAAAGGAATATCCAGCATGGCCGGTTCAACGAAAAAAGTCATATTTGCGGCGCTTGCCGGAAATTCGTTGATTGCCGTTACCAAGTTCGTCGCCGCGGCGATGACCGGGAGTGCGGCGATGGCAAAGGAAGGGGTTGACAGCCTGGTCGATGCCGGCAACCAGAGCCTGCTGTTAGCGGGGCTCAAAAGAGCCGAGCGGCCAGCCGATGAGTTTCACCCGTTCGGCTAGGGCAAGGAAATTTACTGCTGCAGTTTCCTCGTCGCGCTCCTGATCTTTGCGCTTGGCGCGGGCATCTCGATCCAGCATGGCATTCACAGCCTGCTCCATCCGAAGCCGGTGCAGGACTTCATGATCAACTACATCGTGCTCGGGCTGGCGCTGTTGTTCGAGGGCGCAGCCCTGACTATCGCGATCCGCGAATTCAACAAAGCGCGCGGCGAATTCGAGTTTCTTGATGCTATCCGGTTCGGCAAGGACCCGAGCATGTTCGTCGTGCTGTTCGAAGACGGCGCCGCGATGGCCGGTCTGCTGGTCGCATTGCTCGGTGTGTTCCTGACCGAATCAACCGGTAATGTGGTTTTTGACGGCGTCGCGTCGATCATCATTGGTGTGATTCTGGGCCTGACCGCGATCTGGCTCGCCGTGGAAACCAAGGGCCTGCTGATCGGCGAGGGCGCCAATCGTCACGTCGTCGCAAAAATCCGCGCCGCGCTGGAAGGTGGCCGCGACATCCTGCATGTCAACGAGATCGCGACGCTGCACATGGGACCCGCGTACATCGTGGTGACGCTGAGCGCTGACTTTCGCGACGGCATGATGTCGCAAGCAGTCGAACGCTCCCTTGCGCGGCTGGACCGGGAGATCAAAGCGCTGAATCCGCGCATAAAACGCGTCTTTATCGAGGCCGAGGCGATCACCGCGCATACAGCGGCCGCAGACCGCCTGACAACCGGGCCTGCTTGGCCTAGTCGCCCTGCTCGTCGATCGCCTC
Organism: uncultured Gammaproteobacteria bacterium; assembly: GCA_963699835.1. GTDB lineage: Bacteria > Pseudomonadota > Gammaproteobacteria > Steroidobacterales > BM003 > BM003. Next base: position 256,235 of record CAVOVJ010000006.1, on the reverse strand, counting down.
GCGGCGTTTTTTCTCCGCCTCGTCCAACGTTTGCTGAACCGCCGCGGCGCGATCGAGCGCTTCCAGCGATTGCGCGTTCTCCGCGGTGCCTGCCTCGACCGCGACGTCAGCCTTGTCTTCGGCGGACGGACCGCAACCGACAGCGAAACACGAAGATATCGCAACGAACAGAATTTTCCTGATCACCATGCTCTCAACCCTCCCCGGCGCGTAAGCCGCGGCGCTTGCCGATGGTACTACAGTGCCCGGCCGACGGGTCGGGCCCGGCCTCGCGTGCACCGCACAAAGCGGTTAAGCTGCGATAGCCTCGTGCTGCAGTGCAATGTGAGTACGCCTCGAAAATGCAAGACCACTACATCGAACGAATTCTGACTGCCCGGGTCTACGACGTGGCACGCGAGTCGCCGCTCGAGCTGGCGTCCGGACTGTCGCGCAGGCTGGGCAACGCAGTCTTTCTGAAACGCGAAGATCTGCAGCCGATCTTTTCATTCAAGCTGCGCGGTGCTTACAACAAGATCTCGCGCATGGATCCGGCGGAACGCGCGGCCGGTGTCGTCTGCGCATCCGCCGGCAACCACGCACAGGGGGTCGCGCTGGCCGGCAACCGCCTCGGCATCAGGGCAGTCATCGTCATGCCACGCACCACCCCCAGCATCAAGGTCGATGCAGTACGCGCGCTCGGAGCCGAGGTCGTTATCCACGGTGAGGGCTACGACGACGCGTTTGCCCATGCGACCGAACTCGGCGCCACCAGCGGGCTCGCATTTATCCACCCGTTCGACGATCCCGACGTCATCGCCGGCCAGGGCACGATCGGCATGGAAATTCTGCGCCAGGCGCAGGGCCCGGTTCACGCAATCTTCGTGCCGATCGGTGGCGGCGGGCTGGCAGCCGGTCTGTCCACCTACGTCAAGTACCTGTCACCGTCCACCCGGCTGGTCGGCGTCGAAGCAGAGGAATCGCCGTCGATGCACGCCGCGTTGGCGGCCGGGAGGCCCGTGACCCTGGCGCAGGTCGGGATTTTTGCTGACGGCGTGTCGGTACGCCGGGTCGGGGACGAAACATTCAGGCTGTGCCAGCGCCATCTCGATGAGATCGTCCTGGTGAACACCGACGAGATGTGTGCGGCGATCAAGGATGTGTTCACCGACACCCGCTCGATTGCCGAACCCGCCGGAGCCATGGCGGTCGCCGGCATGAAGCGCTGGATCGAGGACAATCCGGTCGAGCAATCGACGCTGATCGCGATCAACAGCGGCGCGAACATGAATTTCGATCGCCTCGTCCATGTCGCCGAAAGAGCCAATATCGGCGAACAGACCGAGGCTTTACTGGGCGTTGAAATCCCCGAGCTGCCCGGCAGCTTCATGCGTTTTTGCGACATGCTCGGGCGCCGCGTCGTCACCGAATTCAACTACCGTTACGCCGACCCGGCACAAGCGCATATCTTCGTCGGCCTGCGTCTCGAGCGCGGCCGCAAGGAACGCGACGAGCTCGTCCGCCTGCTGGAGGACCACGGCTATCCGGCATTCGATTTATCCGATGACGAGATGGCCAAGGTACACATCCGCCACATGGTCGGCGGCTACGCCCCACCGATAGAGCACGAGCGGCTGTTTCGGTTCCAGTTTCCGGAACGGCCAGGCGCGTTGATGGATTTCCTGACCGCAATTGGCAGCCGCTGGAATATCAGCCTTTTTCACTACCGTAATCACGGCTCGGATTTCGGCCGGGTGCTCGCTGGCGTGCAGGTTGCGCCGCAGGACCACACCGAGTTCCTCGAACACCTCGCGGAACTCGGTTATGCGTACTGGGACGAAAGCGGCAACCGCGCCTATCGCATGTTTCTCGGACCGCGCCAGGTGTGAAGCCTGTGCCGCTACCGCGACCCGCCCCCCCGCTCAGCTCGCCAGCGCATCCTCCGGCGTGACGAAGTCGTAACCGAGATCCTGCGCGACTGCCTCGTAGGTAACCTTACCGCAGTGAACATTGAGCCCGGCCATCAGGTCCGGATCGTCGCGCAGCGCCTTTTTGTACCCCTTGTCGGCGAGCGCCAGCGCAAACGGCAACGTGGCGTTGTTGAGCGCCACCGTCGACGTCTTAGCCACCGCACCGGGCATATTCGCGACGCAGTAATGCACGACGTCATCGACGATATAGGTCGGTTCGGAATGGGTGGTTGCTTTGCTCGTTTCGAAACAGCCGCCCTGATCGATGGCCACGTCGACCAGCACCGAGCCCGGCCGCATCCGCCCAATCATCTCCCGGGTCACCAGCTTCGGCGCCGCAGCGCCGGGCACCAGTACGGCGCCCACCACGAGGTCGGCATCGAGCACGTATTCTTCGAGGGCGTGGCGGGTCGAGTAGATCGTATTCAGCCGCCCGCCATACTGGAAATCCAGCGTAGTCAGCCGCTTCAGCGAGCGGTCGAGTACCGTGACCTGCGCCTCCATTCCCATTGCCATGCGGATCGCATTGGTACCGACCACGCCACCACCAATTACGACGACCCTGGCAGGCGCCACGCCGGGTACGCCTCCGAGGAGAACGCCGGCGCCGCCGTGGATCTTCTCGAGCGCCTGTGCACCGGCCTGGATAGACATACGGCCGGCGACTTCACTCATCGGGGCCAAAAGTGGCAACGTGCCATCGGGCCCGGTGACAGTCTCATAGGCAATGGCAACGCAGCCAGAGCCGACCAGCGCGGCGGTCTGTTGCGGGTCGGGTGCAAGATGCAGATAGGTAAACAGTATCTGGCCCTCGCGCAGCAGCGGATATTCGGCAGGCTGCGGCTCCTTGACCTTGACGATCATGTCGGAGCGCGCAAATACCTCTTCCGCGCTCGCGCCGATTTCGGCACCGACAGCGCGATACACGTCGTCGCCAAATCCGATGCTGGTGCCGGCATCGGTCTCCACGATGACTTCGTGGCCATGCACCACCAGCTCATGAACGCTCGCCGGTGCAAGGCCCACGCGATGCTCGTCTTTTTTTATTTCTTTCGGGACACCGATAAGCATGTCCGTTTACCCCCCTGAATTTGCACCGTGCGCCGGCCATGCCCGGTGTGGTTGTTGCCGTAAGTCAGGCCGCGGCAGCCTTGAGCTGCGCCGATTATCCACCAATCCCCGCGGCAAACACAGACTCAGGGGCCGCCTTCCGGCTGCGCGTCCTTGAGCGCATGCGCGCGCGAAAGCACGTACGCGTGCACCGCCTCCGAATCTTGCGCGGACAGGACCTGGGCAAACGACACCATGCCGCGTTCGCGGTGCAATCCGCCGAGCACGATCGCCTGCCACGCCTGGTGGCCTTCCTCGTCGAGGTAGCGCAGGTCCGGCAGCACCCCGCCGCTGACTGCGCCATCGCCGTGACAGACGCCACAGCGCTGCGAATAGAGTCTCTTGCCACGCTCGAGCGTCGCCGCATCGGCAGTCATCTCGGGCAACTCGGGCAGCAGCCGTTCGATCGGCGGTAACGCCGGCAACTCGGCCTCGCCACCGCGGCGGAACGTCAGCACCCGGCTGACGTTGCGCACGCCCGAACGGGCAGTAATTTCACCGCCGGCCAACGCCGCAACGCCGCCCCAGCCGACCATTACGGTGACGTACTGCTCGCCATCGGCAAGATAGGTGACCGGCGCCGCGACGACGCCGGTCTGCACCGGCATTGACCACAGCTTGTCGCCAGTGTCGGCACGATAAACGGCAAACTCACCGTGAGCGTTACCCTGCAGCAACAGGTTGCCCGCGGTACTGAGCAAACCGCCGTTCCAGATACCCGGATGCTGCACCCGCCACACCTCTCTCTGCGCCACCGGGTCCCATGCGGCGATGTGGCCGCGGGTCATGGCCAGCACCGCTTTGCGATTGTCGCCATCTTCCGGCAGCGCGGCGAGAACGAGTTCCGTACCCGTATTCCAGAATCCCGGCTGATACTCGAACTCTTCCTCCTGGCCATAGACCCACGGCATCTCCTGGACCGGGATATAGACGAGACCGGTCAGTGGGCTGTACGACATCGGATGCCAGTTGTGCGCGCCAAGCGGTGACGGCAACGTGAATACCGGTTGCTCGCCATAACGCGCGCCCGCAGTCTCAACCGGGCGCCCGGTTTCCGGATCGACATGGGTGGCCCAGGTGATCTCGACGATTTTCTCGGCCGAGATCAACTCGCCGGTAGCGCGATCGAGAACATAGAAAAACCCGTTCTTCGGTGCCTGCATCAGCACTTCCCGCGGCTGGCCGTCAATCTCGATGTCGGCCAGGATCATGTGCTGGGTTGCGGTGTAATCCCACGTCTCGCCCGGCGTGGTCTGGTAATGCCAGACGTACTCGCCAGTGTCTGGCCGCAACGCAACGATCGACGACAGGAACAGGTTGTCTCCGCCGCCGGGACTGCGGATATGGCGGTTCCACGGCGAACCGTTGCCCACGCCGATGTACAGCAGATCGAGATCCGGATCGTAGGCCATTGAATCCCACACCGTGCCGCCGCCCCCGATTTTCCACCATTCGCCGCCCTTCCATGTCTCGACCGCCATCTCCAGCGCGGGCGATTCGAACGGTTCCGACGGATCGCCCGGAACCGTGTAGAAACGCCACGCCAGTTCACCGTTTTCCGCATCGTAGGCCGACACGTAACCGCGCACACCCAGCTCACTGCCGCCGTTACCGATCAGCACCTTGCCCTTGACCACCCGCGGCGCTCCGGTAATCGAATAGGGCCGCGAACGATCGGTCGTCTGCACCGACCAGACCGGCTCGCCGCTGGCCGCATCCAGCGCGATAAGGCGGCCATCGAGCGTGCCGACATAGACTTTGTCATGCCACAGCGCCGCGCCGCGGTTGACTGCGTCGCAGCACAGGTGCACCGCCCATTCTCGCGGCACTTCAGGATCGTACTTCCACAGCAACTTGCCGCTGACCGCATCCAGCGCGTAAACGATGCTCCAGGTGCCGGTCGTATAAATCGTGCCGTCCACCACCAGCGGCGTGGCCTCGACCCCGCGATCCGTTTCGAGATCGTAGAACCAGGCAAGACCCATTTCGCTGACATTCCCGGCATTGATAAGTCCGAGAGGGCTGAAGCGCTGCTCGTCGTAGCCACGGCCGTGGCTGAGCCAGTTACCCGGCTCCTCGTCCGCTGCGACGATCCGCGCAGCGGTGATGTTCAGCGCGGCCGGGACGCGGCTCGGCGGCTTTTTCGCGGCGTCGGCAGCCGGCGCCTGACGCGTATTGTCACTGGCCGGCGGAGCGGCGGGTGGTGGATCGCTGCGGCCACAAGCGGCGAGCGCAACAAAAACCGTTGCCATCAGGCAGGAGGGCAAAAGGCGTTTCCAGTCATTCATATGCTTTTCCCTGGCATCGCCGCGTCCCGGTCATACCGGCGCCGTTGCGCGACTCTCAAATTATTCCCATACCGTTGCCGCGAGCCCAAGCCGTGCCGCCGCGGACCGGGCGAGCGTTGCATCGTCCTGCAGGCGGATACCTCCCGCCCGCCGCGCAAGCGCCCAGGCCAGCGTCTGACAGTCGACCAGTGCGCATAACCCGTCCAGGCGTTTCGCCGCGATGAATCTGCCGCTGTGACGCTGATAGGCATCGACCAGCCCGTGGCGGGCTTCGGCCCCCATGTCGTGATAGCAGATCAGGCTTGCGATATCGAACCACGGGTCCCCGCCCCCGCTGTACTCCCAATCGAGCAGCCTGAGCTTCGTTCCCGAATGAATGTTGCCCGACAACAGGTCGTTATGGCAAAGCACCGGAGACTCGGTGGGCACGAAGAAACCAGAGGCGGAACCCAGCCGGCGGCTTATCGCCGCCGCCGCTCGAGTGAATCGCGTCGATCGCTCCAGTATCCCGAGGTATCTCAGCGTTGCCGTCACCGGATCCGCCGGGTTTTTGCCCCAGGGATGGCGGTGGACCCGGGCCAGCAACGCGGCGAGTGGCGCGAGGTACGTCGGCCGTTGCAGGTCTTCCCGCGACAGCACTCTCCCGTCCAGAAAAGCGGTCAGCAGAATACCGCGCGCCTGATCGACATACACCGGTCGCGGTGCGAGATCCTCCGCCGCCAGTACCGACAACACGGCATGTTCGTGATCGAGATCCGGGGTCGGTGCCAGCGCCGCGGCGGCCCCGCCAAAACGCAAAACGTATTTCGCGGTACCTGTATCGACCCGGAAGCTCGAATGATTGCCGCCGTGCAAGCGGTCGATGCGAATGTCCGGGTCGTGGTCGAACCCTGGAATCCGGCGCAGGACGTTTTGCGCCGTGCGTAGTGAAGCCGGTACGGCCACGTTCACGCCGCCACTGCAATCGGGTCAGCGCAATAGTTGCGGCGCCAGCGCCGGTAACCGAATACGACGAGCACCACATACAACGCGAATAACAGCGCAGTCAGATACATGCCGCGACTCGTGTAGAGGTAGATCGAGATGCTGTCGATCACAAACCAGTAAATCCAGTTTTCCAGAATCTTGCGGGTCACCATGTAAGTCGTAACCACGGCCGACCAGGTCGTAAACGAGTCGAGGTACGGGAATGCCGCGGCGGTCCTCGTGTCGAGCAGCCACCCGCTTGCGCCGCTCAACCCGACAATCGCGATGACAATCCCGGCATGGGTGGAAAGCGGCCAGGTGCTGATCTCCAACACCCCACCATCACGGCCACCGCGGCGCCATTGCCACCAGCCATACACCGCCATCGCAAGATAGAAAACCTGCAACGCGGATTCCATGTACAGGCGCACATCGAAAAACAGCACAAGGTAAATAGCGGTGCTGACAAACGCCGCGGCCCAGCACCAGATGTTCTCACGCACAACCAGAACCAGGTAGAGGATGGCCAGCACCACGGCCGCGAGTTCTGCCGTGTTCATCGCCTCGAAGGAGGCAGCCAGGGCACTCCCGAACTCGGCCATTATCAGTCAGACGACGGCGCGCACAGCACCTTCAGCACAAACACCACGGTCGCCTCGCCCGCCGCATGAACCCGGCGCATTTCCGTGGTGACTACGGCCATAACCCGGTCATAGTCGCCGCAAACCCGGGTGCTGGTCGCGCTGGTCTCGACCTCCACGCCATCGTGTTCGTTCAGGCTGTCGATGAATTGCCGGATCGGCCCGATGTAGGACTCGTCCAGCGGATACATGCTTATCTCAACGGTTCCGCGCATCTTGGCTCCTCAGTATCTGTAAGTGAACGTCAGGCCAAACTGGGCCGGATCAGCCTGTTGTTCGTAGAGTTTGTCCTGCCAGTCCGGTGGCTCATTGGCAAAAAAGAATCCATGCAGGCCGTAGTCCTCGTCGAACACGTTGCGTCCCCAGGCGAACGCCGACCAGCGTAATGCCTCGAAACCGACCTTGGCGTTTACCACGCTATACGCATCCGACTTCTGATCGTGGCTGTCCGAGTAATAGAACCCATCTTTTCCCGCGACATCGACCCGGGCGAACAAACCACGTTGATCCCGGTATGTGATGCCGACGTCGTACATGTAGTGCGGCGCATGAGCCTGGTCGCGACCGTCGAGGCTGCGGGTCGGAGTCTGGTAGTCATCGAATTCGGTCTGCAGCAAACCGAGCGACCCGTGCGCGGTCCAGTTGCGATGTATGCGCCATCGCGCCTCACCTTCCAATCCGTAACTGTGACCTTCCGCGGCATTGCCGGTCAGGAATACATAGCTCAGCGGGTCGTTCGGGTCGAGCTGGAATGACGTGCTGACCTGGGCATCATCGCGATCCTGGTAGAACAGGGCGAGGCTGGCGAACATTCCCTTGTCCGGCCACAGACCCTTGAGACCGACTTCATAATTCCACAAATACTCGGGATCGTATTCGCGCCGTTCCTCGGGTATCACCGCGCCGATATTGAATCCGCCGGCCTTGTATCCCCGCGACACCGAAGCATACAGACTGGTGTTGTCGCGGGGGACGAAACTCAGCGTCACATGCCCGCCCGGCATCGAGTCCGTTGGGTCGAAATCCGCACCGTCGCTGTCCTGATAGTCGGCCCATCGGCGTTCCACGCGAACACCCGCGGAGAGCCTGGTACGTTGGCTGAGCAGGGTGTCGAGCTGGACGAAAATTGCCGCATTGGTGGCATCGTAATCGCTGTCCACTTCGCGAAATACTGCACCATTGAACTCATCGAGGATGGCGTTGTTCTCGTCGAGATAGCTCGTGTAAACCCCGACCAGCCAGTCGCTGCGACCACCGAAAAGACCATGGCCCGGCTGCGACAGCAAACGCAATTCCTGGGTCAGAGTCGTCCGCTTACGCTCCGTGTCGGAGACAAAGTCGTAGGGAGCGAATTCGCCCCAGCTCTGGTCATTGCCCCAGTCGCCATCGTAGCTGAAACGGATGTCGCTATCGGCTGCGCTGGAAATGCTCACCAGTTCCATGCTGGGGCCAATATCGGCGGCCACGCGCAGCGAACCAGCACGCGATTTCTGGCTGTCCTTGCCGGGCTTGTCCGACAACGTGTCGCGGCTCGAGTCGATCGCCCACGCATCGTAGCCGTTGTCGATATCGACATACATCGCGGTCAGGTCGGCGCGCACGCGGTCGCCGCGTAACGCCACTTGTTGCGCAGCGTCGTTTCATCGCGCTGGTTGGTATCGCCGTCGTTATAGAAGCGATTATTGCGCTGCCCATCCGACTTGTAGCTGTGGCCCACCAGGCGGTATGCCAGTGCGTCGCTGACCGGTCCGCCGAAAGCCACGCCCGCCGAACGCGCGGCATCGCTGCCGACGAGCGCTTCGGCGGTCATGTCGAATTCCGGGGTCGGATCGACCGATTTGACGTAGATCATTCCCGCCAGCGCATTGGCGCCATAACGGGTTCCCTGCGGCCCGCGCAGCACATCGATCTGCTGCGTATCGAACAGCGTCGCAACACCCCCTACGCCGCTGAAATCGATATCGTCGACCAGGAATCCGACCGACGGGTTTGGCGCGCCCTGGTACTGCTCGAGCTCGCCGATGCCGCGAATCTGGAAATAGCGTGCGCGCGAGGTGCCGCCCGCGATGTTCAGATTCGGCACGAGCTGGGTCAGCGACTCGAAATGTTGCTGCCCGGCATCCTGAATTACGGTCCGCTCGAGCACGGTGACACTGGCGTGGGAGTCGAGAATATCGGATTGGCGAAAGTCGGCGCTGACTCGCAGCGGGGACAGAACCTGTGGCGCTTCGGTCGTGTCCGCATCGGTTGCAAGAATGGCCGGCGCATAGGCCAGCCCCGCAGCAAGTGCCGCGGCAAAAACGGCAATGGGTCTGTTACTTTGCATCGGGTCCTCTTCTGGAAATCCAAAGAGACCCGGTCGACGACGTGGTGGGCAAACCTGGCTCGCGGCCAAACGCCTATCCCTCCGCCGGCACTAACCGGATCAGGTTCGAAGGGTCTCCGGCGCGCGCAGCGCGGATACCGGACTCTCAGGTCTGTCGCGACCTCCCCTAAGGCAGACCGTACTATAAGCTAAAACCAGCTGCCGCGGCGACTCCGCCCGGCAGGCAGGATAGTCAGATCGAGATCCGCATCATCCTCACCCGCTGCAGGCCGATGATGACCTCAACATAGCGCGCCAATGCCTGGTCCAGCGCTTCGTCACCGGTATCCACATGGAGGCTGTCGATCCCGCGCAGTTTGCTGGCAATTGCCACGATCATGATGTGGTCGATACCCACCCGCCGGATAACGGCCGGTGTGAATTGACGATTGCCGCGGCCGAACACGAATCCGTTGCCGCCGAGCGGCGTGACAACGATGCATGCACGCTCATGGCGCCCGAGCAAATCGAGCAATTCGCGTTCGCCGAGATCGCGGCCGACGAGTTCACCGTTGCACAGCGCATCGACACCGAGCAGGGACTTGTCAACCCCCACTGCCTCCGCAACAGCCCTGACGGTCGTTCCGGGACCGAGCAGGTAAAGCACATCCTGCTCCATCAATCCTGCAACGTATTCGCCCACTTCGAGCTTGGCCGCCTGGCCAGAAACGCCGCTGTCGGACGCCTCTTTGCCCCCCTGCAGGTCTCCGCCGACTTCGGGTACACGCAACGCCCCGTAGAGTCGCGCATCGAGGCGGCCCTCGCGAAACGCCTCCTCGTCGATATCGAGCACCTCTTCCTCTCCGGTCTCGGCGCCATGAGCAAATGCTTCGAGGAGTCGTGCCGCCGCCCGTGCACTGAACGCAAAAACCGCGCTGTAGACCTTGACGCCGGCAGGAACGCCAATGACCACCGGCCCGGTTCCGACCGCGTCGCAGACATCCCGCGCGGTACCGTCGCCGCCGACGAAAACGAGCAGATCGATACCCTGGCGCTGCATTTCCGCTGCGATCCGGCGGGTATCCCCGGCACTGGTCCGTGCCGCCGTCTCGCCCACTACATGACACTCTCGGCCGGACTCGCGCAGCCAGTTTTCACCCATTTCACCCGGACCGGCGAGCCACAGGAGCGGCTGCGAGGACTTCAGGTGTTTGAGAAAATCACGGGTGCGATCGGGGGTTACCGGTTGCGCGCCGAGCACTCTCGCCCGCTCGGCCATATCACCGTCGGTGCCTTTCAGGCCGACGCTGCCACCCATCCCGGCTACCGGGTTGACCAGCAACCCAACCCGCAAAACGCCCTCGTCCATGCGCCGCCCGCTAACCCGGATCCATGCAATCGCGGCCGCTATCCATGTCAGGCCGGCTCCGAACCGGGGTTACCGATAACGATGCGAAAACTGCCGCTTGCCGACAAGCCCTCAACGTCCGTCGCGGTAACTTCTATCTCGATGTCGTCGCTACTTGCAGACGGCACGGTACCGCGAAACAGGCGGCGGCTGGAGTCGAAGCTGAGCCATGCAGGCAGCGCCGGTCCGCCGGCTAGCCGCGCGGAGAAGGTCATGATGTCGCCGGGATCGGAATCGACAAAAACATCGTGCTCGAACGCATGGCTGATGCTGGCTCCGGCGTTGGCGTGAAGATCCGGCAACGGCTTGATCAATTGCGGCGCGACATTATGGACATTCGTCTTTATCTGGTGCCGGTATTGCTTGCCGAGCTTGTAGGCAATGAACAGCCACACCAGTGCGAGGACCGCATTGAGCATCGCGAACTGGACGATGGTCATCTTGAAGTAATGAAGGCCGACAAAAAAAGCACCGGCCTGGATCATGTCGCCAAGACGCCAGAAAAACGTATCGATCGCGGTCTTGCCTTCGTATTTTTCGGCCTGGCTCAGCGGCAGAAAAAGTGCCTGACGGGTGGTATTCATTACTGAATAGTCGACGCTGTTTTCCATAATCTTGACGATACGCACGATGCTGAAAATCGGCACGAACGCAATCGCAAACGCAATCAACCCATACCCGATCGCGGCAATCGTAGGCAGGATCAAGAGCGCCCCCGAAACACCGATCATGCGGTAGATCCGCGACACCAGAAACGCCTGGATCAGGAAACCGATCAGATTGACTGTGAAGAAAAAATCACTGAAGAACCCGCCGATCAACACCCCGACGTCCTCGGCGGCGCCGGACTCTACCTGGGCGACGGCCCAGTTTTGCACGAAATCCTTGAGGATGACCTCACCGGTGCTGTTCACCCAGTTGAGCAACACCACCAGCGCCACGATCATCAGCAGATAGCGGCTGCGCATCACCAGCGCAAAACCGCCAAGCGCCTGGCCGATCTTGTCCTCCGGCGGCGGGGCTTCAGGCTCCAGGTACGAACTGCGCGCCGAGTCGGGAATCTTGCGTCGCGCAATCTCGCCGAGCAGCAGCGTCAGCAGCAGGATAGCGCCAGCCACGAGCAGCATTTCGATCTGCTCGACGCCGAGTGCCGCCAGCAGTTTGGGTACCTTGGCGCCGAGAATCGCCCCGGCCGACCCGCCGATCATGATGACCGGGAACAGCCGCTGGCCGCTCTTTACGTTGTAACAGTCCGCTGCAAACGCCCAGAACTGGGCGATAAGCATGACCCCGAAAATGCCGACAAATACATAATAGATGAAGCCGATCTCCATCCCGGCACTGCCCATCAGGTAGAAAATACCGATATTGGCGGCGAAGAACAGCGTGACCCAGCGGATCAGATATTTTTTCTCGCTGGCACGAAACAACAGGCCATAAAGCGGCACGATAAAAAACAGCAGCAATGCCTGCGCCGCGATCGCGTAACTGGCGACTTCCGCATCGTAGTCGGTAAGGATGAAGACTTCGCGGGTGGTTTTGAGGATGTAGTAGCAACACAAAAGAAGGAATACGTAGAGCGCAAACCACAACACGCTCGGACCCTCTCCCGGACCCATTTTTGTAAACACCGACAGGAACCTGTCGACGGGCGACAGCCGGCCCGCGGGTCTGTTCATCGATTGTGCCTCCTGCTGAATCCGATCGCGGTTGATTTTTTGCCTTATGATACACGCGCCTGCCGGGGTTCGGCGCTACTCATCAAGATTTTGTAAGGGTCGGCCAACACCGCCATAGCCTGATAACATCCGCGACAGCAGAGCCGGATCTTTGCCGGGGCCGGCAAAAAATGACATCAATACGGAAACAAAGCTGATGCGATCGCTCACCACGGGATTTACCGCAGCACTCGCGATAGCGATGCCGGGATTACTGTTCGCCAGTTCGGCCGTCGACAACCTCCCTGCTGCCGAAGCGCAACAACTGCGCCAGTCAATAGAGGAAATGCGCGCCAACCCACGCGGACCTTTTAGCCAGATTCGCTGGTTTTGCAAGGACGGCAGCGTCTTGCCCCCCAAGGCCTATGCCTGCGTCGACCACGGCGGTGGCAACCAGCACGGCGAATGGAGCGAACAGACTTTGCTTTTGCGCGCGGCGGGGTTTCCTGTTGCCAACGTCATGGTCCAGCTGGACGCCGCGGATTTCGGTGAAACAGCCCAACAACAGGACCATTTTCGCGCCCTCGTACTCGAACAATTCCTGATCGACTACGACGACGGCTGGATTCTGCACAAGGCACGTTACTACCGTGGCGCATTTCAGATCGAGGACGAGGAAGCGAGCGCCTACCAGTTCCTGAGCGAGCTGGCGCGACAGCCGCGCTGGATCGAAACCCGCTACCCGCTGCTGGTCGAGGCCGCGCGCCTGATCCCACATGGGCAGAGCGCCATCGGCGCTGCCGACATTCGCGGCATGGCGACTGTCCTGAACACCGAGGATCCCGGGTTTTCCGAGCTTCGCAATAAGATTCATGGCCGCCCCGAGCCAGGCGATGCCGCGCGGGTGCGCGAGTACGCCGCTAAATCCGCCCGGCCCGCTTTGGCCGAGGACTACGAGGCACTGGCCGCCGCCATCGATGCGGCCGCCACACTCCCCGACCCGGCTCCTGCCATTGAGGCCTACGCGAGCAAAAGCCGCGATTCGCAACTCGCGGACAGGCTGCGCGAGCAAACGACGGAGTTACGCGGCGCGACGACCGCATCGCAACGGCTGGAGATTCTCGGCGCGATCATGGCAACACTGCGCGAAGGGATCGCCCGCAGCGGAAACCCGCTTGACGGCATCGACCTGGTTCTTTCGCTCGAAGCGCGGGTATTTAACCTCGGACAAACGCTGGCAATCGGCGAAACGCGTTACAGCCGTGTCGAATCGGTGCAACTGATGCACGGCTTCGCCCAGGCAGCATATGGCGTGGGCCTGCTCACCTCCTGGGAATGGCAAAACCTAAGCGACAGCATGAAGGCATTCGATGCCCGGACAATGGCACTCGACGAGTATCTCGCCGAACTCAGATATCTCGGACGCGTGCCCGGCTGGGCCACGCGCAGGCTGGCGCTGTATTTCGAGCCGACGATACACCGCTTTGCCCAGATAGAACCGCTCAGCATCGAGTACATTCCGGATCGGATGCGCGGCAGTCCGCTGCTGTTTTACTCGCGTCTGCTCGAACCGCTCGAGGGCGACGCGATGCAGCTTGCAGGAATCCGCCAACAAATGTTCGGCCGCGATGTGCCGTCCGGATTGCGCTCGCTCAACCCGGGAATCGGGCGCGGCGTGTTACGCACGCTGGATGAACTCCGCAACGTCCCGGAAGGTACCGCCGACAGCATCGCTCTGGTGCCGGAAACGGTCTCGGAACTACCGGTAGTGGCCGGCATCCTGACCGAGCACGAGGGCAATGCGCTGTCCCATGTGCAGTTGCTCGCGCGCAACCTCGGGGTACCGAACGTCGTGGTTGCCGACCAGCATCTGCCCGAACTGCGGCGTTATCTCGGGCAGCGAATCACCGTGGCCTCGAGCCCACGCGGGGTTGTCAGAATCATGCTGGATGACAGCCGTGAGGAGTCACGCAGCGATACCGCACCGCAAGTCAGCGAACGCATCAGCATCGATGTTTCGCGGCTCGATCTGCAAACCCAGGATCTGATTCCTACGTCGCAGCTGGGATCGGCCGATCAGGGCGTGCGGGTAGGGCCCAAAGCCGCTCAGGTCGGCAAACTGACCAGGCATTTCCCCGGCCATGTGGCACCGGGCCTGGCCGTGCCTTTCGGACTGTTTGCGCATTCGCTGCTGGATCGCCAGATCGAGCCGGGCGGACCGACGCTGTTTGAATGGATGACCATTCACTTCGACGAGCTGCAGGCTATCGACGACCCGGTAGAACGAACCACTCGCACCCGCGAAATCCTCGCGACGATCCGCGAATGGTTCGAAACCCGGCCGGCCAACCCGGAGAAACTCAATCAGTTTCATCAGGCCCTGCTCGAAAACTTTGGACCGGACGGCAGCTACGGCGTGTTCGTGCGCTCGGACACCAATGTCGAAGATCTGCCCGGTTTCACCGGCGCGGGCATCAATCTGACCGTGCCGAATGTTGTCGGCTTCGAGAATATTGTCCAGGCCATGCGCGACGTCTGGGCAAGCCCATTTACCGAGCGCTCGTACGGCTGGCGCCAGGGCATCATGAACGATCCTGAGCACGTTTATGCCTCGGTGCTCCTGCATCGCAGCGTAAACTCGGACATTTCCGGGGTACTGGTAACCGCTGACGCAGAAACGGGCGCACGCGATCACATCACTGTCGTCGTAAACGAGGGAGTGGGTGGCGGCGTCGAGGGCCAGGCCGCCGAATCGCTGCTGATTCGCAAGAGCGACGGCGCGGTGAGCCTTCTTGGATCTGCGACCGCACCTTACAAGCGCGTGCTAAATCCCGGTGGCGGCTCCGAACTGGTCGGCACTTCCGGCGCCGAGCGCCTTCTGACCGACGACAAGATTGCCGCATTGCTCGACTTCGTAGCAAAACTGCCGGGCTGGTTCGACACGCTGCCGCCGGAAGAACGCGCGGATGCGGTTGCCGACGTCGAGTTCGGTTTCCTCGACGGCAAGTTATACCTGTTCCAGATCCGGCCTTTCGTGCAAAGCCAGGGCGCATCGAGCAGCGCCTATCTGCGCTCGCTGGACGAAGGCCTGGTGCAGTCGAGCGCCGTACGGGTCAATCTCGAACAGGCACCCGGAGCGCAAAAATGAGAATCATGCTGTTGGCGATCGGACTCGGCGTAATTGGCGCCGGCGCCCACGCGTATCCGATCGATGGCTACCCTCACACGCAAATTCGCCGCCTTGACTATTGCACGGCGGCCCAGACCGGCGAGGTCAGCGGCTGCACACTACCGGAAGGCGCAACGTTGTCGACCGATTATGTCAAACCACGCCTGCTCGGTTCGACCCGGGCCTTCGACTTCGCACCGGACCCGGACTACGGGCAATCGCTGAGCAGCATCGTCGGCGAAGACGGCGACCGCTACGGCATCGCGCTGCTCGACCTCACCGACCGCGAGAATCCCGTCTATGCCGAGCACAATGCCGACATTCGCCAGAACGTCGGCAGCGTCGGCAAGATGCTGGTCGGCCTTGCGTTTTTCCAGGCGCTCGCCGATGTATATCCGGACGACCCGCAAGCGCGCCACGAGTTGCTGAAGAATACCTGGATCACCGGCGACGAGTTTGTCATCAGCGACCACCACAAGGCGCTGTTCTGGGACGTCGCAACGCGCGAACGGCAATACCGCAAGGTCGAGGTTGGCGATCGCGGCAGCCTCTATGACTGGCTCGACTGGATGCTTTCCGCCAGCAACAATGCAGCAGCGGCAACCATGCAAAAGCAGCTCATCCTGCTGTCGCATTTCGGCGCCGAGTACCCGGTCGACGCGCGAACGCGAGGCCGAGTTTTTCGCCACCCATAAGGCCGGCGCGCTGGGACAGATCTACCTCGATGCCATGAACAGCGCGGTCGTCCGCAACGGTCTCGACCCCGAGTTGCTCCGGCAAGGCAGTTTCTTTACCCGTACCGGCAAGAATCGCGTATCGGGCACCACCAGCTACGGCAATCCGCGCGAGCTCGTGCATTTTTTGTATCTGCTGGAACAGGGACGACTGGTTGACGAGTATTCGAGCACCGAGCTGAAGCGATTGCTGTACATGACCCAGCGGCGTATTCGCTACGCTTCTCACCCCGCTCTGTACTCATACGCGGTGTATTTCAAATCCGGCTCGCTTTACAGCTGTCAGCCCGAGCCCGACTTCGTATGCAAGCAATACCAGGGCAACAAACGAAACCAGCTCGCCTCGCTGGCGATCGTCGAAGGACCGCTGGACAGCCTCGACTACCACTACCTGGTCGTGGTCAGTTCCAACGTGCTGTACAAGAATTCCGCGGTGGAGCACCAGACGCTGGCGATGCGGATACACCGGATGATCGAGGCGCGCCATGCGGCCCGGATCGAGGCCGAGAAAGCCGCCGCGACAATTGTTCCGGTAACCTCGGGACCCACTTCCGCAGCGGGCGACGATGGCAGTTCGACGCCTTTATTCGAACGCCAGCCGGATACACACCCGGACGCGAATCAGCCGGACTCAGGAAAACCCGGGCATCCGCAGGACACCGGAGCGCCGGCCGAGGACTAGCTGGCGGGAGCGCGCGGCGGCGGCGCCATCGGCGTGACGTGATCCTCGGCCATACCGTCATGCGCAATATTGGCCGGGTCGAAAATGAGGTCGTCCAGCGCGACGATCAGCTCGGACAACCAGTGTCCGCCCGCCGGATCGTTGGCCATCGCAACCGCGATATAGCGGCGGCCGTCGCGTTCGACGATTGCGCTGTCCGCGTGGTAGGTGGACCAGGTACCCGACTTTCGATAAATCACCGATCCCGGCCGGTGCATGGCGAGACCTTTGACAAATTTGTGCTTGATCGCCGGATCGCCGAGCATCTCTTTCATCCGTGCGCAGGATTTT
The DNA here is from genome assembly GCA_963699835.1 of uncultured Gammaproteobacteria bacterium. Lineage (GTDB taxonomy): Bacteria > Pseudomonadota > Gammaproteobacteria > Steroidobacterales > BM003 > BM003. The sequence continues at coordinate 238,995 of CAVOVJ010000006.1, read as the reverse complement.
GCATCGACCAGCCGTCCCGTTTCCAGCAAGTAGTAGAATCGCGCCACCTCGAAGGGCGTCGCCCCGTGCGACAGGTTGTACAGCGGATCGCGCTGCCATACCGCTTTCTTCGCATACGGTTTCCCGACCCAAAGGCCGCCGTTCATGTCCTCGTCATACAGTTCGTACTTATCCGAGCGAAGGATGTCGGCGACGTAGGAATAACCAACGCGCTCGAGCATCGTCGTCGCGGCGGAGTTCGAAGAGCGGCGAATCATTTGCGTCAGCAGTGCTTCCGTCTCGGCATTCATGTCGAGTGCGCCGTCATGCGCCTTCTGGAATGCGCCAAGCAGGATCGCAATCTTGGGCAGACTCGCGGCATACATCATCTGGTGGGCGTTGACGCTCGCGACCCGGGGCCGCTCAGGCACGGTCACGTCAACCAGCGCGACGGCCAGGCGTCCGCGTTGCGCCTGCGAGGCGAGACCGAGTTGCTCCAGCTTGGCGTTGAGGCCGTCCTGGAGATGGTGATCCTCCGACATTTCCAACCGTGGCCACGTGGCCGGCGCCACGTCGGTGCGCGTGGCCAGTGACGCCACGGTCACACCGGTGTCAGCGCCCTGCGCTACACCGGCGAGAAGCATGGACATTGCAATCGTCAGAGTCGAAATCGCTTTCAAGTCGCCTACCTCTGGATAACGCATCGTTGAAACGACAAATGATACCGTCCGGGGATTACTGCTCTGGTTGAATCAGGTCAAACATTTGCCGGCAGCCGTCACCCGATCCGCGGTCGCTGCTGCATTGCGCAATAAGCCGACTATTTTACAATATATTCGCCCTCTATTCAGAGAAAATAGAATTTCTCTCGACTTATCAATAAGTTATGAGTTTGCGCCCAGTGGCAACCGACGGGCGCGTTGACCGTTGAGCGCAAACAAGGCATTGGCGACAGCCGGCGCAATGACCGGCGTAGCCGGTTCTCCAACCCCGGTGGGCGGCTCGGCGGATTTCACAATGTGGACCTCGACTTTGGGCATCTGATCGATCCGCAGCACCCGATAGCCGTCGAAATTCCCCTCGACGACGGCACCGTTAGCGATCGTAATCTCGCTTTCGAGCGTTGCGGACAGTCCGTATCCCATGCCGCCTTCCATCTGCGCGCGGATCACATCCGGGTTTATCGCAATCCCGCAGTCGACCGCGATGACCACCCGATCGACACGGAACCCGCCGTCTGCCTTGCGCGACACCTCGGCCACCTGCGCCACCCGGGTGTTGAACGACTCGTGCAGTGCGATACCCCGCGCCGTGCCTTCGGTCAACGGCTTGCCCCAGCCTGAGCGCTCGGCAGCGAGTTGCAGCACCGCGCTGTGGCGCGGATGCTCGCCCAGCAATTCGAGTCGGTAATCGACCGGATCTCGGCCAGCGGCAAGCGCAAGTTCGTCGATAAAACACTCGACCGCGAATGCAGTATGGGTCGACCCGACCGAACGCCACCACTGCACCGGGATTGCCACCTCTGTCGTATGTAACTCGACGCTGACGTTTGGGATCGCATACGGCAAATTGCTGGCGCCTTCGACCGAAGTCGAGTCCACGCCGTCCTTGACCATGGCCGACTCGAATGCCGTGCCGGCACCGATCGACTGCCCGACGATTCGATGCTGCCAGGCCACCGGCCGCCCGTCCGCATCGAGTCCGGCGCGCAAACGGTGAAAATACATCGGCCGAAACCAGCCGGCGCGCATATCGTCCTCGCGGGTCCAGACCAGCTTGACCGGCGCCTTGCCACCGCCAGCCTTTGCAATCGCGGCGGCCTCCAGCAGGTAATCCGATTGCGGATTGGCGCGGCGGCCAAAAGAGCCGCCGGCAAACAACGTGTTCACCCGGACCTGCTGCGGCGTAAGTCCCAGCAAACCTGCCAGCGCCATCTGGTCTCCGGTATGCAGCTGTTCGCCGTTCCAGACTTCGCAGCCCTGCTCGTCCAGCCTGATGACGCAATTCATCGGCTCCATGGCCGCATGCGCGAGATAGGGAAATTCGTAGCTGGCCTCGAGCCGGTTCGAAGCCTTCTCCAGCGCCGCATCTACAGCACCCTCGCTGCGCGCCACCAGACCCGGGGTCTGCGCCAGCTCACGGTAGCTCGCCATCAGGGTCGCGGAGCTCGCCGCCAGCGCCCCGCTCTCGTCCCAGTCGATCGTCAGTGCGTCGCGACCCTTCGAGGCGCTCCAGAAATCTCGCGCGACAACGGCGACTCCGGTCGGGATCTCGTGCACGGCGACAACTCCAGGCACCGCCCTCGCTGCGGCGCTGTCCACTTTGGCTACCCGCCCACCGAACCGCGGCGGATGCGCAACCAGCGCGGTCAGCATGCCGTCGAGCTTTACGTCCTGGGTAAACACCGCGCTGCCGTCGATTTTGCCGGTCCCGTCCGTGCGCGGGACCCGTTGCCCGATCAGGCGAAACTCGGCGGGGTCTTTGACGCTAACCTCGGTCGGCACCGTCTGCCGCGCTGCCGCCGCGGCCAGTTCGCCAAAACTTGCGCGGTGCCCGCTCGAAGCGTGACTGACAACGCCGGCGGCAACCGTGATCTCGTCTGCCGCCACCGACCAGCGTTCGGCCGCCGCCGCAATCAGCATGTGCCGCGCGGCCGCGCCGGCCTGGCGCATCTGCATGTAGGAGTTGGCGATCGCGGTGCTGCCTCCGGTACCCTGCATCGGGCCCCAGAACAGGTTGTTGTAGCGGCTGGCATCCGCCGGCGCCGCGACGACGGCCACCTGGCTCCAGTCCGCATCGAGTTCTTCCGCGACCAGCGTTGCCAGCCCCGTGTACACGCCCTGACCCATTTCAAGATGCTTGGAAATCACCGTGACGGTATTGTCCGGCGCGATTCGCACGAACGCATTCGGTTCGAACTTCCCGTCGACGAGCGAGTCGCTCGCGGGCAAGCCCGGAGCGGCGTCCTGCGCCATTGCCAGCGGCGACAGCACGACACCGAGCGTCAATCCGGCGCCGGCTTCGACGCCGGCCTTGAGAAAATTGCGGCGATCGAGATTCACCCGAGTCCCCGCGCTCACGTTTTGACCTCGCGGACAGGCTGCGGGAGGCCAGCCGGATCGCGTCGCGGATCCTCGCGTAGGTTGCACAGCGGCAGATATTGCCACGCATTGCACGGTCGATCTGCGCATCGTCCGGGCGTGGGTTTTGCTCGAGCAATTCCACGGCCGACATGATCTGGCCGGACTGACAGTAACCGCACTGCACTACATCCAGTTCGGTCCAGGCCTGTCTGACCGCATCGGCCGCGCCGCCCGCGACACCCTCGATCGTGGTCACCGATTTACCCGCCACGGAGCTGACCGGGAGCAGGCAGGAACGTACCGCTCTGCCATCGACATGCACGGTGCAGGCACCGCATAGCGCCATGCCGCATCCGTATTTCGTGCCGGTCAGACCGGCCGCATCGCGTATCGCCCACAGCAGCGGCATATCGGGATCGACATCCAGTTCGATCTCGCTGCCATTGATTTCGAATCCAATCATAGCGTTCCCCGAGTGTCCCCGCAGGCGCCGCAATCGCGGCGATATCGCAGGTTTGATGGCCCGGCCACTGGCACGTTCACCGGGACCGCATTTACACTGCCGGACCCCACACCCGCGCGCGGAGGCAAGTCATGCAGCGTTGTGTCTACCTTCTCCTGGCGGCGCTCCTGGCCAGCGGGCCGGGCTGCGTCGGCAATTCTGCCAATACAAGCACAGCAACCAGACCGGCGCCAGTGGCGGAGGCACCCGCCCTCGATGCGGTGGCGAATGCCGAGTACAGCGGAATCTACGACTATTCCGTTAAATTGACGGACGGACGCTTCGAGGGCATCCCGTTTGTCGCCGGTGGAGCGTCGCGCCCGACCGTGACGCTGGTCAGGGAAATCATGCGGCAGGAGGATCTCGACGGCGACGGCCAGCCCGAGACGATCGTACTGCTTGGCGAAAATTCGGGCGGCTCCGGTGTCATGCTGTATGTCGCGGTCGTCACGCTGCGTGGCGCAATGGCGGTCAATACGGGTACCGCGCTCGTCGGCGACCGGGTTCAGGTACGCGATGTCGGCATCGACGGCGGGGCCATCGTGCTCGATGTCGTTCAGGCCGGACCCAACGATGCGATGTGTTGCCCGACGCAGATGGCGCATCGGCGCTACACACTCGGCAAGGACGGACTGCGCGAAAACGGCAGCGAGGTTCTTGGCACGTTTTCGCCCGCCGCGCTCGATGGCAGCAACTGGAAGCTGGATCGGTTCAGCCGCAGCGAGAGCGCGCCCAACGAACCGCCAATCACCCTTGCGTTTGCGGATGGCAGGATTAGCGGACAATCCGCATGCAATCGTTATTTCGCGGCGATCTCTCCGGGTGAAGGAGCGGGGAGCGTAAAAATCGGCCAGGCCGGTTCCACGATGATGGCTTGCGGGCCCGCAATGATGGATCTGGAGCAACGCTACCTGCAGGCGCTCGCCGGCGTCGATAAACTGAGCTTTGTCGCGGGCAAACTGGCGCTCGGTTACACGGCCGATGAGACCCGCAGCAGCCTGTTGTTTTCTCCCATTGCGCCGGAGTGACGCAGCCGCCACGACCCGTCGCAAAATGTGACGCAGGCCTCAGTTTGGAGTGCGCCGTACCGGCCCCGGATCGCTTTATGTCAATTTGACGCCCGGGCCGGCAATGACCGGTGCTAGCGTGACATCGGAGCAGAATGCCCGATGGAGTAGTTGTCATGGCAGACGATCGCAAACCTTTGCAGGTTGACCGGCGCAGCGAACCGCGTGAGTCGCTAAATACCGGGTTTGACCCGTATCTTCTTTCCTTGCTGCCGGATTCCCGCTCCGAACAATCGCCTGGTCCGCGCAACGCGCGATCAGACCCAGGGAGCATGCCCGCCGACCGCGATGATAGTTCGCCGACACGCCATCGCAGCGCGCTCGTAAGGGCATTGGGCGAGGACTGATAACCCGCGGCGCTATTTCCCGGGTATCAGCACCGCGCGGCCGATGACCCGACCCTCGCGCAACTCCCGCAGCACCGAGTCGGCCTCGTCGAGACCACGGCACTGGATCGGCAGCGGCGGTACGTCGCCCGCCCGCGCCAACGCCATGAGTTGTTCCATCTCGGCTAGCGATCCCACGTAGGCCCCCTCCAGCGCAAAACTCTTGAGCGGCAAAAGCGGCAAAGACAGGTTCATACTGCCACCGAACAAGCCCACGACAACGATCTTGCCACCCTTGCGCACCGCGGAAACAGCGAAGTTCGCGGTCGCCTCGGCTCCGACAAAATCGATAATGGCCACAGGCCCGCCAGCGGTCAGTTTGCGCAGCTGGCGCAGCGCACCGTCGGCTGCAGCATCGATCACCGCATCGGCACCGGCCTCCAGCGCCGCATCGCGTTTCGCCGCATCGTGATCGGCAACGACAATAAGGTTGTCATGGAGGGCACGACCAAGAGCCAGAGCCGCCATCCCCACTCCACCCGCACCGATGATCAGCGTCGCGCCCCGTGCTGTCAGCGGCTCGATCCGCTGCAAAGCGGAATATGCCGTCAGGCCGGAACAGGCATAGGTTGCCGCGAGGTGCGCCGGGATCTCGCCGAAATCGAGAAGGTAACGGCTGTGCGGTACGAGCACCTCGTCTGCATATCCACCGTCCATCTGGATGCCGAGAGCGCGTGCGTCCGCACACAAATGCTCGTCACCGGCCGCGCAAACGGCACACTCACCGCAGCCGATCCACGGATAGACGACAACGCGCTCACCGATTGCCGGACCTGCAGCGTCCGGGCCAAGCGCGGCAACGCTGCCAACGATCTCGTGACCAAGCGTAAACGGCAGTTTGCGTCCGGATGACAGGTCGAGACGCTTGCCGTCCCCCAGCTCGAAGAAACCGTCGAGGACATGGATGTCGGAATGGCAGACCCCGCACGCTTCCACCCTGAGCAGGACCTCGCTGCCCTGCGGCTTCGGCGACGCCTCGATCACCTCGTTGACCGCCTCGCCATAGCTGGCAAACTTATAACTGCGCATGGTTCCTGTCTCCGGGCGCCTGACCGGTGGCGCAAAAGGTATTTCGGCATCGGCCGACGCGCCGCATTCTACTCCGGATCGTTGCGCTTGCCGGCGACACCGGCGATCTATACGCTGCTGACCCATGGCCCGGAGCAAACGAAAAGCAGCAAAATACGATCTCGTGATGTGGGGAGCCACCGGCTTCACCGGCCGCCTGGTCGCGCAATATCTGTTCCAGCGTTATGGCGCTGGCGGCGATTTGAGCTGGGCGATCGGTGGACGCAACGCAAAACGGCTGGCAACGCTTTGCAAGGAACTCTGCGGTGACGAGAAAGGCCTGCCGGTACTGGTCGGGGACAGCGCCGATGCGGACTCGCTTGACCGGATCGCGGCGCAGACGCGCGTTATCTGCTCTACCGTGGGTCCGTTTGCGTTATACGGCTCGGAGATGGTCGCGGCCTGCGCCCGTAATGGCACCGACTACTGCGATATTACCGGCGAGGTGCAGTGGATCCGGCGCATGATCGACGCCCACCAGGCAACGGCCGAGGCCAGTGGCGCGCGTATCGTCAACTGCTGCGGCTTCGATTCCATTCCCTCCGATCTCGGCTGCCTCTTTCTGCAAGACGAGATGCGGCAACGGCACGGCTCGGCCTGCAGCGAAATCGGTTTCCGCTTGCGCAAGGCCCGCGGCGCTTTCAGTGGCGGGACCGTTGCGAGCCTGCTGAACCTGATGGAAGAGGCGCGCGACGACCGCGAGGTGCGGCGCCTGCTGGCCGATCCCTATGCGCTCAACCCAACGGGCGAACGCAGCGGACCGGACGGCAACGATCAGCGTGCGCCGGCCTACGATCATGATGCGGGCGGCTGGACCGCGCCATTCGTGATGGCTGCCATCAACACGCGTATCGTTCGCCGCAGCAATGCTCTGCTGGATTATCAGTACGGCGAGGGTTTTCGCTACAGCGAGTCGGTGTTGTGCGGCAGCGGCCTGCTCGGATTCGCCACCGCCAGCGCCACCGCCACCGCGCTCGGGGCGCTCCTGATCGGCGTCGGCGTCGCTCCGACCCGGAAATTGCTGGAAAAGCTGTTTCTGCCAAAACCGGGCGACGGACCTTCGGCGAGCGCAAGAGAGCGCGGATTTTTCGACATTCTGCTGATCGGCAAGAATTCTGATGGAGAGCTGCTCCGCGCCCAGGTCTATGGCGATCGCGATCCCGGTTATGGCGCGACATCGCGAATGCTCGGCGAAGCTGCGGTCTGCCTTGCCATGGACCAAATCGATGTCGGCGGCGGTTTCTGGACCCCGGCATCGAGCATGGGCTTCAGCCTGATCGAGCGGCTGGAATCCGCTGCCGGCATGAGCTTTACGATCGAAGCGGACTGACGCGACCCGCATCGGCTACCGGAACGCAGACCCTCGCATGCGGTCATAAACCCGTATGCGACCCGGCACCACTACCTTGCGACCGCCCCTTTGACCGTTGCCCCGTCCCGCCCGGCGCGAACCCGTTACAGCCGGACTGCCCGGCTTTTGCGGGTGCAGCCGGGAGAGACACGCCAGGTGGCGTGGTCGTTTCTCTATTTTTTTGCCCTGTTGTGCGGTTATTACATTCTCCGGCCGCTGCGCGACGAGATGGCCATTCGCGCCGGCGTCGATCAACTGCAATGGCTGTTTACCGCGACGTTCATCGGCACACTGGTGTGTGTACCGCTGTTCGGTTTGCTGGTGTCGCGGTTGCCACGGCGGGTTTTTCTTCCGCTCGTGTATGCCGTCGTCTGCGCCAGCCTGATCGCATTCTTCGCCGGATTCAGCCGAACTCCCGACAGCGTCTTGCTGGCACGCTGCTTCTACGTCTGGGTCAGCGTATTCAACCTGTTCGTTGTCTCGGTGTTCTGGTCATTCATGGTAGATATCTTCTCGCCGGACCAGTCCACGCGCCTGTTCGGACTGATCGCGGCGGGGGGCACTGCCGGCGCGATTGCCGGCCCCGCGCTGACCGTTTCACTGGTCGGCGCGATCGGCGTCACCTGGCTATTGCCGGTATCTGCCGCGATGTTTGCGTTTGCGCTGATCTGTATCCAGCAATTGCTGGCGGACGCGCCGCCACCGCCCGGCGAACGCGACCGGGCACGGCGGTCCGCAACCGCGCTCGGCGGCGGGATGCTCAGCGGCTTTCGGATGGTGCGGGATTCGCGCTACCTGCAGGGTATCTGTCTGCTGATCCTGCTGTACAGCTGCGCCTCGACATTCCTGTATTTCACCCAGGCGCACATTGTTGCCGCCGATATTGCCGACAGTGAGCAACGCACGCGCCTGTTCGCATCGATCGACCTCGCGGTAAACGTGCTGACAGTCGGTGCGCAATTGTTCGCCACGAACCGGATCGCGGAGCGCTTTGGTCTCAGCACCACGCTTGCACTGATTCCGGCACTGCTGATCGCAGGATTCATGCTGCTGGGAATCGCGCCTGTCCTCGCGGTGCTGGTTGTCGTGCAGGTGCTACGCCGGGCCGGAAATTACGCGGTAATGAAACCGGCCCGGGAAATGCTGTTTACCGTGCTCTCGCCGGCGCAAAAATACAAAGCCAAAAATCTCGTCGATACACTCGTATATCGTGGTGGAGACGCTGTGTCCGGATGGCTTTATGCGGGAATGCGCGGAATCGGGCTCGATACGGGGGCCATCGCTTTTGCCGCGGTTCCGTTGTGCGGCCTGTGGATGTTCACGGGGATGCGTCTCGGCACAAAATTCGGCCGGCTCCGACGCAAAGCGCATTCCGGGACCGCAGCAAAACTCGAGCATTACAAGAACACGAGGAAACAGACATGATCGATCGCCGCATGTTCGTCGCGGGGCTTGGATATGCCAGTGGCATGTTCGCGATGCCCGGCGCACTCGGCGCCATCGCTGGCGGAGCAAAGATGAATACCCGCCCGATCCCGGTTTCCGGTGAAGCCCTGCCGGTTGTCGGCCTCGGCACCTGGCAGTCTTTCGACGTCGGGGACGACAGCGAAGCGCGAGCCGGACTGGAAAAGGTACTCGGCGCGCTAATCGAGCGTGGTGGCAGTGTCGTCGACACATCGCCGATGTACGGCTCATCCGAAACGGTTCTCGGCGACCTGGTCGCCCGATCGGGTGCGCGCAAAGCACTGTTTCTCGCCAGCAAGGTCTGGACCAGCGGCGCGGATCAGGGGACTGCGCAAATGCACGCGAGTCTTGCCAAACTTCGGGTCAAGACACTCGACCTGATGCAAATCCACAACCTGGTGGACTGGAAAACGCACCTCGCCACGCTGCGCCGGTGGAAAGACGAAGGTCGCATCCGCTACCTCGGAGTCACCCACTATCGCAGCAGCGCCTACGACGATCTCGCGCGCATCATCGCGTCCGAGCCGATTGATTTTATGCAGGTCAACTATTCAATGGCGGAACCGGAAGCGGCGCGCAAACTGCTTCCGCTCGCCGCCGACAATGGCGTCGCGGTCATCATCAACCGGCCATTTGCCGGCGGCCAGTTATTCCCGCGCGTTCGTGACAAGGCGTTGCCCGACTGGGCAAGCGGGTTCGATTGCACCAGCTGGGCCCAGTTCTTTCTCAAATTCGTGCTCGCCGATCCGGCCGTGACTTGCGTGATACCGGGCACGCGGCGAGCGCATTACATGCTCGACAACGGCCTCGCCGGAACCGGCCGCCTGCCGGATACGACGACTCAGGCTCGTATGCTGGAATACCTGCGCTCGCTGTAGCGGACGCGCTAGCGCATCTGAATCCCGCCACCCGGCATGCCACCGCCAGGCGCGCCGCCACCGGCATCGGGAACGATGATCGACGACGCGGCGTCGCGACGCATTTCCTCGATGCGGCGCATCGTGTCTTCGATCGCGGCGCGCGCGCCATCACCGAATTTGCCAACCGCCTCGTCGAGCGTCTCTGCCTCGATTTCGAAGCTGATTGGCAGTGCACCGGCCGGCGTCAACACCTGGGTCTGACCCAGGAACAATACGCCCCGGCTCGGGTCCGGCTCGCCATCGGCGCCAACCGGAGTCAGCCGTTGCAGCGTGCCGACACGCCGGTCGGTAAACATCTCCTCGCGGTACAAACCGTCGCGGTCCATGCTCGGATCCAATTCGGGTGTTTCGTTTGCCATGCCTGTATTTCCCTGCTCGTTTCCTGAAAAAAATGTCCAGACCCAACGCCTGGAACTTGCGCTACCCCATGCAATAGAGCCGCCTTCGGCCCGCGCGCGCAATCGAAGGGCGGTACGATAGACGACTCGGGCAATCGCGTCGACCGCAGACCGCACTCGCGAGCGCGGGGCGCGGTCCCAGACGCTCGCCGGCGCAACCCGCAGCAACGGCCGCCGCGGAGTAGAATAGCGGTCTTTGTGTTGCGCTCGAATATTAGCGCCACTCAGCACCTTCCCTCACAGAGGCTTTCGCTATGACCCAGTCGTTGTTCCTGTTCCTGCGCCTTTCGCTGTTGGCCGTGGCCGTCATCGGCAGCACCGCGCTGGCGGATACCGGGGATCCATTTATCGACCTCGAGAATATCGACAGCCCGGCATCACTGGACTGGGCGCGGGAGCAAAACGCACGCAGCCTCGCCGAACTGGAGAAACAGCCGGAATTCGCGGCGATGCGCCGCGAAGCGCTGGAAATCCTGACCTCCGAGGCCAGAATTCCGTATGGCGCCATCCGCGGCGATAACGTATTCAATTTCTGGCAGGACAAGACCCATGTACGTGGCGTGCTGCGGCGAGCATCGCTGGCGAGTTACGCCGCCGGCAAACCCGACTGGGAGACCCTGCTCGACGTCGACGCGCTGGACCGGAGCGAGAAGGAAAACTGGGTCTACCAAGGCGTGGAATGCCTGGCGCCGGCTTATGAGCGCTGCATGATCGGGCTGTCTCGCGGCGGCACCGACGCATCTGTCTACCGCGAGTTCTCCACGACCAAGCGCCGTTTCATTGCAGACGGATTCGTCATTCCCGAGGCCAAGAGCTCGGTCGACTGGATGGATGAGGACCGTCTGCTGGTGGGCACCGACTGGGGCAAGGACAGTCTCACCGAGTCGGGTTATGCGAGAACGCTAAAAATTGTCGAGCGCGGCAAACCGCTGAGCGCGGCAACCACCGTCTTTTCGGCGCAGTCCACCGATGTGTCGGTCCAGCCCTTGGTACTGCGCGACAAAAGTCGGGCCTACCCCTTCCTTCTCCGCGCAATCACGTTTTTCAAATACGAATATTTCCTGATCGGCGACGACGGCAAACTGGCCGCGCTGCCATTGCCTCAACGCGCCGGGCTCGAGGGTGTGGTGGACGGTCGCCTGATCGCGAGGCTGAACGAGTCGTGGCAATACGCGGGCGCGACATATCCGCAAGGCGCGCTGGTCGCCATCGCCCTCGAGGATATGAGCGCCGAACTGGTTTATGCGCCGGGCGAATCCGAAGCACTGCGCAGCGTCGGGGTAGGCTCGGATGCGGTTTTCATCGGCATACTCGACGATGTCGTCGGCGCCGCGCGCCGCCTTAGCCGCGGCGCCGAAGGCTGGCAATCCCAGGACATCGCGCTACCGGCCAACGGCGTCGTGTCGCTCATCTCGGTCAACCCCAAGGGCGACGATCTGCTGGTCAGCTTCGAAAGCCTGACAACGCCGGATACGCTGTATTACGTGGCTGCCGACAACAAGCCCCGTCGCGTGGCCGCGTTACCGGAGATGTACGACGCCAGCGACGTGGTCGTCAGTCAGCGCTTCGCCACCAGCCGCGACGGCACCCGGGTACCGTATTTCGTGATGGGCAAAAAGGACGTGCTCGAGCGCGGCAACGCGCCGACCGTGCAATACGGCTACGGCGGGTTTCTGATTCCGATTCTGCCCTACTACTATGAGGATCCGAGCCGGCCGCAGCATGGTGCGCTGGCTGGCCGGCTGTGGGTTTCGCGCGGAGGCGTACTGGTATTGTCCAACATCCGCGGCGGCAGCGAATATGGCCCGAGCTGGCACGAGGCTGCGCTCAAACACAACAGGCAGCGCTCCTTCGACGACTTTTTTGCAGTCTCCGAGGACCTGATTGCAAGTGGTGTGACCAGCCCGCGCAAACTCGGGGCGATCGGCCGTTCCAACGGGGGCCTGTTGATGGGTGTCGCACTGACCCAGCGTCCGGACCTGTATGCCGCCATCGACTGCGGTGTCCCGTTGCTGGACATGTTGCGTTACGACAAGCTGCTTGCCGGCGCGAGCTGGACCGGAGAGTACGGCGACCCGGACGTTCCGGCCGACCGTGAGGTCATCATGACTTACTCGCCGTACCAGAACCTGGAGAAGGATCGCGAGTATCCCGAGGTATTCTTCTACACGTCGACGAAGGACGATCGGGTCCACCCGGGACATGCGCGCAAGATGGCGGCGCGGTTGGAAGCCTGGAATCACCCGTATCTGTACTACGAGAATATCGAGGGGGGTCATGGCGGCACGGCAAACCAGGAGCAGCTGGCGTTTCGGACCGCGCTCGAATACGCGTATTTCGCCCGCCGCCTGATGAGCAACGACGGAGACTGAAACCGGTCCGGGCAAGTCGAACGGGGAGCGCTGAATCCCGCCACACGCGGCCGGCGAAACCAATAGCTAACTGTGCGCTTGCGGGAGATGTGACATGAAGGTCTTGATCACCGGTGCGACCGGCCTGGTCGGCAGCCATCTGTGTGCCCGACTAAAGCGCGCAGGGCATGAAGTCGTGGCGCTGAGCCGCGATGGCAAACGTGCGGCGGCGCAGCTCGGCGTGGCGGCGTTCTCCTGGGATTACCGCAACGAACCGGTACCCGACCCCGCGCTAGATGGCGTCGACAGTATCGTTCACCTGATGGGCGAGAACGTTGGCGCCGGGCGCTGGACCGCCGCACGCAAGCGGGCGATTGCCGACTCGCGTATCGAGAGCGCGAAAAAACTGATAGTGGCCCGCCCCGCGTCGCTTGCGAGTTTCGTCAGCGCGTCGGCGATCGGCTATTACCCGGGCAGCGGCGATCAAGTCTATGACGAATCGTACCGCATGCCACAACAGGTCGGGTTCATGCAGGCGTTGTGCCGCGACTGGGAACAGGCGGCAGCTGCCATAGAAGATCATGGCGTGCGCCGGGTCAGCGTAAGAATCGGCCTGGCGCTGGGGGACGGCGGACTGCTGCACAAGTTGCTGCCGCTGTTCCGCGCCGGACTCGGCGGACCGGTGGGCAACGGCAAGCAGTGGCTGCCGTGGATACACATCGACGATCTGACCGCGGTCATCGAGCAGGCAATTAGCGACGAATCGATGAATGGCGCGGTGAATGGGGTCGGCCCCGACCCGGTGACCTACGCCACATTTGCCGGTGCCCTGGGTACCGCGGTAAAGCGTCCCGCGCTTCTACGCGTGCCTGCCACAGCGCTGAAACTGATGCTGGGGGAAGCGGCCGAACTCGCGCTGGGCAGCTATCGCATCGTCCCGCGTCGGCTGACAGAGGAATTCGGTTTTTCGTTTGCCTACGCCGATATCGAATCGGCATTGGCTGCCGCCATCGCATTGAACAGATGACCCCGGAGTCACCAGGCCGGTCCACCCGCGTGGATTGACATGAAGCGCGCCAAACGGACCTGGCAAACGTGCCAGCCTGGCAGCGTCGCCGCCGCGCCGTATCGCACGCGAATACAACAAAGTGCTCGCGATGCAATATCATTCGCCCATGGGACCGCCAACGGGCCCGGGCACGAGGCAGGACAATACGCTGTGACCGATTGGGGTGATAACAACATCGCCGAGGGGCTGGGACTACCCAACCCGTCGTCCGTTTACGAGATTCTCCGCGGCGGAGAAGAGCTCGATTTCCGTGGCCGCAGCAACCTCGTTGAGCTCGAACGCCAGCTCTACACGAAATGGGGTCTTGGCCGGAATCTGATTCTGGCCTGGGCTGCCCATCAACAGGGAGCATTGCTGCTGGTCGTACCGCATTACGCGGTCGCCGCCTACACGGTATCGACCCACGGCATGGCGCCGGACCAGAGCGACGACCACGATTTCGTCGTGCGCCTGATGTCCGGACCGCGCCAGTACAGCACCAGCCAGATACAACGTGCCGCGCAGTTGCTGGACACCGACCCGTTTTACGCGCGGCTGCGTCAACCACTGGGGACATCCGCCGCGGAGGTCGAACTGATCGAGCGGATGATCCAGCGCTATGCGGTAAGCTTTGTTCGCAGCCGCGCCGTGGCGCTGTTCGACATCGTCGGCTTCAGCCTGCTTAGCCCGTTCGAGCAGATGACCCAGCTAAACAGCCTGTCGTATTCGCTCAATTCCGCGCATAGCAAAATGCTGGGGCAAAACATCGCCGCCGATTTTGCCCGCTCCAGTACCGGTGACGGTTTTTACGTCTGGAACCGCAATCTGGGGGTTGCCGCGGACACCAACCTGTACCATTACATGCATCTCGTTCTTGCCGACAATGCGGTCGCGCACAGTCGCGCCAAGCCCGGCACCGTGCCGCAGTTGCGTGTCTCGTTTCATGTCGGAAGCTGTTATGAGTTTCCCCGCGCCGAGGGGCTCAACCCGAGTATGACCCACGACATCGTTGGCGAGGTAACTGTCGAGCTGGCGCGGATGATAGAAGGGGCGCTACCCGGGCAAATTTTCGTCGGCGACTTCACGTCGATGCGCAGACGCGGACCCGACAACAGCACCCGGGCGAGTGACGTGGATTCGGTCCACTTCGTTGACCTGGCTCAGGCACGCCTGTCGAGCCTGAACGGCCTGGAATTGTCCGGCGAGGCAATCGAGTCGATCAAATGCTATCTCACCGGCAAGCCGCGTGACGATGGCACGTTTACCATTCGCAAGTTGACCATCAGCGACAAGCACGGCCTGTCGCGCAGCGTATTCAACGCCAAGGTCAACATTTACCGGCGCGCGGCCGAACCGATTTACCTCGGCGTGGAAGACCGCGAACTGAGCAAAGTCGCGTTGCCGATAGAATCAGTGGAACACATATTACCCGACCAGCACGGTACCGCGGCGGACCGGCACGAAGCCGCCAAGAAAGGCGGAAGCAACTAAACGGGCGTCAGGCTTGCCTGCCCGACGGGCGGCAATCAGCCGCGTTTTTTCGGGCTGGACGTGAGATGAACGCGGCCGCGTTTGCCAAACCGCCTTTCGTTGAGACGACCCACGACCTCGTCCACCGCCTGGGTGACGCTGCGCAGACTACCCGGACGATGCCCCACAATCGTATTGCCGCCCTGGATGATGACGTAGCGATACCAGTTGTCTTTTTCGGCGCCGTCGGGCGGGTCGGATTTGGAAATCGACTCTATGCGGAAAGAATCGTCATTAGCGGACTTGTCTTTGATCTGCTCTGCTGTCTTTGTCATTCTTTATCCCTGGTACGCGGTCGGGCGTTGCAAGCAAATTCGCGCGCGGCCGCTTGACCCCGCCACACGACAAATCGTGTCCATGCATTCGGTGCGCGGTCGCAAATACCGGTGCGTGCAAGACTCGCGCCGAGCATGACAACACGATCTGTCATCAGTAGGGGTGAGATACAACGAAGCGTGTATCCGCGTGTGTCGCGGTCCCCGCGGCTCGTGCGCCAGTAGTGGCAGTTGCCTTTCCCGACCCGAGCGCCAGCACCAACGCCCTGAAAGAAAATCCGGCCGCATGGTAAACCACGACGCCGCGAATTGATAGCCGATCCGGTCGAAATAGCTCAGATAATGTCCATTTTCGCTTGACAAACGCGGCTAACTGCCTAGTTTGAAAAGTTTGCGCCAGCCCCAGGCGGGCGACCATGGCGTCTCGGCGGCCCGATACCGGGCTCCGAAGCGCGGAGAAAACCGGCATGAAACAATTCGCCAAAAAAACCCTAAAAAACCTGCTTATTGCGGCCGCTTACATGAGCATCGGCGCCGTGGTCGCGATCCTGGGCGCCTATGTCGCCTACGTCAACGCGCGCCCGGATCTGCGGGTATGGCACGAGGCGAGGATGACGGCCGAATACACCGCGGACTCGGGCGCCACCACCCTCGCCGACTACCTCGAAATAGAAAAAGCGGTCTTCCGGCAGGTGAAAACCGAGGTCGTAGACCGGCTGACTCCGGAAGACCGTGGCAGAATCCGTCGCTTCGACCCTGGCAGCAAGTCAAACCCCGACCGCTGGCCACAGGACTGGAATCGCACCTTCGAACTGCACCAGCAGTCACCGGCCGCCGGGGTCCTGCTGTTGCATGGGATGTCGGATTCGCCCTACAGCCTGCGTCATTTCGGCAAGTCCCTGCACGCGCGCGGCGCTCACGTCGTGGGCCTGAGAATTCCCGGTCACGGCACGGTGCCATCGGGCCTGGTTACCGCGCGTTGGCAAGACATGGCCGCTGCCGTTCGTATCGCCGTCAAACACATGAAGGGCGTGGTCGGCGACAAGCCCATTTACCTGATCGGCTACTCCAATGGCGGTGCGCTGTCCGTGCAGTACGCGCAGCAGAGCCTGCTCGACCCGGCGCTGCCCGAAGTAGACGGCCTGATCCTGGTCTCGCCTGCAATTGGGGTCAGCCCGGCCGCAGCGTTCGCGGTCTGGCAGGCCCGCCTCGGATGGTTGTTGCGCGTGGAGAAACTGGCATGGGCCGGCACCCAGCCCGAGTACGATCCCTTCAAATACGGCTCTTTTGCCATTAATGCCGGAGACCAGGCGTTCAGGTTGACGGTGGAGATCCGCAAGAATTTTGCCGACCCCGAACTGCAGCCTTTGCTGTCCAGGTTCCCCCCCGTACTCGCGTTTCAATCGGCAGTCGATGCAACCGTTTCGACTCCGGAGCTGATCCTGGGCCTGTTCGACCAGTTACCCGCTAACGGCAACGAACTGGTGTTGTTCGATATCAACCGCCAGGTCGTGTTCGAGGAACTTCTCGCAAACGACCCGCGGGCGCGGCTAACCGAATTGCTGGCCGATCGGGAGTTGCCATTCTCGGTCACGGTGCTGGCAAATGCCGACGCGTCCACGGATAAGCTGCAGATCATCCACAAGGATGCCGGCAGCAACGAATTGACCCGCATGCCCAGCGACATGCGTTGGCCGTTGAGTATTTTCTCTCTGACCCACATTGCTCTTCCTTTTCCGCGAAACGATCCGCTGTACGGCGGCGAGACCATTAAGAACGCCGCCCATGTGCAGCTCGGCAACCTCGCGCTGCGCGGCGAACGCGGCACTCTCGCGCTGACCAGTGCCGACATGTTGCGGCAACGCTGGAATCCGTTCTGGGATTACATGGACCAGCGCATAGCTGCGCTTCACCGGTCTTGGCGAATAAGATCTTGCATGGTCACCTGCTCGGTGGCATACCCGTATTGCACCGACGTTCGACCAACGTAGAATCGCGGCAATGAAAATAGCAATCGCAGGGGCCGGCATCAGCGGCCTCACCACGGCGTTCTACATCCAACGCGCGCGCCCCGACTGGGAACTTGTGATCTACGACCCGGGGGAGCGCCCGGGCGGAACGATGCAGACCGTTGCCGTTGACGGCTTCCTTTTCGAGGCCGGCGGCAACGGTTTTCTCACCAATAAGCCGGCCAGCATGCAACTGGTCGAGGACAGTGGCGCCAGCGAGCTTCTGCTGCCGAGTTCCGACCTCGCGCGCAAGCGTTTCATCTATACCGACTCTCTGCATCGTTTACCGGAGTCCCCGCCCCTGTTCCTGAAGTCCAAATTGATTACGCTGGGGCAGAAAGCTCCGGGTTGCCGGTGAGTACTTTGTGCCGCGGCGGCGCGAGGAGAGCGAGGAAACGCTGCAGCAGTTCGGTTACCGCCGGGTCGGCAAGGGCTTTACCGACGTATTTCTCGACGCAATGGTCGCCGGAATCTACGCCTCGACCCCGGCCAAGATCTCCGTCAACGCCGCCTTTCCCCTCGTCGTCAGCCTCGAGAAGGAATACGGCGGCCTGTTCCGCGGCATGATGGCCAAACGCAAAAAAGAGGCCGGGCCCGGCGGCATACTGATGAGTTTCAAACGCGGTGTCAGCACGTTCGTCGAGCATCTGCATGGTGTTGTCGACGCCGACTGGCGCCTCGGCGAAGGTGTCGATGCGATCGAACCTCAGGGCAGCGGCTATCTCGTGCATTCGGCGTCTGGTGCAGCCGCGTTTGACCAGGTCGTCGTCTGCGCCCAGCCGTACGCGGCAGCTGAAATGCTTGCACGGGTCGATGACGAATTAGCTGCCGGGCTGGCCGCCATCAACTACTCCCCCACGGCGGTCGTCGGGCTGGGTTTTGACAATCTGGACCACCCGCTGGACGGCTTCGGTCTGCTGACAACCACCACTGCGCGGCAGCCGGTCCTCGGAGTGTTGTGGGACAGCAGCATTTTCCCGGACCGGGCGAGCGGCGGCGGCAAAACGTTGCGGGTAATGCTCGGCGGACAACGCAATCCGGAGATGCTCGAGCTCGACGACGCGACACTGATCGCGAAAGCCCGCGAGGGCATCGCCAACACAATGGGTATCGACAGCGACCCCGGATGCGGTTTTCCTGAAACGCTGGGAACGCGGCATTCCGAGTTATCCCGTCGGTCACATTGCTCACGTCGACAAGATCTTCGATCGCCTGGCGCGGTCGCCGGGTCTGCATCTGAACTGCAACGCCTATCGCGGTATAGCCATGAATGACTGCGTCCGTAACGGCCGCGAACTTGCCGAACAAATCGCTGCATCCGGAGCCGCCTGAGAACCGTCAGCGCTGCGTCGTATTTCACCTGCCATCCATCGTCCGACGAAATCTGGGGCAAATTCCAGTACCGCTGACGGAAGCCCGCCCGCGAGCACAAACCGGCACTGAGGAAACCGCAACCATGTCAAAATTTTTCAGATTTATTGGCCGTGAAGTCAGGGAGATCCTGCCGGCGACAATTTTCTTCCTGATTCTCTTCCATCTTGTATCGATGACCAAGAATCTGATTCTGAGCGAGCATTCGATTCCATTGTCGCACTCGGCAACCGCGACGATTCTGGCCCTGGTAGTGGCCAAAGTTATTCTGATTGCGGATACGCTGCCGACGATGAAATCATTTGCCGATAAACCCCTCATCTACCCCACACTCTGGCGTACATTCTTGTACAGCTTTCTGGTGGCGATTGTTCAGTATCTCGAGGAACTGGTACCGGCGTGGATCGACACCGGCAACATCGCAACTGCCAACGCACGTGTCTACCACGAACTCGTTTGGACCCAGTTTCTTGCCGTGCATATCTGGCTCGTTTTCGGGCTTTTTGTTTACTGCGCGACTACGGAGGTCAGCGCCAAGATCGGCGCCAAGGAATTCCGCTCGTTATTCTTCACCCGCGGCGGAAATAGCGCCGACCTGTAATGGCAGTCCGGGGTATTGGTCAGCGCCTGCGCAATGGTGGCCTGGACCCGGATCAATCCGACTCCGTCGCGGCGCGATCGGCGGAGGCCGCGCTGGCGCCGATATTGGTCTGCCACGCCTGCTCACAGGCAGCAACACCATCGCGCGGAATCGGGTCCTCGGTCATCCACCTTATCGGTGCGACGACCGGACTGGCGATGAAGCGGAATATCGTCGCCACCAGGTCGCGCGCGCGTATCCCGATACTGTAATCGTCGAATTTGCCGTCAACCGTAACCGGTGCCGCAAAGGAAAAAATCTGTGCCCGTTTGGCGTTCGGCACCAGTCGCGCATCGAGCTGCGCGGGTACTGAAGTTCGGCATCGATCTCGCCGGAAGCCTGGATTCGCGAGGTATCGGCAAAAATAATGCGTTCCTCCAGCAAGCCGCCGTCCAGATTGAAGCCGCCAACAATGCAATTGACCGCGACGCCTTTTCCGTGTCGAGCTTTGGCAGCAGTGCATTGGCAAGACCGATCGCCCACAGGTCGAAAATTCCCGACTTGAAGTCCTCCGGCCACACGCCAAACACGATCGCTCCGGACGCGCCCGACATCAGACCGCGATTCGCAACGTAATCAGCGTCGAGGCGGGCGAACAGGCTGAACATCCCGTTCATCGTCGATTCCGGGTTCCTGCGCCGCGCCAGCACCCCGTAGTCCAGCTGATCGACATCCAGCTCGACATGCGCATTTAAGCGTTCGCTGTCGCGCCACTGCATGCGGGCACGTGCTTCCATGTCGCCGCCCGGCAGCTCGAGCCCGAGTCGTGACAGATCGAATACGCCATCCTTAAGCTGCGCACGATGCTGCCCGGCACCCAGGCGGTCATCGCCGCTGCGGACCTCGACGACCTCCAGGGTGAAGAGATGCATCGACACTCTCGAAGGCCTTTTGCGACAGCACGGCCTCTCCCTGCGCGTCGGCGTCCGCGGTGAGTTTCGGCATTGGCCTCGGCCGTCTCCCGGTGCCCTGCCCGACGCGCCAGCCCGGACTGCGGAAATCGTCGAGTTGCACCAGCGGTGCCGTGAAAGTTGCCACCAGCTCGGGGCGATCCCGAACATCGAGGCTCATCCGTCCGAGCAGTTCCGAGGCCCCCACGACGACGCGCGCATCGGGCATCGAATAGATTGCCGGCCCGATGGGTCAGCTCCCCGGAAACATGGATCGGCCCCCACGGCGGAAGGTCGAGGCCGAGCAGTTCGTTCAGCTCGTCGAGCCCCGGGCTCTCCATCAGCACAGCTTATCGTCGAGGCCTCCGAACCGAGCGGCAGCGCCCCTGCCAGTGCAGTCTCGAACCGCAAATCTCCCGAGCGCGGCCGCGAGTTGCAGGGTAGCGGCGTGTTCCTCGACGACTTTGGCCAGTGCGGTCATCTCGATATCGAAACGCATCGGCTGCCCGTCAATGTCCCCAGCGATATCGATGCGGATCGGCTCCGAACCGCGAGCGACAAACCTTGCTTCGTCGAACCGCGCGATCAGCCCGACGTCAGGCAGCATATCCCAGACGCCATTTCGCAGCAGAAACTCGGTGTCGATGCTCCGCATCATCTCGTTAGCGGTCTGACCGGCAACAGAGAAACGAATGCTGGCCGACTGCGCCTCCATCAACGCGCTGTCGAAGACACCCAGATCAGTCAGCAAACTGCCAAGCCGCATCGGCCGTGCTTCGGCCTGTAACGCGATCTCGGGCCGGCTGGAGGCCAGATCGATGGTCAGTTCACCATCGAACGCGCCGTATGGCGATTCGACGTTCAGATTGCCGCGCTGGATCCGTCCGCCACGGCTGCGACCGATCAGTCGCACTGTGTCGAAACGCAGCGCGTCATAACTGAGATCGTCGACCGCAAGATCGAAATCAGCATCGAGAATCCGGTAATCACTCGGCAGTATCGGGATATCAAGGCGCACACCGCCACCGCGTGATGCCCCTACCGCTTTCTGGTCCTCGGCCCCAGCCATAACTTCGACCCATTCCTGCAGATCGATTTGTTTGCCACGCACCCTCGCTCTTAATTTGTAGTCATCGTTTGGCCCCGACGTGTAGGCATCCACCGACACGCTGCTGCGTCCCAGTTGCAGCGGCTCGATCACGAAATGGAGCCGCTCGGCCTCACGCGTTACCCGCCCGGCCAGGGTCACCGGCACGGTCCGCGACAGCTCGATGCCAAGCCAGTCCCGCAGTACCTCCCGGTCTTCGCTTTGCAGTTCGAATTCGAGCCCGGCGGTGCCGCTGTCGAGACTGCCATCGAGCACGATGCGGGTATCGCGTGCCTCGACTTCCAGCCGCATGCGTGAGCCCTCGCGGCGCAACACCTGGGCAATCGGCACTGTCTCGAGAGTGGCGGAAAACGGCTGACCCAGCAAAACGCCGCGCGCCGACGCTTTCCCCGTTTCCAGCATGCCCGCGGAGAAATCCATGCTCGCCAGCTCGAACCCGACCGGCCGGTCACCGTAAAAGAGCGCCGAGTCGCGCAATGTCCCGCGCAGCGCGAAACCCGGCGATAGCATCTCGCGCAACGTCGTGCCGCGCGCACCCAGCGACATATTCGAGGCCACCATGATGTCCGCGAACGTTGTCGGCATTCATAAACGCCTTGGCCAGCCCGCCGATGTCGCTCGGCGGCGCTTCCAGCTGGCTCTCGAACACGACCTCCGGGCCATCGATCAGAACGCGGACATCGCCATCGAAGGGCACGTCGGCCAGCACGACGCTGACGGGCAAATCG
Organism: uncultured Gammaproteobacteria bacterium; assembly: GCA_963699835.1. Classification (GTDB taxonomy): domain Bacteria; phylum Pseudomonadota; class Gammaproteobacteria; order Steroidobacterales; family BM003; genus BM003. Next base: position 216,827 of record CAVOVJ010000006.1, on the reverse strand, counting down.
AGTCGTCCCTCGGTGAGCCGGGTTTCGATCGACAGCGATTCGACATCCACCGTCAAACCGTCGATCCGGTCGATCTTTACCCCGAGATCGACTTCCATCGCTTCGAGATAGGGCGTGACCAGTTCGGCGAGCGGTGGACCCGTTTGCGGCCCTTGTCTCGCGTCGCCCAGCCTCCTCATTGGTTTTCGTTGCAACGACCGCGGCGCCCTGATCGCCCGCTGCCGGCAGCGGTGGCGCACTTTCGAGCAGCAGTGGACCTGCATCGAAACCATCAGAATGTAATGCAAGCCGCGCACTCGGACGGTTCCCCGAAAGATCGAGTGCCGCATCACCGCTGAATTCCGCCGGGCCGAGCAAAAAACGCTCGATCTCGACCCGGCCCCTGTTGTCGGCAAACCGGGCGCTGGCTTTGAAGCGCATCGGCGCGAGGGGTGCGGCACGGTCGCCCAGCCAGCGTCTGAAATCGTCCTCGCTGGTCAGCTCCAGTTCCATCCTCCCGTCGCCTCGCAAAGGCGCTGTGTTCAGTCTGCTGCTTACAAACAGCCTGCTCGCGGGGCCGGTCACGACGAGGCGCTCGAGCAACCATGCCCCCTCCCTGTCACGCCGGCTCTGAATCTGTGCCTTGTACGGGGTGTCCTGGTAGCTACCCGCAAGCTCGGCCTGAAGCTCACCGGGTTGCGGCAGTTCAAGATCAAGATCGGTTATGGCAAAGCGCCACTGGTCACCACTGTCAGCATCGGTGATTACCGCGGACACATTATCGAAATCGATCTCTTCGACCGTCAAGGAACGGATAGCGTTGCCGCGTTCCCTGGTCTGAGCGCGCGCGCCGTGCCGCTCGCTTTCCGCTCCTATCCGTCGGATGTAATCGAGGCGCGCGCCTTCAACGGCGATACGCCCGATGCTCAGCCGCCTGCGCAGCAGCGGCAGCAACCGCAGATTGCCCGAGAAATGGCTCACTTGCAGATCAATGTCGGGACCGTCAATTCGTAGCTGATCGACGGACAGGCCAGGACGCAGGGACAACTCGAAAAAGCTGCCTTCAGCAAAGCTCAACTCTGCATCGAGGGTCTGTTCGACAACGGGCTCGATCACCGGCGCAATTCTCGCGAGCGGCACGCGGATGCCGATCCAGGCAAGCACCAGCACCACTAGAAAAAGGCCGACCAGGACCAGCCCCAGCCAGCCAAGCACACGCCCGATCAGGCGTAATCCCCGGCGAACACCCATACCGAGATCTTCTCCGTCGACAGTCTCGTTACACCGACTATAACCGCTCGCACGCCGGTTGCCTGCGCCGCTTCCAGCGGTCGTCGCGATACGCCCCGGGCCGATCCCCAATTGACAACCCTGTTCCCGGGCAATCACCCGTCCTTCTCCGATGAAGCCGTGCAGGCTGGATACCAACCACCATGGAGCTTGCACCCGAGCGGACGTATTCCCCCGCTAAGAAGTCACCGGTCCGGCAGCGCTGCACCTATAATCCGGCTTATTCACAAACGGAGTCCGGCCGAAATGAGTGCCCAGTGCGAGACCACCGGTAAACGCGCGACGGGGGCGGAGATGAGCGGGTTCGAGCGCTATCTCAGCGTGTGGGTGGCGCTGTGCATCGTCGCCGGTATCGCGCTCGGCCATTTTTTCCCGGCCCCGTTCCGCTTCATCGGCCGCCTCGAGATCGCCAACGTCAACATCCCGATGGCGGCGCTGATCTGGCTGATGATCATCCCGATGCTGCTCAAGGTCGACTTCGGCGCCATGAGCAACCTACGCGAGCACGTGCGCGGCATCGGCGTAACCCTGTTCGTCAACTGGGCGGTCAAACCGTTTTCAATGGCGCTGCTCGGCTGGATATTCATCCGCGGCGTGTTCGCACCGTATCTGCCGGCCGAACAGATCGACAGCTACATCGCCGGACTGATCATCCTCGCCGCGGCGCCATGCACGGCAATGGTTTTCGTCTGGAGCCGGCTTTCCGACGGCGATGCCAACTTCACGCTGAGCCAGGTTGCGCTCAACGACACGATCATGGTTTTTGCATTTGCGCCGATTGTCGGGCTTCTGCTCGGCCTGTCGGCGATCAGCGGTCCCGTGGGAAACCCTGTTCCTCTCGGTCGTGTCTGTATATCGTAATCTCCGGTGCTGTTCGGACAATGGTGGCGCAGGCGCCTGCTGGCGCGTGGCGGCGAGGCGGCACTGCCGCGTGTGCTGGACGGCGTTGCATCCACTGTCGCTGTCGGCGCTTCTCGCGACGCTGGTGATGATGTTCGGTTTCCAGGGCGAACAGATCCTGGGGCAACCGCTGATTATCCTGCTGCTGGCGATACCGATCCTGATCCAGGTCTATTTCAATTCCGGGCTGGCCTATCTTGCTCAACCGGCGTTTTGGCGTCGCCCACTGTGTCGCCGCGCCCTCGGCACTGATCGGCGCCAGCAACTTCTTCGAACTCGCGGTGGCCACCGCGATCAGCCTGTTCGGTTTTTCCTCGGGTGCGGCGCTAGCGACCGTCGTCGGCGTACTGGTCGAGGTCCCGGTGATGCTCTCGGTCGTGCGCATCGTGAACCGAACGCGCGGCTGGTACGAGGCCGGGGCACAGCGTCGCTCAGGCAGAGTCTGACCCTCGCATTCAATCCAGCCTCGAATCGCAGTCACCCGTGCGCGTCTTGTGCAAACACATCCGGCGTCAGGAATCCGGGTACTGCAGTGGCTGGCAGGAGCAAATCCCCGGCTCCCGTTTTTCGTCCGGTCAGTCAGCAGCGGCCGAGGTGTTCAACCGGCGATCGACCTTGCGGCGCCAGCGCAAATACGGCACGGAAACCAGCATCGAGGCGAAGAAGTAGCCCGCTACGAGCACCGCGATCCGCGGTCCCGGAACCAGCGACGCCAACAGGATCGCAATCCCCACATGACGGGTTGCGCAGGCCACCCCGAGAGCCGTACGGTTCTGCGGCGCCGGTCCGCCGAGAAGGTGTCCGATTGCCAGCGCGGAAGCGGCAAAGACGACAAGCGCAACGATGAACTTCCACCCCGCGATCTCGAATACATGCCAGTTGAGCCCGAGCAGCACCAGGGCCGACCCACTCAACCCAATTCCGGCAACAGACATCAGCACATCGCCAATGCGATCCGCGTATTGACCCAGCAATCGGCCCAGCACCATGCCGGCCACAAGTGGAGCCACAAACGACGACACTATCACACTGGCCACTCGCATCGGCGCCAGCTCAATGTCACGGCCAAATTGCGCGCCGATGATTGCGACCCACACCGGCACGGTCACGATGGCGAGCAATGACGATGTCACGCTGAGACCAAAGATGTAATCGCCGTCGCCGATGTGCATCAGCTTGCGCGGCAGCAACGGTGCCCCGGCCGAGACCGCGAGCACCAGCAGCGCGACCGTCGCGCCGGCCGGCAAAGTCAGCGTCTTGGCCACGGTCAGCGCCAGCAACGGAATCAGCAAATACATTGCCAGCAGCGACCGCAGCAACAATGCCGGCCGCCGCCACAGGTAAGCGAGGTCAGCGAGCCGCGCGTCGATCCCTATCGCGATGATCAGGGCGTACACCGACACTTTCAGTGTCAACATCAACCCTGCAGATACCGCATCCATGAACAGCCGCCTTGGAAAAAATCACGATATGTCCTGCATCGGTGATGTTCCAGGTAGGCGGTGAAACCGCGCCATCCACCTCAGAATATTGTCTTCCTGACCGCCTTGCGCCCGAGATTCTCGGTCTTGTCCTGCACCTTGTCCTCGAGCTTGTCGACAGGGCCCTTGTCTATCGCCTTATCGAGCACCTGCCCGGTTTCCTGCTTGATTTCCTTCTTGACCATCCGTTTTGCACTCTTGGTCCCAAGTCCCATATCGCTGCTCCTCAATGCACATCGACAATCTCAGTTGCTACTTCGCACCCGATCACCGCCCCGGCGAATACCAGATCGGCGAAGTATAGGCACGTTCCTGAATCTCGGTGGGCGCACCCTCCGGGATTTTCCGATCGAAGACCTTCGCGTCAAATGTCGTCCAGCGCGGTGTCGGAATCTCCAGCACACGCACGTAGTAAAACGCGCGCTGTTGCGGATCGAAATCGGGATCCTGCCAGAAAGCGCTCAGCGCGGTGGCGCCGATCGAATTCGTATAGGTGGCTTCGTTTCACGTTTACGGTGCTGCCGACCGCAGTACGGCAACGTCCGTCGGCGCCGATCTTACGCCCGTCCGAGACGGCCACATCCCAGATCCGCTCACTGACCTCTCCGTCGGCGCCAAGCCAACCCTTGATGATCTGCACGCGATCGAGATTGGCGTTGTTGGGGTCTTTAAGCGCCTGGATGATAAAGGTCGGCGCTGTATCCGCCGGTGCTGCTGGCAGGTCGCCGCCCATCGGCACGCCTTGCGCATACCCGAGCCTGGCCGCGTCCGGGCGCAGTTGATCACCGCTGGCGAAATCCCAACCGCCGAAAACCCGGACCACCGGCCGGGTTCCAGTGGTCCCGTAGACTTCGCGTCGCGCCATCGCATCCCAGAGCGCCTCCCGGGTGTTATCACGAGCCCACACGGCAGCCAGACCGGCGCTCGCCACCTGCCACGCCTCGATCTCGATGTCGAGCTTGTCGGGATTGGTACGCCCGGCCACGATTTCGAAAAATCGCTGTTCGCTGGCGGCCGGCTCCAGCACCGTGATCTTGCCGAAGTACTGTGATTCATCGGTGGTTGCCAGTGCCGTATGCGAATCGGTCGATCCCACCATACCGAACTTGAACGGATTGATACCCAGTTCGGCCTCGTAGGCCAGACCGCGCTTGTATACGGCCCGGGCATACTCGCGCGGCAACATGTCCGGCGTCTTCGGTTTCGGCGAGTTGATCCCGCCCTTGTCCCAGGTTTCGAAATCGGCGAATTCGTCGTTGCGCGACAACAGCGGATGGGTCTCGCCATCGCCCTTCATCTGGGTTACTTCGTAGAGCGGCTCCCAGCGCCGGCGGCGCTCGGCATAGTCACGATCGATTGGCGTTTTTGCCGTGAAAGTCACGTCGTCGAACATCAGCCCGTTGGACAAATTGCCGTTGTGGGGAATCGCGAGCAGACGGCCACCGGTCTTCGCCTCGTAAGCGTCCATCCACTGCCACAGGTCTTCCACATCCTCGGATTCATAGGAGCTGAAAGGGAGGATCTGGTCGGCGCGGTCCTTGCCGCCGCGAAAGATGACATTGCGGTGCAGGTTGTTGCCCCCGGGGACCGACGTCCATTCGTACCCGATGAACGCGGTAAAACGACCCGGCGTGTTGTACTTCTCCGCGGCACTGGTGATCAGGCCCCAGGCGGTCTTTGCCGCCGGCAGTCCCTCATCGCCGCCCATGGGGTCGACACCGCTGGCCTTGGAAGCACGCCACTGGTCGAACGCCTCGACCCCCTGGCCCGCCTTCAGCATGTCGTGGATCCTGCGGCCGTACTCGGTGTTCAGCACGGTTGGATCGGCGGCGGCCGCCAGCGGCGCAAGACCGAGATTCTCGGCATGATCAGCGACGACGAGAAAATCGAGGGGGACCTGCAACTTCGCGCGCACCCCGGTACTGGAGGTCACTTCCTCGCCGAGAGCGAAGCGATACGCCTCCTCGGGCCCGAGGGTCGTACCGGCGAATCCCGCGTCCGCCGAGAAGCTGGTATGCAAATGGGTATCGCCGAAGAACACCCGATTCGGGAAATCGTCGAGATAAGGGGAATACTCGCGGTCGGCGGATTTTTCGGCCTGCAACGGCCCCGCCGCCACGGTCATCGTCAGTGCGATCAGCATGCTGACCGGCGCGTTGACCCGAGGGCCAACCCGGAAGTTATTGTTCATCACGTCTGTGCGACCCCTGTTATGACTTGCGCGGCCTATGGCGCGTACCAGATCGGTGAGGACCACGCCCGTTCCTGTTGCTTCATGGGCACGTCGGGCGACATCTCGATACCAAATCGCAGTGCATCGTAGGCGGTCCATCTTGGTGTCGGTATCTCGATCGCCCGCGCGTAATAGAACGCCCGCTGTGACGGATCGAACTCCGGGTCGGACCAGACCGCGGTCAGCGATGCATCGCCAATCGTATCGGTCCAGGTGGCATTGGCCACATCCACCGTGTCACCCACTGGTGGAATTCTGCCATCGGCACCGCGCGGGCGGCGCTCGGCATCGCCCCACGCGACCTCGTAGATCTTCTCCCGCGCCTTGCCGTCGGCGCCGAGCCAGCCCTTGACGATCTGGATCCGGTCGAGGTTGCCGGACATCGGATCCTTGAGCGCTGCGACCAGGAAGGACGGTGCCGTGCCTGGAGACGGCGGCTTTGGCAGGTCGGCGCCCATTGGCACCCCCTTGGTGTAACCGATGTCGGCGATATAACGGGTGCCGGCGTCGGCGGCGGTATAGCCCCAGCCGCCGAAGAATCGCAACGTGATACGTGAGCCCGAGGTGCCATAGACCTCGCGCCGTTTCATCGCATCCCAGATCGCCTCTCGCGTGTTATCCGTTGCCCAGACCGCGGCGTACCCCGCGGACAGGTAGTGGTAGGTGTATCGGGTCTTGCCGAAGCCCTCTTTCGACACGTGGTCCCAACGAGCCGGGCTCGGCTCCTGAATCGGAAGCTTGCCGAAGAAATTGTCCTCTTCGATCGCCGTCAGCGAATTATGGACGTCTGTGCTGCCGATGACACCGAACTTGAACGGATTGACGCCGAGTTTCTGTTGTTGCTCCAGGCCCCGCATCAGTCCCCCGCGTAAATACATCGTCGGGCGCATTTCCGGCGACTCGGGCGCGTCCTCGAGAGTCAGGTTGCCGTACTCCCAACCGGCGACGCCGAGATCGCCGGCAAACTCGTCGTTGGGCGAGAGCGTCGGGTGGGTCTCGCTGTTGCCCTTGGTCTGGATAATTTCCTGAAGCACTTCGAAGCGCGCACGCCGCTGCGCGTAGTCGGCGTCGATGGGATTGCCGGCGAAATCGACGAGTTCGAACATGCGGCCGTTGGACAGGTTGCCATTGTGGGGTATGGCGAGCAACTGCCCGCCGGTCTTCGCCTCGTACGCCGCCATCCACTCCCAGAGCTTCTCCGGGTCTTCACTTTGCCAGGCCGTGAACGGGAACGCCTGGTCTGCCTTGTCCTTGCCATCGCGGTACAACACATTGCGATGCAAGTTGTTGCCCCCTGGCACAGACGTCCATTCGTAACCGATCATCGCCGTGAAACGGCCGGGTTCGTTGTACTTCTCCGCGGTTGCGGTGTAGCGCTCCCATACGGAAGTCATCACCGGACCTACGATCTTCGGATCCTGGATCGGTGCCGGCAGGGTGCCCTGGGCCTGTGCCGACACCAGTTCGCTCTGGGCTTCGGCCGCCTCTTTACCCCCGGCCTGCATCATCCTGTTCCAGCGAGCCAGCGTCGGATCGGAGGTGAAGTCCGGGTTGCCGTTGTAAACCTCGGTAATCACACCGAGACCTTCGGCGTGATCGGAGATCACGAGAAAATCCAGCGGCCGCGACAGCTTCGCCGGCACCCCGGTAGAGGACACGACCTCCTCGCCGCGAGCAAATCGGTAGGCCTCGTCAGGGGTCAGGCGGTTTCCGCCCATAAAAGCATCGCCGGAGTTAGCAGTGTGATGGTGGGTGTCGCCGAACAAGGCGCGAGCAGGGAAATTGCGGCCGGCGTAAGGACTGTAGCCACGCGCCCTCGCCCGTTGCGCAGGCGTGATCTCCTCGAGCGGGCGGTGATCATAATGATCGTCGACAACTTTGACCTCACCCGCAACAGCCCGCCCCGATACGAGAGCGCAAACTGCGGTAAAGAGCAAAACGTTCAGCAATACTTCTCTACTGCGCATACACTTCCTTTCCATTGAAGTTGCTCGGCCCCGATCCCATCTCGGCAGTTCGCCATTCCATGCAACGGAAACCGCAGAGTTCGGGCATCCGATTTAGTGCGTCGCAATTTTTTTTATCAAGGTGCCCGGTTAAGGCAACGACCGCTCACAACCACGACGGTTTTATTGTCGCGCTGAATGGACATCCGCGACATCCGGCCCGCAGTCGCACATCCGAAAAAAGCATGGCATGGCCGCGCGGAATGTCGCACGCAAAACTTTTTCGAGTGTAGCCAAAAATTTGACAAGCAAGTGTCGGCAGGCTTACACATTGAGCAATCCACCCACCAGGACCGTGGGTTGTGGTCAACACTCGTCACATACGGCATAAGGCAATGCCGTTGTCGTGGCGTGGCGAAAACATGAAAAAAACCAAAACCAACACGGAACTCAGCCGCGCTGTGTTGCGGCAAAGTGCATGGTTCAAAACGCTGCCAACGGAACTGCAGGATGAGATACTGACAAGTTCCGCGCAGCGTCAATACAGCAAGGAAGAGATCATATTTCGCGAAGACCAGCCGCCCATCGGTATTTGCGCCGTCATCGCCGGGGATGTCGCCATTTCACGGCTGGCCGGCGCCGAAAACGAGTGTCTGCTGCATGTCGGTGGTCCGGGCATGTGGTTTGGCGAGGTTGCCGTGCTGAGCGGCCGCGATACCGCGGTCACCGCCCGCGCCCTGACAGATGCCGAGATTCTGGTACTACCGCCCGCCGAGTTCGAACGCATCGTCGAACAGGAACCGCGCTACTACCGCCTGTTCGCAATGCCGGCACTGCAGCGCAGCCAGATCATGATGCGAATGATCGCGATATCATTAAGCCTGTCACCGGAGGAGTACTTTCGTGTGCGGCTGGCGGATCTTGCCGAAATGCGGATGAGCGACGGTAATCCCGACAACGCAGTCGAACTGAATCTCAGCCAGACCCAACTCGCGCAAATGATTGGCGCATCGCGCCAGACCGTCAATGGGCTGTTGCGTAAACTCGAAACCAGCGGCCTGATCCGGACGAAGTTCAAGGGGATAATTGTTACCGACATTGCCGGATTGCGCGGCGATCGCCGCCGTACCGGGCTTTGAAGCGACGCATGTCCATTGTTTGGCTGACAGGCGCCCGGACACGACCGCGACTACGGAATACATATGAGCGTTTTTGCCGCTGAAGATGCGAGATGCATCGCCTGCGACGGCAGCATCGCACTGACGATCGAGCCGAGGGAGAAAGACCTTGGAGATTTCAGCGTGCGTCGGGTTCTGCCTGCGTCGTCGCGAAAGATGGTCGGCCCGTTCATATTCTTCGATCACATGGGCCCGGCCCGGTTCCCGGCCGGCAAGGGCATCAACGTGCGCCCGCACCCGCATATCGGTATCGCCACCGTCACGTACCTGTTTGACGGCCAGATCATGCATCGCGACAGTCTCGGGATTACCCAGCCGATCGAAGCCGGCGCGGTCAACTTAATGACGGCCGGCCGCGGCATCGTCCATTCGGAACGCGCCGGCGACGATCTCGACCGCGAGTCCCGCCTGCACGGCATCCAATCCTGGATCGCACTGCCGAACGAGACGTCCGAGATGGCGCCGGCCTTTAGCCATCATCCGGCGGCGTCGATACCGCAACTCGAAGTCGACGGTGTGACCGTCAGAATGATTCTCGGCGCGGCTTTCGGTCAGCGCTCGCCGGTCCCGGTCTGCTCCCCGACCCTGTATCTCGAACTGCGTCTCCCCGCCGCCGCCACGCTGATGCTGCCGCGCGAGTATGCGGAGCTGGCGTTTTATGTCGTCGAGGGCGCCGTTGCGGTCGGCGAGCGAGAATTTGCCGGGCACTCGATGGCTGTTGCCGCGCCAGACGAAGCCATCGAAATACGCGCCGTCCGCGACAGCCGGGTAATGGTGATCGGTGGCGAACCGGTCGGCGAGCGATTTATCTGGTGGAATTTCGTCGCTGCCACGCGTGAACGCATCGAGACCGCGAGCGCGGACTGGAAAGCCGGCCGTTTCGACCCGATGCCGGGCGATGACGAGTTTATTCCCCTTCCCGAATAGGTTCCGCGCCGGCGGCTGACAAGCTGAATCAGCCTGCAGATTCCCGGCTATCAGGCGGCGGGACCAAACCCGCTGCGTTCCAGTGCGTTACGATCCCAGTTGGCGGCATCCGCAGCGGCCGCATAGGTGGTCTGCAGAAACGCCAGCAGTGTCGCGTCCGGATCGGCTGACTCGCGCACCGCATCGTAGGCCAACACGAACTCACCCAGATCGCTGTTCCATTCGGCCGCGGCGGGCGCAACCGTCGCTTCGCTGAATCCGTCAGGTGCCGGGTACGCGTACGAGTAGAAGATCGCCTGCGGCGCGGCGGCGGCGCCGGGCCAGAAACCCGCGCTGCTGACCTCGTGCGAGTATGCCTCTCGCGCCACCCAGTCTGGCATGTTCGGAATCCCGCCGGGATGCTCCGGCGCGGGCCGGCCGGAGAAACGGGTAACGGCCAGGTCGAAGCTGCCCCAGAAGAAATGTACCGGGCTGCACTTGCCGATGAACCCGGCGCGAAACTGGTGGAACACCCGGTCGATCCGGTAAAGCGCCTGCCAGAAACGCTGTGCGGCGTCGCCGTCGTAAGCGGCGTGCACGGTATCCTCGGCGAACGGGATCGGATCCTCTACCTCGTTGGGACTACCGTGAATCGAGACAGGAACATCGAGATCATCGAGTACCAACATCAGCGAATCGTAAAAATCGGCCGTGGTCCGCGGCTCCAGCGGCAGCTCGCGCGAACCACCGTCACTGGTCTCGACCACGAGCCGGTGGTCGATAAAGTCAAAGTCGATCTGCAAGGTCCGATCGCCATGCGGGATCGGCGAGGTAGTCAGACCACGCGCCGTCAGGTACAGCGGCACATGCCAGGAGTGGTTCACCCACGGCGCCTGTTGCAGGCGAATCTTGCCGACGATCTGCGTCCACATGTGCAGTGTGGCGGCGGTGTCCGCCCAGTCCGAGTATGCAAGCGCAGGCCAGGCCGATCTTTCCTTTTTCCCGCTCATGACAGCTCTCTCCGGAATGATCCCCAGCAGCCAAATACCAGGGATAAATATTGGCACAGGATGCCGGCCAGATGTTGCAGCCGGGCGATGCCGGCTTCGCAGGGGCCGGGATTCTCCGGATAAGCCACGCGGATGACGTTAATCGTATTCAGCCAATCAGCACACTGGCCTGGACCGTTGTAAAAAAGGCCCGCCGAACGGCGGGCCTCACTGTTCAAAAAGTCGGTGACGCCGTTACGGCGACTCGGCGTCGCTGGTCGGGTATCACTCCGCGGCACGAATGATCCCGCAGGCATCGCGAGACCCACCGGCACAGCCTTTCTTCAGATCGGTTTCCTCGTCGCAGTAGGTATCCGGATTAGTGTGGATGATGAAAGCGCTGCCGTCGGCATCGAGGATCGACAAGCGCCCCGGCGACAACGTGACCCGGTTTGTCGTGTGCTTCATCGTACCGACACCATTCTTCACCTCGAGATTGATCAGGTCGCCCATGTGATAAGGGTGATTGATATCCTTGGCCGGCGTCTCGTCACCGGCGCTGTCCGGTCGCGACTCCCCGAACGGACCCGGATCATGGTGACCCTTGGCCGCGCCGCAAGGTTCGCAGGCTCCGACCTCATGAATATGAACCGCATGCTTGCCATCGGAAAGCCCCTTCACCTTCATATGGACCACGACTTCCTTGATGCCCTCGGCCGTGACCTGCTCTTTAAGCGTCGCCGTGCCGGACACATCAGGATTATTGCAACCGCGGATATCCGCCTCCGCTTCCAAACCGTCGGCGCTGGCCGTCGCAGCGCCCGTCAGCAGCAGCGCAAACGACAAGATCACCGGCTGCAGATTTCTGCAAATTTCGTTTTTCGTTTTCATCTCACTCCTCCTTGCGGTCGCGGGGCGTCCCACCGGGCCACCCGCCGCTTAGCGCTGCCATTATTCCACAGCCGCCGGCACATGACCCGTGCCATGGCGAACCTGGCGCACGACCGCGGCAATCGCAAAGGAATAGCGCGTAACGAAAGCATTCACGCCGGACGCGGACCGGCACGGTGCCGGCGAAAGGTCAGTGCTGCGCCGGAATATTCACCTCGCCGGCAACATTGCTGGTCTTGATTTCACCGCTGGAGTCTTTTTCAACAGTGAAATTGCCGCCGATACCGCTGGCGGAAATCGATCCGGAGGTGTCGCTGCCAATCACCACGTTACCGCGAATATCGCGAATCCGTATATTGCCCGAGGTGTCCTCATTGATCGTCAACGACGCGGCATTCCCGACGAAAATATCACCGGAACTGTCTATGCGGATCGTAATGTCTCCGGAATCGCGAATATCGAGATCCCCTGAGCTGTCGCGCGCAACCACCACGTCACCGGCAATCTCCCGCAAATCGACATCGCCAGAGCTATCGGTCAGTTCCAGGCTGGCGACCGAGCGGATCGACAGATCGCCGCTGGAGTCACTGACGACGAGCGGCACCGAATCGGGCACCGTCAGTTCGAGATTAAGGCCGCCGATGCGCCACTCGTCGCGCTCATCCTTGAATGGCACGGCCGCAATCACCTCGATCCGGTCGCCAACGCGCTGCATCACGAGCTCGATCTCACCGACCCGATCCTTGTCGTCGCTGCAGGCCTCACCGCGCCCGACGATCCGGTCGGCCCCGTCGATACCCTTGATTTTTAGCCAGCCCGACGTGGCAAGCACTTCAATCGCAACCGCGCCGTCGAGCTCGATCTCATTGGCAAGTTGCCGTTTGTGGCGGCAATCTGCGAACGCCGATTGAGATACGCAAAAAAACCCCAACACCACGACCGCGAACGATGCTAAATCGCGCATTCCATTCCACCTCAAAGTTGCAATCGAACACCTGTGAACAGTTAGACGCAAAAAGCAGCCCGCTGGTTTAAATCGACACCGTCCAAGCAGTTCCGGACGGCAGGCAACACAGGCTACGATACCTGATCGGGCAACTGCGGCGGCCAGGACTGGCCAAGCTGCCCCTGTTTGGATTAAGTTCGACTGCAATGATGGCGTCTGGCGCGCCCAACTTGCGATCAGGAGGATCCTCGATGAATCAGCCCATGTTACTTGTTGCCGGCGGCGCACTGTTGTTGATATTCGGGGCCGCGCTCGGATACCTGGTCGCGGCGATCCGTCACTCAAAGGCGCAGGCGCGAACCGATGCGGTTAAAGCCGAATATGACGCCTACCGCGAGAATGTCACCGGGCATTTCCGTGAAACCGCCGTCCGCTTCGAGGCCCTTGGCGAGCAATACAAATCGCTGTACCGGCACATGGCCGACGGCGCTCAGAACTTGTGCGAAAAGCCTGCCAGCGCCGAGGCGCTGGGGTTTTCTCCATTTCCCGAACTAGCGCAGGCGGCAGAGACCGCCGCGGCAGAACAGTCGCCCGATGCTGCTCCGCTCGCGGCCGACAGCGATGACGCAGGCATTGTTCCGCGCGACTATGTCGAACCGCGCGACAGACCTGGAGCGGACGAGCACGGACCCATTTCAGGCAGCGAAGAGACAGCTGAACCGAGCAGCGAATTACTCCCGGACTCGGAGAAAGAGGAGAAGATAGCGGCCGCGACGAGCACGCCAGTCGCAGCCTCTGAGGAGGCTTTGCCTGCGCGCGACCGCACTGTCCACTAGCCGATTTGGTGGTAAGCCAGCGCCGCCGCGACGGCCCGCAATGAATCCCCCGGCGGCAGGCGTGGGCCTGCGATTAGTCGATGGCCACTGCCGGAAGAACAAACCGGGCAATCAAGGCAAAGACCTGATTCGCCTGCTCGGCCGTCTCCTCGTAGCCGTGAGAATTCACTGCGACCACGAGCTCCAGCTCGGGGATCACCATCAAGACCTGCTGGCCGTAGCCGCGTGCGGCGTAGCTCGCGAGGCGACCGCCGTCAAACTCGAAATAGCCGGTCCACCACTGGTAGCCGTAACCATCGACCTGCCAGTCCCATGCCTCCGGCTCTAGCCACCCCAGTTCGACATGCGCCAGCGTTGACGCTCCGACCCATTGCTCGCTGACGATTCTCTGCCCGTTCCAGACTCCGCCGTCGGCGAAAAGCTGGCCGAACTTCAGCATGTCTCGGGTTACCAGGTACAGGCCGCTGCCGAGATCGGGGAGCCCGGTCGGCGTTTCACGCACTTCGAGCTCACCGATTTGCAGCGGGGCGGCCAGGAACGTCGTACCGAAATCGATCAGCGTCAGCGGCCCGGCATTCTCGATCGCCTGGCCCAGCGACACCGACGCGACCGTGTTGTAGGCATACTGGGTGCCCGGGTCGTCGATGAGCGGCAGGTCGAGCAAACCCTTGGAGTAGTCGGTCTCCCGGTCATAAAAGTTGAGCAGCACGTTGTCAGGGTCAAAATACGGCGGATTCCACTCGTCCCACTCAAACCCCAGCTGCATCGTCAGCACGTCGCCGACCGTGATGTCGTTTTTGCGCTCGTCCCAGTTCTGATAGTCGGGGTAATCGAACAGGCTCAGAAAGGCAGTATCGACACCGCCAATTACCCCCTGGTCGATGGCGATCCCCGTCAGGATGCCAGCAACGCTTTTCGAAACCGAGAACTGGGCATGCATCGCGGGATCGGTGTTGCCGACCCAGCCGTCGAATTCGTCGAGACGGGTGCGCAGCGTCTCGTCCAGCACCAGCCTGCCGCGATAAGCGATCGAGACCGAATCGGCAATCGGGTACTCGCCGTCCGATATCGCATTGATCATTTCCTCGAGCAGCACTACCGACATCCCGAGCGCGGCAGCGTCAGCCACGGTCCACCCGTCCGGTTTCGACGCCGGAACCCGGTAGGTGTAATCCACGGCCGGACCGCCTGCGGTGGCTGCGGTCGTGTCGCCCCCGCCGCCGCCGCCACATCCCGCCAGCAGCGAAAACGCGGCAATCGCTGCGTGGAAACCGCTCCGGCGGACTAATTTAGAATTTTTGCAATTCATCGGGACCCCTCTACAATTCAAAAAGTTAGCAAATTCTCCGGCGGTAATGTCACGCCCCCGACCGGGTTTCCGGCTACGGCGGGCCAGTACTGTCCTCCGCCACCAACGCTGCAGAAATTAGCGACCGCGGTGTCCTATTACCGTAGGCTTGGGACGAACGCCCGATTGCTGGGACGAGTGTCAGCGGATTTGGGACGAAAATGAGCGCCAGTTCGAACAACACATGGTTTTCCCGCAGACGTCTGCTGGAAACCGGGTTCTGGGTCCTGCTGATCACGGTACTTTGGACCCTGGACCTGATGACCAAGTTCGCAGTGCGTGAACGCACCGGAGTCGGCCTCGACGATTTCAGATTGATCGCCGAGCAGGTCACCAGCGGGCTTGCCGCGCTGATTATGGTCCTGTTCGTGGTGCGCTGGCTCGATCTGTTTCCGCTGCGCCGCAACAATCCGGCTCAGACGCTGGTCGGGCATGTCGCCGGCAGCGTGATTTTCGCCACCGGACATTTTCTTCTGCTGTCACTGTTTCGTTATGTCGGCTACTTTTTTTTCGGCCGCCAATTCGTTTTTGGCAGCCGCGTAATGGAAAACCTGGTTTTCGAGTACCAGAAAGACATCAAGATCTATGTCGGCATGGTGGCGATCATCGCGATATACCGTCACTACATGGCCGCACCCCGGCCGGTGGCGGCTGCGCCGGCCGAGACCCGCCGGCTGATGGTCCAGACCCGTAACGGGGAGCGCGTTATCCCGTTCGATCAGATCGAATTTCTCGAGGCCGCCCGTAACTACATTGTCGTTCACGCCGACGGCCACGAGTTCCTGGTGCGGGACACCATGGCGAACCTCGAGGGCAAGCTCGCCGGCGCGAGCTTTGCGCGCAGCCATCGCAGTTTTATCGTCAATCTGGATAGGATTACCGAAATTCGCAATACCGGCGGCGGCAGCTTCCAGGTCCGCCTCAATAGCGGCGCCAGCGTGCCGCTGAGCCGCCGCTACTGCGAAAAATTCAAAAATTTGCTCGCGGTATGACGGGTCACGCCTGACGGCTTGCGTTCAGACTCACCGCACACGGCGCCGGGAAACAGGCCAGTTTCGAACGTATACTCCATAGCCTGGAGGGAGCGACGTCGGCGTTGGGTAACTTCAGGTTTTCTGGCAAAAACAATAGGGAAAGATCCTGATGGAGATGTTGCACGAGCTTTTTGTTGCCTCACCGATTGTGGCGCTTTTCCTGTGCCTGGCCGTGGGCTATACGCTCGGCAAAATCAGGATCGGCCGGTTTCGGCTTGGCGGGATGCCCGGGACGCTGTTCGCGGCAATTTTGCTCGGTCAGGCCGGCGTCGAAGTCGATGACAACATCAAAACGATGTTCTTCGCGCTCTTCATCTACTCGCTCGGTTATGTCAGCGGGCCGCAGTTTTTTCGCAGCCTCGGGCGGAGCACGCTGGATCATGTCCATCTCGCAGCGTTCAGCAGCATCGCAATCTTCGTCACCGTCTGGACTCTCGCCCAGGTGCTCGACCTCGACAAGGGCACGGCGGCTGGTCTGCTTGCGGGCGCCACGACCGAATCCGCTTCAGTCGGGACAGCGGGCGAGACGCTCGCGCATATGGATATCGATGCCGCGCAGAAGTCGTCGTTGATCGCCAATATCACCGTTACCTATGCAATTACCTATCTCTTTGGTTTTACGCTGGTCGTTTTCTTTACCAGCGCCATCGCGCCGCGTCTGCTGGGTATCAACCTGAAAGAGGCTGCCATGGAATACGAGCGCCAACTGGGCGGCACCGAATCCGATCTCGAACCTGGCCAGGAGACGGCGATCCGGCCGGTGCTGGTGCGCGTGTATCGTGTTTTCAACCCGGACGCGATCGGCACGACGCTTGGCGAGTTTGCCGGGCGCTATGGTGATGGCGCCCACATTCAGCAGGTGACAAGAAGCGGACGCCAGCAGCATCTTGCACCCGGGCTCACGCTGGCGCGAGGCGACCGGGTGACACTGGTCGGGCGGCGTGAGGGAATCGTCCCCGCAGGCAAGTTTCTTGGCGAGGAGACCGCCAATGTCGCAGACCTAGATTTCGTAAGCGAAAGCCGCGACGTCGTGGTGACACACAAGGCGCTGGTCGGCACGACGCTTGACGACGCGCGGCAGCTGGTCGATCCCGAAATGCACCGCGGCGTGTTTGCCACCAATTTATCGCGGCTCGGCCGCAATATCGATATCCGGCCGCGAACGCGGCTCCAGGCCGGTGACGTGCTGACCCTTTACGGGCCCGCCGAGAACGTGGAGAAATCCGCACGCGCAATCGGATATTCGATTCACCAGGGCCACGGAGTGGACTATATCTACCTCGGCCTGGGCATCATCGTCGGCATCCTGATCGGGATGATAACCGTGCCGATCGCCGGCGCATCGGTCGCGCTGCACACCGGTGGCGGCTGTCTCATTTCGGGTCTGCTTTTTGGCTGGCTGCGATCAAAGCGGCCCAGCTTCGGCAGTTTGCCGACCGCGACCGCAATACATTTGCGAGATTTCGGGCTGGCGATGTTTATCGCCTCGGTCGGCCTCTCCGCGGGACCGGATGCGATGGTGGTGCTGCGCGAGCAGGGCGTGATGCTGCCGATCCTGGCCTTGACCCTGGTGTCCGTCACGTTGCTCTCGTCGCTGTACTACGCAAAGCACGTCCTGAAAATGGACCCGGTGGTGATCTGCGGCGCGCTCGCCGGCATCCTGACCTGCACGCCTGCGCTCAATGCCATCGTCGCCGAAGCCGACAGCGAAAGTCCCGTCATCGGTTACACGGTGCCCTATGCAATCGCGAACGTGTTGCTGACATTGCTCGGCCCGGTGATTGTGCTAACGGTCTGAGGTTGACAGGACAACGAAAAAGGCTGAGAAAATTCAGCACCGCGGACGGCACCTGACCCGACGGCGAGCGTCATGGATGCCAGATGTCATCTGGCCGACTTGCGACAACCGGCTTGTCGTCTATATTTGCGTGACAAAGGCCTGCCATCGACGGGCCTGACAGCAAAACAGGAAAAAATATGGAACAGGGACGCGAAATCAAACATGACGCACGGGCACTCTGCAAACGCACCTGGTGGGTGTTTCTGATCGGCGGCATTGCCTCGGTCATTTTCGGAATCCTCGCATTCCTGAATCCGGCCGCCGCGTTACTCGTACTCGGGATGTTTTTTGCCGCCTACGTCCTGGTCGACGGCGCGGTGAACGTCTGGGGCGCGATCAGCCATCGCGACAAGGACGGATGGTGGGCCATGCTGCTGATCGGAATTGTTGGCGTACTGATCGGTGGCTACGCGTTGATCAACCCCCCGGTCAGCATGATGGCGCTGGTGTTCCTGATTGCGCTGCTCGCGATCTTCATGGGTGTGTTGATGCTGATGCTGGGTTGGAAGATTCGTGAGGCCGTCAAGGGCGAATGGATGCTCTATCTCACCGGCGGATTGTCGGTGTTGTTCGGGCTGATGATTTTCATCCGCCCGGCGGAAGGCACGTTGTCGGTGGTCTGGCTGATCGCATCGTGGGCGATTCTGATCGGAGCATTGCGCATCTTTTTCGCGTTCAAAGTCCGCAATCTTCCCGAACGCGTCAGCGAAAAAGTCGGTGCGGTGCTGGACCGGTCGCGGCAAGTCTGACCCGGCGCTGCTGCGGCCGCGCCAACAGCGCCCTCGCAGCATGACCTCGTGCCTGCGAGTGCCGGTATGGCACTCGCGGGTTCTCGCGGCGAATGGGAGTCTGGCCCGCAGGCACCCGATATTGGCTGTTCCTGGCTCCCGGCCAGGTCAGCGTGCCGCCACAACGCTGCGCCTGGGTTGAGGTCCGGCGTCGCGGCGAAATCCAAATCAGCCCTGCGGAGCGGCGCCTACAGGCCGGCACCGGTATCGCGACAGGCCTCGACCAGTTCCGCACCGCCGATTGCGGAGCTTCCCGATGCCGCGGCAGCGTCAACGGCTTCGGCGGCAGCGGCGACACGTCGTCACGGACCTCAGATCTGCGCCAGGTAACCATATCCGCCGAGACCGTGCACCTGGTTAACGATCCACGCGGCACGTTTACTGACATAATCCGAACTACCTGTCGGATCGATACGCGCCGGGCTCGGCAGTACTGCGGCAAGCCGCGCCGCCTGTTCGAGGCTGAGCCGCTCCGGGGCAAGCCCGAAGTAGTGATCGGCTGCCGCCCCAGCCCCGTAAATGCCGACACCGAACTCCGCAATGTTCAGGTAAACCTCGAGTATTCGCCGCTTCGACCAGGTCGCCTCGATCAGCAGCGTCAGCCAGGCCTCGATGCCCTTGCGGATCCAGCTCCGCCCGGGCCAGAGATAGAGATTCTTTGCCACCTGCTGGGTTATAGTCGACGCGCCGCGCCCGGCTCCGCCCTCCAGGGCGTCCCGCATCGATTGGAGATCGAAGCCGTGATGCAACGGAAACTTCTGATCCTCGCTCGCGACGACGGCAATCGGCAGCGCGGTACCGATACCGTCCCAGTCCACCCACTGCTGTGTCACGGCGATGCCGCCCAGCCGCTCGCGCAGCATAAAAGCCGAGGTCGGTGGATCGATCCAGCGCAACGGAACGACCAGCAACAGCGAGATCGCAAGGCCCAGCAGTGCGAACCAGCCGAGGAAGCGAAAAACCCAGCCGCGTCGCGTGCCAACCGGTTTCCGTGCTTTTCTTTTCTTCGGCATAAGTTGGTTGTTGTCTGAAAGACCTTGCTTTAACGTTGGCCGGGCGGGCGCGATGGCTGGCTAAGGATAAAGCCAGCGCCAATGGCCATCAGCAGCAGCGTCACGACCCTGATCCACAGCGCCATCTCGGCGAAAGCAAACATGTAGATGAGGCTCGCGGTCATCGTCACGATCGCGACGACCTTTGCCCGCACCGGGATCACGCCGTACTTCTTCCATTGCTGCAGCGGCGGGCCAAAGACCCGGTGCGAATAGAGCCAGTCGTGGAAGCGTTGCGAACTGCGCGAGAACGCCCACAGCGCGACCAGCATCAGCGGCACGGTCGGCAGGCCGGGCACAAACGCGCCGACCGCCCCGAGTCCGAAGGTACACCAGCCGAGTAACAGATAGAGCGGCTTCATCGAGCGTTTCCGGGCATGAGAGTCGGCCTATTCTCGCAAATACTGCCGCCCGGGACAGGTCTGCTGCTGGCGTGTTCGGACCACCCATTCGTTTAAGCATGTATCGGCCGGCTACCTTCCCCGCAAAGTCGCGTTTTCCTATCGGCGAATGACATGCATCCTCCCGGTGGCAGTGCTGGAGGCTTTTTGCCGGCCGCGCTGCCAGACGCAAAATCAGAAAATGAGTGGCGGATTTGTCAGCCACTGTAGTTAAACCTCGAGACTTATGGTCAAGTTGAACCACGGTCGCCGAAAGGCCTTGTTTGGCCGGGTTGCCTGCAACAGACCAGCCGTTTTCCCGGCGTCGAGATGATCGAGGCACGGGCCGAGCATATCGGTCGTTTGCTCGCACCGGCGCATCACGCGCAGACGACGATTGAACGGATGCTGGCGATGCCCTTCTACCATTCTGTCAAGGAGGAAGGTCTGCGCTCGGCATTACGCGATGCATGGCGCCAACCCGATCATTGCAGACTGTGGGCTGCCGGGGACAACACGATGGGAGCAACTTACTTTCAGGCCTGATCTTCCGGTCCGTCTTCGCGGCGCCGGGCACCGAGCCAGCCTTTTCGCTTGAAGTAGAACAACATAGCGGCTGCCATCAGCAGCATCAGCGCAAGCGCAAACGGATAACCGAACCTCCAGCCGAGCTCGGGCATGTTCCAGGCCGAAACAGACCGGTCGAAATTCATGCCATAGAGGCTTGCAACAAACCCCAGCGGGATGAAAATTGTCGCGATGATCGTCAGCACTTTCATCGTCTCGTTGAGTTTCACGCTTACGCTGGACATGTAAACATCCACCAGCCCGGTCGTGATTTCCCGATAGATCTCGATGATGTCCATAAGCTGCAGCGTGTGGTCATAAACATCGCGCAGATACAGTCGCGTCTCCACCGACACCAGGGGATTCTCGTCGCGGATAATCGAATTGATCATTTCCCGGTATGGCCAGATGGCCCGGCGCATCGTCAATAACTCGCGTTTCATATCGTGAAGACGATTGATGTGATGCGAATCCGGGCGGGTTGCAACCTCGTCCTCGAGGCTCTCCAACGTCTCGCCACACTGCTCCAGCAGCGGGAAATAGTCGTCGACGACCGCATCCAGCAACGCATAGCAAAGATAGTCCGCACCCGTTTCCCGAATCCGTCCCTTGCCATTACGTATTCGCTGGCGCAGCGGGTCGAAGCAGTCGCCCGGCCGTTCCTGGAAAGACAAAACATAGTCTGATCCGAGAAACACGCACATCTGCTCAGTGCCGAAATCATCGGTCGAACGGACTATCAGGGTCACCAGGAAAATATGATCGTCGAACTCCTCCGCCTTCGGTCGCTGATGGAGGTTTACGACGTCCTCCATTGCCAGTTTATGGAGGTTGAAGATCTCGCCGATGCGCTCGATGAGGCCCACATCTCCCAGGCCGGACACGTTGACCCAGGTCACCTGCGCCTCGCGCCTGATCGCCGCGATGGCCTCGGGCGTCACGTCCTTATGTTCGACAGCGTTCGTTGGCCCGTACGCGATAACGTCGATGACCGGCGCCGGAGACTCCGCAGGCGCGATCATCGTGCCCGGCGCCGAGCCGGGCATTGTCTGTCGCTTTATCGGGAACAGCCTTGTTCGTCGCTTTCGCATCACTCTTCTCCGTGTGCCGCGGGTCAGACCCGCACCGACTCACCGTCAGGATTCTACTCCAGTGCAACCGCCGGCACCGGAACGCCGAAAGTCACACCGTCGACTGCAGATTCCTGCCCGCCGACACGGAAACCCGAGACAAACGGAGACGAGACCCGCATCGGCGCGTGAACCGGGCGCGTGCGACCTTTTATTCGCAAGTGCCGGGTAGTCCACCAGGCTTATCGACTCGCTGAAGCGTTCGCTGGAATCGAAGCGATGCGCCAACAGATACTGGCGTCGATCGAGGCTGCATTGATGGCCAGCACCCCGCCATACCCTTGGATGCCACTCGGGTGATTCGGTAACGCAGCAGCGACTGTTACCGACAACGCTCGGACGATCGGCCGATCTCGATGTCCTCGCGTGTCAGCCGCAGCCGCCGTTCCATCGGATCGAGGGGTTCGACTATCGAGAGGGCCTGATCGATGACATTGTGGGCCACACGGTGGCAGCCCAGATCGGCGCTCACCTGGGCAAAATTATTCAATGCAATAAGGTTGCCGGGCTCGAGGTCCAGCATCGTCGCATAGGCAAGTCTGGCCGTATCCAGATCGCCCAGGGCATATGAGGCGTTTCCCAGACCGAGCCAGGCAATATTGTCGAGCGGCCACTGCCCGACCGCGGCACGGTAGCTCGCCTGCGCGGCGCCGGTCGCGCCGACCGACTCGAGCGCGGCGACCGAACGCAGGTAGCGCCGTGCGTCGGGTTGGGCCGGCAATTCGCCCGGACTCAGTGCAACGATGCCCCAGTTGTCAGCACGGTCCCACGTCCGCGCGAACCGGCGGACGTCGATCAGGTAGCGTTTCATATCGCCGGAACGAAGCACAAACTTGCTGTCTTTGGGTAAATATCCGACGACGACGGCGTAATGCCACACCGGCAGCAGGCCGATTCCGAGATTCTGCAGCACCAGCACCGGGCGGCCTGCCGTTAGCTCCGCGAGCAGCGCCTGCAAATCCGGATCGATGGAATACGCGAGGCGATGGTAGGCGCGCGTCGCCGCCACCAGTTCCAGTTGCAGGCTGCCTTCGCGCCCGGGGATGTAGATACGTGACTTCAATGCCTCCGGTTCGACGCTGACCCCTGCGACGTTCAGGATCGTCGCGAGTGCCGCCGGGCCGCACTGGTCGGTGACCTGCGGGTAGAACGGCACGTCGGTGAGTTCGATAGTGTTGTCGACATTTTCGAGCGCGGCGCGCACACCGCCGGATACCCCGGCACAGCCGGATGCAATGATGCACACGGCAACGGCCATGATCGCGTTTCGCCATCGCCGTTGCATCGGGAAATTACTAGATCTTCGAGAAGACGTTCGTTACCCCGAGCACTTCGAGCACGATCAGGACAATCGCCACGATCCCGACCAGCTCGACAAAACCGACGCCGCCGGCCGGTAATTCGGCGAGCTGACTATCGAGCGTCGCAAGCTCGACGCCCGTCAACGACCGCACGCGGGCGCTGGCATCGGCCGGATCGACACCGAGATCGATCAGCACGCTTTTCACGTTGTCGCGGGCGAGGACGTCGTCGATGCGATGGATCTGTTGTTGCCGGTCAGCAAGCTCGATCGCCGCGTCCGTCGGCACGATCGCCGCATTCGCGTTTTGCAATACGGGTAACAGGGTCAGACAGACGGCAACGGCATAAATGCAAACGCGATGTCCGAATTGAGAAAGCATCTTTAGTCACTCCGAGTGAATCCAATCTATCCGTACCGATATCGCGCGGCAGGAACATTAAACGACTGAGAGCGTAACAAGACAGCGCCTTCAGCTTGTGTGACAAGGCTCACAGATCGTCGCCCGCCCATCCCTACGCAACCAAACCTAAGCGATTGAAAAAAATGAAAAATCGCTCAGCTCACCCAACCATTAAGGCAGGCTGGCATCGCAATCCAAAGGCCATCGAGCCCCTCAAGTTGCTGCCGCTTACTCCGGCTCCGCAGCGATAACACCGCAACGCAACAGTGGTGTTTTGCGGCTATACGGGGTTAAGCGATGAGAGCGATGGCGCGGCAAACAGGTCCGCCAGAATGCGCCGTTTCCCAAACCCATCGCGAGAGCGAATAGCGACGACCGGGTTTCACGGCAATGTGGACCTCGGAAATTGCCTGCAGATTGAGCACCAACAAGCGGAAGCATCTTGAGTATGCGGGTCGCCGCGAAACCACGGCACCACCAACGTGGTTATACTTGCCGCAACCTGTGCCGCCGGACACTGATCGCAAACCTAATGAGCTTTTTTGCCGAGTTGAGAAGACGCAACGTTTTTCGCGTCGCGATCGCCTATGCCGTGACCGCATGGTTACTCGCCCAGATCGCTGACGTTGCGTTCGACACGTTTGGCACGCCCGAGTGGGTCGGCAAGACCGTGCTGTTCCTGCTCTTGCTCGGCTTTCCGATCGCGGTGTTCTTCGCTTGGGCATTCGAGCTCACGCCCGAAGGGATAAAAAAAGAAAAGGACGTCGACCGCTCGCAGTCGATCACGCACCAGACCGGGCGCAAGATGAACTACCTGATCACCACGGTCCTGGCCGCGGCCGTGGCGTTCCTGCTGTTCGACAAGTTCTTGCTCCGCGACCGGGCCACTCCGGTCAACGCGCCGGCCGAGCTGACGACGGCCGTACCGGACGACGAGCCCACGCCACCTCCTGTCGCCAGCAACAAAGCGACTATCGCGGTGCTGCCGTTCGAGAGCCGCAGCGCCGATGAGTCCGACTCGTATTTCGTCGACGGAATGCACGACGACCTGCTGACGCAGCTTGCGCGGGTCGGGTCGTGGAAAGTGATCTCGCGTACCTCGGTCGAGCGCTTTCGCGACACGACCGAGAGCATGCAGGCGATCGGCGAGATGCTCGGCGCAACCAGCATTATCGAAGGTGGAGTGCAGCGCGCCGGCGATCGCGTTCGCATCAACGTGCAGCTGATCGATGCCGCGACCGATGAACACCTCTGGGCCGAGACCTATGACCGGGAGCTGACGACCGGCAATATCTTCGCGATCCAGAGCGAAATCGCCAGCGCGATCGCCGAGGCGCTCCAGGCCAAGCTGTCGCCGGGAGACGTAGCGCGTATCGGCAAGGCCAATACGCAAAACCTCGAGGCCTACGAAGCGTATCTGCTCGGCCGGGAGCGTTGGCGCCAACGGACTGCCGAGTCCCTCGCCGAAGCAGAACGGCTGTTCCGGCGCGCGATCGACCTGGACCCGGACTATGCGCTGGCCTATGTCGGGCTTGCTGACGTCCATCGCTTCCAGGTGATTTTCAGCGGTTATGCACGCGACGACGGCTTTCCCAGGGCCGAACGCGCGATCGCGAGAGCGCTGGAGCTCGACGATCAGCTCGGCGAGGCGTGGGCGTCTCTGGGGAGTCTGAAACTACAGAAAAACGAGTTGGAAGGGCTTCCGGCTCTCAAGCGGGCAATCGAGCTGAATCCCAATTACTCGCCCGCCTATGTTTGGTACGGGATAGGCCTGCACGACACAGGGCGTCCGACCGAAGCCGCAAAAATCTTCGCCCA
This sequence comes from uncultured Gammaproteobacteria bacterium, assembly GCA_963699835.1. Lineage (GTDB taxonomy): Bacteria > Pseudomonadota > Gammaproteobacteria > Steroidobacterales > BM003 > BM003. Next base: position 191,592 of record CAVOVJ010000006.1, on the reverse strand, counting down.
AGGCCTCGAGCTGGATCCCCTGTCGGTGCCGCTGCGCGCCAATGCGGCCTTCGTGGCCGCCACGCTCGGGCATCTCGAAGAGGCGCACGAGGCCATTGAACAGATCATTGCAATCGACCGGGATTCGCCTCTTGGCTATTACGTTATGGCGAGCTTCCAGGCGGGCTATCTCGGCCATTACGACAACGCATTGCCGTGGGCAACAAGAGCTATCAGAACGGACCCGGGAAACCCGGCTTACGCGGTCTTGCTGGCTCAATCGTACATGCACCTTGGCGACTCGAAAACCGCGGAGCGCTGGCTGGCAAAGGCCACGGACATACAGCCCGACTCCGATGACATCGCCTTCGCCAACTTACTCCTCGCAATTTATCGCAATGACGGTGAAGGAGCGCTTTCGCAGGCCCGGCTAATGCTGGATAGACAACCCGACAGCGACGGCAGCGATTTGGCAATGGCGCAGTTGCGGGACCACGATCTCGCTGAAAATCGCCCGGAAAGAGCGCGCCAGCGTTACCGCGAGCGGTATCCGGAAATTTTCGGGCCGGGCGGACCTGTCATCAGTTACGCGAATTCGAGCCCCGCAGAGGACATCGCGTACCTGCTGTTGCAATCGGGCGAGAAGCCCCAGGCAAAGGAGATGCTGGAACAGATATTCAAGATCAACGCATCCCTTCCCCTGCTCGGAGGGAACGGTACATTTTTCGGCAATGCGAAGGTCTACGCATTGATGGGCAGGAAACCCGAGGCGCTGGCTGAACTGCGCCGCGGTATAGACGCCAACTGGCGCACGTTTTGGCGCTATTTTTTCGACCACGACGCCGTATTTGAATCACTGCGCGACAACCCCGAATTTCAGGCGATGCGCGCCGAGGTGGCAGCCGACATGGCCGCGCAACTCGCGCGGGTGCGGGAGATGGAGGCGAGCGGCGAGATTCCGGCGCCGGAAGACCTGTAACGCAATAATTTCGCGGCCATCCGGAACGACAAATCCCGGTCGCGCCGGCGGCGAAACCCCGGAGACGCGCAGCACTGATCTGCGCAACCGATAAGCCGCCCGAATTGATGTCCCTCAGCCGCGCCAGGAACGAGTTACCCTCCCTAACCGGAATCGACCGCGACGAGCCGCGCCGGCACCCATTTGTGCCATGGCGTACCGGCGAACGCATCGCGCTGGTCCAGAGAAGTAAGTTCGTTCGGCGCGACGCCGACCCGCTCGATGTGGCCATCGCTGGCTGCGTTGTCGAGACCCTGGCCGTTCGGCAATGACACGTGACCGCTCTGCATGCGGTCGCAGACCTCCACCGCGACGCGGGCGGACCCGCGCCGGGTCGTGATCGTGGCGTGACCGCCGTCGTTGAGTCCGAGTTTATTGGCGTCGTCCGGGCTGATCCTCAGTGCGCCGTCGTAGTCTTTCTTGCGCCACTCGGGATCGCGATAAATCGTGTTGGCCGTAAACGCCCGCCGCTCGCCCGCCGACAACACGAACGGGTAGTCTGGATCGCGGTCGCCGGATTGGCTGCCGAGCCCGACGAGTTCGTCGAGCAAAGGCGGAATCGCGGCATGGATCTTGCGGTCTTTCGTGCCGAGCCGATCCCACGACGACTCCGGCTCGTCGACCGAGAACACGACCCCGGAATGGCGCCGCAGTATCGCCTGGAACAACTGCTCGCCAAGCACCGCTCCGGCGCCGTCGAATCCGGCCCGGCGCATCGACTCCGGATGACGCTGGGCGAACATGTGCGCAAGCACCCACAACGGCGCAGCGGCGGCCGCGCCGTCGGGTAATGTCGGTCCGAGCGTGCGGTACAGGATCACCGGTCCGAGGTGCATCAGGGCCGGGTCGGTCTGAACCGCCTGCATGATCTGCGCGGCGAATGCCTCGCCGCCCTGCTCGCGCAGCGTGACGTTCAACGAATCGACAAGATTCTCCGGCACCGCCCCGAGCGCTTCGCACAGCCGGGCGTGGATTTCCGGCTCGCCCAGCACGCCGTCCGGCGCTGACATTATCGGCTTGCGCAACTGGAACGTATTCTCGCCGGGCTCGAGGTTGAAGAAACTGCACTCCCACTTCTCGTATTGGGTTGCGGTCGGAAGCACGTAGTCGGAATGCCTCGCGGTCTCGGTCATCGCGACGTCGATCGTCACGACAAGGTCGAGCTTTGCGAGCGCCTGGCGCCACGCAGGCGTATCGGCGAGAGAATGGGCCGGGTTGGCGCTTTCGACAATCATTGCGCGGTAGCGGTCCGGGTGCTCGGTCAGAATCTCTTCCGGAATGACATTGCACGGCACGAGGCCGTAAATGATCTTGGCACCGGCCACCGGCGACGCCTTGGGACGCGCACCGGTGTGGACACCCAGTGCGGAGATCGGGTTGAACACGTTCATGCCGCCGGCCCTGGCGAAATTCCCGGTCAATACCCACAGCAAACGGTTGAGATAACTGACCAGCGTGGAGTGGCGGTTCATCTGGATACCGAGATCCTCCATGAATGCCACGCTGGCGGCGTCCTTCAACACCACCGCAGTCTCGCGCAGCCGCGACTCGTCAATGCCGGCGGTCGCACAGTATTCGGCAACCGGCACTTTGGAAAGTACCGCTGCGACCTCGTCGAAATCCACGACATGCTCGGCAACCCAGGCGGCGTCGTACCATTTCTCCTGGACGAAGATCGCGGCCAGTGCCGACATCAGCCACGCATCGGTTCCGGGTTTCACCGGCAGATGAATGTCGGCCTTGTCGGCGGTCTCGGTCCGCACCGGGTCGACGACGATCATCTTGCGCGCCGGGTCCTTGGCTATTGTATTGATCACGTTGCGCGAGCGCGGGAAACCGTGCGATTGCCACGGGTTTTTGCCGAGGAAGAAAGCGACTTCGCAATGATCGAATTCGGGGTGAACCGGTGCGCCGAACATCTTCCCCTGGACCCAGAACTCGCCGGTTTTCTCCTGGGCGAGCGCGTTCGACCGAAACACCGATCCGAGCGCGGTCAAGGTCGCCGCCGCATAGACACCCGGCAGGTGGTTGCCCTGGCCGCCGCCACCGTAATAGAAAATCTTTTCGCCACCGTGAGTGTCACGGATGGCGGCCAGTTTCGCGGCGATTTCGGCGATCGCCGTATCCCAGCCGATTTCCTCGAACGTGCCGTCTGCCGCACGCCGTAGCGGACTCGTGATCCGGTCCCTCCCGTTCTGGTAGTGATCGAGGCGTTGCGCTTTCTGGCACAGGTAGCCTTGCGACGACGGATGGGCCTTGTCGCCGCGGATCTTGGCGATTCGGCGATCGTCCTCCGCGTCGAGCAGCACTTCGATGCCGCAGTTGATGCTGCATAGCACGCAGGCGGTGGGTTGCCAGTCGGTCATCTCAATACCTCGGGTCAGTGATTTACTGCCGTAACACCCGGCCGCGGAATGCGCCTTGGCGGGCTGCATCGATGCGCTATGCGATCGATATTTATCCTGTCGCCTCGCCCACGCAAACCCGATCGTCGTTACACGCTTTGCTTCTCCGGCCCAGGTTGCTGCGGGTTTGCCTCAGCCACGGCGCCCGGCAACAGCAGGTCTTCGAGAAAAAAGGCCGACAACGAGGCCCTGCCGGAGAGACCGGATTTTCGATACAGCGCGCGCGCCTGTTCCCTGACCGTTCTCTCGCTGGTCTCGCGAATCTGGGCAATCTGTTTGTGGCTGAGTCCCTTCAACAGCAGCAACCCGACCTCTTCCTCCGCCGCGGTCAGGCGCCAGCGCGCGAACTGGTTGTGTATCGCCGCGCCCAGCCCGAGCAGCAGTTCCCGGCTCTCGCCCCGCCAGTGTTCGGCTTCGACCTGGGCGACCACGAGATCGGCGCGGGTCCGGCGCAACTGGCGCCACAAAATGGCGGCGCCGGTTGCCGAGACACCGAGGATGAACATCTCGACGAGAAGATGGGCCCAGCTCACGCCCTCGCTATAGTCGACGAACAGGTCCCAACCAATAAGGGAAGCGACGACCAGAAACAGCAGAAGTGCGCTCAGCGTAGACCGATCGGGGCCTATGTCATCCGACGTATGCAATGAAATTCTCCAATATTTAGCGCTATCAGGTCGGATGACGGATTCTAGCATCGTCAAACTACGTGCAGATTGAGCGTCTCGCCGCGCCTCCGGAGGGGCCGATGTCGGACGCCAATACAGTAAAGGTCTGGGATCCGCTGGTTCGCATCGGCCACTGGCTGCTGGTGGCCGGATTCGTCATCGCCTACGCCAGCGGCGACGAATTCCCGCAGGTCCATGCCTTCGCCGGTTACCTGGTCGCCGCGGTGCTCATCATTCGCATTCTGTGGGGCTTTGCCGGCCCAGCCCATGCCCGTTTTCGCAATTTCGTCCGCGGACCGGAAACCACGCTCACCTACCTCGGCGAGGTGGCCGCGCACCGCGACCGACGCTACCTCGGCCACAACCCGGCGGGCGCGGCGATGATCGTGGCACTGCTGCTGTGCCTGGCCGCAGTCACTGGCTCCGGTTTGTATCTCGACTTGGAGCAAGGCGACCTCGGAGCGCCGGCCCGCGCGGCCGTTTCCAACCCGATCGACACGGCGTCATCATCGCGAGCTGACAACCGCGATGCCGCCGGAACGGATCACGAATCCGACCGCAAGGCGCAGCTATCGGCCTGGGCGGAGTTTCACGAGGTGGGCGCCAATCTCGCGCTGCTGCTGATCGCGGTGCATGTAGCCGGCGTGTTGCATGCCAGCCGCGAACACCACGAGAACCTGGTCCGGGCAATGGTCACGGGGCAAAAAAGACCCCTCGGCGAAAAGGACCGCAGCGCGTGAGCTTTTCGGCGATGCTGATCCCGAGCCACCGCGAGAGAGCGCGAATCCGGGGCACGGATTGTTGCCCCGGCAGAGCGGCGGCCACGAACAAATTGGCAGACGCGGCCGAGCCGGCACAGCCACCCCGCTCGCGGCGATGGAAACACTTACACGCGGCAACGCGCCGCGGAGTGGCGGTAATGTTGCTGCTGTCCTTCGGTGTAAATGCCGCGCTCGCCAGTGACACGGATGAGCGAGGCCACCATAACGCCACACTTGGCATCGATGAAACGTTGACGCTGTCGCGGGCCGTAGATCAGGCCCTTGCCAACTATCCCGATTTCGTCGAACTGGAAGCCCGCGCAACACAGGCCCGCGTCTGGGAAGAACGGGGTCGCGACTGGTTCCCCGACCGGCCGTCGCTGTCGTTACGTTACCAGACCGATCGCTGGGGCGATAACGACCGTCTCGACGAATACGAAGCCGGGGTCAGTCTGCCGCTGTGGTCATGGAACGGACGCCGGTTGACGCAGTCGTTTGCCGAGGCGATGAAACTGGAATCCGCTGCCGCATCGCTGCGGCTGCGCTGGGAAGTAGCCGGGCTGCTGCGCAACATGCTGTGGAACATTGCGCTTGCCGAGAACGACGTCGAACAGGCACAAACCGAGCTGGAAATGGCGCAGCAGCTTGCCGTGGCGGTCGAGCGGCGTCACGAACTCGGGGATGTCGCGCTGGGCGACGTCCTGCTCGCCCAATCCGCCGCGCTGGAGGCGCAAACCCGCCTCGTCGATGCGAATGCGCGCCGCGTCGATGCCGAGCGCGACTACAGTATTTTTACCGGTCTCGAGCGCCGCCCGCCGTATCGCGGCGAGACCCGGAGCACGCTGGACCGGCTACCGGAAGATCACCCGGCACTGGCATTCGCCGCTGCCGAAATTCGCCGTGCGGAATCGGCGCACACTCTCGCTGCCAGGGTCAGCGCAAGCTCACCGAGCTTGTTGATCGGACCACGTCGCGAACGCGCGGCCAACGCCCAGGAATACGACGACAGTATCGGCATGACATTGACGATTCCGTTCGGCCATTCGTCGCAGAAGCAAATCGACATGGCCGCCGCCCGCCGCGATCTCGCAACGGCGCGCGCCGCACACAACCGCGAAACAAGAATACAGACCCTGCGCCTGCACGAAGCAGAACACATGCTCGAGACCGTTGCGAAAAATATCGATGCGTCGGCGCGGCGCGCGGAACTCGCGCAAAGACATCGCGAAATGGGTGTTCTCGCCTATCAGAAAGGCGAGCTGGAACTGATCGATTTATTGCAACTGCAGCGCAACGCCAGCGCCGCGCAACGCCAGCTGGCACGGTTGCAGATCGAGCAGAACCGCCAGATCGCCTTTTACAACCAAGCTGTTGGAGCACTGCCATGATTCCCCGGAACCGGCTGTTCGCCGGACTGACAATGGGTTTGCTTTGTCATGCCGCCCTCGGCGAAGAAATCGCCATTGAACCGAAGCAGATCGAAAACCTGGGGATCACGCTGACATCACCGCAACCGGTCGAGTATGTCGGCACAACCAGCGCGACCGCACGGGTCGTGATTCCGCCATCAAACGTGTTCGTGATGACCACGCCGCAGACAGGACTGATAACGCGACTAGACGCCGCGGCTGGCGACGACGTGAAAGCCGGCCAGGTGCTCGCCGAGATCGAGAGCCCCGACTTCCTGACCGTGCAGCGCGACTTTCTCGAGGCATTGAACGAAGAGCGCCTGGTACGCAGCCAGCTCGAGCGCGATCGCCAGTTGCTCGACGAGGGCATCATCGCCAGACGCCGCTTGCAGGAAACCGAAACCCGGGCGAAAGTCGCCGCCGCGCGCCTGAGCGAGCAGCGTCAGTTACTGCTGATCGGCGGGCTCGATGGCGACGACATACGCAGCCTCGAGCGCGCTCAGAAACTCAGCGCCACTCTGACTATCCGCGCACCGGCCAACGGCGTCGTTCTCGAGCTGATGGCTGTCACCGGCGAACGCGCCGAAGCGATGACTCCGATCTACCGCATCGCCGACCTGTCGCTGCTGTGGCTCGAACTCGACGTTACCCAGGAACAGATCGGCGCTGTCGCACCAGGAATGAAGGTCGCAAGAAGCGCGGCCCCGGACCAGCCAATCGCCGAAATCGTGATGGTCGGGCGCGCCATCGACCGCGAAACGCAGAGCGTCAAGGTGCGGGCGACGTTTATCGGTTCCGCGCACGGTCTCAAACCGGGCCAATTTATCTCGGCGCTGATACTCGCGGGTTGTTGTACGGACGCCGGTAACGAAACCTGGGCCGTGCCAACGGCAGCGATCGCACGCAGCGGTACTGCGAGTTATGTGTTCGTGCGCAGCGCACGCGGTTTCGAGGTTCGCGAAGTCCGTGTCGTCAGCGCCAATGCCGCGAGAACCTATCTTTCCCAAGGTGTGGCCGGCGGCGATCGCATCGCGTTGAGCGGGGTGTCTGCGCTGAAAGCGGCGTGGACCGGCGGCAACGACGGCACCGAATGATGGCCAGGCTAATCCGTTTCGCCCTGACCCAGCGCGCACTCGTGCTGCTGCTGGCCGCCGCGCTTACGGGCCTCGGGTACTACGCGTTTACCCGCCTGCCGATCGACGCTTTTCCGGACGTGTCCCCGACCCAGGTAAAAATCATCGTCAAGGCGCCGGGTATGACACCCGAGGAAGTCGAGACGCGGATCACCGCGCCGATCGAACTCGAGCTGCTCGGCATCCCGAACCAGGTGATGCTGCGTTCCATTGCCAAGTATTCGCTGACCGATATCACCGTCGATTTCCTCGAAGGGACAGACATCTACTGGGCCCGGCAACAGGTCGCGGAACGTCTCGGAGCGGTCTGGGACGCTCTACCGGAAGGTATCGAGGGCGGCATCGCGCCGATGACCACGCCGCTCGGCGAGATGTTCATGTTCACCGTGGAAGGCGATCTCAGCCTGGCCGAGCGGCGCACGCTGCTGGACTGGGTGATCCGCCCGGCATTGCGCACGGTGCCGGGCGTGGCCGACGTCAACTCACTGGGCGGGTTCGTACGCAGCTTCGAGATCGTTCCGGATCCGGTGCGCATGACTGCCCGCGGCATCGATCCGCTGATGCTGGCGGCCGCGGTCGAGGCAAACAACCGCAACGATGGTGCCGGTCGTATCAACGAAGGCGAGGAGACCTTGCTGGTGCGCTCCGAAGGCCGCATCGCCGACCTGGAGGACGTTCGCGCCATCGTCGTCCGTGTCCATGACGGCACCCCGATACGGCTTGGCGATGTCGCCAACGTCAGGATCGGCGAGGTCACCCGCTATGGTGCAGTCAGCCAGAACGGCGAGGCCGAGGCAGTCCAGGGCCTGGTGCTGGGGCTGCGCGGCGCCAATGCACGCGAGGTAGTCGCCGGCGTGCGCAAAAAACTCGAGGAAATCGCTCCGGCGCTGCCCCCCGGCGTCAGTGTCGAGGTGTTCTACGACCGCGGCAAACTGGTGCAGCGCGCGGTCGCTACCGTGGCGAAAGCACTGGCCGAGGCCACACTACTGGTACTGGTCCTTCTGGTGCTTTTTCTCGGCAATATTCGTGCCTCCGTTACCGTCGCGCTGGTGCTGCCGCTGGCCGCCCTTGCCACGTTCATATTGATGCGCCAGGTTGGCATGTCAGCCAACCTGATGAGCCTCGGCGGCCTCGCCATCGCGATCGGCATGCTTGTCGATGCCGCGGTCGTCGTCGTCGAAAACATCACTACCCACCTGAGCAGCTGGCAAACCGGGCGCCGCCTGCCGCGGCTGCATGTGATCTACCGCGCGGTCTGCGAAGTGTCGCTGCCCGTCTCCTCGGGTATCTTCATCATCATCATCGTTTTCCTGCCGTTACTTACGCTGCAGGGACTGGAGGGCAAGCTCTTTACCCCGGTGGCGCTGACGATCGTCTTCGCGCTTGCAAGCTCGCTGTTGCTGTCACTGACGGTGATACCGGTGCTCGCCTCGTTCCTGTTGACCCGGGTCAGTCACGAAGAACCATGGCTGCCGCGAAAACTCCAGGAAATCTATGTGCCGTTGCTGCGCTGGTGTCTCGACAACTCACGGGTGACGATCGCCGCTGCGCTTGTCGCACTGGCCCTCGCCGCGGTCGTCTATCTTTTCATCGGCAAGAGTTTCATGCCGACGATGGATGAAGGCGACATCATCGTCCAGCTCGAAAAACTGCCGTCGATCACGCTGGACAAATCCGTGGATCTCGACCTGAAAGTCCAGCACGCAATTCTCGAGTCGGTGCCGGAAGTAACCCGAATCGTGGCCCGGGTCGGCTCCGATGAAATCGGCATGGACCCGATGGGACTCAACGAGAGCGATGTCTTCATGGTGCTGCGTCCGAAAGTCGGAATGGCGGATGGAAACCAAGGACGAGTTGGCGCAGGCGATCCGCGATGTGCTCGAACAGTTTCCCGGTATTGCCTACGGGTTTACTCAGCCGATCGAGATGCGGGTATCGGAAATGCTGACCGGTGTGCGCGGCGACGTCGCCGTCAAAGTTGTTCGGCCCGGATCTCGACGTGCTCGGCGCCATCGCCAGCGAAATCGAATCGGCACTCCGTACTATCGCTGGCAGCGAAGACGTATTCGCCAGCCAGAACGACGGTGTGCAGTACCTGCAACTGACTATCGACCGGCTCGCCAGCGGCCGCATTGGCGTCGATGTCGACGATCTGCAACGCGTGCTGCGCGCCCAGCTCGAAGGGCTGCCGCTGGGCATCGTGCAGGAGGGCGCGCGGCGCACGCCGCTGGTCATTCGCGCCGGCAACGACGCCGGGGTCTCGCCTGCCGCGATCGCGTCGCTGCCGATCGTACTGGAGGATGGCGCGAGCGTACCGCTCGGCAGCATCGCCCGAGTCCGCAGGGTCGAAGGCGTCGTCGCGGTCGGTCGCGAACGCGGCCAGCGCTTTACCGTCGTCCGTTCCAACGTCACCGGCCGCGACCTCGTCGGCTTTGTCGAAGAGGCCCGCTCAGTCATCGCGGAAAAAATCGACCTGCCGCCCGGCTACTACCTCGAGTGGGGCGGCCAGTTCGAAAACCAGCAACGGGCGGCGACGCGGCTGGCCATCGTCGTACCGGTCGCCATCGCGCTGATATTCCTGTTGCTGTTTTCGACGTTCCGCTCGGTGCGCCAGGCGCTGCTGGTTCTGACCAATATCCCGTTCGCGCTGATCGGCGGCGTCTTTGCGTTATGGCTTACCGGCGAGTATCTGTCGGTGCCGGCCTCGGTCGGCTTTATCGCGCTGCTCGGCATCGCGGTGCTCAATGGCGTCGTCATGGTCGCGTATTTCAACCAGCTGCTCGACATGAAGATGGCGATGGAAGAAGTCGTCATCGAAGGTGCACGGCGAAGGCTGCGGCCGGTGCTGATGACTGCCAGCATTGCCGCGTTTGGTCTCGTTCCGCTGCTGTTCGCTTCCGGCCCCGGCTCCGAGATTCAGCGCCCGCTGGCAATCGTAGTAATCGGCGGACTGGCCACCGCCACATTGCTCACCCTGATCATCCTGCCGATTCTGTACCGGCGTTTTGGCTTGCGCGAGGACCCCGAATGACTGAGTTCGTGACTGACGAGGCGCTTGTCGTCCTCACCGTTTCTCCATCGCTGGAGGAAACGGTCATCGACTGGCTGCTGAGCCGCCCGGGCGGCGGCGGTTTCACCAGTATGCCAGTATCCGGGCACAGCGCCAGCCACGAGGGACTGAGCAACATCGAACAGGTCACCGGGCGCCGCCACCGGGTGCAGTTCCAGGTCCAGATGGATACCGCATCAGTCGCACCGTTCCTGGCCAACGCGCGCGCGGCGTTCGGTGGCACCGACACCCATTACTGGGTGGTTCCGGTGTTCAGCGCAGGCCGCCTCGGCGCGAACCAGCCGGTCGCGGATCGATGACAGACCGACGTTTAGCGTCATTTTGCGAGCATCTGGTCGCGGCCGGCCGCGAGCAGACCGTCCCACAGCCCCAGCAGGTAATCCTCCGGGTCAGCGCTGTCCAACATGTCTCGATAGTTGAGAACGGCGCCACTGAAACCCTCGCTTTTCCAGCGTGTACCTGGCGGCAATGCGAGGTCCGGGCAATTGTCCGGCAACGGGTAGGCAGTGACATAGAAATAGGGCTCCGGGATCCCGCCATCGCCGAACGTGAAGCCGAAGTTTATCTGCTTGTCCGTGTGCTCCTCGTCGCCGGGATCCTGCCCCGGTATCGTGGATCCCGGGCGCCACAGCATCGAGCTCCGGAAACCGCGTTGTCGTCATGGTGAATACCCGGTTCAGCCGTTCCCGACGCCGCCATATGCAACGCCGGTCAGTTGCGCCATATCAGATTTGAACGTGGTCAGATCATCTACGGAAAACTCACTAAGGTGGCGGTGACCGGCTGCGCGCGCCACCACCGTCATCAGCTCGACCGCCGCCGAGAAGAACCTCGCCAGCCGCTCGGCCGCGATATCCACCGGCAGGCGCGCCCGCAGGTGCGGCTTCTGCGTGGCAATGCCGACCGGGCAGTTGTTGGTCTGACAGGCGCGCATGCCGAGACAACCGATGGCCTGAATTGCCGCGTTGGATACCGCCACGCCGTCGGCGCCAAGCGCCATCGCCTTGGCAAAATCGGCCGGATGACGCAGCCCGCCGGTAATGATCAGCGTTACGCCGTCTGCATCCGAGGAATCGAGATGGCGCCGGGCGCGCGCGAGCGCCGGAATCGTCGGTACCGAGATGTGATCGCGAAAGATCAGCGGTGCGGCACCGGTGCCGCCACCGCGGCCATCGAGAATGATGTAGTCGACGCCGACCGCGAGCGCCGCATCGATATCCTTCTCGATGTGTTGTGCCGACAATTTGAAACCCACCGGTATCCCGTCGGTTTGCTCGCGCACCTCGGCGGCGAAATCGCGAAACTGCTCGAGGCTCGTCCACTCCGGGAACCGTGCCGGTGAGATCGCCGGCTCACCCTCGGCAAGTCCTCGCACCTCGGCGATTTTTCCCTTCACCTTCTCACCCGGAAGGTGACCGCCGGTACCGGTTTTCGCGCCCTGTCCGCCCTTGAAGTGAAATGCCTGGGTCTGTTGCACCTTGTCCCACGAGAAACCGAACCGCGCCGAGGCGAGCTCGTAGAAGTACCGCGTATTGGCGCGCTGCTCGTCCGCGAGCATGCCGCCCTCGCCCGAGCATATGCCGGTGCCGGCAAGCTCGGCACCCTTGGCGAGGGCGACCTTGGCTTCCTCCGACAACGCCCCGAAACTCATGTCGGAGACGAACAACGGTATTGCCAGCTCGAGCGGCTTCTTCGCATTGGGGCCGATCACGAGGCCGGTGCCGACCGGCTCGTCGTCGAGCAACGGCAGCTTGTGCAACTGGCCGACGACGAACTGCAAATCGTCCCAGCTCGGCAACTTGCCGCGCGGCACGCCCATCGCGGCCGCCGGGCCGTGATGCCCGACCTTGGAGAGACCGTCCGCAGCGAGCTTGCGGATATATTTCACGTACGGCTCGTCCGCGGTGCCGGTCGGGTCCTGGTAGGCACCCTGGTAGGCATCGCGATCGTAGGGCTGGGGATGGGCGCGCGACCAGGCCGCGATCTCGTCTTCGTCGACAATGACCTGGCCATCCTCGACCCATGAGCGAAATCCCGGCAACGTCTCGCTGTTGTTGTATTCGCTGACCCCGGTATCCAGGCGGTAATCCCAGCCATGGACGCCGCAAATGATGTTCTTGCCGTCGACATAACCGTCGGACATCAGCGCACCGCGATGGGCGCAGCGGCCATACAGCACACTTATGTTGTCGTCGTAACGGGTCACCACCAGGTCGACATCGGCTACCAGCGCATGCGCAGGGACGCGATCCTCGAGGTCATGCAGCGCCTTGATGGCAAGTTTTTTCATGCGTTAAGCACTCCTGCGGCGCTGTCCGCGACAGCGCCTTGCAATATGATGGATGGGAAGACTTCCCGCATATGGTAGTCAATAACGGCGTGGCCCGCGTCCGCGCCGCAGTGCGCCGGTCCTAAGCCTGAACCGCCGGACCGGCGAACCCGTCCTCGCGCAGTTTGGCATTCGCAGCGGCCAGTCTCGCCACCGGGACCCGCGGTCCCGAGCATGACACGTAATTCAGGCCGGCAAAGTGGCAGAACCGGATCGACTCCGGGTGACCGCCCTGCTCGCCGCAAATGCCGATCCGCAGATCCGGGCGCACCTCGCGCCCGCCACGAACCGCCATCAGTATCAGCTGACCCACGCCCTGGGTATCGAGCACCTCGAACGGGTTGTCCTGGAGGATGCCGGACTCGTTGTACATCGGCAGGAATTTGTTCTCGGCGTCCTCGCGCGAAAACGAGAATGTCGCCTGGGTCAGGTCATTGGTGCCGAATGAGAAAAACTCCGCGCTCGCCGCCAGCTGCCGCGACCGGGTACAGGCACGCACCGTTTCGATCATCGTGCCGAACTCGAACTGCACCGACGCGCCGTATTCTTTCTCCAGCCGCGCGGTCATCACCTCGACCGTGCGCCTGACATGCCCGAGTTCCTGCGCAGTGATGACCTGCGGCACCATGATTTCGGGCCGCACATCGATGCCATTGCGCGTGCACTCGGCCGCGGCCTCGAGAATCGCCTCGATCTGCATCGCGTAGATCTCGGGATAGGTAATGCCCAGGCGCACCCCGCGATGCCCCAGCATCGGGTTGGTCTCCTGCAGCTCGCGCACTTTTTTCAGCATGCGCTCCTTGCGCGACAGCGCATCGATGACCAGTTCCTCGCTCAATTCGCTGAACGGTTTCGGTAACGGCGAGTGCCCGCCGATCGTTGCAAGCGCGGTTTCTCTACCCCGCACAACGTCGCGATAGATACGCAGCGTTTCGATTTGTTCGAGCAGTTGCTGCTCGGTCGGCAGGAATTCATGCATCGGTGGATCTAGCAGGCGCACCGTGACCGGGTCCGGCGCCATCACCGAAAACAGCTCGACAAAATCCGCGCGCTGGATCGGCAACAGCCGGTCGAGCGCGGCTTTGCGCTCGGCCGCATCAGCGGCCAGGATCATATCGATCACGATTGGCAGCCGGTCGCTGGCGTTGAACATCCTCTCGGTGCGGCAAAGACCGATTCCCATCGCACCGTACTCGCGCGCTTTTCTCGCGGCATCCGGGGTATCGGCATTGGCCATGACCTTGAGATCCGCGACCTCGTCGGCCCAGTCGAGCAGCGTCCTCAGATCGTCCGAGAATTGCGGCGGCAGCGTGGGAATAGCGCCGAGGTACACATTGCCCGTCGCGCCATCGAGCGTAATCACGTCACCTTCGTGGAGAATATGTTCGCCGACGTGGGCAAGGCGCAGTGCAACGTCCACTGCGATTCCCTCGGCCCCGGCGACGCAGGGTTTACCCATGCCACGCGCCACGACTGCCGCATGCGAGGTCTTGCCGCCACGGCTGGTGAGGATGCCAGCGGCGGCGAAGAACCCGTGGATGTCCTCCGGGCGGGTCTCCTCGCGCACGAGAATGACCTGCTCACCGGTATTGCCTAGCTTCTCGGCGAGATCCGCGTCGAACACGCATTTGCCCGACGCAGCACCGGGCGAAGCCGGCAGACCGAGCGCGACCGGCGCGGTCGTGCTGTCGGGATCAAGCCGCGGATGCAGCATTTGCTCGAGCATCTCCGGGTCAATTCGCAGAAGTGCCCGATCGCGGTTGATCAGACCCTCGTGCGCCATGTCCACCGACGTCTTCACCATGGCGGCGGCATTCATCTTGCCGTTGCGCGTTTGCAGGCAATAGAGCGTGCCTTTCTCTATCGTGAACTCGTAGTCCTGCACCTCCTGGTAGTGCGACTCGAGCCGGTTGCGAAGCTCGACCAGCTGCACGTATTGCGCGGGCATTTCCTCTGCCATCTGCTGCAACGGCTTCGGCGTGCGAATGCCGGCAACGACGTCCTCGCCCTGGGCATTGGTCAGGTACTCCCCGAACATCTCGTTTTCGCCGGTACCCGGGTTGCGGGTGAAACCGACACCGGTAGCGCAATCGTCGCCCATGTTGCCGAACACCATCGTGCAGATATTGACCGCAGTGCCGTTCGCCATATCCGGCGTGATGTGGAATTCGCGCCGGTAGTCCACGGCCCGTTTGCCCATCCACGAGCGGAACACCGCTTCGACCGCGAGCTTCAACTGCAGCATCACATCCTGTGGAAACCCGGCGCCGGTTTCGGTGCGAACTACCTCGAGAAACCTGGCGCTGATCTCCTTCAGATGCGCGGCGTCGAGCGATACATCGGCTTTCACGCCGGCACGTTTCTTGACCTCGTTGAAATGCTCGTCGAATTTCTCGTCATCGATACCGAGCGCGACCTTGCCGAACAACTGGATAAAGCGGCGATAGGCGTCGTAGGCGAAACGCTCATCGCCGGTCTGGGCGATCAGACCGGCCAGTGTCTCGTCGTTGAGCCCCAGATTGAGGATCGTGTCCATCATTCCCGGCATCGACAACGCCGAACCAGAGCGCACCGACACCAGCAGCGGGTTGTCGCCGGCGCCGAACGTCCGTCCGGTGGCTTTCTGAAGGCGCAGGATTTCCTCACTGACCTGGCTCATCAGCGCTTCAGGCAGTGCATCGGCCTCGAGATACTCGAGACAGGCCGCAGTGGTAATCACGAATCCGGGCGGCACATTGATGCCAATCTGGGTCATCTCGCACAGATTGGCTCCCTTGCCGCCGAGCAGCTTCTTGTCATGGCCGTCGCCGTCGGCGAATGAGTAAACGAGTTGTCTGGTCATGGGTCGGGCGTCCGTATTGATTTGGAGGGCAGTTATCTACAGCGGCAATTTTGCGTCAGCGCCATGGCCCCGGGCTATTGGGGCAAACCACTAGCGCGAACGTCACCAATCAGAATAGTCGATGGCGGGACAGCGTGCGGCCGAACGCGCGAGACACTATCGGAATGACATTGGGGTATCACGCCGCCGTTGCCGGATCCCGGTATGTTCTCGTGCCGCGCCTGCGGTCAAAAAGGCCTGCGGGTCTCGCCGCGAAACCGGAAACCAAAACGGGCTCCCCTGGCGAGGAGCCCGTCGCGGCTTACCGTGTATCTGCGTCCGATCCTCGGGAGCGATCAGTATTGCTGTGTTTCTGTCACTGTCCCCGGGCGGTCACCGGCGATGCCGTTGAACTAAAGGTTTCCGGCCTGCGCGTTGGCCTTCATGTCGTCGTTGGCGTAAACGGCCAGTTCGACGCGCCGGTTTTTCGACCGGTTCGCTTCGGAGTCGTTCGGATACTTGGGCATGGCCTGACCGTACGCCTTGGTCTGCAGGCGGCTGCGCGAGACGCCATTGGCGACCAGAAAGTCTGCCACCGTCTTCGCCCGGCGCTGCGACAGATCCATGTTGATCTGTTCGGTGCCGGTATCGTCGGTGTGGCCCTCGACCAGGATATTGGTGTCCGGGTACTTGGCGAATACCGCAGCGGCGGCCGAAAGATCGTCTTTGTAACCATCGGACAACGTCGCGGAGTTTATTGGGAACATCAACCCCGACGCGAAGGTCATGTTGATGCCCTCGCCGACCCGTTGCACCTCCGCAGTGGGCACGGCCTGCTCGAGCTCCTTCGCCTGCTCGTCCATATGCTTGCCGATCAGGCTACCGGCCGTACCGCCGATTGCCGCGCCAATCAGCACGCCCCAAATGCTGTTCGAGACCAGCGCACCCGCAACCGCGCCCGCACCGGCTCCGCCGAGCGCGCCTTTCTGTTGCCGGTTCATGTTTGCGCAACCTGCCGCAATGATCGAAAGGGATACCACCAAAAGAATCGCTTTTTTCATCAGCCAATACCGTCCTGTATTCTGAAATTCGACCGCCGCCGCACTCTAGCGGCAGACCAGCGCCACGAACATGTCCATCTTCATATCCTGCAGACCCATATCGACCGCTTTGCGCGTATCGCCGCACACCATCTCTGTCTCGGCCGGCGTCATTTTCGCGCGCAACTCCTGGACGTTTTCGGTGCCGTATTTTTTCTGCATCATCTTGATCCGCGCCTGGCCCCGGATCGCATACATGTCAGGATCGGTGCGCCCCATCGCAACGGCCTTGTCGTAATCGACGAACGCTCGATCGTAATCACCGGAATCGGCCGCCCAGTCGCCACGCTGAATGTAGAAATCGGCATTGGCCGGATCCAGCTCCATCGCTTTCGCCAGATGGCCGTTGGCTTCTTCGAGCTTGCCTGCACGATAGTTCAGATCGGCAACCTTGGCGTAGATCGTCGCCCGCTCGGTCACGTTCTGGTTTTTTTCGGTGAGTTCGATGATACGGTCATAGTCGGCGGTCGCCGCAGCCATATTCCCCGATTTCTCCTGCGCGATGGCTCTTTCGAAAAGCGCGTTCAGGCTCGTACCCTTGCTGACGTCCAGTGCGAGATTTGCAGCGGCGATTGCCTCCGGATAGTTGTACAAGCCGTTCTGCGCACTGGCTATCCCGACCTGCACCGCTTCCTTGCCGTCCTTGGTGTCGCAGTCGGCGGCGATACCGGTAAACAAATCGAGCGCGCGGCGGTAGTCGCGCGCGGCAATCATTTCGTTGCCCTGCGCGACCTGCGCGCGACACTCTTTGGACATCGTGATGAGCTGTGCGCTTGCCGGCACCGCGAAACTAAGCGACAAACAAAGCAGCGCGGCAGCGCGAGAAACTGAACATCGCCATAGTTGGCTGGATAGCTGTGCCATGGGCTGGCCCTCTCCCTGGGAAAATCGAATTTTTTTTATTGTTTCGCAGCGGTCAGCCGCATGGACTGACCAGCAAAGACCGCAAAGAGTTTGGCGCGGTACGTCATCGAGGTCAAGTAGGAGGCAGTGAGCGCTCTTTTCGTGAGCCGCAATCACATGACCCATTGTCCAACCCGGCAAGCGGCTGCGTTCGCGATCGCGGCAGGGAGACGGGGCGCACGACAACACGCGCCCCGCCGCTGCTAAACGCCGCTTTGGCGCCAGCTAGCTTTTCCTACCTGTTGTTTTCTTCCTCGATACGGTCTTTTTTCGCGTTACTGCTTTCTTTTTCAACGCTACACTCTTTTTCGCGACGGCCTTTTTCCTCGCCGCAGCATTTTTCTTCGTTACGCGCTTTTTTCTGACCGCAGTCTTTTTCTTCGCCGCAGCCTTCTTCCTGGCGCCAGTCGTTTTCTTCGCAGCGGTTTTCTTCCTTGCGCCAGTCTTTTTCTTCCCTGCGGGCTTCTTTCTGGCTACAGTCTTTTTCTTCGCTGCAGCTTTCTTCTTCGCAGCCGGCTTCTTCCTGGCAGCAGCCTTTTTCCTCGCGGCCGGTTTTTTCTTTGCGCTGGCTGTCTTTTTGGCTGCGGCCTTTTTCCTGGCCGCCAGGTTGCGTTTCAAACCCGCCACGTCATCGGCAATATCGTGTTCCAGCTCGGCAGCCTTTTTAGCAACCGCTTTGCCCGCCTTCGCGACCTTTTCCTTGACCGTGGGCATTTCGCCCTTAACCCGACGGCCAAGATCCGAGACTCCCCTCTCCAACGCCTTCTCCATCGCTGCAAGCTTCTGCCGCAAAGTCGACTTCTGCGCCGCAGCTTTTTTCCGTGTCGCCTTTTTCCCGGTTGCCATGATTGTTCTCCATTTGGTCTCCGCGTAGTGGGTATAGCTCAAAACGCCCAACTTTGCAGCAACGACCTGCAACAAACACCAATTGTGCGATCCGCCAATAACCGGCGGCGACCGCATGGGTCGGTGCCGTGCTGTATGAATTTCCGCCGGGTCGCGGGCGGCGCCGCAGTCGCAGCAAGCCGATCCGCTCTATTTCGGGTCGCGGTATTTTTCCTTCAGGGCACCGGTTATCCCCACCCGCCGATCGATCGGGTCGACCAGCACGCCCGGATTCAGAATGCCGCAGGGGTCCACTGCCACCTTGACCGCAGCCAGCGTTCGCCTGAACAGCGGCGAAGTCTGGCGTTCATACCCGGCCCGATGATCGCGCCCCACTGCGTGATGATGGGTGATCGTACCGCCATGCTCGACGACCAGGCGATTGGCCGTGACCTTGATATCGCGCCATCGGTCGAGCGCATTCTGGAGATTTCCCGTCGCATCGCCGACCGCGTAAAACGTGAAGTAAGGCGCGGGACCATCCGGGTAGACGTGGGAAAGCCGACAGGACAATGCGAATGCCCGCCCGGTGATTTCCTCGATTGCCTTCGCCATTCCCTTGCGGATGGCGCAGTAGAAATCGGGGAACCGGTCCCACGTGACCGCCGTCTCGAAAGTGTCGGCAATGATGCCGAGACCGGTAAGCCGGTTGCGGTAATAAGGCATACGGATAAACGCGTTACGCCAGGACTCCGCCTCGCCGCTGCGCACTGGTTGGTCGGCCGGACTGCCGATCACTGCATCGTCCGGGACCTCGCCTCCGTGTTCACGGATGATTTCAAGCGCACGTTTCATCCACGCGTCTACCTGATGATCGGCCGACTCGAAACCCAGCACCAGCATGGCGCAAGGACGCGCGGCAATCCGGTTCAGCATCACTTCCGCCTCGTCCAGGAGACGGCAATTACTTGGAAACAGTCCTGCCTGCGAAATCTCGCGTACGGCCTCCGCTCCCACCAGCATGTTGGCAAACGTCACCGATGCGGTGGCCCGAAATTTTGGTCTCCGCTGCAGCCGCAGCGTGGCTTCAGTAATGACCCCAAGCACACCTTCGGAGCCTATTAGCAGCCGATCGGCCGAAGGGCCCGCGCCCGATCCCGGCAGTTCCCGGGTTTCAATCAGTCCGCTTGGAGTGATCAGGCGAATGGCTTCGACCAGGTCGTCGATATGCGTATACAGCGTGGCGAAATGCCCTCCGGCCCGCGTCGCGATCCATCCGCCCAGCGTCGAAAAACGAAAGCTCTGGGGGTAGTGCCGCAGGCTCAGGCCATGCGGCTTGAGCGCGGCTTCCAGATCCGGCCCCAGGATGCCGGCCTGGGCCCTGGCCCGGCGGCTGATGGTATCGATCTTTACGACCTGATCGAAACGTTGCATATCGAGACTGATCGTGCCCTGGTAGCTCTCGCCGACATCGGGTTCGACTCCGCCGCATACGCTGGTGCCGCCGCCGAACGGAATCACCGCGAACCGGTTCTGCTGTGCATAGTCGAAGATGCTGGCGATGTCTTCCTCGGAGCGTGGAAACGCGACACCATCGGGCGCAGCATCGGCTTGCCGCAGATACATTCGGACAAGGTCGGCATAAGACTTGCCATAGCAATGGACGAGACGATCGTAAGGCGTGGACGAAATAATCCTTTCGAGCGAACCGGGCGGGGTCAGGCGAGATGGCGGCAGCTGGAAATCCGATACGCTGGGCGGTCCGATCTCGACCGCGCCCTCGGGCACGAACTGACGCACTGCCGATTCGACAAGGCGGTCCTCGTCCGGAGTCAACCCTTCCGATTCGTAGCCCCAGCCCCAGAATCTAAGCGGCATACGTTTTGAAAGACTCTCCTGATCACTCATCCTGATTCTCCACGTCCCGCAGGATTATTCTTGCGCCGAATCGCGCCGCCATTCCGGGCCTGCCCACAGATGCTTCAGGCGGACAGCGAGGCTACCCGACTGCGACATGTCGCGCCACAGATCCCGCCACTCGTGAATGGTCAGCTCAACAGGATTGAAGCTGTAGACCTGGCGGGTGATCCCATAGTCCGGCTTCTCATCCGGATCCTCAGCGGCAAACGTCCCAAACATCCGATCGAAAACGATCAGCGTGCCACCGAAGTTACGATCGATGTAGCGTGGATTGCGGCCGTGATGAACGCGGTGATGGGACGGCGTATTGAACAGCCATTCCACCTGCCGCGGCAGCTTGCCGACCCATTGGGTGTGGAGGAAAAACTGGTACGCGAGATTCAACGCCAACACGAAGAAAATCCACTCGCGCTCAAATCCGAGAAGCGCAGCCGGCAGAAAGAAAGCCCAGATCGCAGCCAGCGGATAGAGCGTACTCTGCCGCATCGCAGTCGTAAAATTCATGTGTTCCGACGCATGATGCACACAGTGCGTTGCCCAGAAGAAACGGACATGGTGGGCAACGAAGTGATAAACAAAGAACAGGAAGTCCACCAACAAGTACAGCACTGCAAACGACAGTGCATTCATCTCTATCGTGGCGATACGGTATTGATATAACCAGTCGTAAATTGACCAAACGAACAAAGCATAGAGCAGGACCTCGAAGACAAGATAACTGGCCCCCAACACAATGCTGGCCACGCTGTCTTCCAGTTTGTAAACAGCACTGCCGCGAAAATGCCAAAATTCGACGCCCGCCACCAACAGGAATACCGGGAACAGCGCGAACAACAACCACTGTTTGGCGTCGATGTTTACAAGGAACTGAGCTGTTTCGCTGGCAATGGACACGGGGTCACTCCGCGGCAAAAAGTCGATGGCCAAACATAACTGAGTAGTGCGTGCAATAATTGACGAATCACGCCACCGAATCCGGGAAATCCAACGCGCCGCTACCCAATGATCACGATCTCCGCATCTTTTGCCCAGATTCTGCGAGACTGGATGAGGGCACAACGAATCGAAGATGCCGGCTTGTACGCCCGACTGGACTCCCTGGCGGCTCGTGACCGTGTCGACCTCAGGGTTTGGTCCGGGTTGCTGGAACGGGCCCAGGCGCTGCGCCCCGCGCAGCCAGTCGGCTTGCAGATAGGCGCACAAGTCAAGATCCGCCATACCGGCGTGCTGGGATACCTGGTCCTGAATAGCAAATCGCTCGGCGATGCACTCGACACCTACCTGCTCTGCGAGAAACATTTCTATCGCGACAATTTTGCGCGGTTGGCTGTCACCGACACGTGTTGGAAAATTGCCTGGCCGCAGATCCACGGCCAGGAGACGGTTCTGCCGGCGCAGGTTGCGTTATCCGCGCTTGTCACCTTCATGCGGCAACGATTTCCCGACAGCTGCGTTATCGAAGGGGTGGAATTGACGGGCCCGGCCCCGGCCAATGGAGCCGTCTTTAAAAATTTCTTTGGCTGCCCCGTCAGCTTCGGCGCCAAGGTGCTAAGCGTCAGCTTCGACCGCCGGAGTCCGGATACCTCCGCATCCGATGTCATCCCCGGCGAATTCCGGCGGCTGCGGCAGCAACAGATTCAAGCTTTCGACAACGTCATCAAGTCGTCCGATGCATTTCTGCAAGGCTTGCAACAGATCACGCTCAAGTTGTTACCGGAGGGCAGGATTTCGCTGGCGGCCGTAGCGAGGGAGCTAGCCTGCAGCGAACGCACGGTACAGCGCAAGCTCGGACACTACCGCTTGTCATACCAGCACTTGCTCGACGGTGTCAGAGAACAACTTGCGCTGAAGTATTTGCAGCAAACGTCACTGTCACTGACTGAGGTCTCGATGTTGCTGGGCTTCTCGGAACAAAGTGCCTTCAACCGCGCTTTCAAACACTGGACCGGTTCGACGCCCGGAGAATATTGCTCGAACAAAGGCCTGCAAGGACGCCGCCGACGTCGATCCGACTGACCCCGCAAACGAGCACCGGTCCGAAATCCACGCCCAGCCAGACGAAGGTCCCGAGCACCAGCCGGCCGGCACGAGCGCAACGCAAATATCGCGCCCGGATTGCATCCGGCAGGGAGCAGTAAGCGTGAATTGACCACAACGGCCCGACCCGTCTCCGCGCTATGGCGCAAACCAGTCGACAACCTGTGAATGCACTCTTGCATCGCTGAGCAGGTCGAAATGATTCATCTCGTGGAACACCCGGTAGTTCTCCGGAGGAATCGGCAACTGGCGAAACCCGTCGCGGTGTGCGCCGGTTGCGCTTACCGTTCTGACCAGGAAATCGCCGAGCATGTGACCCTTGGGGTCAAGGTGGTCGCGCCCGACTGATGCCGCAACAAAATAGTATTCAACGTCTTCCAGTAACGGCACCGCGGTACGCCTGTCGTCGCTGGTCATCTCGTCGGGGTGTGCCCAGTCCTCGTCCAGCAGGTTGCCGTGCCGAAGATCCCTGATTCCGGCGCTGCGCCTGCGAGCGATCTGCAATGGTTCCACGTACTGGATTGCGCGCATGCTCCGATCGAGCAAACCTCCGGCCTTTTCGAGCGCTGCTCCATGATGCGGCGTTCCGAGACAGGCGATTCGGGTCAGCTTGTCGAGCCACGGCCGCCCGGCTTCGACCGCGTAATGACACGCGCTGCGTATGACCAGCCCGCCCATGCTGTGACCGATCAGTGCCAGCGATTCCACGGCAACCGGCCACGCATTGACCAGATCGTCCAGGCGCTCCGCCAGTTCCCGGCCGTTGACCGAAATATGACGACCGGTGTTGTATCGGAGGTAAACCGGTGTTGCCTCCAATTCCTCGGCGAGACGGTCACCCAGCGCCGCAGAACCGTCGCGGCGCCAGCTGAAATCGGACAGGCACAGCCCGTGAACAAATACAACGAGATGTGGCGAGGCGCCCGGGAATGCAGCACCGAGAATCTCGCGCTCCGTCGCGGCCGGTTTAACCGAATCGGCAAAGACCATGGGAATCGCGAGCGGATTCGAGGTCGCTTCGAGATAATCACCGCAAACGCCATTCAGTGCCGCCAGCCACCTGGCCTCACCGCGCGAGAGCGGAGTCTCGATGGCGCTGTCCGGCAACAGGCCGAGCGAGAGATCGACGCCGTGCTGCACGACGCCGGTCACGCCGCGCATCACCGAGTAAACCGAACTTGCAATGAGACCGTGGGCCCGCGTCGGCCCGTCAGGTGGCGGTGACCATGGCAGCGGTCGGCGCGCGATGACCTCGTGCATCCGTTCCACCGTTGTCATGACTCCCGACACCGAATCGAAGGCTAGTCCTGTTATCCCGCGGAGGGTCTTGATCGATATCGCCATACTGAGCTCCTGTCAATGACGGGGTTCGGTCGAGCTGCCACCCGTCGGCCGGCACGCGGTTTTAGCCGTCATCGGCAGAGTCGCCGGCCATTTCGGGGTCTGCCGCGCCGAGCGATGCGAGACAATCAAGACACGATAGTCTCGGTCGATCCCCGACCGGAATACCGACCGCTGCGCGCTTGCCCTTCGACAGTATCGTGTTGCAGTGCTCGCACACGCCGTTGAGGTTGAGGACGAGTTCCTGCCAGCCGATCGGCGAATCCGCACCAGGTGATCCCGCGGAGCTGGCTCGCACCTGCGGCGAATCGTCGACGGAAGAACCCCTGCCCTGGAATGCGCGGGCGATCTCGGCGCTGTCGTGGACCACTCCCTCGACGAGGTCGAAGGTGTTCATAAGGACATTGCGCACGATCGTCGACACGGAGATTCCCAACCGGCCGGCCCTGTCTCGCAACTCTTCGTCCAGATCCTCGGGTATTCGCGCCTGGACAACGCGGTCCTTGATATTACGGCGCTTGCTTTTTGCACGGGCTTTGCGGGCGGGCAAGGTCAGGCCTCAATCCATCTTTCGATGTGTGACAATGTAATACATTGTAGTCGATTGTCAACCTCGATCGCCGCGGACGGGGCAAAGCCCAAATCACGGATAATCTCGCATGATCCACAGATCCGCCTGCAGCGCTACGCCGGTTAACCCATGTCGAACAGCAACACTTCCGCGTCGGACGAGCCGGCCAGGGTAATGACCAAATGGCCGTCCACCGCAACGCCATCACCCGGATAAAGCTGACTGCCGTTCATGGCAACACTGCCGCGGGCTAGCTGGACCCAGCCTTTGCGACCGTCGGCAAACTCGTGGGTGACAGTCACGCCGTCTTCGAGCAGCGCCGCATACAGATCGACATCCTGGTGAATCGTCACCGAGCCCTCGCGGCCGTCACGCGACCCAACCAGGCACAGCTTGCCGTTTTTCTCTTCCGCCGCGAAAGTTCTTTGCTCATAGCTGGGTAAGAGGCCCTTTTCCTCCGGCAATATCCAGATCTGCAAGAAATGCACGGGGTCGGAGTCGGATGCGTTGAACTCGCTGTGGCGTACGCCCGTCCCCGCCGACATCCGCTGCACGTCTCCCGGACGAATTACCGAGCCGGTCCCCATGCTGTCCTTGTGCTCGAGCGCACCGTCGAGCACATAGGAGATGATCTCCATGTCGCTGTGGCCGTGGGTATCGAAGCCCTGGCCAGGCTGGACGCGATCCTCGTTGATGACCCGGAGCGGACCGAAGCCCATGAACCTGGGATCGTAGTAATGCCCGAAAGAAAACGTATGGCGGCTGTTCAGCCAGCCGAAGTCAGCGAGACCCCGTTCTTCCGCATGGCGAATCGCAAGCATGACGACCTCTTCTGGGAGCGGGAATTGGAGTCAGAGGAGATTCTCTTACTCCGCCGAAATAAAGACAATGGGCCAATACGGATACAAACTGTCTCCTGATTTCCAACCATTGGAGCGCAACCGCCATTTGTCCACAAAGGAGCATGTTCGTCGATCTGCCCGAAAATCGATTCGCCGGCCGGCCACTCCGGGACCTCGTCGGGTCAATAGATGTGAGCGGGCTAGCGCGGTGTGGTATCGAAGCGCCGCCGCCACGGCGTCTTCCTGATCGAATCACGCAACCGGACTACGGCAATCGCAGTGGCGGAAGCGAAACGCTCTGCTACGAAACAGAGCGGAATTCGGCGCCGCCGCTTTCTTGCCACGCCACTTCGTATGTCGGCGGCCGGTTCGGGTGGCTGCAAAACTTGAGTCGAGCCCGCTGTTTGCCTAGTCTGCGTGATTCTCGCGTCGCGATTTCGCGAATCACCGCCGCCACACCGTCCGACCGGCCGCAACCCGCACACCTGCAAATTCGGCAAGAGGTATATTCATGACCCGCCAGTTCATCACGATTGCGACGACGCTCTTGCTGGCCGGCTGCTCGCGCGCGCTCCCCCCGACCCCGCTAGTGCAAATTCCCGCTGAGCCGGTCAGCTTCCTCGACGACGTCAAACCGGTGCTCGATTCGCGCTGCGTGGTGTGCCATTCCTGCTATAACGCCGCTTGCCAGCTGAAACTGAGTTCTTACGAAGGCGTCGATCGCGGTGGCAGCAAGGATGCGGTCTATTCATCCGATCGATTAACAGACCAGGCGCCGTCACGATTGTTTGTCGATGCAAAGACCACGCAGCAGTGGCGGCAAAAGGGGTTTTACAGCGTTACCGACAACCCGGGCGAAGGACTCGAGAACGAATCGATAATGGCCTATTTCCTCGACGCGAAACGCCGGAATTCGGTACCCGAGGGCCGCTACCAGGCCGAAGCGACTGACCTGACCTGCGCGGCGGACAGCGGCGAAGCCCGCACGTTTCTCGGCAAACACCCCGGGCGCGGCATGCCCTTTGGTTTCCCGGCTATTGCCGACGCCGACCACGACATGCTGGCGATCTGGCTGGAACAGGGCGCGGTCGGACCGGACGCGACCGAACGGGCACGGCTGACAATGCCGAGCGCGGCCGGCGCAGCGGAAATTGCCAAGTGGGAGGCGTTTCTCAATCGCGAAGACCCAAAACACGCGATGATGGCACGGTATCTCTACGAGCACTTTTTCCTTGCTCATTTGCGATTTTCCGATACCGGCGAGAACGAGTTCTATCGCCTGGTGCGCTCGACGTTACCGAGCGGCAGTCCGGTCGATATCATCGCAACACGGCGGCCCTACGACGATCCGGGTATCGATCGTTTTTTCTACCGCTTCGAGAAGATTCACTCGACGATCGTGCTGAAGACCCACATGGTCGTCGACCTCGACGATCGCAGGCTGGCGAGGTACCGCGACCTTTTCATCGAGACGGAGTGGCTGGAAACGCCCAGTGTCATGCCCTATGAAGACCGGGAGAGCGCGAATCCGTTCCTGGTCTACGCCCAGATTCCGCCGCGTGCCCGCTACCAGTTTCTGCTCGATCATTCCGAGTACATCATCCAGACGTTTATGCAGGGTCCGGTATGCAAGGGCCAGATTGCGCTGAATGTGATCAACGATCACTTCTGGGTACTGTTTCTCGATCCAGATGCCGACCAGGCCCTCCTCCACCCGGAGTTTCTGGCAGAGCAGGCAGACAACCTGCGCCTGCCGACCGAGCGCGGCAGCGACATGTCGCTGCTCAAGGCCTTCAGCAACGAGTACCGCAACCGCTACTCCAGTTTCTACCGGGCAAAAAACCAGCTTTACCTGGAGAAGGCGCCGGACGGATTCGAGCTGGGCGCAATCTGGCGCGGCAACTCCGCGGACGATGCGCCGGTGCTGACTATCTATCGCCACTTCGACAGCGCATCGGTGATCAAAGGTGCGGTCGGGGACCTGCCGCGAACACTCTGGGTGATCGACTACTCGCAGTTCGAGCGAATCTACTACGCGCTCGTCGCGGGCTTCGATGTGTATGGCAACGTCTCGCACCAGGCCAATGTGCGCCGCTACATGGACTTTCTGCGGATCGAGGGCGAATTGAATTTCCTCAACTTCCTGCCGCCCGAGAACCGCGGAGCGATCATGCAATCGTGGTACATCGGCGACAAGGCCGCCGAAGACACCGAAGAGAAGGGCATTATTTCCGCACGACCCACGCGTGTCGCCTTCTCGAGTGACGATCCGAAGCGTGAATTTGTCGAGCGCGTCATCAGCAGTCACGTTTTGCCGGCCACCGGCATCGGCTTCGATCCGGTCAACTATCACGGCACTGGCGAACCAACTCCAATGCCGAAGTCCTTCGATAGCCACGAAGACATAGTGAACGGCTTTCGCGCCCTCAATGCTCCCGGCACCGGGTTTATCCGCCATGTGACCAGCACCGAGGCGAACGTACTCTACGTGCGGGTCCGCGGCGAAGAGGGGCCGTTCGGGTTTTTCTCCATCGTAATAAATCGATGGCATGACAATGTGAATTCGCTTTTCGGCGAACAGAAACGGCTGGACCCGGCGAAGGACACGATCGATTTCGTAGCGGGCAGCGTTGGCGCCTATCCCAACTATTTCCTCGTGCTGGACAAGAGCGAGCTGCCGGACCTGATCGACCTGCTGGAGAACTTCGACGGATCGCCGAAGTACCAGGCACGCCTCGACCGATTCGGCATCAACCGGATGGAGCCGGGCTTCTGGCCGGCCTACGACTGGTTTCAGCAGCGGCTCAATGAGAGCGATCCGGTAAGGGCGGGCCTGTACGACCTGAACCGCTACTACTCAGAGGCCCTGACCGACCTGCAGTGAGCGCGAGCGCCACGCTCGTCCGAATCCCGTTGTACCGACGACGACCAGGTTTAGGGACAGTGACCATAACTATCGGAGTTATGGTCACTGTCCCTAAACCATGTCCCTAAACTACGGGGCTATTTCTGCAGGTCCGGGCACCGTGGCGTGCCACTAAGGGGTAAACTGTTCGCCCGCGCATCCTTGGCAGGTTTCCGCTCTTTGCAGTGAGGCACAAATGTCTATTCACAAATTCCCGCAAACACGTCTCATCCTCATTACCACGTTTTTACTCATGGCTGCCTGTGCCGGGCCGGATGAACGGACCGACGTCGCGCCCGCACCTGTCGCCGAAATGGACACCCTGGTGTCGGCCGAGTGGCTCAGTCAGCACCTCGACGACCCGGACCTGGTCATACTCGACTGCACCGTCATCGTCGAGCGCGACGAGAACGGATTGCGTGAACTGAGCGGCCGGCCCAGCTACATTGTCGGGCATATCCCCGGGGCGCAGTTTGCCGACCTGATGGGAGAGCTGTCGGACAGCGACGCGAAGCTGCCATTCACCGCACCTGCCCCCGAGGAGTTTGCCAGAGCCATGAGCGCGCTGGGCGTCGGTGACGACACCCGCGTGGTCCTGTACTCGGCCGGAAACTCAGCGTGGGCCGCACGAGTCTGGTGGATGCTGCGCTGGATCGGCTTCGACCACGCGGCATTGCTCGACGGTGGACTGGGCGCCTGGACCAGCGCTGGCTTGCCGCTTGCCGACGAACCACGGCAACCTGTGGCGCGGACGCTCACGGCGAAGGTGCGGCCGGGACTTATCGCCGACCGCGACGAGGTTTTCGCCGCCATCGTCGATGACTCGGTCAACCTCGTCGACGCCCTACCCGCGGCGCATTACCGTGGTGAGATGTCGATGTACGAGCGGCCCGGACACATCGTCACCGCGACCAACGTCCCGGTGACGTCACTGGTCGACGACGCAGGCCGTTTCCGCTCAAAGGACGAACTATCCGAACTCATAGGCAACGCCACCGACACCCGCACGATTACCTATTGCGGCGGCGGCATCGCTGCCTCGACAGTCGCGTTCACGATGACGCGGCTCGGCTTTACCGATGTGGCGATCTACGACGGCTCGCTGCGTGAGTGGACCGCCGACCCGGCCAATCCGATGGAGACCTCGCCGGACCCCGATTTCCCGGAGGAGTAAGCCCGTTGGGCCCACGAACCTGTAGCGCAAAGAACTCGTAGGCCGACGGCGGGAACAGCTTTCCTGCACGGCAACCGTGCTCGTAACCCGGTTTTAAATTCCGCCGACACTCGGCGCGAGCAGTCTGGCGGAGTTGCTCAACTCCGAACCCGGGGCCCGGCTCACGACATCGCCATTCGCCGGATCTTCACTCTCCCGGGTCACTACGCCGCGGACTAACGCAGACAGCCCGGAGATCGGCGGTCACAAACTCTCGGCAGTTGCTGATCGAGCCAATGCGAAACCCCGGGAGGACACCCGGGAAAACGAATCAACTGCTCAGGGAGACGATTTCGAGACCTGCCGTTTCTCACCCAGCCAGCCGCCGCCCAATCCGGCCAGGAAGGGCACGAGACCGCCGCCGAGCACATTTCCCGCGCTGAAATTTCCTGACAGTAACAATACGAAAGCCACCGAAACGGCCGCCGCAATCGCAGGCTCCCAGATCGTCCGGCCCGCAGACTTCAGCCCGACGATATAGCCGCCGGCAGCAAATGCGAGAACGTTAAGGAGACCCGCGAGAACCATTTGTCCGCCGGTGAGCGAGACGTCCCCGGGGTCGGCGACGCCCTCCAGCGCGGACGCGGCAAAAACACCAAAGATGATCCCGGCAACAATGCTGAGCACGAGCATAATCAACGTGCCGAGACCGACCCATTTCCAGTCAAAATTCATAGTTGTTTACCCTTTTCGCGTGTTCGAACCGAAACTCTATCAGGAACTATAGTCCGTTCAGAATGATCCGTGCGGCGCCAGCCCGAGCCCGGCCGCAGCCATGGACCACGGCCGGATGAGAGGCGGTTTGCCGGCAACTGCGGCAAAAACACGGGGGTTCAGGGACGGGTTTAGGGACAGTGACCGAAACCGAGGATCGCTTTGAGCGCCAACCTATCGTCGATGTCTCCAGGTTCCGCAACTCATGCGGAGTCCTGACCGCGGGTTCAGGGACAGTGCGGGATTAGAGACAGCCACCGCCCATCACTTTGAGTACGAACCTGGGATCAATGTCTGCAAATTCCGCCGGCGTTGCAAAGTCGACCCCGAGGTATCGCCACGGACTCGAAAGAGCGAGATAGAAACAGGCAACGGGTAGCGAAAGCTGCTACCCGTTGCCTTTGCCTGCAGGATCAGGTCTGGATCGCGATACGCCGCGGCTGCACGGCAGGCGCTTTCGGAATCGTGATCCGCAACACGCCGGTCTCACCGCTCGCTTTCACGTTATCCGAATCGACACTCTCCGGCAGGATAAAACGCCGGTGGAATCGACCTTCCACACGCTCGGTACGATGGCGGATCGGCGTTTCCTCACCCACCGCCTTGAGCGGGTTGCGATCACCGCTGATAGTCAGCATTCCTTTTTCGAGCGACAGATCGACATTTTCCAGATTGACGCCCGGCAGATCGACCGCCAGCTCGAACCGATCGGGGTATTCCGCGATATCCGTCGCCGGCACCCACGCCGCGGTCGCCGAGCTGCTGTCGGTCGAACCGGAACGGGAAAACAGGCTGTTGATATCCTGCTGGAGCTGATTGATCAGCCCGAGGGGCTCGTATTGAACCAAAGACATGATGTCACCTCCCAACAAAATGATTAACAAACAATTTTCCAGCATCGAGTGCGATGCCCAAAATTCTTTTTAGGGGCGATTCATCGACTTTTCAAGGGGTCGCCAGCGCGGCTTTTAGACGATTGCGTTTTACCGGTCCGCAACCAGGGGACCGCGAAGGGTAAGGCGCTATACCCGGTTTCCGCGGTAAACAGATGCCGCCGCCGGCCGCTGGCACCCATTCGTTTTTTGCGTTGCGTCTGTCTCCAAATCACAAAAAAACGGCGGCGCTTTACGCGCCGCCGCTTGGCTCTGCAACCCGTCGGGAAAAGCTGAAAAAAACCAGCCCGCCCGCACCGGGGACTTTTTCAAATCACCTTCTAGCGACTTGCCAGCATCTCCTGGCGTTGCGCCTCGCTGACGTCGAAACGGTCGAGCGTCATGATCTTAGTCCACGCCGCAACGAAATCCGCTACGAACTTCTTCTTGCCGTCCTCGGCCGCATAGACCTCGGCGATGGAGCGCAGCTCGGAGTTCGACCCGAAGACGAGATCGACGGGTGTCGCCGTCCACTTCACACTGCCGGATTTGCGATCGCGACCCTCGTAGACACCCGGCTCGCTGTTTGACTTGGTCCATACAACGGACATGTCGAGCAGGTTCGCGAAGTAGTCGTTGCTCAGCGCGCCCGCGCGATCAGTGAACACGCCATGCTGGGAACCGCCGGTGTTGGCACCCATGGCACGCATACCGCCCAGCAGCACCGTCATCTCCGGTGCGGTCAGGGTGAGCGTGTTGGCTTTGTCGATCAGCATTTCCGCGGGGGACAGCAGCGCGCGGTTGTCGTAGTAGTTACGGAAACCGTCTGCCGCAGCTTCCAGCCAGCGGAACGAATCCGCATCCGTCATTTCGGCGGTTGCGTCGGTACGCCCGGGGATGAAAGGCACCGAGACAGCGTAGCCGGCCTTTTTCGCGGCCTGCTCGACACCCACGGCTCCGCCCAGCACGATCAGGTCAGCGATCGATACCTTGCTGGAACGGCCCGAGCCGTTGAAGTCCCGCTGGATTTTCTCCAGCGCCGTCAACACCGTGGCCAGTTCCGCAGGATCATTTGCCGGCCAGTCTTTTTGCGGCGCCAGACGCACGCGCGCACCATTGGCGCCTCCGCGCATGTCCGTGCCACGGAAGCTCGACGCCGAGGCCCAGGCTGCCTTGACCAGAGCCGTGTTAGTCACCTCGGACTTGATGATCGCGTCCTTCAGTATTTTAACGTCCTGGGCGTTGATCATCTGGTAATCCGCCGCGGGGACGGGGTCCTGCCAGATCAGCACCTCTGCAGGCACCTCGGAACCCACATAGCGAGCGCGCGGACCCATGTCACGGTGGGTCAGCTTGAACCAGGCTCGCGCGAACGCGTCCTCGAACTCCTGCGGATTGTCGAGGAAGCGCCTGGCGATCTTGCGGTACTCGGGATCTGCCTTCAGCGCCAGATCCGCGGTCGTCATGACCGGGGCATGACGTTTTCCGGGAATATGTGCATCGGGAACCATGTTGGCCGCATTCGGGTCAGTGGGAATCCACTGTACGGCACCGCCCGGACTGCGGACCTGCTGCCACTCGAAAGCGAACAGGTTCTGCAGGTAATTGATGCTCCACTGGGCCGGGGTTACCGTCCAGGCACCTTCCAGTCCACTGGTAACCGTATCTTCGGAGTGACCCTTGCCACAGCTGTTCGTCCAGCCCAGCCCCTGCTGAGCGACGCCGGCAGCTGCCGGTTCGACACCCAGGCACTTGTCGGGTTTGTGGGCACCGTGCATCTTGCCGAAGGCGTGGCCGCCGGCAATCAGGGCGACCGTTTCCTCGTCGTCCATGGCCATGCGTCCGAAAGTCTCGCGGACATCACGGGCCGAGGCCAGCGGGTCGGGATTGCCGTCCGGACCCTCCGGGTTCACATAGATCAGCCCCATCTGCACCGCCGCGAGGGGGTTTTGCAACTCGCGGTCGCCGGAGTAACGGCTGTTGTCCTGATCGCTGGTGGAGAGCATCACTTTCTCGGGGCCCCAGTACACCAGGTCGGCTTCCCAGTCGTCCTCGCGGCCGCCGGCGAAACCGAATGTCTCGAAGCCCATGGACTCCAGCGAGACATTACCGGTCAGGATCATAAGGTCAGCCCAGGACAGATTGCGCCCATACTTCTGCTTGACTGGCCAGAGCAGCCGCCGCGCCTTGTCCAGGTTGGCGTTGTCGGGCCAGCTGTTCAGCGGCTCGAAGCGCTGCTGGCCGCCGCCGGCACCACCGCGGCCATCAGCCACGCGGTACGTGCCCGCGCTGTGCCAGGCCATGCGGATCATGAACGGCCCGTAATGGCCGTAGTCTGCCGGCCACCAGTCCTGCGACGTCGTCAGGACGTTTTCGATGTCTTTCTTCACGGCCGCGAGGTCGAGGCTTGCGAACGCCTCGGCATAGTTGAAGTCGTCACCCATCGGATTGGACTCGGCACCATGCTGGCGCAGCGGGCTCAGATCGAGCTGTTCTGGCCACCAGAACTGGTTCGATCTTGGCTCACCTTGAGCATGGGCGGGGCCGGATGACAAAACCGGGAACGTCGTTACCGCTAATGCGGCAAGTAAATAAGTCGTTTGTCTGAGCATCGGAGCTACTCCCTGCAGGTTAGACGAAAACTGTCTCCACCGCGCTATTCAAACACAATTACATAATCCAAATGATGGAATATTTCTCTTATAATAATCCAATAAAACGATTGAACTCATGACCGGGCCAGACCCGTTGTCGCGACACACGACCGATAAGGATCCGGAACATTGTATTTGGGGGCGGCGAACCCATTTGCAAGCTGTCGGGACGGTGACACGAGACCCGGAGCAGCGGAATCGCTTTGGCTCGAGCCGCAGGTCAGGGTTGCTGCTGCTGAATTCCAACAGTCATAGCCACTGTCCCCTAACCTCCCAGTTGATACCGATCAGAAATAATAAACCACGACATATGCCGTCAACAGCACGGCGATCCACAACGCCGTCACCCCGATGGGCCATGCGCGCGCGAACACGCCGGGCCGGGAATCGCCATCGGCGGTACCGAGGTGGCGCGACGCGATAGCGCGAAGCCGCGAGAATGCCGAACCGGCGGCGGCAGAGACCGCGCCGCCCGCAGCGGCCGCCAGCCCAAATGCCCCGCTGCCAAGACGGAACAACGCGACCCGCCACAGCCAGTCGGAATCCAGGCTGATGGTTTCGGTGCGTTTCATCAACGGCAGCAACAGGAAGAAGGCCAGTCCCGAGAACATCAGCAGCTGCAGATAAAAAAGCACCTTGCCCGGCGTGTAGGCGTCGTACTCCACCGGATAGGGAAGGAACCGGTACAGCAGGTCGGGCGCTACGCCGAGCAGAATGCACAGCACCGAGAACATCACCATTGCGGCAGCCATATTCCACGGCGCGTCCTTTGGCCGCAGCCCCGAGTCGCGCTGGAAGAATACGAACCACGGGAACTTGATGCCGGCGTGCAGAAACACGCCGGCCGATGCCGCAGCGAGCAGCATGTACACGAGGACGAGGCTCTCGTCCGCCGCGGCCTGCGAGATCATGGTCTTGGTGGTAAAGCCCGAAGTCAGCGGGAAACCCGAGATCGCGAGCGCGCCGACGATACCGCAAATCGCTGTCAGTGGCATCGTCCGAAACAAACCGCCAACGTCGGTGCAGCGATTGAATCCGGTGCGATATATGACGGCACCGGCACTCATGAACAACAGCGCCTTGTAAATGATATGAGCGAACGCATGCGCGGCCGCGCCGTTCAGCGCCATCTGCGTACCGATACCGACGGCACAGACCATAAAGCCGACCTGGTTGACGATCGAATACGCCAGGATGCGCCGAATGTCGTTTTCGAGCAGCGCGTAAATGATGCCGTACATGACCATGAACAGACCGATTCCGATGAGTACCGGCTCGCCCGGGTACAGCAGGATCAGCGTCAGTATCGCCGTCTTGGTGGTAAACGCCGACAGGAATACGGAGCCGGTCGGGCTCGACGTCGGATAAGCGTCGGCGAGCCAGGCCGAGACCGGCGGCGCCGCCGCATTGATCAGAATGCCGGTGAGCATCATCCACGTACCGACGCTATCGTTGAGCATCGGCCGGATATCGATCGAGCCCGTATCCACGGCGACCCCCTCGATACCCACCATCAGAATGACACCTCCAAGCAGGTGCATGATGGCGTAACGAATCCCGGCCCGCCGCGCCGCTGGAGTACCGCCGCACCAGACGACGACGGTCGAGAACAATGCCATGAACTCCCAGTAAACGAACAGGCTGACCAGGTCCCCGGCGAAGCTGACCCCGATTGCGCCTGCGGCGTAAGCATAGGCCGCAGAAAGTTCGTACCACCTGGCCTGACGGTACGCATACAGCCCGCCACCGAAGGCCATCAGCGCAAATATCGTCGCGAACAGACGCCTGACCGCACTGCCCTCGAGCGGCTGGATACGGTAGTCGAGGAAGGCAAGGTCGTAGGCGATACCGTTGGGTACCTGCCAGACGAACCAGAGCGTGATCAGCGGCGCCGCCAGCACGATCGCGGTACGCAGGTAACCGCGCGCCGGGCCGATCAGCAACGCGGCCACTATCATGAAAATCGCCGGCGGGATCAGTTCAAGCATCGTCCCGTCCGTCATCGTAATAGTCCTCGTCGCGTTTCAACACATATCCGAGCACTTTCGCGATCAGCACCATGGCGAGACACGAGAGAAACCCGTAGGCCGCACCAAAACCGAACCAGCCGTCGACACCGAAATAGCCCTTGACGTAGATCAGCGCCTGCGCGAGAACCAGCAGCGCGAGCACTGCGCCGAACACCCGCCACAAGAGTTTTATCGTCGCGGGCCGCGCGAGCCAGTGATCGTCTTGTTGCGTCGGGTTCATAACAAGTTCTCGATAACCTGGCGCTCGAGCTGGATCGTCGCGCCGTTAAAAAAGAAAAAGGCAATCGTCAGCAACGCAGTGATAGCCAGTGCCAGCACCGCGGGCCACGGCGCCTCGCCGTGGGTCGCCTCGGCCGGTTCCTTCTCACGCATGAACCAGGCCATGTAGATGATCGGCAGGAAGTAAGCGGCGTTCAGCGCGGTGCTCAGAATTATTGTCGCGACCGCAACATAATTGTCGGCCTGGAAGGCCCCCGCCAGGATATACCACTTCGAAACGAACCCGCCGGTCGGCGGCACACCAATCATGCTCAGCGCCCCGATCGTGAATGCAGTCATCGTGACCGGCATGCGCAAACCGATACCGCGCAGCTGATGAATCTCGGTTTTATGGGACGCGACATAGATTGCGCCGGCGGCGAAGAACAGCGTGATCTTGCCGAAGGCATGCGCGACCATGTGGATCGCCGCGCCGATTTCAGCCA
The DNA here is from genome assembly GCA_963699835.1 of uncultured Gammaproteobacteria bacterium. Lineage (GTDB taxonomy): Bacteria > Pseudomonadota > Gammaproteobacteria > Steroidobacterales > BM003 > BM003. The sequence continues at coordinate 155,368 of CAVOVJ010000006.1, read as the reverse complement.
GCGGCTTGAGAACCGCCGCCGCCATGACGACATAGGACAGTTGTGCAATCGTCGAATAGGCAAGCAGGCGTTTGATATTTTGCTGCCGCAGCGCTACGACGCTCGCTGCAATGATCGTGAACGCGGCCGCGTACAACAACCAGCCGCTGCTCGGTTCGGAGAACAAAAAATCGACACCGAAAATGTAGACGATGACCTTGGTGACGGTAAACACGCCAGCCTTGACGACGGCAACGGCATGCAGCAACGCGCTGACCGGCGTCGGGGCCACCATAGCGGCCGGTAACCAGCGATGCACCGGCATGACCGCGGCCTTGCCGATACCGAACACGAACAACCCGAGCAGCAACCCGACCGCGGGTCCGTCAATCTTGCTCGCCAGAATTCCGCCGGAGGTGAAGTCACCGGTGCCGGCCACCGAGTAGGTCCAGATGATCGCCGGCAGGAACAGTCCGATCGACGTGGTCAGCAGGATGCCGAGATAGACCCGGGCCGAACGCACGGTGGCTGCGTCACCCTTGTGCGATACCAGCGGATACGTGGAAAGCGTCAGGACTTCGTAGAAAATAAACAGCGTGAACAGGTTGCCGGCAAATGCAACGCCCATCGTGGCAGCGAGCGAGACCGCGAACATCACATAGAAGCGGGTTTGATTACGTTCTTTATTGCCCCGCATGTACCCGATCGAGTAAAGCGAGTTGACGATCCACAGGCCGGAAGCCAGCGCCGCGAACAGCATGCCCAGCGGTTCCACGCTGAATGCAATCTCAACGCCTGGCAGCAGTTCGGTGATGCTTACTCCAGGCCGCTCTCCCGCCATCACGGCCGGCAGCAGGCTCGATACCGTCAACGCAAGTCCACCGGCGGTTGCGAGCGTCACCGTCTCGCGCAGATTGGCGCTGAACCGGCCGGCAAGCGCAATAGCCACAGCGCCGCCGAGCGGCAGCAGCAACGCGAGAACTATGGTCGACCCCGCGTTCACGGCAGATGCCTCAGAAGCTCGGCCGCGGCGTCACTCGCAAGGGTCAAAGGCAATGCCGGCAACAGGCCGAAGTAGATATTTGCCAGCGCCGCAAGCCAGGTCACGGCGATCATCAACGGAGACACGGGTATCGCGGAGGTACCCTGCTCCTCCGTCTTTGCGAAACATGCTACCTCGACAATACGCCAGATATAAACCACCGCCATCAGCGAACTGATCAGAATTACGGCGACCAGCGGCACGCCTGCCGGCCCCAGATCCATGACCGCCATGATCAGGTACCACTTGCTGACGAAGCCGGCCGTGCCCGGGATGCCGATCAGGCTGAGCCCGGCCACCATGAATGCACCAAACGTCCACGGCATGCGGCGAGCGATTCCGCTGAGATCATCGAGCCGAAGGCCAGCCGCGACCATCGCGAATGAGGCAATCGCGAGGAACAACGTGCCTTTCGCCAGCGCGTGATTGAAGATGTGCAGGATGCCCGCCGTGAGACCGGCGATCGATACGAGACTTGCGCCAAGCATCATGTAGCCGATCTGTGCAACCGAGGAGAACGCCAGCAGGCGCTTGACGTTTTTCTCGAACATCGCAACCGCCGAGCCGACGAGAATACCGAGCACGGCCAGTGGCATCAGGTAGATGGCAAATTGCAGGTCATGTCCTTCCAGGTTTCCCTGGAAGACGAAGAAATCGAAGCGCAGCAGGATATAGAGCGACGCCTTGGTCGAACAGGCCGCGAGGAACGCCGTCGCCATATGCGGTGCATAAGTGTACGCATTGGGCAACCAGACGTGCAGCGGAAAGATCGCGGCTTTCAGTGCAAGACCAACCGTGATAAATCCGGCCGCGGCAAGAATCGGGGTCAGATCGCCGACCGCATGGATTCGCAATTCCATGTCAGCCAGGTTCAGCGTTCCGGTCATCATATAGATCAGGCCCACACCAATCAGGTAAAACGTCGCCCCGATCGTACCCATGACCAGGTACTTGAACACGGACGGCAGGGCGCGCCGGTCCGGGCCGCCTGCGATAAGCACGTAACTCGCCAGCGACGAAATTTCCATGAAGACGAAGATATTGAATGCATCCGCCGCCACCACGATGCCCGACAATCCGGCCAGCGCCAACAGCCACGCGGCAAAGAAATAGGGCTGACGCTCTGCCTCGATCTGGGCATCGAGACTTCGCCGGCCGCCGATCAGCGCAAGTGTCGAAGCCCCGGTCACCACCAGCAGCAGCAGGGCGCTCAATGCATCGACCCGAAGCTCGATTCCGTAGGGCGCGGGCCAGGAGCCGACCAGGTAACCGACCGCGCCTTCGCCGAGAACCCGCAGCGTGAGTTCGATCGCGATAACGAAAGCGAGCACGCTCGCGGCGGTGCTGGCGGCCCACGCAAGGCCACGCGGCCGCAACAGGACGACAAGGGGCGCCACGAGCATCGGCACTACCACCTGAAGCGCCGGGAGATGCTGAGCGAGTCGGTTCACCGCCGGTCGATCTCCTGGATTTCGTCCTCCTCGATCGAGCCGTATTCCTCCTTGATACGCACGACGATCCCGAGGCCGAGTGCGAGCGTCGAGATACCGACGACAATTGCGGTCAGGATCAGCACCTGCGGCAGCGGATTCGAGAAGACCGCGTCGGCAGCACCGGAAAAAATCGGCGCCGTACCGCCGTCGACCTTGCTCATCGTGATGTAGAGCAGGAACACCGCGGCCTGGAACAACGATAAACCAATCAGCTTCTTGATCAGGTTGAGCTTGGCGATCACCGCATAAAAGCCCGTCATCAACAGGATCGCGAACACCCAGTAATGATAGAGACCTAAGAGTTCCATGGCCTAGCGACCGCGCGCCGCGAAGGCATGAAAGATACTGAGCAGCACCCCGGTTACAGTGATGCCGACCCCGATCTCGATCAACAGTATGCCGAGGTGCTGGCCCTGGACGGGGTCGGACGCAAGCGGAGAATAGTCGAGGAAATTACCGCCCAGCAAAATCCCGGCGACACCCACCGCGCCGTAGATCAGCGGGCCGGCTGCCATCAGCCCGAGCAGCCAACGCTGCGGCAGGACCGCCAGCGCGCGCTGCTCGCCCTCAACCAGAGCTAACAATATGATGGCCGCGGTCACGATCGCACCGGCCTGGAAGCCGCCGCCGGGTCCGTACTCTCCATGGAACTGCACATAGAGCCCGAACAACAGGATGAAGGGAATCAGAAAACGGCCGACCAGCCGTGGGATGAGGTAGTGGCGCAGGCCTTCGCTGTTCTTCTCCCGCGGCAGTCTGCCAGGCGCAACACCGCCGCCGAGCAAAAACAGTACGCCGATACCTGCGGTGAACACGACAAACACTTCGCCGAGGGTATCGTAGCCGCGAAAGCTGCCGAGCACGGCCGTGACCACGTTGGGAATATCAATGTAGGTCGGCGTGTTTTCGAGATACCAGGGCGCGACGTGGGTGTGCACCGGGGCCAGCGGATCACCGAATCGCGGTTTATCGAAGGTCGCATAAATGAGGACCAGCGCCGCTGCCGCAACCACCGTGAACGACAACACTCGCCGCGATGACTTGGAGCGCTCGCGCTCCGAGGTCAGCGCGAGAGCACTGAGAAACAGCACGGTGGAAATGCCCGCCCCCACCGCGGCCTCCGTCAGCGCGACATCAGCAGCATCGAGAATGAAAAAGTTCGCCGCAATCAGCAAGCTGGCTATTCCCATAAGCATCACCGCGACAAACAGGTTGTCGGTGCGCACGATCGCGATGGCGGTAATCACCAGCAGCGTCAGCAGGAAAATGCCGAACATGACTATCACTGTGCTTCTCCCCGGTCGTGCCGTTGTTCGGACAGCGGTCGTGTCCCCGCGAGCAGCGCGGCACTTGCCAGCGCATTGGACGATGTCGGACTGGTGAGCAAGAGGAAGAGCAAAATCGTGATCAACTTGATCGTTGCCAGCGACCAGCCAGCCTGCAACATGATGCCGCCCAGCACCATCATCGCTCCCATGCTGTCGGTGACGCTCGCGGCATGCATACGGGTGTAGAGATCGGGCATTCGCAGCGCGCCAATGCCGCCAATCAGCACACTGACCCCGCCCAGGGTCAACAGCACCCAGCTGAGAATGTCGATCAGCATTGTCATTTGCTGCCTGCCTCCTCGATCTGCTCGGCCCGGCGGCGCAAGGAGCGAACCCGGAAGAACTCGAGCACGGCCAGCACGCCGATGAAGTTGATCAAAGCGTAGGCAAGCGCGAGATCGAGGAAGTCCGGTCGCCCATACAGAAACGCAATCACCGATAGCAGCAACACCGTCTTCGTCCCGAACATGTTCATGGCGAGCACGCGATCGTAGACCGACGGCCCGAGCACGGCACGGATCAATGCAAGGCCCATCGTGACCAGCGTCGCTATGGTTACAACGTAATACATGGTCAGTGCCTTCCGAGCGCTGCAACGCGGCGTTGCATCTCACCGTCTTCCAGGGCGGCGGCGCCTTCGACGGTCAACGCATGGACACGCAGAAGGCCATCGTGCGCATCGAGCGTCAATGTTCCCGGCGTCAGTGTGATCGAATTACCCAGAAGCACCTGGTCGACAGGCGAGAGATTGCGAGCATTGATATCGACCAGCGTGGGCTCGACTTCAATGCGTCGCCGCAGCACGACCCGTGCAACCTGGAGGCTCGAAACAATAATTTCGCGACCAAGCCATAGCCAGAACCCGAGCAGGCGAAAGTCGTAATGGAACGCGAACGTTTCCTTGGTGAAATAGTCCATCCGCCGGACGATGTAGAGCGTGAGCAGGCACGACAGCACGCCGAGCCCGATCAGCAGCGGCTTGAAAAAGCCCGACCACAGCAGCCATGTCGCCATCAGTACCAGCGCGAGAATCAGAAGCGCCGGAAATAGCCGCGGCGCGCGGCCTTACCACCGCCGCCCCTGGGATCGGTTGAAGAGGCCTCGGCGCTCATTCGCCGCTGGCTTCGCAGGGATACTCGCGACGCAGCGTTGCGTAAACGACATCCCGGGCGAGTTCACGACCCTCGAAATTATCGATCTGCCACCAGGTCAGTGACGACGGCTTTGACGACGTCGGCCAACGGAACCGGCTCGCCGAGGCAAAACTCCGCGTAATAGGACGACCCGTAGCGGGCGACGCGCGAACCGACACGGGTACGAACGGCGCGCTGCTTGAATGTCTCGTCACCGTCGTATTCGGCCGCCACGTTGTAGGTAACGCGCTCATCGGTCGCAACGGCACCGTCAATAAAGCCCTGGATGTAACGCACGCAGAAAATTCCGTCCGCACCTTCCGGGTCTTCTTCGTAGACGACGCAATGAGCTCTAAGCTCTTCCGTTGACAACGGCTCGACCGCGGAAACGTTGGCCGCAGCAATCGACATTAACAAAATGGCAGCACCGAACCAGGTTGCACTCTTGATCATTTCCATATTCCCGTTTCCGTTGTGTGCAGGTGCTAGACGGCGTCCTGCCCGTCCAGGTCTGCTTTTTGCGCCTCGAGCCGCCGCACGCAAGCCGGCGACAAAACGAGTCTAAGCAATTCGCCGACGGTGCAGCGCCCCTCAATCGGATGCCGCAGATGGGCGCTCGTATCAATGTAGTAGCTATTGCGACGGCCGTGCTTGACTCTCGTAAGGATACCGGCTTCATCGAGATGAGTAATCAGCCGCTGCGCGCTGCGCTCCGTGATACCGACACGTTCGGCGACATCGCGTAACCGCACGCCGGGATTTTCGGCGAGGCACACGAGTACGTGTGCGTAATTGCTAAAGAAGGTCCACTCCGGATCTTTCACGCGATGAGCGACCTGAACATATTTTCAAGGGTGCAAATCGTACGCGAACCATTACCTGACATCAATAACCGGTAACAGATAACCTGAGATTCTTGTCGTGCTATAACGAGCCGCCGGAACAACTCGCGGAGAGGCCGAAGACGAAGCCGCGCAGAGTTCGTCCGGCGTTATAATCGGGCTGCAATACTGGGAGACCCTGACATGAAGCATTTTGCTGCCGCACTCGTGACGCTGCTCTTTACCGGCATTGCATTTGCCGATCAGAACATTCCCGACAAGTACCCGGACTCAGTGCTGTACGACGCGCCGCGCGAGGTAATTCCGGGCGTCTGGTCGGCCATCGGCGCCACGGCACCCCCGACATATGAAAATTCCGGTCACAATAACAACCTGTCGTTCATCGTCACGCCGGAGGGCGTCGTCGTGGTTAATGCCGGCGCCTGCTACCTGCTGGCCAAGGCGCTGCACGAGGAAATCCGCAAGGTTTCCGACCAGCCCGTGCGCTACGTGATCCTCGAGAACGGTCAGGGGCACGCCGCACTGGGCTCGAACTACTGGCAGGAACAGGGTGTCCCGGTGATCGCCCATGTCGATGCCGCAGCGGAAATCGAAGAAGGCGCTTACGCGCTGCTGACCAGCATGCAGGGGTATAACCGCGACAAGGCCGAGGGCACGGAAGTGGTGGTGCCCGACATTACCTTCGAGGACAAACACGTAATCGAGCTGGGCGGCATGCGGATCGAAGCGCTCTACCTCGGACCGGGTCACAGCCCCGGCGATATCCAGGTGTGGCTGCCCGAGCGAAAACTGGTGATCTCCGGCGATATGGCGTTCCACCAGCGCCTGCTGCCGATATTCAGCAATACCGATACCAAGGCCTGGCTGGAGACCTACGAGCGTTTCCTGGCGCTTCAGCCGGAGGTCGTGATCCCGGGGCACGGTGTGCCAACCGATATCGACGAAGTCACAAAGTACACGAAGGACTACCTCGTTTTCCTCCGTGGCGAGGTGCAGAAGCTACTCGACGAGGGCGGCACACTGGACGAAGCGTACAAGATCGACCAGTCGGCCTACTCGAACCTCGACACGTTCGACGAATTGGCGGCGCGCAATGCCGGCATCGTGTTCGAGGCGATGGAATTCGAATAGGCGAGCTTAGTGCCAGCACACCAAAGCGGCTATTTCCATGTCCTCATCGTTTACCGTTCACAGGCTTTGGCCCACGCTGCTGATGGAAGCGGATATTCCGGGACCCGCGCCCGCGAATGCCGCGCTGGCGCAATTGATCGAAACCCTGGAGCAGGACCGAAGCGACCTGACTACCGACTACCTGGATGGAAATTTCCTAACGCATGAGCATCCGGCAGTCCAGTGGCTGCATACCTGCATCAACAAGACCGTGTTCGATTATTTCGATCACCTCGACATGGGCTACCCCATCAACTGGAGCCTGCATGGCTGGCCCAACGTCAATCGCATCGGCGACTATCACGATCCCCACAATCACCCGCATGCCTACCTGAGCGGAACCTACTATGTGAGCGTGCCGGACGGGCCACCCGCAATCGGCAGCCGCAAGGACGTGCGCTCCGGCTGCATCGGTTTCTACGATCCGCGTGGCGCGGCCAATATGACCGCGATCCGCCGCGACCCGAACATCGAGGCGGAGTTCACGGTCCGGCCGAGAGATGGCCTTATTCTGCTGTGGCCGGCGTTCCTGCAGCATTTCGTACATCCGAACCTGTGCGCCGACCCGCGCATCAGCGTCTCGTTCAATGTGATGCTCAAATGGTCCGACAAATTCCTTCCTGATCAGTCGTAAAACCGATCCCACGCGCTCCGGCTGCAAATTCGCCACCCCGCAAAGAGCGCAAGCAGAGCGCCCGCAACGGCAGTAGGCGCAACACCGAAATCAGGACCATCGAGACGCTCTCCGGGCCTGGTCAAAACCATCCGACGCAATCATTAATGGACCTGCATCGTGGGCATGTTCTTGGCGGGCGGGCCGATATGTCGCCGCTGGTCGCCCGCAGCGGACATTCGGCTGTATCGAATCGACGTTGCTTGACCGAACGCGTCACCTCGCTGACAACGGCAGTAGCGATATCTCGCCTCGTGAGCTATACCTTTCTTATTGAACGGTGCGGAGATGGCATGGCAATTCACCGGCTCACCGTGACGTATCTTCTTACCCTCCTCGCCGCCGGCGTTGCGCCCGAACTCGCGGCAGCGGAAGACCCTTTGGAACTGTTCGTCGGACGCTGGGCGATCACGGTCAGCCATATCCGGCCGGAACGCCTCGAAGTGACTTATACGGAGCACTATCAGCGCGTACTGGATGGCAAGTACATCCGCGGCGAAACCAGTCGCAAGCCGGACGGGAACTACGACATCGTGTTCGGCACGTACGACGAAAATGCCGACGGTTACCCTTTCTGGGTTTTCTCCTCTACCGGCAGTTATTCCTACCTGGCGCCGGCGACCTGGAACGCACGCAAGCGCATCATGACGTGGAAGAACCCGCCCCAGTTCGACATCAGCTACGAGTCGCAGTGCGAATTCCCGAGCGCCGAGCTGCGCTCCTGCTACCTGATAATGAAGGACTGGAAAGGCAAGGTGCTCAGCGAAATGACATGGACCGCAGAACGCCTCGAGGATTGAATTCGACAACCGGCGAACGGCCGGCCAACGCCCCCGGGCAGGCCCCATGATCGAGGAACTCACACCGGCAGTACTGGCGACGTCGATGGCGTTCATCCTGTTGTGCGCGCCAATCCTGACGGCCGTCCTGTCTGCTTTCTTCCTGTGGCGCTACCGTCGCGCGGTAGTACGCGCGATGTCGTCCCCCGCCGGAACGGGGCCGTCGCCGATCCACGCCTCCGGCGTCTCGCAAGATAAAACATGCGGACAGCAACACTACACCGCAGGTGGCGATGAGCTCTTTCGACTCGCCAGCCGGGCACCCCTGCGCGACGCTCTCGAATGCGTCCTCGCAATCCTCGTGGCCGCGATACCCTTGTCTCTGGCCGCACAGATGGTCTACCCCGCCGGGCTCGGGCTGGCCGGTTTTGCCATCGGACTCTGGTTGTACACCTGGCCGGCGGTCCCCGCCTGTGCCCTGGTGCTGCCCCGCTCTCCCGGCACGCTTGGTGTCCTGGTGATCGGCTGGTTTCTGGTTTATGCGCTCCTCTCATTCTGGGGGACGAGCTACCTAAACGTGCCCGCGCAGAACCTCGGTGGCGTCAACATTCCCGCCCGCTCCGGGGTCACCCCGGCGCGCATGGCATTGCTCTGGGCCAGCGTCAACGCGGTCCCGACCGCCCTGGTGCTATTGTGCTTCAACCGCTTCGTTCGGGCCGTGGCGCCACTCGTACTGGCGCTGGTTACCCTCGTGCTCGTGGGCATCTGGTCCGGCTGGATGTGGATTAGCATGCCCACCGGGCTGACACTGTTCGACAAATTGATTAGTACAACGCAATGGAATCCCGTTTGGGTGTTGCTGGCCCTGGCCCTGCTCGCGCTGGTTATCATGCTGTTTATCGGCTGGGCGCTGGTACGCTGGATCTCCCGCCGCTATCGCGACAAGGCGGTCAGCGATCGTTCGCTCGCGCTCGACGCCGTCTACCTTGCTTTCATCGCAACGTACGGCATGTGGCTCGTAATGGGCGGGCTCATCTGGCTGATATCGATCCCCGTCGCATTCGGTCTGTACCGGCTGGTCCTCGCGCGGGCATGGCGCCTGCGGCCCGCGCCGAAAGCCTCTCGCGGACTCTGTTATCTGCGCGTTTTCGCGCTGGGCCGGCGCAGCGAGCGGCTGAGCGACGCGATCGGGCGTTACTGGCGGAATATCGGCAGCATACAGTTGATTACCGGCCCGGACGTGGCCACCGGCACCGTGCAGCCACACCAATTCCTCGATTTTCTGAGCGGCAAACTGGACCACCACTTCATCGCTGACCAGGCGTCACTGGCACGCTCGATCGATGCGCTGGACACGCACCCTGATCCTGACCGCCGGTTCCGCATCAACGGCCTCTTTTGCTACGCCGATACCTGGCAGTCGGCACTGCCCGCCCTGGTTGCGGCAGGGGAAGCGCTGATCATGGACCTGCGCGGTTTCAGCGCGGACAACGACGGCTGCCGCGAGGAACTGGAGTTTGTCGCCGCACGGGTTCCCGCGCGGCAATGCCTGTTGATCGTGGACGACAGCACGGACCTCGACTTCCTGCACGGAACGCTCGGCCGCGCGCTGGCCGTCGCACCCGCCGCGTCGCCGAATGCCGGGGTTGGCATCAGCGCATTCCAGGACCTCGATTTCCGTCCTGGTGATCGCACGGTGCGTCAATTGCTGCAACACCTTTGTGAAAGCGGGGCTCGCTGAATTGATTCCGAAAGACCCGAGGACGTATAACGCCAAACGCATCATCCGGCAGCGCGCTGCACGGCACGACCGAGCGCCTCGACTTATCAGCAAAAATCGATACCGCCCGATTTCATGCGTCAATGTCGGCAAAGCTCGAATCGCCGATTCCGATGCCGTCAAAAACCTCGCTGAACGTGTCCGGTATCGTGTACCCGAAGCCGTCGATACCGGCATCGGCGCCGGCCGAACCGGAGGTCACGACGGGCACCGGACCGTCTTCAGCATCGGTCGCCGTCTCGCCCGCGCCCGAATAGGCCGGGCCGTGCTCGTGGTCGACCGTCGATGCGCCCTTAAGCGTAATGTCCGGTGGCGTCCTGTCGACCGAACTCGCGCTTCCTCCGCACCCCCGCCGCTCCAGGCCAACAGGCACAACGCGACCAGCACGGTCACAACAACATGTGATTTCGCGGGGGCCGGAATACCGGGCTGCTTACGCTGGGATCGTCGGCGCCGGTAATCGACTAACATACGTGATGGATGGCGAGTCGATGGGAAATCCCATTGCATCACGCAATGGCAGCGCTGTTAATTCTTGCCCTGTCCCCTGTCATTCATCGCACGTGCCGAGGGCAGCGCGACGACCCGTGTTTCCCGCGCCTGAGCGCGCGACTCGGTTCCGGCGAATTCTGATCCGTGTCGGACACGCGGCCGGACTGCGCCGACCAGGCAGATCCGCGCCTACAGCCCGAGTTCCTCGGCCAGTGCGATGACCCGCGGGTCGTCGCGGAATCCATGGGTCTGCGGAAACCACTTTAGCAGCGACGGATACCAGGGAATCCTGTCTTCCCGAGCCTGCAGCAGCCACTTCATTGCCGCGTCATAATCCCCGGATGCTGCATATATCAGGACCAGGACCATGGAGTCGCCATTCTCCTCCAGTTTGCCAACAATCTCGCGCGCCTCATCGATTCGGCCCGCACTCGCAAGGGTCGCCGCGAACGCCCATGACCAGAAGGGCCTGTCTTTCAACTTCTCGTGATACTCGAGCGCCTTGTCGAAATCGCCCAGCTCCGCGTAGGTTTCGCCGAGCGAATAGTTCGCGATCGGATAATCCGGTCGCAATTGCAGCGTCGCCTCGGCGGTCTCGATGGCCTTGTCGTACATGCCCGCGTCGCGATACTGCTCGGCAAGCCAGGCACTGTACAGCGCCGATAACGGATCCAGCTCCATGGTCAGCTCGCCCAGGCGGATGGCTTCCTCATCCCGCTCCAGCAACTCGTACAGCCACGCCAGGTGATACTGCGCGTCGGCGAGGCTCGGATTGATCTCGATGGCCCGCTGGTAGGATTTTTCCGCCGCCTCGAAATCCCATTCGTAGTAAGTCTGGTACATCGCAACGGCCAGGTGCGCCTCGGCGAGGTTCGGATCCAGTTCGATGGCGCGATCGGCGGCCGCCTTCGCCCGCGGGTAAGCCCCTTTCTCCGGGAACGGGCTGTGTCCCAATTCGCCATAGCCGTAGGCCAACCCGGCCCAGGCCAGCGCGCTGGTCGGATCATTCTCGACCGCGTCCATCAGCAGATCCATGGCCTCGCGCATGCCCTCACGGGTCTCGCGACGGATGCGGTACATCGCGCGCAGGTAGGTATCGTAGGTTTGCGGGTTAACTTCACCGCGTGACGCGAGCAGCCGCTGCTCCTCGGGCGTCAACCGCACCTGGACCGCGCTGGCGACGGCCGTCGCAACCTCGCCCTGGAGTGCGACCAGGCTGTCGAATGAGCGGACGTAGGTTTCGCTCCAGACGTGGTCCTCGCGCTCGGTGTCGATCAGCTGGATGCTGACACGTACGGTGTCCTCGTCACGGGTCACTGTCCCTTCGATGACCTTGTCCACGCCGAGCCGCTCGCCGATCTCGGGAATCGTCCATGTCTTCGGCATACGCAGGCTCGAGGTTCGCGAGATCACCTTCAGCGCCCTGACCTTAGCCAGGCTCGCTATCAGCGCATCGTGCAATCCGGCGGCGAGGTAGCCTTGCGATGGGTCGGGCGAGAGACTCTCGAACGGCAAAACGACAATCGACGACAACACATTGCGGCCTAAAGAATGGCGCTGGTCGAGACCTCCCGGGGTATGCACTATTTCATTGACAGTGGCCGTCAAGACGAACAACACGATGGCTGCCAGTGCCGAGATAATGACGAAATCCGGTGCGCGGAGCGCGAGTGTGGCGGTCTCCGTTGTAGCGGCCGGCAATGTGCGGACTATGCCTCGGGACGTAATGTCGTAGCGCCAGCCCCAGACGACAGCCAGCGGAAACAACACGAGAAGGGCAAGCCAGACGAAACGCATCGCCTGCGCTGGCAGACCAAACGAATCGAACGCGAGGTCGCAAACCTGAAGAACCACCCAGGCAGCCACGATGTAAATCCCCGTCACACGAAACACGTGACGACGACGCATCTCGACCATCAACCGCGAGAAATCTGGCACATCACACCATTAATACTGAATGTGTTCAGGGCGGCACTTCGAGCCGCGGCTCTTGGGGCCCTTCGGCGGGTCTTCCAGGCAGGTCGAAGGAAGCTAGGACCCGTGGCTCGTTTTTCCGGGCTAAGCCTACAAGTACTTGCGAAAATCGTCCGATAACCGTTGCACGGCAGAGCGACTGCGACAATTCGGAGAATTACCTAGAGCGGACCTGGCCGGCGAGCTGAGCGAATTGGCCGAACCCGGACATCACGTTCGCCTTTCCTGAAGCAACGTCGATTGCTCCTTGTGCCCGGACCATTTCGGCAAACCATCGATTACGTCGATTACCCTCATGCGATAAAAGATATGGCAGGACGGGCGAAAGGCGTCGGGCACTTGGCGTGGATCGCCGAAATCGAACAGCGTGGGGAAGGCCAGCCACATGTTTCTCCCCTCGTCCGCAATCGGGGTGCCACACAACGCACAACTCACTTTGCAGGGCAATGACCGTTCGTAGCGATTGCGCGCGCTGTCGAAAAAGCGCAGGTGGCCGACGCCGGCAGTGAACCGCACATCGCGTTTGTGGAAGATCGCCGCCCACTGCATGGGCGCGCCATGCAGCGTCTGGCAGTCGCGACAGTGGCAGATCTTGGCGTCGACCGGGTCGGCCCGAACCTCGTACGCGACCGCACCGCAGTGGCATCCGGCGCGGTAACGGGGAATGAAGCCACGGTCGTCGGGCGAAGCGTAGTCCGGACCCATTTGTTCCATGTGCACTGGAGGCCGTTTCCGGCGCACCCCTGTTCCATCGAGCAACACGCCAATCCTAGCCAAAATACAGATCGCCGGGAACGGGCGACACCCGACGCAAGCCAAGCAACCACCGCGACGGAAAAACGCGCAGAGGTTACGAGTCCGGCATATCGAATGGCCGCGCGGCCGAGAGTTTGTAGATTTCGACTTCGGATCCCCGTCTGATCATTCGTTTGTCCAGCGCCGGGAAATCCGCCACCTCAAAATCCAGATTCTCCCCGCCCATCATGTAAACCAACTCATCTTCACCCGGATTGCGCAGATTGTGCGGCACCGACGGCGTAGGGAATGCAACAAAGTCGCCCGGTCCCAACTCGTATTCGTTGCCGTCGATCAGTGCAATGCCACGGCCCGCCAGAATATAGATCCACTCCTCCTCGCGGTGGTGGAGGTGATAGGCGAACGACTCTTTTCCGGCAGGGATTCGCACCAGGCTCAACCCGGTACGCTTCAGCCCTGCCAGGCTACTCAAATGCGCTCCCGTAATCTCCGACTGCGGATTCCAGGGATGCGAAAAGGTATTTTCGCTCGCCCTGATCGCGTCACGGCGCAGGATGTGCGGGTAGGATTGTTCGTCGGCCATGATTGGTTCCTGATGATGGTTTGCGTTGAGTCGGGGTCAGAGTAAACGGAATGAGGTCAGAGAAAAACTGGCGGCGATGAACGGAATGCGGTGTCGCTGAAAGGTTGCCGTTGCCGTCGGGTCAGATGGGGTCTGTTAGTCGGTAGCGCTTCGCTAAAGAATAATGTCGGCTTGCGGCCGGAAGTGTCGACTTAATTTCAAGGCTCACCGATCAATCGGGCGCTTCGGATTCGATGTGCCCGAGTGCTGCTTCCAGCATCACGTCCGTCGCGCCGCGAATCCGGGGCGAAGGCAGCGCTAAATCCGGGGTAACCGGATGCGCTTTGTCATTCCCGCTCGGACGCACGATAAGTGCCTTGGGGTACGCAACGACAATTCCGGTTTCCGGCAGCGTAAACCGTTCCATCGCGCCGTAGGTCGTCGCCATATCGACGGTCTGCTCGCCCATGATCACGCCGAAGTCATAGTCCTGAAGCAACGCCGCAGTTGTGACCGCGTTGGAAAAGGAATACCTGTTCACCAAGACGTACACCTTACCTTCATACCTAGGCTGCGGGCGCGGCTCGATGACGGGGATCGGGAACTGCACGGTCTCTCCGTTTTCCGTGGCCGCGTAGAGACGCGCATACAGGTGCGATATGGAGCCGGAGTCGTTCGGACTGGCGTCGAGGCGAGCCTGGTTGGCCGCAGTGGACTGCGGGCTCACCTTCACCCTGAAATCCGACGAAAACCGAAATGGCCGATCGGCGAACCAGGCAATGACAGGGTCGCTGAAGGAATTGTCGCCGCCGGGATTGTCGCGGAGGTCGACAACGAGCTGCTTCGCTCGTTTCGCGATGAAAGTCGCGAACGCCGAATCGACGAATTCCACGAATTCGGTGTTGTCCCAGGTATTCGCGTCCGGATTTGTGTTGGAAAATGGACCCGGGCGCAAATAGGCAACGGTTTCCGTCAACATCCGCGCATCGCGACCGGCTAACGAGAACGGCTGTTCCGCATCGTCGGAATCCTTTTCCGTGTCCGCCGCCACTGATAGCTCGTATGTCCCACTCGATCCGTCCGCATGCTCGACCGACACGGCGTACGCGTCAGCCGAACCCAGTTCCAGCCAGACCACGAGCGGCATGTAGGTTTCCAATAAAACGTATGCAAAGTCGGGGGTCTCGGCCGAGAGATGTGCGATGAAGCGCGGCAACAGGTTCGATATAGGTACGCCGTCAATGGCGCGGATACTGTCGCCCCGCCGTATCTCGGTCACGCCGCTGAAATTCCCGGTGACTATCATCTGATCGTCTTCTATTGCGATCCCGAGAGGAAACCCGGCACCGCCCGCAGCACGGTATGCACGATAGTCGGAATAGTCGGATTCAATCCGTGTGTGCGCCTGATGCGCCAGGGCCACGAACTGCTGGAACGCCATCTCCACATCGAAACGGGTCATGGGTTTGACGAAACTATCGCTAAATTCCCTGTAGCGAGTCTCGAAGTCGCTGCGCGGCGTAAACGCGTAGAGATCAAAATTTGCCGATTGCAGGCCCTCGTACAACGAATCGAAATCCGCCTGGATTTGCTCGGGCGTAAATATCGGCGGTTTGTTATCCGGCGCAGGCTCCTGCGCCAGGGCCGCCAGGAACCAACCTGCGAGCATGCAGACAAAGAGCATTCTACGCATCATTACAGCGCGTCCATTGAGTTTTCGTTGCGTGGTCAGCAGCAGATGCCGACGGCCGCCAGGGGACGGTAGCGGCCGCGTCATACTCACTCGTCGAAACACCGCACCGTGATGAGACCAGTGGCTGAGACAATTCGGGCCAGTCTCTGATGATCCGGCGCTAAGACCTGATCCGGCTCAGTAGCCATCAACGAATAATTTGTGCCTCGCACAATTATTTTGGCCCGTCAGCCAATCAGCCTTTCAGCTTCGTTTCCAGGTGATCCATGAGCTCGCCCATCTGGTCGCTCGGACTGAACTCGATTGCCTCGTAGTCCTCGTCCACCCGGACCGTGTGGCCCGGCGGCCAATAGTAGACTTCGCCGGCGCTCACTGTCTCTTCCGTGCCGTCTGCATACGTCACATGGATGGAGCCTTTGACCACGGTGCCCCAGTGCGGGCACTGGCATAGGTTGCCCGGCAACCCCTCAAGCAACGGGGCAGCGTCTGCACCCGCAGGGAACCGTACGCGAGCGACGTTTGTATTGCCCCAATCCTCGCCCTGGAAGCAGACTCCGCCAGCCTCGAGACGAGTCGGTAGTTCGCTTATCGCTTTTTTCATTGGCATTCCTTTATCGATAAAAGGGCGGGACGTCCCCGCCGGTACGGTATTTCTACAGCCCGCGCCTGGGACAAACAAGTCGGAGTTAGGCCAAAACGACGCCCTGCTACTTCGACAATCTATCTGGTTGCGCATGGCCTTTGCGACCTTCGCCGAGGCATAGTCCCGTCGGCACTTTCGCGAGCCGTTGCGTTCCTGCTTTCGCGAATCGTGTCGAGCACCGCCGGAAAGTCCTCCGCCGCATCCATGCGGTCGACCTCGGCGCACTGGCGGTCAACGTTCTCCCTGACGCGAGTCATCAATGCCTGGTAACCCGGATCGTCCAGCAAACCGGCCCACCGTGGATCGGCCATCGTGGCATAGATGTCGCACCATCCGGCGTCGATCGCCTGTTCGAGGCGAGACAGTGCCAGCTCCCTGTCGCCCATCGGCAACGCGTTGCGGGCGGCAAAGAAGAGGTCAATACTAGTGCTTCACAGCGACCGGGCCGGCCGGAATCTCCCGAATGGGAAAAGGGAGGTCCAGGAGAAGGCGAAAGTGAAATTGCGCAGACTTTACGGCAAGAACTGAACGGGACGCGCTCATGCGCGCGCGAATTGTTCTCTCAGCTTTGCCAGGGGTAATGTGTTGACCACGTCGGGCTTTTCCAGCCAGCCGCGCCGCGCCTGGTCGATGCCGAAGCGCATGTAGTCGAGGCAGTCCGTGCTGTGGGCGTCTGTCGATACCGCAATCAGGGCGCCCATTTCTTTCGCCATCATGCAGGCTGTGTCATTCAGGTCCAGCCGATCAGGATGGGCATTGAGCTCGAGAATGCAGCCGCGCGCGATGGCTGCCTCGGTGATTCGCTCGAGGTCGACCTCGTACGAGTCCCGTTCGTTTATCAGTCGGCCCGCCGGATGAGCCAGGATGTTGAAATACGGATTGTCCATTGCGCGGACAATACGCTCAGTCTGCTTCCTGCGCGGCAGTTTGAAATGGTCGTGCACGGCACAGACAGTGAAATCGAGGTTGCGGAGAACCCTGTCCGGCAAATCCAGTGAGCCGTCCTCGAGAATGTCGAGTTCGATGGACTTCAGCAGGACGATGTCATCAAGCTCTTCATTCAACCGGTCAATGGATTCAATCTGCTCGAGCAGTCGCCTTTCATCCAGCCCGTTGGCAACGGACAAGTGTCGCGAATGGTCGTTGATTGAGATGTACTGGTAACCTCGCGCAGCTGCGGCTTCCATCATTCTCTTTATTGAGTCCTGTCCGTCTGAGGCGCTGGTATGGCAGTGGAGGTCTCCGCGAATGTCTGCCAGCGTGACGAGATCGGGCAGCTTGCCCTTTCGTGCGGCGTCCAGTTCGCCGCGGTTCTCACGCAGCTCGGGAACGATGGCCGGCAAATCGAGTGCCGCGTATACGGATTTCTCGGTCCTGCCGGCGATCCGCTTTTCATTGCGAAAGACCCCATATTCGTTGATCTTCAGTTTCCGGTCCACGCCTTGCTTGCGAAGCGCGATGTTGTGCTCTTTGGAGCCCGTGAAATACACCAATGCGGCGCCGAAACTCACTTCCCGGACCACCCGCAAATCCACGGAGAGACCGGCACGCAGCCGCACGGTCGAGCGCGTGTCGCCCCGGGAAACGACGTCGACAACGTCTTCGTAGTCAACGAACCGATCCATCACTTTGGCGCCTTTTGTGGCCGTTACCAGGATGTCGAGATCACCGACGGTTTCCTTGCGCCGGCGATAGCTGCCGGCCACGACAACTTCCCTGACTCCGCGCGTGTTCTCAAGGTACTCGACGAGCGGAGCAGCGATGCTCTCGGCGTCGATAAGCCTGGTGCGTTGTTGCCCGAAAGCGCGTGACTCCACGAGTTCGAGGATGCGCTGTTCCATTTTTTCCCCGAAACCCGGGAGTTCCCGTATCTTGCCGCTGCGGGCTGCACGCCTGAGATCATCAATGCTGCCGATAGCCAGTTGCTCGTAGAGCGCCTTGACCCGTTTTGGCCCGAGCCCCTCGATCTTCATCAGGTTGCTGAGCGCGCGCGGTATCCGCGACCGGACTTCTTCCAACAACGGCAAATCGCCGGTTTCGACGATCGACCGGATTTTGCCTGCAAGGTCGTCGCCTATGTCGCTTAGCCGCGACAGGTCTTCTCCATCGCGGACCATATCCGCCAGACGTCGCGACTGGGCACGAATTCTCGCGGCAGCGTTGCGATACGCACGCACGCGGAACGGATTTGCATCCTCGATCTCCAGCAGATCGGCGAGTTCGTCGAAGAGATCGGCGATTTCACGATTATGGACGGGCATCGGGCTGGCCCTCGCTCGTTTGCAGTTGGTGTTCGGCCTACTACCTTCTGCAGCGAGAATAGGTTCAACTCCCGATAGTCGGCAAGGAGTTGGCGCAGTACACTTCGGCTGTAGGAGCCTGAAGTGGCAGATTTCGACAAACAGCGCGTACGCATGGTTGCAGACCAGATCGCTGCACGTGGCGTGCGCGACAGGCGGGTCCTCGATGCGATGCAAAATGTACCGCGCGAGGCGTTTCTGCCCGTCGAGGCGCGGGATATGGCCTACTACGACGGGCCACTGGAGATCGGTTCCGGTCAGACGATCTCGCAACCCTACATCGTCGCATTCATGATTGAGGCGCTAGCGCTGCAAGACGGTGAAAAGGTCCTCGAGATCGGTGCGGGTTCGGGTTATGCAGCCGCCGTCCTCGCCGAAATCGCCGGCGAAGTCTATGCCATAGAGCGCATCCCGGAACTGGCCAAAGCGGCCGCTAACCGGCTGCGGGATGCAGGGTACGAAAACGTCCATATCCTGCAGGCCGACGGCACACGCGGCTGGGTCGAACGCGCGCCTTTCGACGCCATCCTCGTGTCCGCCGGTGCCCCGGTTGTACCCGAAAGCCTGTTGAGCCAACTCGCCGATGGCGGACACATGGTGGTGCCGGTGGGGGCCAGCCCGCTCGCCCAGGAGCTGCTCAGAATTACCAATCACGGCGACGGGCGGTTCGAAACGACCGACCTGGCTGACGTTCGCTTCGTGCCCTTGATCGGTGAGCATGGCTGGGAACTCGATGAGTCCCGTCCACAAGTCACGCGTCCACGCGTGGTCCGCAAGGAACCGGCGACAAACCAAACTCTGCCGAGCCTGATTCGACGCAACAGCGAAGCATTCGATTCGCCGGGTAGCGTGCAACTCCATGCGCTCATCGAGCGTGTAGGTAAGGCGCGCGTCGTATTGATCGGCGAGGCCAGTCACGGCACGTCAGAGTTTTACCGCCTGCGGGCCGACATCACCAAACGGCTGATCGAGGACAAAGGGTTTACGATCGTCGCGGCCGAGGCGGACTGGCCCGACTCGGCACGCATTGATCACTATGTGCGCCACCGTGACGCGACGCCGTCCGAATGGATCGCATTTTCCCGCTTCCCGACATGGATGTGGCGCAATGTCGAGGTCCGCGAATTCGTGGACTGGCTGCACGAACACAACAAGTCGCTCGAGATGACCAGGCGAGCGGGTTTCTATGGTCTCGACCTTTACAGCCTTTACAACTCAGCCCAGGCCGTCATCGATTACCTGGACGACGTCGACCCGGATCTCGCGACCGTCGCTCGCTGGCGTTATGGCTGTCTGAGCCCGTGGGAGGCCGACCCGGCCGCCTACGGACACGCGGCGCTGACCGGTGCGTACCATGACTGCGAAAGACCCGTCGTGGAGATGTTGACCGAGCTCCTTCAAAAACGCGAACAATACGCGCGCAAGGATGGTGCCCGTTTCCTCGATGCATCGCAGAATGCAGCGCTTGTCGCGAACGCCGAGCGCTACTACCGCATCATGTATTACGGTTCGCGCGCATCCTGGAACCTGCGCGATACGCATATGTTCGAAACGCTGTTAAAGGTCATGGCATCGCACGGCGAGGATGCCAAGGCTGTCATCTGGGCACACAATTCGCATATTGGCGATGCAACGGCGACGGAGATGGCGGCGCGTGGTGAATTCAACATCGGGCAGCTGTGTCGGGAGCATTTCGGCGATGAATCACGGCGGATCGGATTCGGCACCGATCACGGCACTGTTGCCGCCGCGTCCGATTGGGATGCACCAATGGAAGTCATGAGCGTCCGGTCCTCGCACCCGCAAAGCTACGAGCGGGTCTTTCACCGGACCGAACAGCCCGGACTGATTCTGTCGCTCCGTGCCAATCCGAACCTGGAACTGATCGGTGAACTGGCACAGCCCCGGCTCGAACGCGCGATCGGCGTTATCTATCGTCCCGAAACCGAAGTGGCGAGCCACTACTTCGAGGCCAACTTGCCGCGTCAATTCGACGAGTACATATGGGTTGATGAAAGTTCATCAATAACGCCGTTGACGACAGCCGAAATGCGCGGTTTACCGGATACGTATCCGTTCGGCGTCTGAGCGAGCGCATCGGCCGAATGCAAACGCGGAATACCATACCGGACGTCGCGGCGATCATGACCGCGTTTGCCCGTCAGACCGGTCTGACGGAGCCGGCCGTTGCACCGAGGCGATATCTGTGGACTGACGCGCATGCAGTATGCACACTGCTGAGCCTGTATCGGGCAACTGCCGATGATACATATCAGCGCTTCGCACTGATGCTGATCGAGCAGGTTCACAGCGTGCTCGGCAGGCACCGAGCCGACGATCCGAGAGAGGGCTGGATCAGTGGCCTGGGGGAAGAGGAAGGCCGCGAACATCCGACAGCAGGCGGGCTGCGGATTGGCAAGGAATTGGCTGAGCGGCGGCAGTCCGATCCGATCGACGAGCGCCTCGAATGGGAGCGCGACGGGCAATACTTCCACTACCTGACCAAATGGATGCATGCGCTCTGTCGTGCCGGCGCGGTTACCGGTGACAGCTGCTATGGTCGCTGGGCGCTCGAGCTCGCCAAGGCCGCCTACGCTGGCTTCGTGGCGCCGGACAGCCACCCCAGACGCCTGCGCTGGAAAATGAGCATCGATCTGTCTTATCCGCTCGTGGCGTCCTCAGGACATCATGATCCGCTGGATGCCTACGTCACTTTTCACGAGATATTGCATGCGGGAACCGATGGTCTCGATAAAGAACTGATCGAACTCGCCGGCATGGTCGAGGACGGTGAATGGGCTACGAGTGACCCACTGGGAATTGGAGGCCTGCTTTTCGATGCCTGCCGTGTCATCGAGCTGATTGCGGCAGGCCAGATACGAGGTACGGCTCTGGCCCGGACGTTGGTAAGAGCCGCTCTAGAGAGTCTTGCTGTCTTCGAGGCCGGGTCGAACCTGGCTCAGCCTGCGCAGTACCGCCTTGCCTTTCGCGAACTCGGACTGTCGATCGGCTTGCACGCCATCGACAAGATGACTCGTATTGCTGAAGATGTCATGGGCTCATTCGATGCCGAAATGATGCAGGTGCTCGCGGCCCTGCGCCGATACTCGGGGATGGCAATGTCCATCGAGTCATTCTGGCTTCAGTCCGAAAATCGGCAGGCACGTTCCTGGCGGGACCATGCCGACATCAACGCCGTAACCCTGGCAACCAGTTTGCTGCCCGATGAGTTCCTGGCCGTATGACATCTCGTGGATTCATGTTGGTCCACGTAAGTGAACATGGCCGTAATCGCGAGGGGACTCGGCTGCACGGCTTTTCGCAGGTGCCACTGCCAGTGGAGCCTGAGCGTGTGTTGAAATTCAGATCCCGGCCGGAGGCAAGTGGTAAAAGCTCTGCGCAGTGACAGCATCCAGAAAAGTCCGCGTGGCAGCCTGGCTGTTTCTGACGGGCGCCATTCCCGTTACCGCGCTGGGACAGCCTGAAGATTCGAACGCCCGGGGCGAACGACCCAACATCCTGTTGATAGTGGCCGATGACCTGGGGTACACGGACATCGGTGCCTTCGGTGGCGAAATCGATACACCCAATCTGGACCGGCTGGCCGCGGAAGGATTGCGGCTGAGTAACTTTCACGTGCTTCCGACCTGCGCGCCGACCCGCGCTGTATTGTTGACCGGGGTCGACAATCACACAGTGGGGATCGGCTCCCGGGCAATCACTGCAGAACAAGAGGGAAAACCCGGTTACGATGGCTATCTCAACAGCCGTGTTGCGACGCTGCCGGAGGTCCTTGGAGGCGCCGGCTACCGCACCTTCCCACGCCGGCAAGTGGCACCTGGGACACGAAGAAAGCCATGGCCCCCACGCACGGGGTTTCGACGAAACATTTACCCTTCTGGCAGGTGGCGCAAGCCACTTTGCGGACGCCTGCGCGATATGCGCTCATCGTACCGCGCCCGGCCAAGCCAGCAGTCCTTTCTCGAATCCGTCGCCGCATCTCCGTTTCGGGTAACCACTATTGCCAGAGGTCAGCGGCATCGTGACGGGCTGACATCGCCAGTGCCGCCGAGCGCTTTTACAGGTACAGCTAGCACAGATGGAGCCCAGATTGGCGACACGGAGAGGGCTAAATTGTGGGGGGTGCGGTAGTTCAGTTTGGGCCAGAGTCCTACCGTCGGGACCGGTACGGCGCTGCGCCTACCAGCTCCCCGGTGCGCTCCTCAATGCAGGGACCTCCCGGCTTTTTGTGCTCTCCGTTGTTTCCGATGTGCTGGTGAATCCCGATGGGGCAAATCAGCCTTGAGAAAAATACCCCATTGGGGTATTCTTGATCCATGGAGTTCATCGAAACATCAGGGTTCTCAAGCATTAGAGAACACTACTTCGATGACTCGCAGTTTCACATGCTGCAACTGTATCTGATGGACCGGCCCGATGCAGGAGACATCATCAAAGGATCGGGCGGAGTCAGGAAGTTGCGATGGGGACTGCCAGGGCAAGGCAAACGCGGCGGGGTCCGAGTCATCTACTACTGGATCACGACGGACCAACAGATCTTGTTCCTGACAGCATATGCCAAGAACGAAGCGAGTGATCTCTCTCGCGACGCGATCAAGGCCATGCACGAAATTGTGAGAGACCTTTGACCCGAGAAAAGGAGACAGACATGGCGAAGCGAGATATCGGTGCTGAAATTGTCGCCGGTCTGAAAGAGTTTCGCGACAAGCCGGAAAAGCTGAAGCGTTACGAATTCGAACCTGCTGACGTTAAGGGTATTCGTCAGAAATTCGGTATGACACAGCAGCAGTTCGCCGACTTCCTGATGATCTCCGTTCGCACGCTCCAGAAGTGGGAACAAGGCGAACGAGATCCGGATGGCGCATCACACACCCTGCTACGTGTGATGGAGAAAGAACCCGAGGCGGTGAAGCGAGCGCTGTACGGCTAGATGTGTAAACCATGT
Organism: uncultured Gammaproteobacteria bacterium; assembly: GCA_963699835.1. Lineage (GTDB taxonomy): Bacteria > Pseudomonadota > Gammaproteobacteria > Steroidobacterales > BM003 > BM003. Next base: position 131,763 of record CAVOVJ010000006.1, on the reverse strand, counting down.
GTCCGCAACGCGACTACGCTAAATGGGACAGGAATCTGCAAACATCGGCCAGTCACTCGTAAGTAAATGACCCTTCATGCTTTGATCGCGCGCCCGCAGAGATTACTCGTCGCTACGCTTCTCGCCCGTCAAGCGGGCCGCCCGCTCACTACCGTTCGCTGCGCGTTCGGTCGGCCGACTTCGTCGGCCTCGGCTCGAACTCGAGGAGCCCTCGCCAAACTCGCAGGCCCCCAAAATGCAAAAGCGCCCCTCCGACGAGGGACCCTTTCACATTTGGCGCGCGATGTGCACCACGCACGAGTGCAGCGAAGGCCAGGGATGGCCGAGAGCGGCCCCGGAGAGATTGACTCGCCGCCCGCGGCGGCTCGCCCTGCGGGCTGCGTCGCGTTGCTCCGCAGTCTGTCGGCTCGCTTCGCTCGCCTCGGTTCGAACTCCCGACCTTCTGGTTCGTAGGCGTATAAGCCACGAACCAGTATCTTTTAAATCAGTAAGTTAGATGGCCCGCCCTCATCCTTTCTGCCGCCAGACGCCGCCAGGAACCGCGAATTGCCGGCTCGACGCTACGTTTTCGCTACGCTGGCATCCGCGCAACGGTCTTTGATACAGGCGATACGGAACTTGCATCCACAACTCTGACTTTCCGCACTAGCGATAGTCGTCTTCTCGCTGATGGCGGACGGCCAGAACGGTAACCGTCTGTTGGTTCTCGATTTCGAACAGTGCCACGTAACCTGCCGAGCCAAACGGAATGACGATTTCGCGGACAAACGGATTGGAATCCTCGGCCTTGCGACAGGAAAAAGGAAACTCCTCAAGAATGGTCCACGCACGATCGATAACGTCCAGCGCCCGCTCTGCGGCCTCGAGGTCCTGTTCGGCCAGGAAACCATACAACCTTTCAAGATCGGATTTCGCTTCCAGGGTGAAGCGGAGGCGGAAGCTCACCCGTTGCGATTCGAGGCGTCGAGGATGCCGCGCAACGAATCCATGACTTCCTCCTTCGATGCGTATTCACCCGAGGACTTCGCGGATTCCCGAGCTGCCAGTCCACGTGCGATGAACTCGCTCTGGAGCTTGCGGTGTTCAATCTGCCGGCGAAGAGAGTCCTCGACAAAGCTGCTGAGCGATTCGCCTTCTTTCAACACGCTTTCTGCTTCGTTTCGAAGGTCTGGCGTGACCCGCAGCGGCGGAATGGTAGCCGATTTCATGGCGCCCTCAAATGTATCGCATATGCGATGCATTGTACTCCGGTGATACGCTATCTGCAACGGCCTGGGACGTGTTGGCTGACTTCCGGGTCGGCGGCTACTGTGGCAAGCGTTCTCCTTGTTTTTATCGGGTCCAGTGGCCGCTGCAGCGACTGGCTATGCCTCGTCATCGTAGATCACACCGCCGACCGTATCCACGAGTACCGTGTGGCATTCGACGTCAAACCATTCCCTGAATCGGTCGAGGCTTCGATCCTTCGGCCACAGCGTTGGATCGGTGTACCATCCCTCGAGTTCGGATTCGAATAGCTGCCGGTAATTTTGCTGAATCCACCGCTCGAGCGTGGCGCCGGTGTCTGCAGCCTCATCGCCTATCAGGTAAACGGTTCGTTCTTCGTTCGCAGCCGTCAAAGTGATCGCTCCATCTCGGTCGCATGGATCCGCCTCGTTGATCCATACGACAGCCGGTTCCTTGTATCGAAGTATTACTGCCGCACGATTGATCACTGTGCATTCTCACGAATTACAACGACCAAGCTCTGCGCCAGAACGGGATGGCGTGAATTCCGGGAACGCAGTGGACAGAACGGCATGCCATTGGTCTGTGAATGTACTTCCTCGATACGGTGGTCTGTTCAATCCAACTAGCCTTCTTAGTTGAGCTCGAAAGTCGCGGATAGTGCGTATAAGGGGCCATTATGTCAGGAGCGAAACCGTCGGCGCGAGCTGAAACCGGGCTGAAACCGGCTAAATGCGGGCCGACGACGGCAGATCGAGGCCGCCATCGGGGCGAGCCGGCCCGACCCCTCGTCGGTCAGGCGCGTGAATCTTGCCCTTTCACCCGGAAAGGCCGGCGCATCACGGCGCAAGCCAAGACCCGCCCGTCCCTGAACAGTGGCCCGGGTGGTGACAAACAGGACGAAGCGGTCAGACCAGGCGATCGCCCTGCGGGGGCGCTCGGCTCGGATGCGCCGGATCGACCGGCTCCGCAGTGTGGCGGCCGCCACCGGCACGAACCGAACACGCCGGTCGGCACCTGCGGTGTAGACCCCGTCCAGCACCAGCATATGAAAGTGAATGTTGAGGTTGAGCGCACCGCCCCAGCGCTGGATCAGCGTCACCGCCCCGGTCTGCGCCCGGCTCAATTCGAGCCATCCACGCCCCGCGCTCGGCAACGCAGCTGCCGGATGGCACCGACGTATAACCGCACTCATGCCAGTCGGATCGCCGGGTCAACGTCGCGTCGTCGTCGCCAGTCGCGGATCAGGCTCTAGGCTAAGGCAGCCAGCAGATCGTCGACATCCATGCCGCCAAGATGTCGCCGCAGCCCGGGGATTGTCGCTGTGCATTTCTGCCGAGTCTACCCAGTAACGGCAACCCCGGCGCGGGGCCGGGGCTTCATGCCTACCGAGCGGGTAAGTCAGTTACAGCCGATGGCAGTCACGATGTCCCGAGCATCTGCAGCTCCGAAGACCTATCGCGTCGCCACGCCTGCGGCCAGAGTCGACTGTGCGCTGGGACGGTCCCGCCCAGGCTGCAGGGACTGGAGGGTGAGCCGAACGGTACCTCCCGTGCGGGCGGCTGCTCATTGCACGCCGGCACCGTGTTCGTCGGTAAAGCCGGCACTCCCGAGGGACTCGGCAAGCGTGCTTTTCTCGACTGGGGTCAGCTGCGCGAACGGCTTATTGTGGAATCGAAGCGCGGCGCGGTGGAGCGTTTTAACCGCGACGCCGGAGTCGGCATAGCCGGCGATCCCTTGGCCCGCCCCCGAAGTCTCGTCCTTGTGTTTGCGATACTTGACGAAGTTCGAAAGCAACGGATAGGCGTCTTCCTGGAGCTGCTTCATTATGTAGATGGGACTGAGGCCCTTTGCGTCGGAAGCATTCCAGCCGGTGGTATTCGAGGCGCTGTCGCAAAGGAAATCCCAGAGGTAGACGGTATGATTTCCGTCCAGAAAAAAGCCGCCTGAATTCTTTTGGAAACGCACCGTGGTCGTCCAATAGGCGGTTTCCTCATAGAATTTTGCGGCGTCTGCAATACCCGCGCAGACCAACGTGCAGATTATGAACCACTGGACACGGTGGGTATTGTCGCCGTGGTTCGGGGCTGCGCCATAGTCCTTGAAGGGTCGCCGGGCCTTCAGATTTGCCAGAAAGGCCTCGCCGGATGTGCCCCAGGCGTAGGACACCGGAGCGAATCCATGAGCCTTTTCGACTCTTTCGAGGATTGTCGTCAGGAGGCCCTTGTTGATATTCGCGCGCTTGCGGTTTACATCGAAATTCTTAGCCTTCCCCATGGCGTAGTAGTCCTTGAAACCGGCCTTCAGGCCGGCCTCCAGGACCGCGTTTTTAGGGATTTTCGGTGGCCCGGAATTCATGAGTTTCGGTGCCCCGGATTTCTCGATGGCCGAGGCGAACTTTCTCGCTAATTCTGTGCTTCGGCTTAATTCTGGGCTTCGGCTCCTCAGCTCGGCCCACATTCGCTCTTCAAGCATCGTGATGCCTTGCCTGACGAAATCCACATCCAGCATCGACTCATATATTTCAAAGAGTTTTCCATAGTGCGGCGATTTCGTAAGTAGACGGCTTCTGTCGTCGACGTGACGGAATAAGCTCAAGGTAAGTTCGGCAGGGGCGGTCATTTCGCAAGTCCTCTTTGGAGTTCCCAGGGCGGATAGTGCGTCTAAGGGGCCATTATGTCAGGAGCGAAACCGTCGGCGCGAGCTGAAACCGGCTAAATGCGGGCCGACGACGGCAGATCGAGGCCGCCATCGGGGGGAGCCGGCCCGACCCCTCGTCGGTCAGGCGCGTGAATCCTCGCCCTTTCACCCGGAAAGGCCGGCGCATCACGGCACGAGTCAACACCCGCCCATCCCTGCAAGGTGGCCCGGGTGGTTAAGAACAGGACGAAGCGGTCAGACCAGGCGATCGCCCTGCGGCGGCGCTCGGCTCGGATGCGCCGGATCGACCGGCTCCGCAGTGTGGCCGAGATGGTCCAGAATCCGCTCAATCACTGCGGGTTCCTCGGCTGGCTATCCACAACCGCGGCATCAGTCGCCGTGTGTGGGCTGTGCTTCACAGTGAACGTCGCGCAGCCAGCCATGGCACAAACCGCATCCGCCGACCCGGCTGATAGCGAGGCCATCGAGGAAATCGTGGTGACCGGTTCGCGCATCCAGCGCAAGGACTACGTCTCCGTCAGCCCTCTCGCGACGATCGATTCGATGAATATCGAGTATTCGGGCAATCCGACACTCGAAGAGACGCTCAACTGGATGCCGCAGGTCATGCCGGACTATGGCCGCGCGACGAACAACGGCGGGGACGGTAGCGCACGTGTCAATTTACGTGGCCTGGGTGCAGGCCGCACGCTGGTACTGGTCAACGGGCGCCGGCTGGCGCCATCGGGCGTCGGCACCGCGGTCGACATCAACAACATCCCACAGGTGCTCGTCGACCGGGTCGAGATCATCACGGGTGGCGCGACCGCGGTTTACGGGTCGGACGCTATCGCGGGCGTCGTCAACTTCCTGCTGCGGGATGACTTCGACGGCTTTAGCCTGGATGCCAGCTTCGGCACCACGGAGCAGGGCGATTCCGATGTCCGGGACCTCAACGTCGCCTTCGGTCACAACTTCGCCAGCGGTCGCGGCAACGTCGTCCTTTATGCCGGAGCGCTCGAACGCGACGCGACGTTCGCCGGGGAACGCGAGTTTTCGAGCGAAGCGCTCGAGGACGACTGGCAGGGCAGCCTGGTTCCGGGCGGCAGTTTCCGTGCGCCGGAACTGGTGATATTTGCGCCGGTCGATGCGGGCAACGGGCCTATCTTCCCGATCTTCGAAGCGGACGGCACGTTCCGTGAATTCCTGGACCCCGAGGATCGTTACAACTTCGCGCCGATCAACTACCTGCAGACGCCGCTCACGCGGCTGTCGGCAGGGATACTCGCGGATTACCAGGTTTCCGATGCGCTCGATTTCTACGTCGAACTCGGCTACGCCAACAACGAATCGGAGCTCAATCTCGCGGAGGTGCCGGCCGGCGGCGCGCTCACCGTCAACATCGACAACCCGTTCCTCGCGCCGAGTTCACGCCAGATGCTGGCCGACAATTTCACGAGCGGCCCCAACCTCGCGACGTTTCCGTACGGACGTCGTATTAGCGAGGTCGGGCCCCGGATCAAGAACAACGACCGTGATTACTGGCGCAGTGTCCTCGGCGTCCGCGGCGACCTTGGCAGCGACTGGCGATACGATGCCTGGTTCACGTGGACGGACGCAGACGAAACCGAGTCGTACATTAACGACGTCTCGCGCTCGCGTTTTGCTCAGGGCGTACTCGTCGACCCCGTCACCGGGCAGTGCGTCGATACGAGTGGTGGCTGCGTGCCGGTCAACCCGTTTGGTGCCGGCAACATCTCATCGGAAGCAGCGGCCTACCTACGCGTTAGCGACGTGCAGAACAAGACGACGCGCGAGCAGTTGCTCGCAAGCGCTTATGCATCCGGTCCGCTCGCCGAACTGTGGGCCGGTACTATCGACGTAGCCATTGGCATGGAGTGGCGGAAAGACGAGGGTGATTTCACGGCCGACGACGTTCTGTTCACAGGCGACACGCTGGGTTTTCGCGGCCAGTCGTCGATCTCGGGCACCGAGGAGGTCTGGGAGCTCTATGCCGAGGCCATCTTTCCACTGGTCGCGGAGAAAGCATGGGCCGATTACCTTGGCATCGAGGTCGGGGCCCGGTACTCCGACTACAAGCTGGCTGGTGCGCATGACACCTACAAGCTGGGTGCCGAGTGGGCGTTGCCGATCGGGCTGCGCTTTCGGGTGATGGGCCAGCGCAGCGTGCGCGCACCGAACATCGCGGAACAGTTCGAGGAGCAGTTCACCGAACTGGGCTTCATCGTGTCACCGAACAATCCCGATCCCTGTTCTGCATCGGCAGATCCCGTAGGCAGCGGCAACGCGGACAAGTGCGTCCTGCAGGGGCTTCCGCCCGATACTATCGGTGTTTTCGAGGCGCCCGAACTCGTTTTCGGCGAAGCCGTGCTGGGCGGCAATCCGTCGCTGCAGCCCGAGACCGGCGAAACACTGACGGCTGGTGTTGTCCTGGAACTCAACGCCCTGCCGAACTGGTCGTTCGCGGTCGATTATTTCGACCTGCAGGTCGAGGATACGATCGGCCCGATCGACTCACGATCCATCTGCTTCGATGCTCTCAATACCGACAACCGCTTCTGCGAGAACATCGAGCGAGATGCGACCGGCAACATGTCCCGAATCACCAACCTGACGAGTAATCGCGGGCAGCTCAGGACACGCGGCGTCGATACGCAGCTTCACTACGTCGCGGAACTGCCCGGTGCGCTATCGATTTCAGCGTCCGGGGCCGACCTCGATCTGAGCCTGTTCTGGACGCACACGCTGGAATTTACCCAGCAGGAGAACCCGGCGACGAGCGTGCTGGAATGTGCGGGTAGATTCGGCGAACCCTGTCACAACGGCGAGTTTCAAGAGGGTCAGACCTTCGCCGAAAACCGGGTGACGGCCTACGCGAATTACACGTCCGGCGACTGGCGACTGCACCTGGCCTGGCGCTGAATCAGCGGCACCGACAATGCCGCGCCCCTGAGCGTCGACTACCAGTTGGCGGACGATCCGGTCCTCGCCGTGCCCAGTATCGGCAGCAAGAGCTATCTCGATCTCGGCTTCGGCTATACCTTCCGGGATTGGCTCACCGTACGACTGAACGTCAACAACGCTCTCGATACGGACCCACCGCAAATGGCGAATACGGTCCGCGAGATCAATACGGATGCCAGCACTTTTGACGTATTCGGCCGCAGCTACATGCTGTCAATGACTGCGGTACTGGGCCAATAGGTCAACCGGGAAGTCCAGCTCCGCGAGCTGTCCTTCGGAATAGCCCCGCTCTTCGAGGATCGCCTCCCAGCGCGGATCGCCGTGCAGGTTCCCGAACAGCGGGCTGGCGATCAGCATCGAGTCGCTGTCCTCACCCATCGCCTCGGCACGTGCGAACCACTCGAAGGCCAGGTCTTTCTCGTTACGAAAGGCATAAACCTTCGAGATCTCCCTGGGCGCCTCGTCGCCGAAGTTCTCGATAAACGACGCGAGCCGTTCCTCGGACTCCTCGTCGCGGCCCTGCGCATGGAATGCCAGGGCATATCCAATATCAACCCGGCCGTCATCTTCCACCCCGCCACGCTCGATGCGTGCTTCCATGTCCTCGTAAATACTCATCGCCTCGTCGGCCCTGCCTTGCAGGAGCTTCATGAGCCCGTACTGGTAAAGCCCCTGGCCGTACAAGGTAATGAAGCGCTCGCGGAGCGTTATCGCCTTGTCGAGATGATCCGCATACATGTAGATCTTGGACGCACCGTAGAGGCAATAGCTGCACAAGGGGTCGAGTGCCATCGATCGCTCGATCATGGCGATCGCATCGTCAGTGCGCCCGATCAACAGCGCGAACCGCGAAGCATGTCGCAGTATCTCGGCGTCGTTCGGCGCGCTCCTCAATGCCCGTGCATAACTCGACGCGGCGGCCTGCAAGTCATGATCGACATACATCGCCTCCCAGGCAAACATGTTGTGGATGCTGCCGTTCTCGGGCTCAATTGACAGCACCCGTCCCGCAAGCTTCAGCCACTGCTCGTTTTCCTCCTCTCTGGTGAGCAGGCCTTTGCGACGCGCAGACCAGTTTGCGTAGATTTTCCAGACCATGGCCGGTGCATAGGAAGGGTCGATGTCGAGGGCCTCGTCGAGCAGCGTCCACATCGCTTCGGGATCGACGTCGTTGAGATCGCCGTACCAGAGTCGCTTGGCCTGCAGCGTCAGCGCCAAAACCTCGGGCGTCGTCCGACGTGACTTCTCGAGCGAGCTGCCGGTTTGCACGTTCAGGCCGGTCATCACGTCGCCGGCGATTTCATCCTGGATTGAAAATATATCGTTCAGCGTACCGGTATAAGCCTTGCTCCAGAGCGGCTCGCCGTCTTCGGCATCAAGCAATCTCGCGCGAACGCGGACCTGCTCGCCGAGTTGCTGAATCGCGCCGGTCAGCAAGTGCGACACGTCGAGTCGTTTGGCGATTTCCGACGTTGCGAGCCCCTGGTCCTTGAACGAGAACGCCGGGTTTCGTTCGATCACGAGCAACTGCGGCAGCTGCGCGAGAAGATCGCGGACCTCGCCAGCCAGCCCGTCCCCGAGGTAATCGGGCAGCGCCGCGGGGCTGTCGTTGCTGAAGGGGAGTACGGCGATGGAGTACTGGACGTCCCTCGTCGGCGGCGCCAGTTTGTCGTAGATGAACCAGGCGAGTGCGATCGTGAGAATGATGATGACGATACGATCGAACTTGCGACCGGTGCGGACTGCGGCGACACCCTCCCCCGCCACATCTTCGCCCGGATCCAGGCGGATACCCTCGGGCGTCCACTCCAGCGCCCAGGAAAGCAAAATCGCCGGCACGAATCCGATCACGAGGACCGTGATCACGGATCGCACATGGTGTTCGAGACCGTACTGCGGCAGGATCGTCTCGACGACCTGGATGACCAGCCAGGCCGTAACAACGTAACCGGCCGCAACGCGCAGCACATTGCGTCGCTTCAGTTCGCGATAGAACGTTACGAACATAAACCGAGATCCCTCAAGCTCGCTCCTATTCTATCGCAAGCGTTCGAGCAACAGGATCACGGCAACGGCGCCATGTATATAGCCCACGGTCGGGTCGAACGCGGTCAGCACCCAGTGCAGGTAAGTAAGAATAGCGGCGACATACACAGCCTTGTGCAGGCTGCGCCACTTCCGCCCCATTACTCGGACTGAAGCGTCGTTGCTCGTCACGGCCAGCGCGATGAACGCCAGGAGCGCAATCCAGCCGGTGAGCAAACCCGCTTCAAGTCCTTCGCTCGCGATAAGTTGGAGGTCGCCCTTGCGCACGAGGTAGGCAATGGTATGAGCAACCGCATAAGCGAAAGTGACGAGCCCAAAATCACGACGCCGCTTCATCAGCCAGCGTATCGCCGCGGTCCGTGGCAAGATGCGCAAAAGCGGAGTAATGGCGAGCGTCAGCAGCAGCAAGCGAGCCGACTGCACACCGGTCCAGTGCAGGTATTCGCCGTAGTAAACGGTTTCGTTGCCGTACCGCCACGACATCACGGCGAGCGGCAACATCAGAACCAGCCACAACAACTGGCGGTCTATCGCAAGCCAACGCTGCGTGGCAATCACGGCCTAGTTGAGTGTGACGTAGCTCTCGAGGCGCGCCACTTCATCGGCATTGACGTACTTGCCGATCTCGCGACGGAACTGTTCTATATCCTTGTACGGCCGGTACTCCTCGAATTCGTGCGCCATGCGCTCCGACATGCCCGGGATTCTCATGATCTCGTCTTCGCTTGCCGTGTTGAGGTCTACCGGAATGAAGACATACTGCTCGAGCCGGGCGACTTCGGTGGTGTCGACGTACTTGCCGATTTCGCGACGGAACTGATCCATCGACGCATACGGACGGTACTCCTCGAACTCGTGCGCCATCTTCTTGTTTACGGTGGGAATCAGCATGATCTCCGCTTCGGTCGCGTTGTTGAGATTGACGGGGCGAAAGAGCTTCGTGTAGAGCGCCCTGCGTTGGCTGGCGTCCATCGCGCCCGCGAGTGCCGCATCGAGATCGGCGGCGGTCAGGTAAGGGCGCCCGTCGATGATTGCCTGGGCCGTACCGGCATCGACGTTGGGCAGCGGATAGTGCGTATAAGGGGCCATTATGTCAGGAGCGAAACCGTCGGAGCGAGCTGAAACCGGCTGACTAAATGCGGGCCGACGACGGCAGATCGAGGCCGCCATCGGGGCGGAGCCGGCCCGACCCCTCGTCGGTCAGGCGCGTGAATCTTCGCCCTTTCACCCGGAAATGCCGGCGCATCACGGCGCAAGCCAACACCCGCCCGTCCCTGCACGGTGGCCCGGGTGGTGACGAACAGGACGAAGCGGTCAGACCAGGCGATCGCCCTGCGGCGGCGCTCGGCTCGGATGCGCCGGATCGACCGGCTCCGCAGTGTGGCCGAGATGGTCCAGAATCCGCTCGATGACTGCGGGTTCCTCGATGCTGGCGATCACCCGCAGCTGCCCGCCGCATTGTCGGCAGGTTTCATCGGGCACGTCCCTGTGCCCGACCGCTTCGCGGCTGCCTTCGGCCGTGCAAATCGGCGATCCTGCCGATTTGTCGATGTCGATGGCGAATACCCGCTTGAGGCGTTGTGCCCAGGTCATCGCCCGTTGCCGATCGGTGGCCGCTGCCTCGCCACGCTCAGCGACAGGTGCGTGTCCTGGGCACAATCTTTGCCCGGTCGGGGCTCGCCGGTGCGAACACGCCATGGTACCGGGTCAGGTGCGCGCGGGGTTTTGGCACCAGCGCGACGAGGCGCGCAATAAAGTCCTCGGGCTCGACAAAATCGCCGGGAGCGATTTTGGACAGCCGAAGGCTGGCCCGAAGGGCGCAGGGCAGGATGCCCGGAGCAACATCACGTGCGTGGTGCCGTCGCGATACGGTGTCTTCGAGCGCATAGCGTACGTTCCGGCCCCGGGTCAGCGACAAGCGCTCGGTGGCGACCGGCGGTCTCGAGACGTAGCGCGCCAGGCGCTCGATCTTGTCACGCTGCGAGGCCTTCGCGGCGATGCCCGCATGCAGTGAAAAGCCCGAGCTCTCGGCAACCTCCGGCCGCGGCGCGTCCGGCTCGGCCGGTAGCGTCTGCAGCGTGAACACCTTCTGGCCCTCTCTGGGTCCCGTGGCGATCCGGTAGGTGATCGAAGACCCGAGCAGGCCGTGGTTCGGCGCCTCTTCGGCCGGATCGAAGGCGAGATAGGCATTGTCGATATCCCGCTCAATGAGCCCGGAGCGCTCGAGCGAGCGGCCGATCCGTTCGGCGATCCGCTGCACCAGGCCCTTGAGCTCCTCCGTACTCGGCGACGAAACAGGCACGAACACCAGGCGACCTTCACCCTCACGCCGATAAACGCCGGCGGTGTTGGCCCTGCGGACCGCCGAGGCGCTGGCCGATGTGCAAAAGGACGGAAATCCTCTGTCCACATTGGTCTTCTATACTTCCGGCTCGGCTTTCCCTTCGGCCGGCAATCAGGTTGGCGGGTGGCGGGCAACGACGCCAAACTCCGCGGCCGCCGGTCCAATGAACTCGCAGCGCATGCAGATACTCGTCATCAACTCCGGCAGTTCCTCGATCAAGTATCAGGTGTTCGCGGGCGCCGAACTGAACGAGCGGCTGGCGGGCCGCGTCGAACGCATCGGTGACGAACGGAGTCGGCTGGAGCAAACCTGGACCGGCCGGGACGGCCAGGACCGGCGAATCGCGACGGAGGCGGCGATAGCAGACCACCGGCAGGGGCTCGAACGGGTGTTCGATGCGTTAGCGGAAGCCTCGGTCCGGGCGTCGGAACTGGATGCCGTGGGCCACCGGGTCGTCCACGGCGGCGAGAACTACCGCGCCGCCGTGTTGGTGGATGCAGACGTCGAGCGCGCGATTGAACAGCTGGCGCCGCTTGCGCCCTTGCATAACCCCGCCGGCCTCGCCGGTGTCAGGGTGGTTGCCGGTCTGCTCCCCGGGGTTCCCCAGGTCGCCGTGTTCGATACCGCGTTCCATCAGACGATGCCACCGGAGGCCCATCTCTACGCGGTCCCTCGAGATTGGTACCGCCGGTATGGTGTGCGCCGTTACGGGTTTCACGGCAGCTCGCATCGCTACGTTGCGTCGCTGGCGGCGGCATATCTCGGCAAATCCGCGGAATCGACGTCCATAATTTCGTTGCATCTCGGTAACGGTGCGAGCGCCGCCGCGATTCGCAATGGCCGCAGCATCGATACGTCGATGGGCATGACGCCCCTCGAGGGCCTCGTTATGGGAACCCGCGGCGGCGATATCGATGTTTCCGTGCCGTTCTTCATGCATCGGGCAGCGGGTATGGACTTCGACGAGATAGAGGCGGTCCTGAACAGCGAGTCCGGGCTGGCGGGGCTCACCGGGGTTTCCGACATGCGCGATGTCGTGGCGCGGTGCGAAAGCGGGGACGATTGGGCGCGCCGGGCCGTCATGCTTTACGCTTACCGGGTACGCAAGTATATCGGTGCATACCTCGCAGTCCTCGGCCCGGTCGACGCAATCGTGTTCACGGGCGGCATCGGCGAAAACAACGCGGCGATCAGGGCGGCGTGCTGCGAAGGCATGGCCCATCTCGGCATCGAGCTGGATGCCGATGCCAATGCGGCCGTTGCCGGCGGCGTGTGTCCGGTTCACAAGGCCGGCGCGAGCCCCGCGATCCTCGTCATCGCAACCAACGAGGAGTTGCAGATCGCGCGCGAGGTGCTTGAATTGCTGTGACCGCGCACGTCGGCGCGAGGCGGCAACATTAGCGAAACTTTGGGCTGCTAGGTTGAACAAGTAATCGGTTCGGGAGCCGGCTGCGTCGGTTGTCGGAACGAGCACGATCGCCGGACTCCGCAAGAGGGTAGTGCAATGGAAGCGCGCAACAGCCTCTCTCCAGTTAGCCCCGTTGTGCAGGATGATCGTACGGGGCTCGACCCCGTCACACTGCGCCGGGCGATACAGGACAATCTCATCTATCGGTGCGGAAACGTTCCGCGCCTTGCTACCCCGCAAGACTACTACCAGGCGCTGGCGTACACGGTACGTGACAGGCTTATGCACCGATGGCTGAGCACCGCGCACTCGATGCTCGATCAGCCGTCGAGGACAGTTTGTTACCTATCCGCCGAGTATCTTCCGGGCCCGCACCTGGGTAACGCTATCCTGAACCTCGGTATCCGGAGCGAGCTCGAAGAGGCGGTTGCCGCGCTCGGATTCGGGCTCGACGATCTCATCGAGGAGGAGCAGGAGCCGGGCCTCGGCAACGGCGGTCTGGGCCGCCTCGCGGCGTGTTTTATGGACTCGCTTTCGAGCCTCGAGATTCCGGCGGTTGGCTATGGCCTGCGCTACGAATTCGGCATCTTTCAGCAATTGCTGCATGACGGCTGGCAGACCGAACGCACCGACAAGTGGATCCTGCAGGGCAACCCGTGGGAGATCGCGCGGCCGGACTTCTCGTACGAAGTGAGTTTCGGCGGCCACACCGAGGCGTACCGGGATGAGGACGGCCGCTATCGGGTCCGCTGGCATCCCGATTCGCTGGTCCGCGGTGTCGCCTACAACACCCCGGTTCCCGGATACCGGGTCAATCGCGTGAACATGCTTCGTCTCTGGGCGGCGGAGGCCGCCGAGTCATTCGATTTCGGCAGTTTCAACGTCGGTGATTACTACGGCGCGGTCGAGCAGAAGGTCGCGTCCGAGACGCTGACCAAGGTCCTGTATCCCAACGACGAGCAGATACAGGGAAAACACCTGCGGCTTCGTCAGCAGTATTTCCTGGTCTCCTGCTCCTTGCAGGACCTGATCCACCTGCACCAGGTGCGCGGCGGACGCCCGGACAACCTCCACGAGTGGTTCGCGATCCAGTTGAACGACACCCACCCGGCCCTGGCGATTCCGGAACTGATGCGGTTGCTGTTGGACGTGTACGGCCTTGACTGGGATCCGGCCTGGCATGTCGTGACCGAGACATTCGCGTATACGAACCATACCCTGTTGCCGGAGGCGCTGGAGGTCTGGCCGCTGCTGATGCTGGAACGCATACTGCCGCGTCACCTCGAGATCATCTACGAGATCAACAGCCGATTTCTCGCCAAAGTGAGCGAGAAATATCCCGACGACTCCGCGCGCTTGCAGCGAATGTCGCTGATCGACGAGCGCGGCAAGCGCTCGGTACGGATGGCCAACCTGGCCACCGTCGGCAGTTTCTCGGTGAACGGCGTCGCCGCGCTGCACACGGATCTGCTCAAGAAGCACGTGATGCGCGACTTCCATGAATTTTATCCGCACAAGTTCAACAATAAGACCAACGGCGTTACTCCGCGACGCTTCGTTGCCCTGGCAAACCCCGACCTTGCAGAGCTTATCTCCGAGGCAATCGGCGAGGACTGGATCACGGACCTCGACAAACTCCGCGGGCTCGAAGAGTTTGCCGGGGACGCGGAGTTCGGGGCGCGCTGGCGCGGAGTCAAGATGCGGCGAAAACAGGTCGCGGCCGAGGAGGCGGAACGGCTCCTGGGGGTCGAGGCCGACACGTCGTCGCTGTTTGACGTGCAGGTCAAACGCATCCACGAGTACAAGCGCCAGCAACTCGCGGTGATGCATATCGTGCACCTGTATCTGCAGATGAAACAGAACCCCGACGCCCGGGCAGAGCCCCGGACCTTCGTGTTCGGCGGCAAGGCGGCACCGGGTTACGCCATGGCGAAGCTGATAATCAAACTGATCAATTCGGTCGGCTCCGTGGTCAACAACGATCCGGATGTGCGTGATCGGCTGAAGGTCGTGTTTATCCCGAATTACAACGTCAAGACCGCGCAACGGGTCTATCCCGCTGCCGACCTTTCGGAGCAGATTTCGACCGCCGGGAAAGAAGCGTCCGGCACGGGGAACATGAAGTTCTCATTGAACGGGGCCCTGACCATCGGCACGCTGGACGGCGCCAACGTCGAGATACGCGACGCCGTCGGGGCCGAAAACTTCTTTCTTTTCGGTCTCACTGTCGATGAGATCCGCGCACTGAGAGAGTCAGGCTATCGGCCGGCCGACTGGTACGACACGAATCCCGCGCTGCGAGCTGTTTGTGAGGCGATTGGGTCCGGTGAATTCTCCGGCGGCGACCCGAACCTGTTCCGGCCGTTGCTGGATCATCTGTTGCGCCACGACGACTATTTCGTAATGGCGGACTTCCAGTCCTACGTCGATTGCCAGGCCGATGTCAGCCGTGCATGGGCCGACCAGGCGAACTGGACGACGATGTCGATACTGAACACGGCAAGGATGGGTTACTTCTCGTCGGATCGGACGATCCGTGAGTACAGCAAAGAGATATGGCGGGTCGCTCCGCACCCGGTGTCACTGGTCGAGATCGACTAGGTCCGGGCGACCGCGATGCAGACCAGTGCGCCGCAGTCCGCGTGGCCCGGATCGCCGGCACACGGGTCGTCGGCTGTCGTGCACCGACTCAGGGTGCGGTTCGGCGTGGGCCGGGAGGCTCTCCCAGAACCTTCTCGAGCTGTCCGAGGGTGCGTCCCAGTTTGCCGAGCGTCGAGCCGAGCGATGTCATGTTGCGATGCGCGCGATACGCGATGTACCCGCCCACTGCGGTTCCCGCGGCGAGGACCCCGACAATTACTGTAGTGGGGCTCGTATCGACCTCCGTGTTTGTGTCCCACTTTCAGTGTAAACGCGGGTGGCGATGGCGCAATTCGTACATGCCGGTATTTTCATCAAAGTTCAACCGTGGACGACTAGACTCGGCCTGACCCTACATTCCAAGGAGCGGATATGAATCCCCTGGTTGCGTTGGCCGAGCACGGCCAATCGGTCTGGCTCGACTACATCAGCCGCAGCCTGCTCAGGAGCGGTGAATTGTTGCAGCTCATCGAGACCGACGGGTTGCGCGGTGTGACCTCCAATCCCTCGATCTTCAAGAAAGCGATTGCCGACACGGACGATTACGCAACCGATCTCGAGAAGCTCCGTCGCCACCCGGAGATGACGACCGAGGACATCTACGAGCGCCTGGCGCTGCAGGACGTGGGTGCGGCGGCCGATATCCTGCTGCCGGTTTATCAGGACTCCGGCGGCGCTGACGGCTATGTCAGTCTCGAGGTCTCGCCGCGTCTGGCCCATGACACGGGCGGGACGATCGACGAGGCGATGCGTTTCTGGAAAGTGCTCGACCGGCCGAATGCGATGATTAAGGTGCCGGCGACGGAGGAGGGACTGCCCGCTATTACGGCGCTGCTCGCCGAGGGCGTCAACGTCAACGTCACGCTGCTGTTCGCTCGCGATATGTACGAAAGGGTAGCGCGCGCCTATCTCGACGGTGTGCGCCGCTATGCTGAGGCGGGCGGGCCGGCGCGACGGGTTGCCAGTGTGGCGAGCTTCTTTGTCAGCCGCATCGACAGTGCCGTCGACGGCGAGATTGCCGCGATGGCGGACAACGATAATGGCGATGGCGGGCAGCCGCCCTATGATTTGATGGGGCGGGTCGCTATTGCCAACGCCCGGCTCGCGTACCAGAGTTATCTGAATATTTTCTCGGGAGACCGGTGGCGTCGATTGGCCGCCGGCGGCGCGCGCCCGCAGCGCCTTCTGTGGGCGAGCACCAGCACGAAGAACCCGGCCTATTCCGAGGTGCTGTATGTCGAGGAACTGATCGGTGCCGATACCGTTAACACGATGCCACCCGAGACGCTCGCCGCGTATCGCGACCAGGGTCGGCCCGCCCCGAGAATCGCCGACGGTGTCGATGATGCGCGCCGCGCTCTTGCCCGGCTCGCCGAGACGGGCATCGATCTCGATGCCATCACGGACAAATTACTCATCGATGGTGTGCGCTCGTTCACCGAGGCCTACGACGAATTGCTACGGGCCGTGAAGGACGCGCGCGCCGCGGCTTGATTTTTTTCGCTTCCGGACAGGAAGCCATTGACCGAACCAGGAGACAGCGATGGCAGCCGTCAACAAGATTTCCGATTCCGAAAGTTCGCCGCTTTCCCAGGACGAGCTGGACAAGATTCACGCCTACTGGCGTGCGTGCAACTACCTTTCAGCGGGCATGATCTACCTGCAGGAAAACCCGTTGCTGCGCGAGCCGCTCAAGCCAGAGCACATCAAGAACCGCCTGCTCGGGCATTGGGGTGCGAGTCCCGGTCTCTCGTTCATGTACATTCATCTGAACCGGATCATTCAAAAACACGATCAGAACGCGATATTCCTCGCCGGACCCGGGCACGGCGCGCCCGGGGTGCTCGGCCCGGTTTACCTGGAGGGCACCTATTCGGAGGTCTACCCCGACAAGAGCGAGGACGAGGAAGGGCTGCGGCGCTTCTTCAAGCAGTTCTCGTTCCCCGGTGGTATTGGCAGTCACTGTACGCCGGAAACGCCGGGGTCGATCCACGAGGGCGGCGAACTCGGCTACAGCATCTCGCACGCGTTCGGGGCGGCGTTCGACAATCCGGACCTCCTGGTCGCGGTTGCGGTCGGTGACGGCGAGGCGGAAACGGGACCGCTGGCAACGTCATGGCACTCCAACAAATTCCTCAGCCCGGCGCGTGACGGCGCGGTGTTGCCGATCCTTCATCTCAACGGTTACAAGATCAACAACCCGACCCTGCTTGCCCGCATATCGCATGAGGAACTCGACCAGCTGTTCCGGGGTTATGGCTGGACACCGTATTTCGTCGAGGGCGACGACCCGATGACGATGCACCAGGCGATGGCGGAGACGATGGACCGTGTCGTCGCGGACATCCGGGCGATCCAGGCGGAGGCGCGTTCCGGCGGCGAGATCCGGCGCGCGCGCTGGCCGATGATCGTCCTGCGGACGCCCAAGGGGTGGACCGGCCCGGAAGAGGTGGACGGCCACAAGGTCGAGGGATTCTGGCGATCCCACCAGGTGCCGCTGGGCGGGCTGCACGACAACCCGCAACATGTCGAACAACTCGAAGCGTGGATGCGCAGTTACAACCCGTCCGATCTGTTCGACGAGGACGGCAGATTGCTGCCCGAGCTGAGGGCGCTGGCGCCCGTCGGCAACCGGCGCATGAGCGCGAACCCGATCGCCAACGGCGGCCTGGTGCGCAAGGCGTTGCGCATGCCGGAATTCCGGGACTACGCGGCGGACGTGCCGGCACCGGGGCAGGAGCGTATCCAGAATACGCGTCCTCTCGGCGAGTTCCTGCGTGACATCATGCGCCGGAACATGCACAACTTCCGCGTATTCGGTCCCGACGAGAACACCTCGAACAAACTCGATGCGATCTACGAGGTGAGCAAGAAACTCTGGCTGGCGGACTATCTGCCCGAGGACGCCGACGGCGGCGAGCTCGCGCCCGACGGGCGGGTGCTGGAGATGCTTTCCGAGCACACCCTGGAAGGGTGGTATGAAGGGTATGTTTTGAGCGGCCGACACGGGTTCTTCGCGACCTACGAGGCGTTTGTCCATGTCATCGACTCGATGTACAACCAGCACGCCAAGTGGCTCGCGATTTGCAACGAGATTCCGTGGCGGGCGCCGGTTTCCTCGGTCAACCTTTTGATCACGTCGACGGTCTGGCGACAGGACCACAACGGCTTCACGCACCAGGACCCCGGATTCCTCGACGTCGTTGTCAACAAGAATCCCGAGGTGACCCGGATCTACCTGCCGCCCGACGTCAACTCCCTGTTGTCGGTGGCCAATCACTGCCTACGCAGCATGGACAATATCAACGTTATCGTCTGTGACAAGCAGCAGCACCTGCAGTACATGGACATGGATGCCGCGACGAAGCACTGCACCAAGGGCATCGGTATCTGGGACTGGGCGAGCAACGACCAGGGTAGCGAACCGGACGTCGTGATGGTCGGTTGCGGTGATATTCCCACGCAGGAGGCGCTGGCGGCGACCGCGTTGCTGCGCGAGCATTTCGAAGACCTGAAAATCCGGTTCATCAATGTGGTCGACCTTTTCCGGATGCAGCCGTCGGGCGAACATCCGCACGGCCTGTCGGACCGCGATTTCGACAGTATGTTTACGATCGACAAGCCCGTCATTTTCAATTTCCACGGCTATCCCTGGTTGATTCACCGGCTTGCATACCGGCGTACCAATCATCGCAATCTCCATGTCCGTGGCTACAAGGAAAAAGGCAATATCAATACGCCGCTCGAACTGGCGATCGAGAACGAGATTGACCGCTTCAGCCTTGCCATCGACGTGATAGACCGCGTGCCGAAGCTGCGGGTCGCCGGCGCCCACGCGAAAGAGAGACTGCGCGACATGCAGATCGAGTGTCGCCACTACGCGTATACGCACGGTATCGACAAACCCGAGGTGCGCGACTGGACCTGGCCGTTCTGATTGGCCTCCGTCATCGGCGTCCGGCGCGGCGCCGGTGGCGGACCGCGCGTCCCGAGGTTTGTCCGTTGCGGCCTGGTCCGTGAAATAATAGCGGTCCCCGTAACGGCGGAGACTGGCCACGACAATGCGACGGCAACCCAATTCCGGTGCCTTTCCGGCCATCTCTGTCGCACCGATGATGGACTGGACGGATCGCCATTGCCGGGTATTTCATCGACTGCTCGCGCCGCACGCTTTGCTTTTCACCGAGATGGTCGTGCGGATAGTGCGTATAAGGGGCCATTATGTCAGGAGTGAGACCGTCGGCGCGAGCTGAAACCGGCTAAATGCGGGCCGACGACGGCAGATCGAGGTCGCCATCGGGGGGAGCCGGCCCGACCCCTCGTCGGTCAGGCGTGTGAATCCTCGCCCTTCACCCGGAAAGGCCGGCGCATCACGGCGCAAGCCAAGACCCGCCCGTCCCTGCGCAGTGGCCCGGGTGGTGACAAACAGGACGAAGCGGTCAGACCAGGCGATCGCCCTGCGGGGGCGCTCGGCTCGGATGCGCCGGATCAACGGGCTTCGCAGTATGGCCGAGATGATCCAGAATCCGCTCGATCACTGCGGGTTCCTCGATGCTGGCGATCACCCGCAGCGTCCCGCCGCACTGCCGGCAGGTCTCGATGGCCCCAGTGCGCCAAGCCCGTTGCGATTCGCCTAACGTACTTGCGGTATCCTCTTTGTGCTTCTTATCCCCCGTCGAGGACCGCTGGAAATGAGCATTGCGAGATGGATCATCGTGGCCGGATCGAGCGTTCTCTGGTCGCTGGCTGCCTTCGCAGCAGACGTCCCGGCCGCACCCGAAGATGGGGGGCCGCGCAACTGGACCGTGACATCGGACGGACTGAACCTGCGCGAACAGCCATCCACGAATGCGTCCGTCGTGACCCGCTACGCAGCCGGCACGACGCTCAGCAATCTCGGCTGCCAGCGCACCAGCGGTCGGATCTGGTGTGACGTGCAGGAATTGCGCGGTGGCCCGCGCGGCTACGTCGCCGCCGAGTTCCTGAAGCCGGCCGTCTCACCCGACGCCTCTGCCAGAATGGGACCGGACGACTCTGCGCTGCGGGCGGGGCAAGGCGACTTCGACGCGACCGGGAAGATCCCCTGCCGCCAGACGGCCGGCCAACCGATGGGCCAGTGTGATTTCGGTGTCGCGACAGCAGGCGGTGGATACGCCACTGTCGTCGTTACCAAGCCGGATAGGGTCAAGCGGGCGATCTACTTCACGATGGGCATTCCGATAGGCGCCGACACGAGCCAGGCCGACGGTTACCCTGAGTTCAATGCGTCACGCAAGGGCGACCTGCATCTGATCCGGATCGGCGATGAGCGATACGAGATTGCCGAGTCGGTCGTGCTGGGCGGCTAACCGCACCCTGCGATGGAGGCGAACGAGCATGAGCACGACGCGCTTGAACGTGATGACCCTGGCCTTACTGGCCGCAGCCTCGACCGGTTGTGGTCGCAGGGAGGAGCCGCCGGCCCCGCCGCCCTCATCCGCGCCGGCCGCAACGGCGCCGTCCTAGTCATCACGCCCGGCAGCGACGAGTGAACTCGCCGGCACGGCCTGGCGACTCGTGAAGAGGTACTGACAAGTTAACGCATATCTTGTCATTTTCTGGGCCCAACATGCCTCCCCAACGGCCAACGTTCAATCAGTTGGAGGCATCTGACTGACGCAGGTACGTCCTCTAGTCAGTCAACTTGTCAGTACCCAACAGACAACTCCAACAGAGCAACCAAAGGCAACCATGACTAAAGTCCACCCCATCCGTCTGCTGCTGCGAATCGTAGTCTGCATCGCTGCCGGTCTGTTCACTCTGTGGACAGCGCTGGCGCTGTGGATTGACGGACCCGGCTCAACGCTGGTTGCCGGACTCCTGATTAGCGGGCTGCTGGCAGCACAGCTTGCCGCGATCATCTGGCTGCGACCGTTCTGGCGGTCGGCAGCAGCCGTTGTTGGAATTTGTGTCCTGGTGCTTGCCTGGTGGCTGAGTCTGACACCCAGCAACGATCGTAACTGGCAACCTGATGTCGCCCATCTGCCCACCGCAACTCTTGACGGTTCGCTGCTAACCATCAACAACGTCCGCAGTTTTCGCTACGGCGAAGATCAGGGAATCGCCGAAGAGCGCTGGATCACCGAAAGCTATGATCTGGATGAACTGGTGGGTTTTGACATTTTCTTTTCATTCTGGGGGCCCCAGGCTTATGGCCATACCATTTCCAGTTGGGAGTTCGCTGATGGCCGACACCTCGCGATTTCGATCGAGACCAGGAAAGAAGTTGGCGAGTCCTATTCAGCAATCCGCGGCTTCTTCCGCCAGTTCGAGCTCTACTATGTGGTTGCAGAAGAGACCGACGTGGTGGCACTGCGGACCAATCATCGCGGTGAGCGGGTAGAGCTGTATCGGATTTTCACCCCTAACGAGGGAGACCGGGCCATGCTCCTCGACTATGTTCAAGACATCAACGAGCTGGCCGCAAATCCACGCTGGTACAACGCACTGACCCAGAACTGCACCACAACCATCTGGAAACACGCCAGAACGGTTGGTTCAAAGTTCCCGCTGGACTGGCGGCTGCTGGCCAACGGCTACGTTCTTGAACTGGCCTATCGGCTGGGCACCGTCAACAGCACTGTGAGCTTCGATGAACTGAGGCGGCGCAGCGACATCACCGAGCTTGCGATCCAGAACGGCGACGGTGGCGATTTTTCCAGGAACATCCGGCAGGGATTGCTCGAGCGACCCACAGACTTTCCGGCCGCGCGTCAGTAGCGCCCTGGTCATTGCAATGACCTCTGTGCAGCTTCCCATGGTCCTGACAAGTTAACGGCGGCTGAATGACAATCGTGGGATGAAGAGGCCCGCACCGCTGTACAAACGTCACCGATCCCTGTGCAGATCATTCAGCACGCCGTGTGGCTGTACCATCGATTCAACCTCAGTCATCGCGACATCGAAGATCTACTAGCTGAGCGCGGCATCTCCGTCAGCTACGAGTCCATTCGCCTCTGGTGTATCAAATTCGGTCCCAAGTACGCCGGGCGTACTCAGGCGAGAACACCGAGGCTATGGCGATACCTTTTTCATTGATGAAGTCTTCGTGAGGATCCGGGGCAAGCAACACTATCTGTGGCGTGCGGTCGACCAGGACGGGGAGATCGTCGATGTGTTTATGCAGAAGCGTCGAGACGGGAATGCCGCTGAGCGGTTCTTCAGTCGACTACTTGGTTAATTTGTCAGTACCCTCTAGGGGAGGTCGACTACCGCAACGCCGGAGGCATCATTTGCACCCGTATTCACCTTGGCAACGAGAGAGTTGTCGGACGTCTGGACAACGTCGACGGTATTGAAGTTGGCGATATAGACCTTCGCTCCGTCCGGACTGATCGCCGCATATTTCGGGGTGCCTCCGATGGGGACCCTCGCGACGACGCTCTGTGACGCGGTGTCGATGACATGCAGCGCCCCGTTACCAGTAAAGTGTGCCCCGTCAGCGGTACCGCAACGGGAACCCCGCGGAAGCGGGGCCCCGGTATCAAAGTTACACAGCCACGAGCGCTTGTCAGAGCATGCGGACGCAAAAAGAGCCAGCCATTCCGACTATTTACGACCGATGCAGGTGTATTCGTAATCGACCGACTCGACCACGGTATTTCCCATGTCATCGACTCTGACCCGGATCAGCGCATGGAACTGGATGCGAGGCGCATCCGGCGTTACCGGGTGCAGGACCGAGTTTTCGACGAAAGCGGATAGTGCGTATAAGGGGCCATTATTTCAGGAGCGAAACCGTCGGAGCGAGCTGAGGCCGGCTAAATGCGGGCCGACGACGGCAGATCGAGGCCGCCATCTTGCGGAGCCGGCCCGACCCCTCGTCCGGTGGTGTTTTACCTATCAGGGGAGACGCATGGAAGCGGTGGGCTCTGCCTGGAAACGGGCAATGCGACGAGCGGAGGTCGAGAACTTTCGGTTCCACGATCTTCGCCACACCTGGGCCAGCTGGCACGTGATGGCCGGCACCGGGCTGCAGGAGCTCATGGAGTTGGGCGGTTGGAAGTCGTACGAGATGGTGCTTCGGTACGCGCACTTGGCGCCCGAACATCTCTCGGCGGCTGCGGCTCGGATCGAACGGGAGTGGGAAACCGTAGAAAACGACTCTACGATTTCTCTACGCTGAAAGAAAAAGGGCTCACCGGATAGCGGTAAGCCCTTGTTCTAAATGGCGCGCCCGGAGAGATTGACTCCTCGCTACGCTCGTCACCCCAAGGGGCGCCTGCGGCGTCTGTCGTCGCGCTGCGCGCTCCTCGGTTCGAACTGAGGAGTTCAAAACAAAGCCTCCAGGAGCACACGATAAACAGAAAGGCCCTCGCGAGGAGGGCCTTTCTGTTTATGGCGCGCCCGGAGAGATTCGAACTCCCGACCTTCTGGTTCGTAGCCAGACACTCTATCCAACTGAGCTACGGGCGCATAACTCGTAGGTCCTAAGACCGTTGTGCTTTTTCATGCCGGCAGCGCTTCGCGCTGCCAGACACTCCCCTCGGCTTCGCCTCGGGTCCGGCCGCTCGGTTGCACCCTCGCGGCGTTCGTGGCTCGCCGAGCCATGCTCGGCGCTCGCACTTCGTGCTCACCGCCCCTCACCCAACTGAGCTACGGGCGCAGTACTCGTTTTCAAACTGGCGGAGAGGGAGGGATTACTCGTCGCTCCGCTCCTCGCCCTTCGCGTCGCCGCCGCTTCGCGGCCGCGTCCCTCGCCGGCCTTGCCGGCTCCGGGTCGAACCCTCGTTCTTGGTGGCTTCGAACCCGCCAATCTCGATCTTTCCACCGATACCCCTTCGGGGCATCGCTTGAAAGATGGCGGAGAGGGAGGGATTCGAACCCTCGAAGGGCTTTTAACCCTTACTCCCTTAGCAGGGGAGCGCTTTCGACCACTCAGCCACCTCTCCGTACTTTGTATTCTGGCCGATCTTCTGTCGTTCTGTCCTACCGCCGGTCGGGATTACTCGTCGCCTCCGGCTCCTCGCCCTTCGGGCCAGCATCGCTTCGCGACGCTGTTGGCTTCGATGCCTGCGGCATCTCGCGATCGAACCCTCGAAGGGCTTTTAACCCTTACTCCCTTAGCAGGGGAGCGCTTATGCGTCGGGCTTCGCCCCCCGTCCTTCGGACCGGCCCCGCTGCGCGGCCCCGTCCAGGCGCGGCTGCGCCGCTTCTGTCGACCACTCAGCCACCTCTCCGTGACCTTTCCCAGATCCATGTGAAGCAACGGACCGCGTCGCGCCCGGCGACCGGCCGTTGATTCTACAGTGATTTGAAGAGTCGGCCCGGCATGCCGGGCCACAAAAGGCAGCAAATAATACTGATGCGGGTGCGGTAGGTAAAGTCCGATCAGTCAGGGATTTCGAGCTATCAGTCGAAGGCGGCAGCCTGGACGTGATTGTCCGGATGGCTGGCTCCGTTTCCATTGACTTTCTTTTCGCGCTGGATGCGCTCAAAGATCTCTTCCCTGTGAACTGCAACCTCGCGCGGCGCATTTACGCCAACACGAACCTGGTTGCCTTTGACGCCGAGAACAGTGACGGTCACGTTGTCTCCTATGACAACGCTCTCGCCCACCCTCCTGGTTAGAATCAACATGAGTACACCCCTCCTCCTTGATCGTGTAGAAGATTATGCCGTTGGTTGGTGTTTCAGATAATCAGGGATAGCCTGAAATTTGAACGAATTGTGACAGAAATTTTCCACTAACCAGGCATCACTTAGAATAAGTCTAGGCTATTTCTCCAACTGTTGCCGAACCCACCCCTCTATTGTGCGAAGCGCCTCGCCGAGGCGGGCCGGATCGCGCCCGCCGGCGCGTGCCATATCGGGCCGCCCGCCTCCGCGGCCACCGACTATTTCCGCTGCAACGTTTACCGCATCGCCGGCACGCAACCTGTCGGTAAGGTCCCTGGTAACACCGGCCACCAGCGCGACCTTGTCCTCGCCGGTTTTCGCTCCAAGCACGATTACCGCAGTGCCCAGCTTGTCCTTGAGCCGGTCGACCGCGTCGCGCAGCGACTTGGAATCAGCGCCATCGACTTCGGCCGCCACCACGCTGACACCGCCGACATCAACGGCCCGGGCCGCAAGGTCGACACCCTGACCACCCGCGAGTTTCTGTTTTAGCTGCTCGATCTCCTTGTCCTGGAGACGGCCGCGCTCGACCAGGTGCGCCACTTTCTCACCCAGATTGTCGCGGCTGGCCTTGACCAGCGACGCCAGCTGTCTCACCAGGGACTCATTGGCCGTGACCCAGGCGAGCGCGCCGCGCCCGCTCACCGCCTCGATACGGCGCACACCGGCGGCAACGCCGGACTCGCTGACAATTTTGAACAGACCGATATCGCCGGCGCGCGCGACATGCGTGCCGCCGCACAACTCCGTCGAAAAAGCGCCGATTCGCAGCACCCGGACACGGTCGCCGTATTTCTCACCGAACAACGCCATCGCACCCGAATTGATCGCTTCATCATAGGACATCTCGGCCGCCTCGGCCGCGGCGTTGATTCGGATCTGCTCATTGACGAGGTCCTCGACCTGCTCGATTTCGGCCGCGGTCATCGGCTCATAATGCGAGAAATCGAAACGCAACCGCTCTGGCGCAACCAGCGAGCCCTTCTGCTGCACGTGTGTGCCAAGTACCTGGCGCAGCGCAGCGTGCATCAGGTGGGTCGCCGAGTGATTGAGCACGATGTCCTGGCGCCGTGCCTCGTCCACCTCCGCGCTGACCGTGCTACCTTTTTCCAGCCGGCCCGTGCTGATACGTCCGACATGCGCGTGCACACCGCCTACTTTCACGGTGTCTTCGACAGCGAATATTCCACCGTCCCCACTGATCGTGCCGGTATCGCCGACCTGGCCACCGCTCTCGGCATAGAACGGGGTTTTCTCCAGCACCACCTCGCCAAGCTCGCCGTCTTCCAGCACATCCACCTCGGTACCATCGCGGAACAAAGCGAGCACCACCGCTTCGCCACTGAGCCCGGAGTGGCCGGCGAAGCGCGTGGCTGGCAATGCCGCCGCAGTCGCGCTGCTGAGCCCGTCCTGTTCGGCGCCAAATTTACTGTGCGCGCGGGCGCGAGCGCGCTGCGCCTCCATTTCCTGTTTGAACCCGGCGTGATCGATCAGCAACTGCCGTTCGCGGGCAATGTCTTCAGTGAGATCGATCGGGAATCCATAGGTGTCATACAGCTTGAACACGACCTTGCCCGGAATGACGTCGCCATGAAGCCCGCCGATCGCGCTCTCGAGCATGCCCATGCCCTGGTCCAGCGTTTCGGCAAAACGTTCCTCCTCCTGCTTCAGCACCCGCTCGACATGCGTACGCTGTAAGCCCAGTTCGGGGTAGGCCTCGCCCATCTCCTGCTCGAGCGGCGCCACCAGGCGATAGAAAAACGGATCGTGAACGCCGAGCTTGTAGCCGTGGCGAATGGCGCGGCGGATGATGCGCCGGAGCACATAGCCGCGCCCGTCATTCGACGGCAACACGCCGTCCGCAATCAGAAACGAACAGGCACGGATATGATCGGCGATGACCTGCAGCGACGGCAGATCCAGACGCTCGCTGTTGGTCAGCCGCGCGGCCGCCTCGATCAGGTTCACGAACAGGTCGATCTGGTAGTTGCTGTGGACGCCCTGCATCACCGCGGCCATTCGCTCGAGTCCCATGCCGGTATCGACCGAGGGCTGCGGCAGCGGTGTCATCGTGCCATCGGCGGCGCGCTCGAACTGCATAAACACGAGATTCCAGATCTCGACATAGCGGTCGCCGTCTTCGTGTGGCGACCCCGGCGGCCCGCCCGCCACGTCCGGCCCGTGGTCGTAGAAAATCTCCGAGCACGGCCCGCACGGCCCCGTGTCACCCATCGCCCAGAAATTGTCCTTCGCCCCGAGCCGGCTGAACCGCGCCGGATCGATGCCGATGTGCTTCAGCCACAGGTCGGCCGCCTCGTCGTCATCCTCGTACACGGTCACCCAAAGTTTTTCCGGCGCCAGCCCGAAACACTCCGTCACCAATTCCCAGGCAAACTCGATGGCCTCCAGTTTGAAGTAATCGCCGAAGCTGAAGTTACCCAGCATTTCGAAAAACGTGTGGTGGCGCGCGGTATAGCCGACATTCTCCAGATCGTTGTGTTTGCCGCCCGCGCGGACACAGCGCTGGGCGCTTGCGGCACGCACGTAGTCACGCCGGTCCTGGCCGAGAAATACGTCCTTGAACTGCACCATGCCGGCATTGGTAAACAACAGTGTCGAGTCGTTACCCGGCACCAGCGGGCTCGACGCCACGACGGTGTGCCCGCGCTCATTGAAAAAATCCAGAAACTGTTGCCTGACCTGTGCGCTTTTCATTGCTGTTCCATCTGCCCCGCCGTGCGGCCCGGGTTTGGGTACAAACGAATTATTCTGGCACATCCCGGCGCCAAGATGGTGCCGGGTCGGCGCATTGAGCTCAGCGGATCAGTCGCTGTCTCCAGTGGCAGCCATCGCCTGCTCGGTGCTAAAGCCGCGGTACTGCAAAAACCGCGCCTGGCGCGCACGTTCTTTGAAATTCGCGGGAGCGGCCGGGCCGAAACGCTTCGCGCGAACGGCGCGCGCTTCGGCAAACCAGTCCGCATCGAGTGCTTCCACTGCCGGCAGCGCCAGCGCCTCGGCAACCCCGCGCTGACGCAGCTCGGCCAGGATGCGCTGCGGCCCTTGTCCACGGCGCAGCCTGGAGCCGGCAAAACTCTCGGCAAAGCGCTGGTCCGATAACAGGCCGTCGTCCTCCAGCGCGTCGAGCGCCTGCTCGATCAGGTCGTCCGGGAATCCGCGTGCGCTGAGTTTGCGCCGCAGCTCAAGCCGCGAATGTTCGCGCCGCGCCAGCAAGTCCATGCCGACACGGCGCACATCGATAAGCGTTGGCGGCTCTTGTGAGCCTTTCATCAGGCTTTGACGGCGGCCTCGGGCTCGTCGAGCTCGGCTTCATGAGCGGGCCGGGTCGGTTGCAGCAGCTGCGCGCGGATGCCCTGCTCGATCTCGGTGGCCATTTCCGGGTGGTCCTTCAGGTACTGGCGCACGTTCTCCTTGCCCTGACCGATGCGATCGCCGTTGTAGCTGTACCAGGCACCCGACTTGTCGATCAGGTTGCACTGCACGCCGAGATCGATGATTTCGCCTTCTCGCGACACGCCCTCACCGTAGAGAATCTCGAACTCGGCCTGACGGAACGGCGGCGCCACCTTGTTCTTGACGACCTTGACCCGGGTCTGGTTGCCGATCACCTCGTCGGCCTTCTTGATCGCGCCGATCCGGCGGATGTCGAGACGAACCGAAGAATAGAACTTCAGCGCATTGCCGCCGGTCGTGGTTTCCGGGCTGCCGAACATCACGCCGATCTTCATCCGGATCTGGTTGATGAACACGACGATCGTGTTGGAGCGCTTGATGTTCGCGGTGAGCTTGCGCAGCGCCTGCGACATCAGCCGCGCCTGCAGACCGACATGCGAATCGCCCATCTCGCCCTCGATCTCGGCTTTCGGCGTCAAAGCCGCGACCGAGTCGATCACGACGACATCGACCGCGCCCGAACGCACCAGCATGTCGGTGATCTCGAGCGCCTGTTCCCCGGTATCCGGCTGCGAGACCAGCAGGTTGTCGACATCGACGCCGAGCTTCTCGGCGTACGTGGGATCGAGCGCGTGCTCGGCATCCACGAACGCACAGGTGCCGCCGACTTTCTGCGCCTCGGCGATCAGCTCGAGTGTCAGCGTCGTCTTGCCCGAGGACTCCGGCCCGTAGATCTCAACGACCCTGCCGCGCGGCAGACCACCGATGCCAAGCGCGACGTCGAGGGTCAACGAGCCGGTCGAGACCACGTCCAGATCGCGCTGGGCGGTGGAATCGCCGAGCCGCATCACGGAACCTTTTCCGAACTGTTTTTCGATCTGACCAAGAGCTGCTGCAAGGGCTTTCTTACGGTTGTCGTCCATCGGGCACCTGAATAGGAAGTGAGACTGGCGGGAAAGCAGGGATTATTCCACAGATCGGGTTGGCCGGCAGCCGCAAAACCGGCCCGGAGACATAATTATCGATCAGGCCCGGCGCCGAGTCTCGACCCCGAGCGGCCAGCGCCCGATCACTTCGTACTGAGCACCGCCCGGATCGGTGACCGACCGCACCAGCACGAAAGCGTCCGCGCGCCACCCGATCGGCGCAGCGAGATGGCATCTCGCCCGGTGTGGCCACCTTGCGCGCGAGCGTAACGTGCGGACGAAACGGGCGCGTCTCGCGCGGATACCCGATCTCGCCGAGCCCGCTCCACAGCGTCGAATGAAGCCGCGCCAACCCCTCACCGGCAGAGCCCGGGGCAAGAACCAGGGTATTCGCGCGCGGCCAGACTTTCAGCCTATCCAGCGCGAACGCAAACGCCGGCTCGCTCACCGCGGCAGCCGCCGCTTCGACGCTCGCGCGGTCCGTCTCCGCGACCGAGCCGAGAAAGGCGAGCGTGACATGCAGATTTCGCGCCGGCACCGGCCGCCCACCACTGGCGCGAACCGCTTTGCGCGTCGCCTGGCGCAGTGCTTCGCGCAGTTGGTCGTCCGGCCACAACGCAAAAAACAGCCTCAAGGCCGGCGCCTTGCGCCGCTTTTCGGTCATCTACGGCAACAGGCCTGCCAGAGCGGTCAGGACCGCCTGGCGCCGCACTTCGTCGCGGTTACCCTCGAACCGGTGCATGCCGGTGACCAGCGGCGGGTCGCCGTTGCGTCGCGCCCAGGCAAACCACACGGTACCGACCGGCTTGTCCACGCTGCCGCCGTCGGGCCCGGCAATACCACTGACCGCGATGGCGTGATCGGCACCGGAGATCGCGCCCAGATCCCTCGGCCATAGCCGCCACCGTCTCGCGGCTGACGGCACCATGCTTGTCGAGCACGAAATCGGGCACGTTGAGAAATTGCTGCTTGGCCGCATTGCTGTAGGTCACCAGCCCCAACCCGAACACCGCTGAGGAGCCCGCGATATCGGTCAGCGCCTTGGCCACCCAGCCGCCGGTGCAGGATTCCGCGGCGGCCACCGTCTCACCGGCGTCGGCGAGCATCGTGACAACCTGGCCGGCCACTAATGCCAGGTCTTCGTCTGTGGGAACCATGTCCGTCTCCCGGTAGTGTCAGATGATTAAACCGCGCCACCGGCGCGCGGTCCAGACCTTCAATGCGCGGAAAGGAGTTCGCGATAGACGCCGAGATTGCCGTCCACCATCGCCGCGACGCCGAAGCGCGCGCGTACCCGTTCCGCTGCCACGGTTGCGCAGGCCCGCGCCTGCTCGCGATTGCATAACATCGCAACGATCGCCGCGGCCAGTGCAGCCGGATCGGAGATTGGCACCAGGCGGCCGCTGACGCCATCCTCGATAATCTCGGTCAAACCTCCCGCCACGGTCGCAACGACCGGCGCGCCGGCGCAGGCAGCCTGCAGCACGGCGATGCCCAGTCCCTCGCGGTGAGCGGGGTGAACCACGAGATCGAGGCACGGAAGAATGCGGTGCAGGTCGTTGCGAAAGCCGGCAAAACGCAGCGACCGGGCGATCCCCAGACGTTCGGCTTCGCTCTCCAGTTCCTCGCGCAACGGGCCCCGGCCGAGAACGAGCAAGCGGGCTGCCGGCGCCACCGCCAGCACATCGGGCCACGCGGCAAACAGGTCGGCGTGCCCCTTGCGCGGGATCAGCTGCGCCACGATGCCGACGCACTGATCCTCCGGACCGAGCCCGAACTCGCCACGCAGCCACGCGATATCGCGCGGCCCTTCGAACTCGGCGCAGTTGACCGCGCTCGGCACTACCCGCAGTTTCGCCGCCGGCACGCCACACTCCGTCAGCACCGCGCGAATTGCGTCCGAGATGGCGATAACCCTGTCATAGAGGCGATACTTGATCGGTACTACCCAACCCGGCTCGGGGTTGTCCACCCGGCGTGACAACACCACCGGCACGCGCTCGAGCCGCGCCGCAATCGCACCCAGCACGTCAGCGCCACGCCGGCTGTGCAAATGCACCAGATCCGGTTTCGCCGCGCGGATTTCGCTACGCATCCGGCCAATGAAACCGAGGTCATGATCGCCGCTGATGGCGATTTCGCGTACCCGCGCCGATTCCGCGGCCGGCCTCGCGATGGCGCCGCCGCTGGCGCAGACCAGCGTATTCGCGACACCCGCAGCAGCCAGTCCATCAAGCAGATACAGCAACTGTCTCGCACCCCCGTAGAGATGCCGGCCGGTTTCAACATGGAGGACTTTCACGGCACCAGATGATAGGCGAGATCGCTCGCCGACGGTGCCGCCAACATCCGCCCCTTGTCGACAGGAGAACGTAGGAGCAGTGCAGCGCGCCCTGTTGACGCTGCCCCGACCGCACTCATTCCGGCCAGATCGCCTCCACCAAATCGCAAATTTCCTCGCCCTGCTGCTCGTCGCGCGCGATGTAGCGGTAGAAATCGATCGCCGCCGCGCGTGACGCATCCGGATCGAGCCGGACCAGTCGCGCAATCGTCTCGCGGCCGGCCGCAACATCGCCGGTCGCCGCCTGCGCAACGGCGAGCGTGCCCCAGGTCACATACCATCCGCTGTACTCGGCGAACGCCGCACGCGCATGCGCCACGGCCTCTTCATAGCGCTCGAGTTGCAGGCAGGCCCACGCAAGACCGCAACGAATCCAGTGCATGCCCGGGTCCTTGGGTGACAGCCGCATCGCTTCTTCGATATGGCCGATGGCTTCCCCGGCACGCGACGAGGCGATCAAAGCGAAGCCGAGATGCGCCTGGTGCCACGCCGAGTTCGGGTCGAGTTCGGTCGCGCGCCGCAGGATATCGACCGCGACGTGAGACTCGCCGAGGAAATTATTGATCTCACCCCACTGGCCGAGGACGACGGAATCGTCTGGCGCGATATTGATCGCGGTGCGGCCCTCATGCCAGGCCTCGGCGGCGGTCGCTTCCAGGTCCGGCGCCCACGCGTGGATGTACCTGACCGCGAGGATCGCGCCGAGGAACGCATGCGCCCGCGGATCCGCCGGCGCCAGTTTTACGGCCTGGCGGAACAACGACTCGGCCTCGTTCATCGATGCCCGGTTGAACCCGCCAAACGCCGTCGCGATGCCCCGCTGGACCAGCCCCCAGGCATCGAGCGTATCGACATCCGCACGATAAGCGCGCCGACCCTCGGCGCGGGTCACCTCGGTGCCGAGACTGCCGACGATGCCGCGGACGATGTCATCCTGCATCTCGAAGAACTGGTCGAGCGGCCGATCGAATCGTTCCGCCCACACCTGCTCGCCGGTCTGGGCGTCGACCAGTTCGGTCGACACTCGGAGCGTGTCGCCGAGTTTGCGCAGCGTTCCCTCGACGACATAGCGAACCCCGAGTTCCGCGCCGACCCGGCGCGGATCGACCGGGATTGTTGCGATACGTGAACGCGCTGTTGCGGCTGATCAGGAACATCCAGCCGTTGCGCGACAATTCAGTGGTGATGTCCTGGGTCAGCCCGTCCGCAAGATAATCCTGAACGCTCTCGCCGCTGATGTTGGTGAACGGCAACACCACCAGCGACGGCCGCCCCGGGCGCGACGGCGTTTCCGGCGGCGCGGCCTGGACAGCGTCGGTATCGTGCGGCGACAGGCCGGGCGCCTCCTCGACCGGCTCGGCGACGAACTGGTAACCGCGCCCGTGCACGGTACGAATCATCCTTTGCGCGCCACCGTCGTCGCCCAGCGCCTGCCGTGCTTTCATCACGCAGCGGCTAAGCGATGTTTCGGCGACGACGACACCGGGCCATAACGCCTCCAGCAACTCGTCCTTGCCGACCACCCGGGTCCGATTCTCGACCAGGTACAGAAGCAGGTCGAAGACTTTTGGCTCGAGCGTGACGAGCCGGTCGCCGCGACGCACCTCGCGCGTCGCGGCCGCCACAGAACAGTCGTCAAAGCGATAACTCGGGTAAGACTCAGACATTGCAACCAAGCATAGCAGGACGGGGCGCGCATTCCGCCGCCGGAATTGCGCTGGCAAAGCTCTGCCAGGAGCGGCACAGCGGCCCTTCGTCGCACTCGGAAGGTTGTTTCTGCGCTGCGGCTGCGTCCGCGAAACCCGACACCATGACAATCGCTCAATCGCTGATAGACTGTGCCGCGCCCACTGCCCCGGGAAGATGCCGGGCTTGGCGTGTCCCGCAATCCGGAGGTCTGTTATGCGAGCGATTTACCGCGACTGGTTTGGCGCAATAATGTTATTGCTGCTGATCGGCCTGCTGCCGACAAACTCGTTGCTGGCACAGGGTGCCGCCGAAAAATCCGAAGAACTCACTTATGAGGAAAAAGCCGCCGCCCTCGACGCCGAAATCAATGCGCTGATCGCGGACATCAATCAGCTCAAAACGCGGGAGGCACAACAGGAGGGCCCGTACGCGGCCATTCTGTCACGGCGTATCGAGGAAAACGCGCTGAGCGCGCTGGACAGCGCCCACCAACTCGTGGATCTCGTCATCGAACACGAAGCCGCCGGCGGGGATCCGGGGCCATTCCGGGAACAGGCGGTAGAGCTACTGGAAACGATTCCCGAAGGTGCCCAGAGATACATCAACGAGCTGGCGAACGACCCGAGAATGGGTTTATCAGCCGAAACCGAGGATATGAGCGTGGCGCAGAAGATCGCGCTGGAAGCCGATCGCGAACGCATTTCGCGGCGGATTCTCACCCTGCAAAAGGCGATTCTGCGCAATCTCGAACTCTCTCGGAAACTGGGCCTCAATATCACCGGGCAGCAGGAGTATCTTGCCGAGACGCTGGCCGATTCGGCCGAAA
Organism: uncultured Gammaproteobacteria bacterium; assembly: GCA_963699835.1. Lineage (GTDB taxonomy): Bacteria > Pseudomonadota > Gammaproteobacteria > Steroidobacterales > BM003 > BM003. Next base: position 97,623 of record CAVOVJ010000006.1, on the reverse strand, counting down.
ACCTTTCCGTCGCGCTGGAGATGACCCACGAGAAGAAGCGCGCACCCTGTCCAGGCAGGTGGGAGCGCTCCCGGCCGACACCGATCTTGCGGCACTTACCCAGGTCAACAATTCACGGCGAAACGTCTGTCCGATTCATTGCGTGAAACCGTAGCGATGATGGAGACGCTGGAACTCGATGTCGTCCGTTACCGGCAGCAACTGATTGGCTCGGCCGGCAGCGTCACGACCGACATTTTCGACGTCGACGTACTAAATGGGCTGATCGGGCGCTGGTTCGACTCGATCCGTGACTGGACTACGGAAAACCTGCCGCAGATATTGTTCAACGTGCTGCTGTTCCTGGCAATCGTGTGGATCGCGCTGATGCTGTCGCGGATAGCACGCCGACTCACCACCCGCGCGCTGGACCGGGCGCCGCTGCGGGTGTCGCGACTGCTGCGGCGAATGATCATCTCGACGGCGGCCAACCTAGTCCTTTTGCTCGGATTGTTGTTTGGTCTGGCGCAGCTCGGTACTTTCGGTCGGACCGCTGCTGGCCGGCCTCGGTATCGCCGGATTCATCGTCGGTTTCGCACTGCAGGATACGCTCGGCAATTTCGCATCGGGAATGCTGATCCTGCTGTACCGCCCTTATGACGTCGGCGACATGATCGAAGCCGGCGGCGCATTCGGTAAAGTCAGCCACATGAGCCTGGTCAACACCACGATTCTGACCGTGGACAACCAGACGCTGGTGCTGCCTAACAGCAAGATCTGGGGCGACGTCATCAAGAACGTCACCGCCCAGCGCGAGCGCCGGATCGACCTGGTGTTCGGCATCGGTTACGGCGATGACATACGCGAAAGCCGAAAAGGTGCTCAACGAGATCGTCGACACCCACAGCAAGATCCTGAAAGACCCCGAACCGGTCGTCCGGCTGCATACGCTCGGCGAATCCTCCGCTGGATTTCGTGGTGCGGCCTTGGGTCAGGACCGAAGACTACTGGGATGTTTACTGGGATATCACCCGCGCGGTGAAAATGCGCTTCGACGAAGAGGATATCTCGATTCCGTTCCCGCAGCGCGACGTACACATTTTCGCCGGCGACGAAACTGCAATCGCCACCGTCACACCGGTGCAGACAGAACAACCGAAAGTGGCGGCGAGCGGAACGCAGCCACGCGACGACGTGGATGGCGATATCGATGGCGGTGGGAACGACGCCGGGGACGACTCGGGCAACTGAAGCGATGTACCAGCGGGGCTCCGGCCCCGCTGTTTCTTCCGCTGTCTCCTCGATCGTGCCAGCCGTGCTTGCCCGGCCCGCCAACATTGTCGCCGGCACTCCCACGCATTACCCTGTGCCACCCGACCCGGAAACCGCTTTTCCCTGCCGTGAGCGCCACCGAACAACCCGCCCCGCACACGCCAATGATGCAGCAGTATCTGCGCATCAAAGCCGAGCACCCCGACATCCTCATGTTCTACCGGATGGGCGATTTCTATGAGTTGTTTTATGACGATGCGCGGCGCGCCTCACAGCTGATCGATATCGCGTTGACCCGGCGCGGGCAGTCGGCGGGCGAGCCGATTCCGATGGCGGGAGTCCCGGTCCACAGCGTCGAAAACTATCTCGGCAAGCTCGTGCGAATGGGCGAATCGGTCGCGATCTGCGAACAGATCGGCGACCCCGCCACATCCAAGGGACCGGTCGAGCGCGAGGTCGTGCGCATCGTGACCCCCGGCACGGTTACCGATTCGGCGCTGCTGGACGAACGCCGCGACAACGTTCTTGCCGCGCTGTGCCGACACCGCGACAGCATCGGTCTGGCGTGGCTCGATATTTCCAGCGGCCGGTTCCACGTAATGGAATGCGACAACGATGATGCCCTGCTCGGCGAGCTCGAGCGGCTGCGTCCCGGCCGAACTGCTGGTTGACGAGGAAGCGCGCCTGCCCGCTGCACTCGAGGATTTCAAGGCACTGCGGCGACGCCCGCCATGGCACTTCGACATTGAGACGGCCGAACGCGTGTTGTGTGAGCAATTCGGTACCCGCGACCTGTCGGGATATGGCTGTGCCGATTTGCCCGCGGCGATCGCAGCGGCGGGCTGCCTGATGCACTACGCGAACGACACCCAGCGCAGCGCACTGCCGCATTTGCGCGGGCTGACGACCGAGCAACGCTCGGATGCGCTGATCATGGACGCCGCGACCCGCCGCAACCTCGAGCTGGAATACAGCCTGACCGGCCAGCCGGAACACACGCTTGCCGGGGTGATGGATGCAACCTGCACCGCGATGGGCGCGCGCCTGCTGCGCCGCTGGATCAATCGTCCCGCTTCGTGACCATGGGGAACTGCGGCGCCGCTTTCACGCGGTCGAAACGTTGCGCCACAGCGAACGTTACCGCGAGCTCCAGGAGTTGCTGCGGTCGACCGGCGATCTCGAGCGCATCCTCGCGCGAGTAGCGCTGGGCTCGGCACGGCCGCGTGATCTCGCGCAAATGCGTCATGGCCTCGCGATGCTGCCGCCGTTACAGGCGCAGCTGGCGCAGCTGGACTCGCCCAAGCTGCGCACGCTTGCCGAGCACTGCGCCGAACAACCCGATCTGCACCGCCTGCTGGATACCGCGATCGTTGCCGAGCCGCCGGTACTGCTACGCGACGGCGGCGTCATCGCCGAGGGCTATGACGCTACGCTCGACGAATTGCGCGCGACCGGACAACAGGCCGATCGCTTTCTTGCCGACCTCGAACAGCGCGAGCGCGAACGTCTCGGCATCCCCAATCTGAAACTCGGCTATAACCGCGTTCACGGCTACTACATCGAGATCAGCAAGGGACAGGCGGACAAGGCGCCGCCGGAGTATGTGCGCCGGCAGACATTGAAAGGCGCCGAGCGCTACATCATCCCGGAGCTAAAGACTTACGAGGACCGCGTACTGGGTGCGCGCGACAAGGCCCTCGCACGGGAGAAATCGTTGTACGAGGCCCTGCTTGCGGAACTCCAGGCGAACCTCGAATCGCTGCTGCGCATGGCCGCCGCGCTGGCGACGCTGGACCTGCTCGCCAATCTCGGGGAACGTGCGCAGACGCTGAACCTCACCCAACCGGTGCTGACCAGCGAGCCACGAATCGATATCACGGGAGGACGTCACCCGGTAGTCGAGCAGGTGCTGGAAGAGCGTTTCGTGCCCAACGACGTGTGTCTCGGGGATGCGCGCCGGATGCTGGTCGTGACCGGACCCAACATGGGCGGCAAATCGACCTACATGCGTCAGACTGCGTTGATTACTTTGCTCGCTCACATCGGCAGTTTCGTCCCTGCCCAGAGCGCCACGATTGGCCCGGTGGACCGGATTTTCACCCGTATCGGCGCCTCCGATGACCTCGCTGGCGGCCGTTCTACGTTTATGGTCGAAATGACCGAAGCGGCCAATATCCTGCACAACGCCACCGCGAACAGCCTCGTGCTGATGGACGAAATCGGCCGCGGCACGAGCACCTTCGACGGCCTTTCGCTGGCCTGGGCCTGCGCCCACTACATCGGTGAGAAGCTGGGTGCGTTCTGTCTGTTCGCGACGCATTATTTTGAACTCACCGCGCTCGCCGAGGAGTTGCCGGCCTGCGCCAACGTGCATGTCGAAGCCGCGGAACACGGCGACAAGTTGATTTTCCTGCATACGGTGCGCGACGGTCCGGCCAACCAGAGCTACGGGCTGCAGGTTGCGGCGCTGGCCGGTGTTCCCGACGCCGTGATCCGGCGCGCGAGGCGCTATCTTGCTCACCTCGAACAGACCCAGGACAGCGCAGCGGGCCCCCAGCAATCGCTCGACTTGTTCAGCGCCGTCGACGATGAACCGCCCGCAACCCATCCGGCGATTGAACGGCTGGACGCAACCGATCCCGACGAACTGTCACCGCGCGCGGCGCTCGAACTGGTCTACGAACTGAAACGACTCGCCAGCTCCGAAGACTGAACCGGCAAGGCTCAGCCGCGCTCGAAATGCCCGTCGCGCAGAAACGCCGCGACCTGCTCGGCCACCAGTTGCGACAGCACCATTCCAGTATGCGATACCGGCAACTGGATATGATCGGAGGCGCCCGGGAGAAGCGTTTCGGCAACCGCAACCGTGCCGTCGTGTGGAGTCTCCACCGGGGCGAAAAAGTGGCCGAGCCCGTGCCCCAGTGTACCCGCAATGACGCCAAGGTCGATCGCCAGGTCCCAGTCCGGCAGCGGCAACATCGCCAGCACCTCGGCCATCACCGATCCGAGTACCTTGTCGCCGATCGGCCACGCCATGATGCTGTTGCCGGCGCGGCAGCCCAGCAACGGTGAACCGAGCACCACGATCCGGCCGATGTTAGCCGGACACGCCTCGCGCAACGCATGCAGCGTCAGTAGTCCACCAAGACTGTGGCCGACAAAATGCACCACATCGGCATCGATCTCAGCGGCAAACCCGAGCAATTGACTGGCATGCAACCCGAGGTGGTCGCGGGTGCTGCGGTAGCTGAATGGATGACACTCGTATGGGCCGAGTTCGGACAGGCGCTGGCGCAGAAAGTAGGTCTCGGTGCCGCTCATCCACAGACCGTGACTGACGATGATGGCTTCGCGCGCGCTCATTCGGCGAGTCCCGCGAATTCGCTTATCGCGGCGCGGTCGGTGGGAAAATGCGCGCGCGCAACGGCGTCGCGCCGCGGCAGCCACTCAGACGCATCGTGCTCCTCCGGATCGAGGCTTACCGCCACGCGTCGCGGCAAAACGATGCGCCAGACGTGTTCGGTGTTGTGGCTGAATTCCTGCCGATAGCGGTGCCGCCAGGCGGGCGCGATCGGATACCGGTTACAACGGCCGCAGTCGATCAATGCCGCCGGACCCGCGTCTATCCCGGTCTCCTCGCGCAGTTCGCGCAGCGCCGCGGCGGCTGCGCCCTCGGCCCACTCGAGGCTACCGGTGACCGACTGCCATAAGCCGGCCGGCTGGCGGCGGCGCAACAACAACACCTCTGCAGCCAGCGTGCTGACGATCACCAGCACCGATTCGGGGCGCTTGCCGCCTTGCGCAGTCAACTGCTCTCTTTTTGCCCCGGCGGCTTGCGCAGTCGGATATGGAGTTCGCGCAGCTGGCGCTCGTCCACCGGCGACGGCGCATCGGTCAGCAAACAGGTGGCCGTCTGGGTCTTCGGAAAGGCAATGACATCGCGGATGCTCGTGGCGCCGGCCATCAGCATCACCAGCCGGTCGAGGCCGAAGGCGATACCGCCATGCGGCGGACAACCGTACCTGAGCGCCTGTAACAGGAACCCGAATTTCTCCTCCGCCTCCTCGTCACTGATGCCGAGCAGATGAAACACCGTCGATTGCATTTCCGGTCGGTGGATGCGGATCGAACCGCCACCGATTTCAGAGCCGTTCAACACCATGTCATAGGCGCGCGACCGGGTCTGTCCCGGTTCCGCCGCGAGCAGCGACGGATCGTCGACCAGCGGCGCGGTAAATGGATGATGCAGCGACACCCAGCGTTTTTCCTGCTCGTCGTATTCGAACATCGGGAACTCGATCACCCACACCGGGAACCAGCCTTCCCTGAGGAGGCCGAGGTCCTGGCCAACCTTAATCCGCAGCGCGCCGAGCGCATCATTGACTACGCGCGCCTTGTCGGCGCCGAAGAAAATCAGGTCGCCGCTTGCGGCCTCGCAGCGCGCGAGTATGCTCTCGACGACGTTATCGGGCAGGAATTTGAGGATCGGAGACTGCAGTCCGTCGCGGCCCGCCGCTAGATCGTTGACCTTGATATATGCCAGCCCGCGCGCACCGTAGCGTGAGACGAAATCCGTGTAGTCGTCGATCTGCTTGCGGCTCAGCTGCGCACCGCCCGGCGCCCTCAGTGCCGCCACCCGGCCGTTCGGATCGGCAGCCGGGCCGGCGAACACCTTGAATTCGACGCCGGTCATCAGGTCCGATACTTCCGTCAGCTCCAGCGGCACCCGCAGATCGGGGCGATCGCTGCCGAAACGCGCCATTGCCTCGCTGTAGGGCATACGCGGAATCGGGTCCGGCAGATCGACGTCGAGCACGCTTTTGAAAACCTGGCGCACCATGTTTTCCATGGTGCCCATGACCAGTTCCTCGTCGGCGAATGCCATCTCGACGTCGAGCTGGGTGAACTCGGGCTGACGGTCGGCTCGCAGGTCCTCGTCGCGAAAACAGCGCACGATCTGGTAGTAACGGTCCATGCCCGCCATCATGAGAAGCTGCTTGAACAGCTGTGGCGACTGCGGCAGAGAAAAAAAACAGCCCGGCTGCGTGCGGCTCGGCACCAGGTAATCGCGCGCACCCTCGGGCGTAGCCTTGGTCAGCATCGGCGTTTCTATGTCGATAAAACCCTGTTCGTCCAAGCAGTTGCGGATCGCGCGGGTAACCGCATGGCGCAAACGCAGGTTGCGGGTCATTTCCTCGCGCCGCAGATCCAGGTAGCGGTAGCGCAAGCGAATTTCTTCGCTGGCCGATTCGTCATGGTGAAATGGCGGCGTCTCCGACGCATTCAGGACCGCGACTTCAGAGGCCAGCACTTCGATCCCGCCGCTCGTCAGGCGCTCATTGACGGTTCCCTCGGGGCGCGGGCGCACGGTGCCCTTTACCCGCAGCACGTACTCGCCACGGACTTTCTCGGCCACGGCGAAGACATCGGGGCGGTCAGGGTCGAACACCACCTGGACCAGCCCTTCGCGGTCACGCAAGTCGATGAAAATGACGCCGCCATGGTCGCGGCGGCGATGCATCCAGCCGGCCAGCTCGACTTCTTCGCCGATCTGGGCCTCACTGACCTGACCGCAATAATGTGTTCGCATGGGTAGAACCCCTGTTGACCGGACGCACGGCGGGCATCCGAAAAAAGACGCGCGATGGTACGACTCGCATGCTGCAGGCGCAAGAAAACCGCGCTAATCGCTGCTTTTCGCGGCCGTGTTGCCAGCCGGCTTGCTGTCCTTGGCTTTTGCCTCGGTTGCCGGCTTGTCCGTCGTCTCCTTCTTGGCGGCGCCCGTTTTCGCTTCGGACTCGGCGAGGTTACGCCGTTTGTCCTTGTCGCTTTTGAAGTCGGTCTCGTACCAGCCCGAGCCCTTAAGCCGGAACCGCGGCGCCGACAGGAGCTTTTTCAACTCGGGCTTGCCGCAATCCGGACAGAATTTGAGTGGCTCGTCGCTGATCTTCTGCAAAACGTCGAAATAATGCCCGCAATCGCAGCACTCGTATTCGTAAATCGGCATCCACAACCCCCTGGGTCACAAACAACGCAACGCTGGCGCAAGTGTTTGGTCAATCCATCCGTTTTCAATAGTGCAGAATACCGTGACGGCGCCGCAGTTTACCGCGGCGCCGCCCGGAATTGCCTCGCCCGGCGACCGTCTCAGGCCGCGCGGGCAAAGCCCAGCTCATCGCCTGCAACGTCGATCGTGACCGTATCGCCCGGCCCGAACCTGCCGGCAAGGATTTCCTGCGCCAGCGGGTTCTCGACCTGTTGCTGGATCGCCCGCTTCAGCGGTCGTGCCCCGTAGACCGGATCGAAACCGGTATCTGCAATCTTGTCGCGCGCCGCATCGGTGAGCTCGAGACTCATCTCGCGTTCGGCAAGCCGGCCACGCAACTGATCGATCTGGATATCCACGATCATCCGGATCTGCTCACGGCCAAGCGGGTGGAACACGACGATATCGTCGATGCGGTTTACAAACTCCGGCCTGAAAATGTTGGGCGACATCGTCCATCACCGCGGATTTCATGCGCTCGTAGTTCGCCTCACCGGCCAGCTCCTGGATGCGTTGCGAACCGAGATTGGAGGTCATGACGATCACCGTGTGGCGGAAATCCACGGTACGCCCGTGACCGTCGGTCAGCCGGCCGTCGTCAAGCACCTGCAACAACACATTGAATACCTCCGGATGCGCTTTCTCCACCTCGTCGAGCAATATCACGGAGTACGGTTTGCGCCGAACCGCCTCGGTCAGGTAACCACCCTCTTCGTAACCGACATACCCGGGCGGTGCGCCGATCAACCGCGCCACGGAGTGCTGCTCCATGAATTCGGACATGTCGATCCGCACCATGGCGTCTTCGGAATCGAACAGGAATGCCGCGAGCGCCTTGGTCAGCTCGGTCTTGCCGACACCGGTGGGGCCGAGAAACAGGAACGATCCGTTGGGCCGATTCGGATCAGCCAGCCCGGCGCGCGAACGCCGGATCGCGTTGGCCACGACCCGCACCGCCTCGTCCTGACCCACGACACGTTTGGTGATGGCTTCTTCCATCCGCAGCAGCTTTTCTTTTTCGCCCTCGAGCATTTTCGACACCGGGATACCGGTCCATCTCGACACGACCTCGGCGATTTCCTCTTCGGTGACCTTGTTCCGCACCAGCGTTGCCTCGCGCTGCTCGGCGTCGGCCGCGGACTCGAGCTGACGCTCGAGTTCCGGGATGCGGCCGTACTGCAGCTCGGACATCCGCTGCAGATCCTGGGCCCGGTGCGCGGTCTCGAGCTCGATCCGTGCACGATCGAGCTCTTCCTTGATCGCGGTTGCGCCCTGCATCGCCGCTTTCTCGGCTTTCCAGACCTCGTCGAGGTCGGAATACTCGCGCTCGAGTGTGTCGAGCTCCTCCTGCAACGCGTCGAGACGCTTTTTCGAGGCCTCATCGGGTTCCTTCGTAAGCGCTTCGCGCTCGATCTTGAGCTGGATGATGCGCCGGTCCAACCGGTCCATGGCCTCGGGTTTGGAGTCGATCTCCATGCGAATACGCGAACCGGCCTCGTCCACCAGGTCGATCGCCTTGTCGGGCAACTTGCGATCGGAGATGTAGCGATGCGACAACATCGCCGCCGCGACGATCGCCGGATCGGTGATGTCAACGCCGTGATGGACCTCGTATTTCTCTTTCAGTCCGCGCAGGATCGCAATCGTGTCCTCCACACTCGGCTCATCGACCAGGACTTTCTGGAACCGGCGTTCGAGCGCCGCGTCCTTCTCGACGTATTTGCGGTACTCGTCAAGCGTCGTCGCGCCGACACAGTGCAGCTCACCGCGGGCCAGCGCCGGCTTGAGCATGTTGCCGGCGTCCATCGAGCCCTCGGCCTTACCCGCACCGACCATCGTGTGCAGTTCATCGATGAACAGGATGACCTGACCTTCCTGTTTCGACAGTTCGTTGAGAACCGCCTTCAGCCGCTCCTCGAATTCGCCGCGATATTTGGCGCCGGCGATCAGCGATCCCATATCCAGCGACAGTATGCGTTTGCTACGCAGGCTCTCGGGTACTTCGCCATTGACGATGCGCTGGGCGAGCCCCTCGACGATTGCGGTTTTTCCTACGCCGGGCTCACCGATCAGCACCGGGTTGTTCTTGGTTCGGCGCTGCAGTACCTGGATCGTGCGGCGGATTTCCTCGTCGCGTCCGATCACCGGATCGAGCTTGCCCTGCTCGGCACGCTCGGTCAGATCGACGGTAAAGCGGTCCAGTGCCTGGCGTGTTTCCTCGGCATTGGGATCCTCCACCTTGGCACCGCCCCGGACCTCGTCGATCGCCTTTTCGATCGCACCCTTGACCGCGCCGCAATCACGCATCAGGGTACCAAGCGCGCCCTTGTCCTCGAGTGCCGCCAGAACGAACAACTCGCTCGAGATATAGGCATCGCCACGTTTCTGCGCCAGCTTGTCACTGACATTCAACAACCTCGCCAGGTCCTGCGAGATATGTACCTCGCCGGGCGTCCCCTCGACCTGCGGCATGCGGTCGAGCGCATCGCCGAGGTGCGATCGCAACAGGTTGACGTTGACCCCGGCCTTGGCCAGAAGCGGTCTGACACTACCGCCATCCTGATCGAGCAACGCGGTCATCAGATGGGCCGGCTCGATGAACTGGTGATCCTTGCCAAGCGCCAATGACTGGGCGTCGGCAAGCCCAAGCTGGAATTTACTGGTGAGTTTATCCATGCGCATCAGGCGCAACCCCGCTCAAAAGACTGGAAACTGCCGATTAAGTGGGGTCTGATCGGGGAAAATCAACTCTTTCCGAAGCTTCCGGCAGCGTTTGCTAATGCGCAAGCCCGTGAGCAAGTCGGGTCGCGCCGGCGACGACCAGCACGCCCAGCACGATCAGCGTGAACTGGCTTAGCGCCGCGCCAGGTTCGAGGCGCCGATGCAGGCCCGGAATCAAGTCGGCCACCGCGACATAGACGAAGCTGGCCGCGGCCACGCTGAGTACGTAGGGCAGCATGACCATGGCGCCCGCCAGCCAGTAAAAAGCCAGCACCGCGCCGATCACCGATGTCAGACTGACCAGCAGATTCAGCGTCAGCGCACGCCCCCAGCTCATGCCCGAATTCAGCAGGATGGCGATGTCGCCGAGCTCCTGCGGCAACTCATGGGCGAAGACTGCCAGCGCGGTGACGATGCCGAGATGAAAGTCGGTCAGGAACGCGGCCGCTATCAGTACGCCGTCCAGCAAATTGTGGAAGGCATCGCCGATCAGAATCAGGGTGCCGGAGGCATCGTGGCCGGCACCCTCGTCGTGGGTGTGAACTTCGCAGGTGTCGTGGTGGCAGTGGCGCCACAACACCAGCTTCTCGAGCACGAAAAAAGCGAGCAGGCCACCGAGCACGGCGAGCCCGATGTTGCCGGCATTTCCAGCTCCGGCAGTTTCGATCGCCCGCGGCAACAATCCGATAAATGCCGCCCCGAGCAACGCGCCCGTGGCAAAACTCACCATGTGAGGGAGCAGACGATTGCGAATCTGCATGCCGGCGAGCAGGAATGTCGAGGCAAGCAGCGCGCTCGCCACTCCACCCACGGCCGTCACCAGCAAGATCCATTGCAGCGTTGTCATAGGTCAGTTTTTGCCCGCGGCGCGCCATATCAGCGTCGCCATGCGCCCGCTCCGACCGTCGCGGCGGTAGGAGAAAAACCGCGCCGGGTCCGAGAAAGTGCAGTGATCGCCGCCAGCCACCTCGGCAACGCCGGCGCGGTTCAGACGAAGCCGCAGCAAGCCGAACAGATCGGCCATCGCGCGATCTCCGGTGCCGGGCGCAAAACAGCGCTGCGCCTCTCGGTCGTCCCCGGCCAATGCCGCAACGACCTCGGGACCGACCTCGAAGCCGCGCTGTGAGATCGCAGGCCCCATCCACGCCACCAGATCTGCGCCGCCAGCGAGCACGGCCACGGCATTTTCCACCACCCCGGACACGAGACCGCGCCAGCCCACGTGGACCGCGGCTACGCGAGCGCCGCAACGGGTGGCGAGTACCAGCGGGATGCAATCGGCGGTCAGTACAGCACACACGACACCCACCTGGTCGGTCCACGCGGCGTCGGCGCGCGCCCCCGGGGAGGCGACGGCGGCATCGATGACCGCCGAGCCATGCACCTGGGTCAACCACAACGGCTCCGCCGGCAGCGCCAGTTCGCGCGCGAGGGATGCGCGGTTCGCGGCGACCGCGTCGTCGCGGTCACCGACATGATCGCCAAGATTCAGCCCCCGGTAGGGTCCCGTGCTGGCGCCGTCGATGCGAGTCGTCGTCAGCGCATGCACCCCGCGCGGGGCGGACCAGCTGGCGTTGACGACATCGAGACGTTGCATGGTTTGGCTTTCCGGTATCACGTTTGGGCGGCAATCATTCGCCGCGACCACAAGGGTGTCAAATTCAGCCACCGGCATACGCCGCCGAGTCCTGGCGCAAGGCCTCCAGCAAGGCGGCAAAATCGGCGGGCACCGGCGCTGCCCAGATCATCTCTTCGCCGCTATCCGGATGGACCAGCCCGAGGCGGCAGGCGTGCAGCGCCTGGCGCCGAAATCCTCGCAATGCGGCCTCCAGTTCGTCGCTGGCCCCCGCGGGAATCTGCAGGCGCCCACCGTACAGCGGGTCACCGACAAGCGGGTGGCGCAGCCAGGCCATGTGCACCCGGATCTGGTGGGTGCGCCCGGTTTCGAGCCGGACACCGATGTGACTGTGCGCCCGAAACCGCTGCAAAAGCCGGTAATGAGTCACCGCAGAACGGCCGTCGCGGCGTACCGCCATCCGGGTCCGTTCGACCGGGTGGCGCCCAAGCGGCTGGTCAACCCGGCCGCCGCCGGTCAACGCGCCGATGCAGACCGCTTCGTATTCGCGGACAATAGTTCTCTCCGTCATCGCCTGTACCAAATTGGTATGAGCGGCAACGCTGGCCGCGACCACCATCAGGCCGCTGGTGTCCTTGTCCAGCCGGTGAACGATGCCGGCGCGCGGCAAATGCGCAAGCCCGGGCCGATAATGCAACAGCGCATTCTGTAGCGTGCGGTCCGGGTTACCGGCACCCGGGTGGACGACCAGGCCGGCCGGTTTATTGACCACGATGATCGAATCGTCGGCAAACACCACATCGAGAGCAATTGCCTGGGGTCGTGGCGCTACCGCGGTCTCGATGGTCGCGGCGACGACGATCGCATCGCCGGCCTCGACCGGCTCGCGCGGTTTGCACGCTGCGCCATTCCGGGTCACCTGGCCGGATGCGATCCACGCCTTGATCCGGCTGCGCGAATACTCCGGCAGCAACCGTGCCAGCGCCATATCAAGACGCAGACCGGCCAGTTCATCGGGAATTTGCAGCTCGTGCTGACGATGGGTTTGCATGGGGACGAACGCGGCAGCTCGCGCTCCGGCGGTGATGGCTGATCGAGGTTTCCGGTATACTGCGCGGTCTTGGCGGCACCAGCAAGCCGCATAGCGTACAACCGATCGAAGATTCCCGATGAGTCTGACGAATCAATCAAATCCCGGTGTTCCGGCGCCGCAGCGCAAGGTAATGCGTTGCTGCCTGGCCGTGGCGGCCGTCATGGTCATGTTCAGTGGCTGTGCGGGAGACCGTGATCGCAGCAGCGACCCGCGCGCAACCCCGCCATGGCTGTACGAAAGAGCCCAGGCCAGCATCAAGTCGACCAACTACACCAACGCGATCTTTTTCCTCGAGCAGCTCGAGTCGCGCTTCCCGTTCAGCGATGAAGCCAAACAGGGTCAGCTCGACCTGATGTATGTTTACTATCGCGACGGCCAGTTCGAGTCGGCCATCGATGCGGCTGACAACTTTATCCGTGAGAACCCGACTCACCCGCGCGTCGATTATGCGTATTACATCGAGGGTCTTTCGCACTACGACCCGTCGCGGGGAGTGCTCGAGAGACTGTTCCGCGTCGATACCACGATGCGTCCGCCGGTGGGAGCACTGGAAGCCTATACATCGTTTTCGACACTGGTCGACCGCTTTCCCAACAGCGAATATGCGGCTGATGCGACCCAGCGCATCAAATTCCTGCGCAATCGTCTCGCCCGATACGAGGCGCATATCGCGGAGTACTACATTCGCCGCGGCGCGTATGTCGGGGCGTTGCGCCGGTTGCATCGCATTATCAGGACCTATTACGGCTCGGACAGCACGTACTGGGCGCTCGAGATGATGCTCGAGAGCTACCGCGAACTGGGGCTGGGCGATCTTGCTGCCGATACCGAGCGACTGCTCGAGGAAAATGCCCACCTGAAGAACTCGAAGAGCTGATTCCCGCCCCGCGGCCCGGCTAGCGTCCGGGCCCGTAACCCGATGTGATCGGATAGCGCCAGTCGCGCCCGAAGCCCCTGCGGCTGACCCGGATTCCAGGCGGCGCCTGGCGGCGTTTGTATTCGTTACGCTTGACCAGTTCGAGCACTTCGCCGACAACCGACCGGTCGAAACCGCGCGCGGCAATCTCGTCGACCGACAGATCGTCTTCGATGAAGTACTCGAGGATCGGGTCGAGGATTTCGTATGGCGGCAGCGAATCGGTGTCTTTCTGATCGGCGCGCAGCTCGGCCGAGGGCTCTCGGGTCAGCACCCGCTCAGGAATCACCCTGGCGCAGCTGTTGCGATACCGCGCAAGCTGGTAAACCAGAGTTTTGCTGCAGTCCTTGATCGGCGCAAACCCGCCCGCCATGTCACCGTAAAGAGTCGCGTAACCGACCGCCATCTCACTCTTGTTGCCGGTGGTCAGAAGCATCCGCCCGGTCTTGTTCGAGATCGCCATCAACACCATGCCGCGACAGCGCGACTGGATGTTCTCCTCGGTCGTATCTTCTGCGCGACCGGCAAACTGCCCGGCCAGTGCCGCGACCGTCGCCTCGTAGATCGGTTCAATGGAAATCACGTCGTAGCCGATACCGAGGAGCCCGGCCTGCTCCCTGGCATCCTCGAGGCTCATGTCGGCGGTGTACCGCGACGGCATCATCACTGCCTGCACCCGGTCGGCCCCCAGCGCATCGACGGCGATTGCAAGAACAAGACCGGAATCGATGCCGCCCGACAATCCCAGCACGATGCCTGGGAATCCGTGTTTATCGACATAGTCGCGGGTACCCAGCACCAGCGCGGCATAGATTTCGGCGATCCCGTCCGGTTGTCCCGCCAGCCTGCCTTCGACACAGCGCGGCGGCGATCCGGGCTCGTCGCGCCGCAGGATTATCGTTTCCAGCGCCTCCTCGAACAGCGGCGCGCGATGAGCGACCATGCCGGTTTCGTCGATCACCATGGATCCGCCGTCGAACACCAGTTCGTCCTGGCCGCCGACCATGTTCAGATAAACCTGTGGCATCCCGTGTACCGATACATTTTCGGCCAGCACCTGAAGGCGCCGTGGCTGCTTGCCCATCGCGTACGGGGAGCCATTGATCGACAGCAACACTTCGCCACCGGCCGCGTGCGCCTGCGCCGGCGGGCCCGGTTCCCACAGATCCTCGCAAACCGTGAGCGCGAGGCGAATGCCATGGAAGTCGACCACGGTCGGTCCGGCGCCGGGATGGAAATAGCGCATCTCGTCGAACACGCCGTAGTTGGGCAGGCATTGCTTGCGATGGTTGCCGATCAATTCGCCGTCAACGATGAACGCGGCCGAGTTGTAAATGAGATCGCCGACGTACTCCGGATAGCCGACGACAATGGCCACGTCGCGTAATTCATCGCGCAACTGGGCCATCGCCGTTGCCACATCGTGACGCAGGCGACTGTGAAACAGCAGGTCCTCGGGCGGATAACCGGTAACCGCAAGTTCCGGGAACAGCACCAGGTCGGCGCGCTGTTGGTCGCGCGCGACGGCAGCCGCCCGGATGATTTTGGCCGTGTTGGCACTGACATCGCCAACGACGAGATTCAACTGCGCGAGGGCGATGCGTAGCTCGGTGCTCATTGTCCCCAACTGCCGCCGGGCGGCGTGGTACGTGCGTCAGTAGCGCGAGCTCTAGAGCCCCAGTCGTGCGGCCATGGCACTGCCCAGTTCCGCGGGCGAACGCACGGTCGTCGCGCCGGCCGCATCCAGCGCCTTGAACTTCTCTTCCGCGGTGCCTTTGCCGCCGGATACGATTGCGCCGGCATGGCCCATCCGCTTGCCCGGAGGCGCGGTGACGCCGGCGATATACGCGACGACCGGCTTGGTCATGTTGTCGCGTATATATTCGGCCGCGGCCTCCTCATCGGTACCGCCGATCTCGCCGACCATGATGACGCCGCTGGTGGCGTCGTCCTGCTCGAACAACTCGAGGCAGTCGATGAAATTCATGCCGCGGACGGGATCGCCACCGATACCTACGCAGGTGGACTGACCGGCGCCGATCTGGGTCGTCTGATACACAGCCTCGTAGGTCAGCGTGCCAGAACGCGACACGACACCGACCGAACCCGGCTTGTGAATGAACCCCGGCATGATACCGATCTTGCACTCTCCCGGCGTGATGATGCCCGGGCAGTTCGGCCCGATGAGGCGGCAGTCATAATCTTTCAGGGCAGCCTTGACACTGACCATGTCATTAACCGGGATGCCCTCGGTGATACAAACCACCAGCTCGATCCCGGCATCAGCGGCCTCAAGAATGGCGTCGGCGGCGAACGGCGCCGGCACATAGATCATGCTGACATCCGCTCCGGTCTCGGCAACGGCATCGTGAACGGTGTCGAAAACCGGCCGATCAAGGTGCGTTTCACCGCCACGGCCAGGCGTCACGCCCCCGACTACCTGGGTGCCATACTCGATGCATTGCTGCGAGTGGAACGTGCCCTGTTTGCCGGTGAATCCCTGACACACGATTTTGCTGTTCTTGTTGACCAGAATGCTCACTGTTTCGTTCCCGTTTCGTTGGGTTGACTGACTACGCTGCTGCCGCAACCGCTTTCTTGGCGGCGTCGGTGAGGTCGTCCGCGGCGATAATATCGAGTCCGCTTTCGGCCAGCATTTTGCGTCCCTTGCCGACATTGGTTCCCTCGAGCCGCACTACCACCGGCACCGACACACCGACATCCTTCACCGCCTGGATGATGCCCTCGGCGATCAGATCGCAACGTACGATCCCGCCAAAAATATTGACCAGGATTCCGCCCACGTTGTCATTGGAGAGAATCAGCTTGAACGCCTCTGTCACACGTTCCGCGGTAGCCCCGCCGCCGACGTCGAGAAAATTGGCCGGCTGTCCGCCGTGCAACTTGATCAGGTCCATGGTTGCCATCGCCAGTCCTGCGCCGTTGACCATGCACGCGATATTGCCGTCGAGAGAGACATAGTTGAGCCCGTGGGCGCTGGCCGCGCTCTCCTTGGGGTCTTCCTGGCTCGGATCACGCAATTCGAGCAACGCGGGCTGGCGGTAGAGAGCATTGCCCTCGAGGTTGATCTTGCCGTCCAGCGCGACGAGATCGTCGTCGCCGGTTACGATCAGCGGGTTGATTTCGACCAGGCTGGCATCCTTTTCGATGAACATCTTCGTCAGCGCGCCGACGATGGCACCGAACTGCTTGATCTGCTTGCCCGGAAAGTCCGAGACCGAACGCCAGCTTGCGGCATTGATAGGGCTGCAGACCACAGGCCGGGTTGATCGCCACCGTGAGAATCTGCTCGGGGGTTTTCTCCGCCACTTCCTCGATATCCATGCCGCCGGCAGCAGAGGCCATCACGACGATGCGCTCCACGGCGCGATCCACGAGCATCGACAGATACAGTTCGCGCTCGAATATTCGACGCGGTCTCGACCAGGACCGAGGTAATCGGCAGGCCTTCCGCCCCGGTCTGATGCGTCACCAGCGTCTTCCCCAGCATTCCCTCGGCGGCTTCCGTCACGGCGCCGAGACTATCGACGAGTTTGACTCCACCGGCCTTGCCGCGACCTCCCGCATGGACCTGGGCCTTTACGACCCAACGGTCTCCACCCAGCTGCTCGGCAGCGTTGCGCGCATCTTCTGCCGTTCGTGCGGCGCGGCCGCCGGGCACGGGAATCCCGTAGCTGCCAAAGAGCTGCTTGGCCTGATATTCGTGAAGGTTCATACCTGCCTCGGAAGTCGTGGTAAGCGAAAGGGCGGTTATTGTCTGACAATCGGCCGCGGAATCAAAGCTGAAGCTCCGTTAGCACTCCCGCATCGAGTACAATCAGCGCCGATTGCATGCCGGTTATCTCTATGGATTCATCGCCCAGCCTGGTAGAGACAGCGCCATCCGCACCGCTGCGCGACATGCAGCAGGGGCTCATTCAGGACGATCCGGACCTGACCTGGCGCATCCTCCGTCTGCTGAACATCTACCGGGTATTCATAGCCTTGCTGTTGCTGACGCTGCACCTGTTCAGCGCCGCGCCGCAGATGGTCGGTGCGCAGCATCCCCGCTTGTTCGTCGCGGCTGCGCTCGCATTGCTGGTGTTTGGCGTGGTCAACATGATCGCCGTGAACCGGCGCTGGCCCGGGCTGCTGGGTCAGCTTGCGCTGCAACTGGCGGTCGATATCGCGGTAGTCGTCACGATGATGCACGCCAGCGGCGGCATCCGCAGCGGCCTCGGCAGCCTGCTTGTGATCACCGTCGGTGCCTGCAGTCTGTTGTTACCGCGCCGTGCCGGCGCGCTCGCGGCCGCGGTCGCCGCGCTGGCAATTCTCGGGGAACAGGGCCTGAGCCAACTCCAGGGCGCGACCGCCGGTGCCGATTACCTCCCCGCGGGCGTACTCGGCGCGATCCTGTTCGCGATCGCGCTGGCCGGGTATCCGATTGCCCATCGCATCCGCGAGACCGAGGCACTGGCCGAGCAACGCGGTGTCGATCTTGCCAACCTCGCAGCACTCAACGACTACATCATCCAGAACCTGCGCGAGAGCATCGTCGTCGTCGATGGCGCAGACCGGATCAGGCTGATCAACGGCTCCGCAGCCCGTCATCTCGGGGTCTACCAGGACAACACCGGCACGCCGCTGTCGATAGTTTCGCCGCGCCTGTCGGAACTGGTTAGTGCATGGCGCCGGCGTCAGAACGGCGGCGCTCAGAACGAATCCGCCGCCGCTTTTACCGGCGCCGATGGCAGTAGCGTCATCAACCCCTACTTCGCGCCAATCGGGACGAGCCAGCAGGGTGCATTGCTGATTTTCCTCGAAGACGCGAGCCTGCTGGCGGAAAAAGCCCAGCAAACGAAGCTCGCCGCCCTCGGGCGGTTGTCCGCGAGTATCGCTCACGAGATTCGCAACCCGGTCGGCGCGATGAGCCATGCCGGTCAACTGCTGGGCGAATCGCCGACCCTCAGCGAGTCGGAGAAGCGCCTGACCGAGATCATCCACAACAATGCCGACCGGGTCAGTACGATCATAGAAAATGTGTTGCAGCTGTCCCGTCGCGACAACACCCGGCCCGAACGTCTGCTGCTGGAGGACTGGCTCCGGGAATTCGTCGCGGATTTCTGCACGAGCGGGCAACTGTCGCCGGAGCGGATGGTCGTTAACGGCGACAGCAACGAAATCGAGGTTCGGATAGACCCCTCGCATCTCGAGCAGATCATGTCCAACCTGTGCGAGAACGCGCTCAAATATGGCTGCCCGAACGGCGCGTCCGACACCATCGAGCTGCGCACCGGGCGGATGCCGCGCGGCGGCAGGCCCTTTCTCGAGGTCGCCGACCAGGGTAACGGTATCGACGATGTCGATCTCGACCGGATCTTCGAACCGTTCTTTACCGGCAAGGGCGACGGGACCGGGCTCGGCCTGTTTATTTCGCGCGAACTGGCCGAGTGCAACCATGCCCGCCTGCTCTACCACCGCGGCGAGGTTGGGGGGAGCGTGTTCCGTATAGTATTTTCCGACCCGCAACGGTGGGAGAACTAAGCAGTGGGGGCGATGTGACGGGCAGATTCCCGACGGTCCTGGTCATCGATGACGAACCGGATATCCGCGAGCTTCTGGCGATTACGCTGGAGCGAATGGACGTGGACCCGAGTACCGTCGAATCGATCGACGCAGCCAAGAGCCGTCTGCTCGAAAGACGCTACGACCTGTGCCTGACCGATATGCGTTTGCCGGACGGCGACGGCCTCGAACTGGTCGCATGGATGCAGGATCACGCACCGGACGTGCCGGTTGCCGTGATCACCGCACACGGCAACGTCGCACTCGCGGTCCGCGCACTGAAACTCGGCGCATTCGATTTCGTGTCCAAACCGCTGGACCTGGCGGATCTGCGCAAACTGGTGTCCTCGGCTTTGAAACTGAAGAGCGATCTCGAAGACACGCTCGTATTGCAGGGTAACCGCCTGCTCGGCGATTCCGAAGCGATCAAACGGGTACGCGAACTGATCGCCAAGGTCGCGCGCAGCCAGGCGCCGGTGCACATCTGCGGAGAATCCGGCACCGGCAAGGAACTGGTCGCCCACCTGATCCATGACAGCGGGCCACGCGCCGACTTCCCCTTTGTCCCGGTCAACTGCGGCGCAATTCCCACCGAACTGATGGAGAGCGAGTTTTTCGGCCACCACAAAGGCAGTTTTACCGGTGCGGTCACCGACAAGATCGGGCTGATGCAGAGCGCCGAGGGCGGCACGCTGTTTCTCGACGAAATCGCCGACCTGCCCTTGCACATGCAGGTCAAGCTGTTGCGTGTGATCCAGGAACGCAACGTGCGTCCGATCGGCGCGACCGAGGAAATCCCGGTAGATATCCGCATTCTCTCGGCGACCCACAAGAACCTGGAGCAGGAGGTCGCCGAGGGACGATTCCGCGAGGATCTCTATTACCGGATCAACGTCATCGAACTGCCGGTGCCGCCGCTGCGCGAACGCGGCAAGGATGTGTTGATACTGGCGAAACACCTGCTCAAGCGCCAGGCCAGGGCCATGCAGATGGCGCTGCCCGAGCTGACTACCGATGCCGAGCAGAGCCTGTTGGCTTATCACTTCCCCGGCAACGTTCGCGAACTGGAGAACGTCCTCGAGCGGGCGATCACGCTGGCGAGCAACGAGCAAATCTCGGCAAGCGATATCCAGTTGCGTAGCGGCGCACCCGCAACGGCATCTGTTGCCGGCAACACCGCAGCGACCTCGGGCGCACTGGAAGAGCAACTCGAGGACATGGAACGCGAGGCAATCGTGCAGGCGCTGGAGCAGACCCGTTACAACAAGACCAAGGCCGCGCAATTACTGGGTATCAGTTTCCGCGCACTGCGTTACCGGATAAAGAAATTCGGTATCGAGTAGCAGGGCCTTTGCACGCACCCGTTCAGCGGATGCAGCCCGTTGGCACGGCGGCAATCCGCCTCAGCAGCTTCCCGAACCCGCCCTTCTGAGATAAACAGCGTCACCATCCGGCGACGTCACTGACAAAATTTGTCACTTTGTGACGTCCCCTGACAGTTAGTGCTGTCGCCAGACACCGACACCATCTGTGACCCAGTCCACACGAAAAAAAATAAATCAATTAAATTCATTAAGTTATGAGCGAGCGCCCAGATCTGGCACGGTGGTTGCTACTTTTAGGGCACTGGCGAGTGACGCCGTTTTTGAAGTTCATTTTGGTTCCATTAGGGAGTTCAGGAAAATGATGATGAAGAAAGTGCAGAAGGGTTTTACGCTTATCGAACTGATGATCGTTGTGGCGATTATCGGTATTCTCGCCGCGATCGCGATCCCGGCCTACCAGGATTACACAATCCGCTCGCAGGTTTCGGAAGGTCTTAACCTCGCCGGCGCCGTCAAGGCCGCCGTCGCCGAGCGCTATGCCCAGACCGGTGTCTGGCCGGTCACGCTGACCGAGCTCGGTATTGTCGACGCTGGTGGCGCCGAAACGCCTCCGACCGGCAAGTACGTCGGCAGCGTTGATATGGCTGGCGCGGGCACGCTGATCGTGACCTACGCGGGTCCGGCCACGGGTGGCCAGGCCAACGCCGCGGTCGATGGCGGTGTCCTGCTGATGCAGCCCTACGTCAGCGCCAACCAGGACGTGATCTGGCGTTGTGGTTATGCCGCTGCCCCGGCGCAGGCCGGCGTGGTCAACACCGACGCTGCTGGTACTGCTTCGGTTGATTCTTCGGGTGGCACCGACGTGCTGCCGAAGTATCTGCCGCAGAGCTGCCGCCTGTAAGCAGATTCTGGCTCGGCCCGGGGGCAAACCCCTCCGGGCCGGACCGGGACAACGAGAAAGCCCCTCCCGGCGGGAGGGGCTTTTTCATTACCGGCGAGAGTCGTACGCAGACAATGAGTTATAGTGTGCGGCCCGACTGGGTGCTCGGAGGCGTGCATGGGGCGAGGTTCGGCTGGATTTACGGCGATAGAACTGGTGCTGGCGATTTTCGTGCTGCTGGCGCTCGCGACGATTACCGTTTACGCCTATCAGACCTACTCGGTGCGCGACCAGGTCGGCGACGCGTTGCGCGCCATAGCGCCGGTGCAACGCCAGATCGAACACCGCTACCAGCAAGACCGGATGCTGCCTGTAGACCGGGTCGCGGCCGGCCTCAGCGCCGACCCCGCCGATACCGTCATTGAGGAAGTCGCCAGTATCGAAGTCGTGCGCGGGCGCATCGTGCTGGTATTCGGGCGCGAGGCACTCGAGCGAATCGTCATGGACCGGCTCAGCCTGACACCGTTTGCAATGAATAACGGATCGCTGGTCTGGCGCTGCGGGGACGGTCCGGTGCCTGACGGCGCAAGGCCGCTCGCCGAGCCCCAGGAAAGATTCGGAACCTGTTGATTTAGCGACAATTCCTGACAGATACCTGCCAGTGCAGTGCCGCTCGCCGGACTAACGTGATCAGAAAGCTGTCGAAAATGTGATTCAGGTTCGATTTCGCTCTATGATCCTCTGCTAGCGTTATGTAAGCTAAATCTACACCGACAATACGGACCAGAAAACACGATGGCGGTTACCGCAATCAAAGCCACCCTGAGCGGTCTGCCGCGGCGACTCGTCGCCGACGGCCTGATCGAAGAGGCGACCATTCTCGAAGCCGCAGACGCGGCCAAGAGGGAAGGTGCGTCGCTGGTGAGCTATCTGGTCGGCAAGCAACAACTTGCCGCGCGCGATGTCGCTATTGCCGCGGCCGAAGAGTTCGGCGTGCCGTTGATGGATCTGGACGCGCTCGAGATCGACCTCGGGATCGTCAAACTGGTCAACGAACGGCTGCTCAACAAGCACCAGGTTCTGCCGTTGGCCAAGCGCGGCAAGCGGGTCTATATCGCCGTCACCGACCCGACCAATCTGCACGCACTCGATGAAATCAAGTTTCAGACCGGGCTGTCGGTCGACGCTGTCGTCGTCGATCAGGACAAACTCGTAGATCGCCTCGCCAAGGCGCTCGAGGCCGTCGATACGAGCATGTCCGCGCTGGCGGGCGAAGACGACTTCGATCTGGACAATCTCGAAGTCGGCGCGGGCGACGAAGATTCCGCCGCGGACCAGGTCACCCGTGACGATGTCGACGACGCCCCAGTGGTGCGGTTCGTCAACAAGGTCCTGCTCGACGGGATCAAGCGCGGTGCCTCCGATATCCATTTCGAGCCTTATGAAAAGGCGTTCCGCGTCCGGATGCGCTTCGACGGCGTGCTGAAGGAGATCGCGTTGCCACCGGTGGCGCTGTCGCCCAAGGTCGTCGCAAGGCTCAAGGTCATGAGCCGTCTCGATATTGCCGAACGGCGCGTGCCGCAGGACGGCCGTATCAAAATGCGGCTGTCGAAAAACCGCGCGATCGATTTTCGCGTCAGTACCTGCCCGACGCTGTTCGGCGAGAAAGTGGTGCTGCGTATCCTCGACCCGTCCAGCGCCAAGCTCGGCATCGAGGCGCTCGGCTACGAAGACCAGCAACGCCATCTCTATACCCATGCGTTGTCACAGCCTTACGGCATGATCCTCGTGACCGGGCCGACCGGCAGCGGCAAGACCGTGTCGCTGTACACCGGCCTCAACATCCTGAATACCGAGGACCGCAATATTTCGACCGCGGAAGACCCGGCGGAAATCAATCTCCAGGGTATCAACCAGGTAAATGTCAACCCGAAGGTGGGACTGACATTCGCCTCCGCGCTGAAAGCGTTTCTGCGCCAGGATCCGGATGTGATCATGGTCGGAGAGATTCGTGATCTTGAAACCGCCGAGATCGCGATCAAGGCGGCCCAGACCGGTCACCTCGTGCTATCCACAGTGCATACCAACGATGCGCCAAAGACCCTCACGCGGCTGGTCGACATGGGCGTCAAACCCTATGCCATTGCCTCGACCCTGAGCCTGGTCATCGCGCAACGCCTGGCCCGCCGCCTCTGCGGTAATTGCAAGGAGGTCGTCGATATTCCGCGCGAGGCATTATTGAAAGAAGGGTTTAGCGAGCAACAAATCGACGCAGGCCTGACCATCTACGGTCCGGTCGGTTGCAGTCAGTGCAATAGCGGCTACAAGGGCCGCGTCGGTGTATACCAGGTGATGCAGGTCTCGGAAGACATCGGCCGGATCATCATGGAAGGCGGAAACGCCATGCAGATCGCGGAACAGGCGGCAGCAGAGGGTGTATGGGACCTTCGCCGATCCGGGCTGCAAAAGGTATTGGACGGTGTAACAGGCCTGGAAGAGATCAATCGCGTGACGATCGATTAGGACCTGTGCCGTTTCTTGGTTTTTTCGGGGAGTACCCATGGCTGAAGCAGCAGTAAAACAATTTCCCTTCCAGTGGGAGGGCACCGACAACAAGGGCAACCGGGTCAAAGGCAAGAGCGTTGCCGCATCCGAAGCGGCAGTACGTTCGGAACTCAGGCGTCAGGGCCTGGTGCCGGTCAGGATTCGCAAGCAAAGCGCGCTGTTCCAGTCGCGGGGCAAGGTGACGCCGGCCGACATCGCGATTTTCAGCCGCCAGCTGGCCACGATGATGTCGTCCGGCATCCCGCTGGTCCAGGCTTTCGAGATCATTGGCGCGGGCCATGACAATCCGGCTATGCGCAAACTGGTGCTTGCGATCAAGCAGGACGTGGAAAGCGGCACCGCGCTGGCCAATGCATTCGCCAAGCATCCGCTACATTTCGACGACCTGTACGTCAATCTGACCGCGGCCGGCGAACAGGCGGGCGCGCTCGAGACACTGCTCGACAAGATCGCAACCTACAAGGAAAAAACCGAGGCGATCAAGAAGAAGATCAAGAAGGCGCTGTTCTACCCGGCCGCGGTCCTGGTCGTCGCAATGATTGTGACCGCCATCCTGCTGATCTTCGTGATTCCGCAGTTCGAGTCTTTGTTCCAGGGGTTTGGCGCCGATCTGCCCGCATTTACCCGCATGGTGGTCGACCTGTCGGCATTCGTGCGCGACAAGGGCTGGTTCCTGGTGCTCATCGCGGGTGGCATCGTCTTCGGGTTCTTGTGGCTGAAAAAACGCTCCCGGGCGTTCCGCGAAATTCTCGACCGGATGGCGCTCAAATTCCCGATCATCGGTACGATTCTGCAAAAGGCCGCGATCGCCCGCTACGCGCGTACGCTCGCGACCACGTTTGCCGCCGGCGTGCCGCTGGTTGAAGCGCTCGAGTCGGTGGCCGGCGCTACCGGCAACATCGTGTATGAGAATGGCGTGATGCGTATTCGCGACGAGGTCGCAACCGGCCAGCGCCTGCAACGAGCAATGGAAAATACGGATCTCTTCCCCAACATGGTCAACCAGATGATCGCGGTCGGTGAAGAAGCCGGCTCGCTCGATGACATGGCCAGCAAGGTGGCGGACTTCTACGAAGAGGAAGTCGATAACGCGGTCGACAGCATGAGCAGCCTGCTGGAGCCGCTGATCATGGCGATCCTCGGTGTCCTCGTGGGTGGCCTGGTTATCGCGATGTACCTGCCGATATTCAAGATGGGCTCGGTGATCTGATTACAGCCGCCGGGATTGAGCTTGGCACGAAGAACGCCGCAAGCACGCTTGCGGCTTCTTTTTTGGGTTCTGGGGAAACATGAGCGTTTTCGACCTGATGCAGCAGTCGCCGCTGTTCTTTCTCGGCTCGACGCTGGTTTTCGGCCTGCTTGTCGGCAGTTTTCTCAATGTCGTGATCTACCGTTTACCGATCATGCTCGAACGCGACTGGCGCGCACAGTGCACGGAGTTGTTCGGCAACGGGGCAGATGAAAACGAAACAGCCGAACCCTTCAACCTGATCAGGCCCGGATCCGCGTGTCCGCAGTGCCACGCTCCGATCCGCGCCTGGCAGAACATCCCCGTCGTCGGGTGGCTACTGCTGCGCGGCCGCTGCGCCAATTGCAAAGCTTCCATCCGGGCGCGGTATCCTGCGATAGAATCGCTGACCGGAATCTGCTTCCTGCTGGTCGCCTGGCGTTTCGGGGTGACCTGGGAGACGGCAGCAGCACTGCTGCTGACCGCGTTTCTGATCGGTCTGAGCTTTATCGACATCGACCACCAGCTGTTGCCCGACAACATGACGCTGCCGTTGTTGTGGGTGGGTCTCGCGCTAACGCTATGGCATGGCGACATCACCGGTCGGACACTGTTTATTGCGCCGGATAAGGCAATTATCGGAGCACTGGCCGGCTATCTCAGCCTGTGGAGCGTGTATTGGATTTTCAAACTGATCACTGGCAAGGAAGGCATGGGGCACGGCGACTTCAAACTGCTGGCGGCGCTCGGCGCCTGGCTGGGGTGGGAATTACTGCCGCTGATCATCATTCTCTCGGCGCTGGTAGGGGCCGTTATCGGTATCGCGATGATTGCCATTGCCGGCCGCGATCGCCAGGTACCCATTCCGTTCGGTCCGTACCTCGCCGCAGCCGGATGGATTGCACTGCTGTGGGGCGACACGATCGTCTCCACTTATCTCCGAACTGCCGGCATGTAGCCCGGCGCGGGCGTGGACTGTCGTGGCGAACCTGATCGGGGGCGTCCTGCGCGTCGGGCTCACCGGCGGCATTGCCAGCGGCAAGAGCACAGTCGCCGACGTATTTGCCGGGCTCGGCGCACAGATCATCGATACCGATGTCATCGCCCGCGAGGTCGTGCGGCCCGGCAGCGATGGACTGGCCGCGGTCGTGAATGCCTTCGGGGCAGGTGTTTTGCGCGACGACGGCCAGCTCGATCGCGGCAAACTGCGCGAGATCATATTCGCCGACGAGGATGCCCGCGCCCAGCTCGAGAATATCCTTCACCCGCTGATCCGCCGCGAGATGTTGCGCCAGGCGCGGGAAGTGCGTTCCGCGGTGCAGATATTCGTGATTCCGCTGCTGGCCGAATCCGGACTCGCCGACCAGGTCGACCGGGTGCTGGTGGTAGATTGTCCGGAATCGGCGCAGCTGGCCCGACTGCTGCAGCGCGACGGCGGGAGCGAGCAGACCGCGCAGAAGATTCTTGCCGCCCAGGCGACGCGCGAACAGCGCCTCGAGCTTGCCGACGACGTGATCGTCAACGATACGACGGTAGCGCGGCTGAAGACGCGGGTTGAAGAACTCTATGCGGTGTACCTGGCCGAGGCCGGCGCAACAAATTCCGCTCATGGTTTGCCGAGTTCCGTCAGCCTGAGCGAGAATAGCGACATGGCCGGACCCGCACTCGGAATTCGCAGCGCCCCGCAAAGCGTGACCTATGAGCAGCCCCTCAGCGAGCGGATGCGCACATTCTTGCGCCTCGAGTTCCTGTACCAGCAGGCCAACTACCATGCTGAAATCAGCGACTCCTGGAGCACCCGAGCAGCGGTAGCCAGTTTGCTCGAAATCCTGGCAATACTCTCGCGCGGCGACGTCCGCAGCGATGTCATGAAAGAGCTGGAGCGCCACAGCCAGTTGCTGGAGGCCTATCGCACCCGGCCGGGTGTAGATTCGAGCCGCTTGCAGGCAGTGTTGGGAAATCTGCAGACCCTGCGCGCCCAGCTTGCCGAAGGACGCACCCACCCCAGCCACAAACTCAAAGAAAACGAGTTTCTCAACGCAATCAAACACCGTAGCGCCATTCCCGGCGGCACCTGTGAATTCGATCTTCCCGATTACGGCCACTGGCTCCACCAGGAATACGCGACGCGGGCGGAAGATCTCGAATCCTGGCTGGTCACACTGCGGCCGCTTTGCGACGGCGTCGCGGAGTTGTTGTGGCTGACCCGGGCCGGCGCCGAACACCAGGAAGAAATTGCCCGCGGCGGGCTGTTCCAACACGGCTTGCCGCGAGGCAGCCACAAGGAACTGTTGCGCGTCACGCTGCCGGGCGAATCCGGGTTGTTCCCTGAAATCAGTGGCAACCAGCACCGCTTTACCATTCGGTTCCTTAGCTGGCAGGCGGTCGACAAGCGGCCCGGCCAGATATCCGAAGACGTGCCTTTTGTGCTGGGTGTTTGCTAAATGGCGGGAGTGCGGAAAATCGAGGTGCGTTGTCCCAACTGCGAGCGACTGGTCGCCTGGGACAGTGGCTCGCCGTGGAAGCCGTTTTGCAGCGAACGTTGCAAACTGATCGATCTGGGTGCCTGGTTTCAGGAAGAGCGCGCCATCCCCGGCAACGAAGCCGCCGAACAAAACGCAGCGGGCGACCACGATTAGCCGGAAGCGGTGATCGGGATGCCGGGGCAACGCCTGCGTGGCGGTTTTTTCGCGCGCGTCCGTCACGGCGATTCGCATCGCCCCACCCTTCTCTACGTCCACGGACTCGGCGAGTCCGGGCTGTGTTTCGAGTCGTTGATGCACCACCCCGCGCTGTCGGACTGGCCACAGGCCGCCATCGATTTGCGCGGCTATGGCGGGAGCGAGCCCGCAGCGCAGGTACTTTCACTCGAAGCGCAGGCCAATGCACTCGCGGCGGCGCTTACACCGCGGCACTACATACTGATCGGCCATTCGATGGGCGGCGTCGTTGCGACATTTCTTGCCGAATTGCTCGATCGGCGGGTCGCGGGATTCGTCAATATCGAGGGCAACATCTCCGCCCCCGATTGCACTTACAGCGCCCGTATCGCCGCCTGCGATCCTGCGCATATTTGCCACGACCGGTTTCCCGAGATTATGCGAGGAAGTCGCGCGCGCCGGCGCTGACGATCTCGCGCTGGAATTGTACGCGCGGAGTCTGCGCCTGGCCGATCCGGGGCAACTCCATCTGCATGCGACGGAGCTGGTCGCGATGTCTGCCGCGGAAACACTCGCGGCGCGGATGGGTGCGTTGACAATGCCGAAAATCTACATTCTCGGATCGCCGGATGGCAGCGGCGCCCGGACTCGCGCGCTGCTGGATCGGGCCGGCGTAGCGTGGTCGGCCATTTCCCGCTGCCGGACACTGGCCGTTTATCGATCAGACCGCGCTCTGCGCCGCGGAAATCGCCAGTTTTCTCGGGCGGCTCGAGGACTGACTGTTACCCGGTGATCACGATCCCCTGTGCACCGAGGCGCCAGGCGGCGGCAAGTTCCTGGCCTGCCCACGCCGCAGGCAGAAAAACCGGCCGTGACAACGTGGCAATAATGGCGGCCAAAGCGGCACCGTCCGGCTCAGCACGAGGAAAATCATCCTCGGCCTGGCTCAACACCGAAAACTGCAACCCGGATCGGTCACAAAGCGTCGCATCGCGCAACAGAAACCGGCCATGCACCGACTGGCCCGTCACTTCTGCAACAGCCAGGCCGCAAGCCCGCGCCGCGGCGGCGAAGCGTGCCTTGCCGGCAACGGGTACCCCTGTCGTTGCGCTGTCGATGCAGACAATATCGACACCACACGCGCTCATCCGCGTAAGCCAGTGCCGCAGTCCGCGTTCGTCGCAATACCCGGTAGCAGCAAACACGACCTTGCAACCGAGGTTGATCGCTGCAATGACCGGGCGGTCCGCCTCGAGTATCCCCTGTTCCGGCAGACTGGCCGGGGGCACCCAGCGCAGCGCCTGGCCTTCGAGTCCGACGGGCTGTCCGCGATAACTCCGGACCGACCAGACATCAAGTTCGATCAGCCGATCGGGGTACGCGTGCTCGATGCGGATAAGCGGCCGCGCCGACTCGACATCGACACCGAGTTCCTCGCGCAACTCGCGGATCAGGCCGGTTAGTCTTTGTTCGTCGCGATGGAGCTTGCCACCGGGGAACTCCCACTCGCCACCCATGTGCAGATCCCGCGGGCGCTGCGCAATCAGCACATTCCCGCCGGAGTCATACAAGACACCCGCAACGACGGCGATCCGCCGCGCGGTCAACGCGCTGTCAGCCGAGCTTGCCGTGGCATTGCTTGAATTTCTTGCCCGAACCGCACGGGCACGGCTCGTTACGGCCAACCTTTGGTTGCTCACGCACAAACGGAACCTGTGGCTCGACCGGCGCCGGTCGGCGCTGACCCATGATGGCGCTGGCCTGAGCGGGCGTTTCCTGCGGCTGCGCCGCGACCACCGAATTCGGTGCAGCATGCTGATATTGCATCTGGCTGGCGTCGCTGCGTTCGCGGTTGACCGCCTCGACATCTTCCTCGCTGCGCAGTTGAACGCGCGACAGGATGCTGATGACGTCGCGTTTGACCTGGTCGAGCATGGTCGTAAACATCTCGAACGCTTCGCGCTTGTATTCCTGCTTCGGGTTCTTCTGCGCATAGCCGCGCAGATGGATACCCTGGCGCAGGTAGTCCATCGCCGCGATATGTTCGCGCCAGTGTGAATCGAGCTGTTGCAGCATGATCGCTTTTTCGAAATGACGTAGTACCGGCGCGCCGATCTGCGAGACCTTGGTCTCGTACAGCGTATCCATCTCGTCGAGTATTCGATCGCGCACGGCCGACTCGCCGAGATTGTGATCTTCATCGAGCCACTGCCTGATCGGCACCGGCGCGCCGAATTCGCGCTCGAGTACCTGCGCCAGGCCATCGACGTCCCATTGCTCCTCGACACTGCCGGGCGGGATATAGCGGCTTATTTCGCCATCCATCACCTCGCGGCGGATACCCGCGATATCGTCGCCG
This sequence comes from uncultured Gammaproteobacteria bacterium, assembly GCA_963699835.1. Classification (GTDB taxonomy): domain Bacteria; phylum Pseudomonadota; class Gammaproteobacteria; order Steroidobacterales; family BM003; genus BM003. The sequence goes on along the minus strand of CAVOVJ010000006.1, from coordinate 67,438 downwards.
ATCTCCTCCGCCGCCATCAGATGTGCCCGTTCCTTGTAGACCACCTTGCGTTGGTCGTTCGCGACGTCGTCATACTCGAGCAGCGATTTACGAATATCGAAGTTGTGCGCTTCGACCTTGCGCTGAGCGCGTTCGATCTGCCGCGTCAGCATCTTGCTTTCGATCGCCTCGCCCTCGCGCATGCCCACCCGCGACAACAGCGACTTGGTCCGCTCGGGGTCGCCAAAAATCCGCATCAGGTTGTCTTCCATCGACAGATAGAAGCGGCTCGAGCCGGGGTCACCCTGGCGCCCTGAGCGGCCGCGCAACTGGTTGTCGATACGTCTGGATTCGTGGCGTTCGGTACCGATAATGTGCAACCCGCCGGCATCGATTACCTGCTTGTGGCGCTGTTCCCATTCCTCGCGCAGCGGTGCCCGGGTCGCATCGTCGATCTCTTCGCCGAGCGCGGCCAGTTCCGCCTCGAAGTTGCCGCCCAGAACGATGTCCGTACCGCGGCCGGCCATATTGGTTGCTATGGTAATGGCACCCGGACGTCCGGCCTGGGCCACGATCGTGGCCTCGCGCTCGTGCTGCTTGGCGTTGAGTACTTCGTGGGGCAGTTTATCCTTCTTCAGCAGTCCGGAAAGATACTCCGAGGTCTCGATCGACGTCGTGCCAACCAGCACCGGCTGACCGCGCTGCTGGCAATCGCGCATGTCTTCGAGAATTGCGTCGAATTTGTCCTTCTGGGTCAGGTAAACAAGATCGGCGCGATCGTCGCGCACCATCGGTTTGTGGGTCGGAATCACGACGACTTCGAGACCATAGATCTGCTGGAATTCGAACGCCTCGGTATCGGCCGTACCGGTCATACCGGAGAGCTTGTCGTACATCCGGAAGTAATTCTGAAAAGTAATCGAGGCGACGGTCTGGTTCTCTTCCTTGACCCGAACCCCTTCCTTCGCCTCGATCGACTGGTGCAGGCCATCGGACCAGCGCCGGCCGGGCATCGTCCGCCCGGTAAACTCGTCGACAATCACGACCTCGCCGTCCTTGACGATGTAATCGACATCGCAATGGAACAGCGCGTGGGCACGCAACGCAGCGGTCAGATGGTGCATCAGGCGAATGTGCGCGGCATCGTAAAGACTGTCGCCCTCTTCGAGCAGACCCGCCTCCGCCAGCAGACCCTCGACCCGCTCGTGTCCGGCCTCGGTCAGATAGGCCTGCTTGGATTTCTCGTCGACGGTAAAATCTCCGGGTCCGTCTTCCTCTTTCTGCGGCTCCAGTTTCGGCACGATCTTGTTCATCCGCGCATACAGATCGGTGCGCTCCTCCGACGGGCCGGAAATGATCAGCGGTGTTCGCGCCTCGTCGATCAGGATCGAGTCGACCTCGTCGACCACCGCAAAGCCCAGCTCGCGCTGCGCCTTATCCTCGACCCGGAACGCGAGGTTGTCGCGCAGGTAGTCGAATCCGAATTCGTTGTTGGTACCGTAGGTAATGTCGGCCGAATAGGCCTCGCGTTTCTCGGCCGGGCTCTGGCCACTTCTGATGACACCCACCCGCAGACCGAGAAACTCGTACACGGGCCCCATCCACCCCGCATCGCGCGCGGCAAGGTACTCGTTGACGGTAACGATATGAACGCCCTTGCCGGAAAGCGAGTTCAGGTACGCGGCGAGCGTCGCCACCAACGTCTTACCCTCGCCGGTGCGCATTTCGGCGATGTTGCCGTCATGCAGCACCATGCCACCGATCAACTGGACATCGAAATGGCGCAATCCAAGGCTGCGTCGCGCCGACTCCCGGACCGCGGCAAACGCTTCGGGCAACATTTCATCAAGAGTCGTCCCTTGTTGCACGCGCTCGCGAAACTCGTCGGTTTTTTGCCGCAGTTGCTCATCGCTGAGCGACTGCATGGCATCCTCGAACGCATTGATTTTGTCTACGACCTTGCCGTAAGTGCGCAACAGTCGCTGATTGCGACTGCCGAAAAGCCTGGTGAAAATACTTGCCACCCGTTGCTACCTCTTGGGGTTCACTGTGACCCATGGCGGCGGCCACAGCCGGGTTCGGGCTGTCGCCACAAAAAACGTCTATTTTACGTTTATCCGGGAGGGGTGGGAAATCGCGGAAGAATTATTCTTTCGCGCGAATGTACTCCAGCGGGTTGACCTTGTGCCCCCCGCGCAGCACTTCGAAATGCAGATTCGGGCCGGTTGCTCTGCCGCTGGACCCCATCAACGCGATCGTCTGACCCTTCTCGACCTTGTCGCCAACCGCGACGAGATTCATTTTGTTATGCGCATAGCGCGTCACAAAGCCGTTTCCGTGGTTTATTTCGACCATATCGCCATAGCCATAGCGATCCCCGGAGTAGGTCACCACGCCCGCGCCAACCGCGACAATCTCGGCCCCGTCGCGGCCGGCGAAATCGATGCCCCAGTGGCGCGCGTTCTTGCCGGTAAACGGATCCGTGCGTTTGCCGAAGGTCGAAGAAATCCAGCCCGATGTCACCGGCCGCCCCTGCGGTTGCACCTGTTGGCTGAGATTGCGATTCAGCAACAGATTTTCGAGGACATCCAGCTGGCGCTGACGATCCTCGACCTGGTTCGCGAGAAAACCGAGCCGTTCGGTCATTTCCGGCACGCCCAGGGAAGCCGCGTCGGTACCCGGCTCCGGACCACCCATCGCCGGCACGCTGTCGAAATCGAATTCGCCGTCCTCGAGACCACCCATCAGGGTCAGCCTGCGCCCGAGCGCATTGAGCCGCACGACATGCGCATTGAGTTCGGCCAGCCTGACCGCCAGCGCATCGATCGTACGTATTCCGTCCTCACGCGCCGCATCGACCTCGTGGCGCTGCTGCTCCAGCTCCGCCTGCATGCTGTCGAGACGCTCGCTGGGCACTGCCAGCGTAACGTTGCGGCCCATCTTGTAACCGCCAATCAGGCCAGCCACCATGATCGCCGAGATTCCCGCAGCAACCCACGCCAGCACCACCGGGTGGGTAATATGTAACTGGCGGGCGCGACCGCGGCGGCCTGTGATGAAAATGATGTTCATATGCTCAGTTCACGACCGGGGAGGGCACCTGCAGCCGCGGGAGACGCACCCTGTGTCCCGGCGAGCAGCGCAATGGCGCAATTTCGGTCTGGATTCAACATAATCTGCACTTGCAACCCCGCATCCCCGAGTCGTGCCGGCAAGCCGGCGGATTTGCCTCACCGCCTTGCGCCGGGTTAGCTTCTCGACTGTTGATTCGAATATGCCGAATTCACTGCCCCAGCTCAAGAATCAAACCCGGTTTTCTAGACTTGCGTCACCTTTAATGAAACCACGCAAACTTTCCAACATCCTCGCCGGCAAGGGCGGCGACCTCGCAAAACTCCTGCACAGGGCGGAGGAGATTGCCGGTCTTACCGACGCTGTCCGGGGGCTGCTGCCCGCGAACCTGGCCGCGCACGTCGTTGCCGCCAGTGAGCACGACGAGCGCCTGGTCATCCTCGCCGACTCATCGGTCTGGGCTGCGCGTCTGCGCTATCTTGACCCCGGGATCGACAAACAGCTGGAAGCCCTCGGCATCAATGCCGAACGCATTGAGATCAGGGTGCGCGCTCCGGCCGACGATCCCGGCCGCTAACGGCTCAGGCCGAAGCCGGTGCCACGTAAGACAACGGCGCCTCGACAGCCGGTTCGTCGAAAGTCACTTCTTCCCACGCCGACTCGTCGGCGACCAGCGCCCGAATCAGGCTCACGTTGAGGTCATGCCCGGTCTTGTAACCGCTGAATTTTGCCAACAAGCCATGGGCGAACAGGTAGAGATCGCCGATTGCGTCAAGAATCTTGTGGCGGACGAACTCGTCCCGGTAGCGCAACCCTTCCTCGTTCAGGATGCGATAATCGTCCAGAACGATAGCGTTGTCCAGCGTGCCGCCCAGGGTGAGCCGGCGCGCGCGCAGCGATTCGATGTCACGCATGAAGCCGAAAGTCCGGGCGCGGCTGACCTCGCGCAAAAACGTGGCGGAGGAAAATTCGATACCGGCAGACTGAGCATTTCTTTTAAAAACAGGGTGATCGAAGTCAATCTCGAGATTGATGCTGTAACCTTCATGGGGTTCGATCTGGGCCCATTTGTCGCCGTCCTCGACGCGGACAGTGCGAACGATCCGCACGACGCGCTTGGCCACGTTCTGCTCGGCGATGCCCGCCGACTGCAGCAGAAAAACAAAGGGCCCCGCGCTACCGTCCATGATCGGCACTTCAGCGGCGCTCAACTCCACGATTGCGTTATCGATTCCCAGGCCAGCGCATGCGGACAGCAGGTGCTCAACGGTGGCAACCCGCACACCGTCTCGTACCAGCGTCGTCCCCAACGTCGTATCGCCGACGAATTCCGGGCGCGCAGGAACGTCAACCGGCTCGTCGAGATCGACCCGGCGAAATACGATTCCCGTGTTCGGCGCCGCCGGCCGGAGCTTCATGAATACCTTCTCACCGGAGTGAAGCCCCACACCGGTGGCACGTATTTCATGCTTAAGCGTTCTTTGTTGCAACATGCAGCAGCCCTCCTCTCCCCTTGTCACCACACCGACCCATTACGCGTGCGTCCTGCGGCGATTCCCCAAGTAAGGAGATAGTGCTGTTGATGGGACTCGCATGCCTATCAATCCCTGTCGGCAAGTCGCGAGCGTCATTCCCCTGACGGATTGGCGCGGCAATTTAACACATCGGCAACAAAACCGAAACAATACGGCGACGCCCCGCTGTCGGACGCCGCCGTCTGTCAGTCCGCCTGCCGCCGCAAAAACGCCGGGATGTCCAGCAGATCGCCATGCTCGACACGCTCCTCGGCCTGCACCGCAGACTGCTGGCGCTTGCGCAGAACCGTGGGTCGATCGAGGTCATCGTATCCCGCACCGTTGACCACCCGCTGCGGCCGCTCCACCAACTGGATCTTTGGTTCCGTCGCCGCTACCGGACGGCCGAGCCCGGTCGCCACGACCGTGACCCGGATCTGATTGCTCATCTCGGGGTCGATCACGGTGCCAACCACGACGGTCGCATCGTCGGACGAGAACTCCTCTACTGTCCTGCCAACCTCGTGGAAATCGCCGATCGACATATCCGGACCCGCCGTGACGTTGACCAGAATTCCGTTGGCGCCAGTCAGATCGATATCCTCCAGCAGCGGGCTCGACATTGCCGCCTCGGCCGCCTCGCGCGCGCGATCATCACCGGTCGCAGTGCCGGTTCCCATCATCGCCATGCCCATTTCCGACATCACGGTCCTGACATCGGCGAAATCGACGTTGATCAGTCCCGGCCGGGTGATCAAATCGGCGATACCCTGCACCGCCCCCTGCAACACCTGATTGGCAGCCTTGAACGCATCCATCAGCGATATCTGCGCGCCGAGCACGGCCAGCAGTTTTTCGTTGGGGATGGTAATCAGCGAATCGACGTACTTGGCGAGTTCGCAGATGCCGGTATCGGCGATTCGCATGCGCTTGCCGCCTTCCCAGATGAATGGCTTGGTCACGACCGCGACCGTCAGCACCCCACACTCGCGCGCAACCTGGGCCACTACCGGCGCGGCGCCGGTGCCGGTGCCGCCACCCATTCCCGCGGTAATAAACAGCATATCGCTGCCGTCGATCACCTCCATCAGGCGATCGCGATCTTCCATCGCCGCCTGCCGGCCGACGTCCGGATCCGCGCCCGCACCCAGTCCCTTGGTAATGTTCCCGCCAATTTGCAACGCGGTTTTGATCTTCGTGTTGCTCAGCGCCTGCGCATCGGTATTGGCGCAAATGAAATCCACCCCCTCTATGCCTGCATTGATCATGTGAGTGACGGCGTTTCCGCCCCCACCGCCGACGCCAATCACTTTGATGATGGCGTTTTGGTCCACCGAATCGACCAGCTCGAACATCGCTCTCTCTCCTCTGACAAAACGGCTATACGAAGCCTAAAAATTCCCCTGAAACCATGCTTTCATCCGCTCCCAGATCTCCTTGAGCCCACTACCGAGCGGTGGCTCAGCACCGCGCCGGCTGATCGACTCGAGGCCGTAAAGGAGCAAACCCACTCCCGTTGCATGTATCGGATTGCGCACAACCTCGACGAGACCGTCGACGTGTTGCGGCACCCCGAGCCGCACCGGCATGTGGAATACTTCCTCGGCGAGTTCGATAGCGCCTTCCATCTTGGCGCTGCCGCCGGTAATCACCACACCCGCGGCGATCAACTCCTCGAACCCGGAGCGTCGCAATTCGTCGCGGATAAGACTGAAAAGTTCCTCGTAACGCGGCTCGACCACCTCCGCGAGAGTCTGGCGCGCAAGCCGCCGCGGCGGACGGTCGCCGACGCTCGGCACCTCGATCGTTTCGTCCGGGTTGGCCAGCTGCGACAATGCGCACGCAAATTTGATCTTGATGTCTTCGGCATACTGGATCGGTGTGCGCATGCTCACGGCGATGTCATTGGTGACCTGATCGCCGGCGATCGGAATCACTGCGGTGTGGCGGATCGCGCCGCCGACGAACACCGCGATATCCGTCGTACCGCCACCGATATCCACCAGGCAGACGCCGAGTTCTCTCTCATCCTCGGTCAGTACCGCATAACTCGACGCGAGCTGTTCGAGAACGATGTCTTCAACCTGCAGGCCACAGCGCTGCACACACTTGACGATGTTCTGCGCGGCCGCATCGGCACCGGTCACGATGTGAACCTTGGCCTCCATCCGTACGCCCGACATTCCAACCGGCTCGCGAATTCCCTCCTGATGATCGATCAGGAATTCCTGCGGCAGGATATGCAGAATCTTCTGGTCAGCCGGGATCGCAACGGCGCGCGCGGCGTCGATAACCCGGTCCACATCGCCGGGGCTGACCTCCTTGTCACGAATCGCCACGATGCCGTGAGAATTCAGGCTCCTCACGTGGCTACCGGCAATTCCCGTATAAACCGCGTGGATCTCGCATCCGGCCATCAGCTCGGCTTCCTCGACCGCGCGCTGGATCGACTGCACTGTCGATTCAATGTTGACGACCACACCTTTCTTCAATCCGCGGGAAGGATGTGACCCGATACCGACAACCTCGATTCCGTCCTCGGGAGTCACCTCGCCGACAATCGCCACCACCTTGGAGGTGCCGATATCCAGCCCGACGATGAGCTTTCTTTCGCTCTTCCTAGACATTTGCGTTCTTACCTTCCCCTTCCTCGTTCGGTGCCGGCTCGTCGCGCCAGCCAACCGCAAAACCATTGCTGTACCGCATATCGATGTAGCGGATCCTGTTAAAACGGTTGGCGAGCGGACCCGCTGCCAGTTGCAGAAATCTTTCAATTCGGCCGTCGACGTCGCTGCGACCGAAGCGCACTTCGGGTCCATTCACAAGGCGAATGCTCCATGCCCCGCGCAGGTCAAGCCGGACCGACTCGAGCTGCAGGCTCACGCCGCGCAATTCCATGCCAAGCGCCTTGTACCGTTCCGTCACGCGTGCTTCGCTACCGTCCGGCCCGCGTAATATCGGGAGCTCGGTAAACGCATCGGGTGCGATCTTGACGAACACCTCGCCCGAGCTATTGAGGAGGTGCTCGTCGTCCCAGCGCGCGATGGCATCCTGCTCGCGGACACGGACATGGACGCCGTCCGGCCAGCGCCGCCTGACATGCACTTCGGCCACCCAGGGCAAGGACTCCACGACAGCGCGTATTGCCTCGAGATCGACGGAGACGAACCCGCCGTTGAGCTGCGGGCGTATCGCTGCGCCGAGCTCGGCCGTCGTCACCCGCTGGAAGTCGCCTTCGATGGACAGCCGCTGCAGCGGCCGGTCCAGCAGGTACACCAGGGCAACACAGAACACGGCGATCAGCACCGCCGCCGAGGTCGACATCGCGATCTGGCGCCACGGAATATGCGGCATGCGACGGGCCGGTTTTTGCCGCATCTTGCGCGCCGCCATCTTGCGTTGCCGCGCCATCAGCCGGCACCCCCGCCGTCAGCGCTGCTGTCAATGCAGCTGGTTTCGAGAATGCGCCAGACCAGCTCTTCGAAATCGATTCCCGCCTGGCGCGCTGCCATTGGCACGAGGCTGTGATCGGTCATGCCCGGTACCGTGTTGAGCTCGAGGATGTAGGGCTTGCCATACTGATCGAGCAGGAAATCGACCCTGCCCCAGCCCTTGCAGCCGAGCGCCGAAAACGCCGCAGCACACATGTCGGCAAATTCCGCCTCCCGCTCGGGCGCAAGACCGCTCGGGCAAAAGTACTGCGTCGAATCGGAGAAGTACTTGGCTTCGTAGTCGTAGAAGCTGCGCGGGGTCTCGATCCGGATCATTGGCAGTACCTGCCCCTGCAGAATAGCCGCGGTGTACTCGCCGCCGCTAATCCAGCGCTCGGCCAGCACGTTGTGATCGTGGCGCCGCGCCGCCTGCCACGCCGCCTCGAGATCCGCCGCCTGCTCGACTTTGCTCATGCCGACACTCGAGCCTTCGCATGCCGGCTTCACGACGACGGGCAGACCGAGCCTGTCCACCACCTCGTCCAGCTGTGCCAACGAATCGAGCATCATCCACTTGGGCGTCGGCAGTCCCGCCGCCTCCAGCACCAGTTTGCTGCGATACTTGTCCATCGCCAGCGCACAGCCGAGTACCCCGCTGCCGGTAAACGGCAGACCCAGCGCGGTCAGTGCTCCCTGCACTGTTCCGTTCTCGCCGTTACCCCCATGCAACGCGATCCAGGCACGATCGAAACCCCCGCCAAGCAACTCGTGGAGCGAACCCTCGGCGGGATCGACGGCTATAGCGGCCACGCCGCGTCGCACCAGCGCCGCAGTGACCGCTGCGCCCGTCAGCAGTGAGATTTCGCGCTCCGCCGAGGTGCCGCCCTGCAGCACGGCGACGCGGCCGAATTCCTCGGCGCACGACACCTTATGGCGCGTATCTCGCAGCGTCATGCTGTCCTCCCCACGATGCGAACCTCGTGCACCAGTTCGATTCCGTACTGTTGCGCAATCCGGGTATGCACACACTCGATCAGTGCCTCGACATCGGCGGCCGTCGCATTCCCGGTATTGATGATGAAATTGGCGTGCATGTCGGACACCCGTGCACCGCCGATCTGAAATCCCTTGAGTCCGGCCTCCTCGATAAGCCGGGCCGCATGATCACCGGGCGGATTGCGGAATACCGACCCGCAACTCGGCAAACCAATCGGCTGGGTCGATTTGCGCCGCGCCAGCAAGTCGCGGATCCCGTCCAGCGTGACCTCGGGGCGCTCCGCGAATACCAGCTCGGCGGAAATGAACCACTCGTTGGCCGGACCACTGACATGGCGGTAGCCAATTTCGTAATCGTCCTTGCCATGACGATGAACCCGACCGCCGCGATCCACGGTCTGGACCGCGCGCACCTGGTCCCAGGTTTCGCCGCCAAAAGCGCCCGCGTTCATTGCCAGCGCGCCGCCCAGGGTGCCCGGGATTCCGGCGAAGAAATTTGCCGGACCCAGACCCCACAGCGCGCATTGCCGGGCGATGCGGGCGCAGGCAATCCCGGCCTCCGCGTAGACGGCGCCATCGTCCATCCGCCGCAAGGCCTTGAAAACCCCATGGGTGGCGATGACCGCGCCATCGATGCCGCCGTCGCGAACGAGCAGATTACTGCCGAGCCCGACCCAGGTCAGTGGCGTTGCCGGATCCAGTGCGGTCAGGAATGCCTGGAGGTCTGCCAGGTCGACCGGCTTGAAATAAATCTCGGCCGGGCCGCCCACTCGCCACGAGGTGTGCCGGCGCATGGGCTCATCCTCGAGCAGCGTGCCGCGAATTTGTGCGCCGAGATCCATGGCAATCATGCTTCTGCTCCGGCGGCCTGGAGCGCGTCACCGAGGTCCAGCGCGAGCGCGCCAATACTCCCGGCCCCAAGGGTCATTACGACGTCGCCATCCTCGATAACCCGGGAAAGCGCGGCCGGCAATAGCCCCAGATCGGCCACGAAAATCGGCTCCACCCCGGCCCGACTGCGGATCGCGCGCGCCAGGGCACGCCCGTCGGCACCGGAGATCGGCGTTTCGCCGGCGGCATACACCTCGGTCAGAAGCAGCACGTCCGCGGTCGACAACACCTCGGCAAAATCGTCCATCAGGTCGCGGGTACGGGAAAAACGGTGCGGCTGAAACGCGAGGACGAGGCGCCGATCCGGCCACACCGTGCGCCCGGCCTGCAGCGTCGCGGCGATTTCAGCCGGGTGGTGGCCGTAATCGTCGACCAGCGTGACCGCCTTGCCCGCCACATCGACATTGCCGAGCACCTGGAAACGCCGGTCGATCCCGGCGAATTCCGCCAGCGCCGCGATGACCGCCGCATCGTCGATTTCCAGATCGCGCGCGACCGCGATCGCGGCAAGCGCGTTCAGAACATTGTGCCGCCCGGGCAAATTCAGGCGCACCGACAACGGCGTATCGCTGCCCGGGCGCTGGACATCGAAACGCGTTGCAAGACCGTCACTCTGGACATTCGTGGCGCGAATATCGGCCGTGTCGCCGAAACCGTAAGTCACGACAGGGCGCGACACCTCGCCGAGAATGGCAACCACGTCCGGGTCTTCGGCACACATCACGGCAAGACCGTAAAACGGCAGATTGTGCAGAAACTCGACGAAAGCCTGGCGCAGTTGGCGGAAGTCCTGGCCGTAGGCGGCCAGGTGATCCTCATCGATATTGGTTACCACCGCGACCATCGGTTGCAGATGCATGAACGAGGCATCGCTTTCGTCCGCCTCAGCCACCAGGTAGTTGCCGGCACCGAGACGCGCATTGGTGTCGACGCTGTTCAGCCGCCCGCCGATGACAAAGGTCGGGTCGAGTCCACCGCTTGCCAGCACGCTCGCGATCAGGCTGGTCGTCGTCGTCTTCCCGTGAGTCCCCGCGACCGCAATTCCAAAACGGAAACGCATCAATTCCGCCAGCATTTCGGCACGTTGAACGACCGGCAGGCGCGCTTCCATTGCGGCCGCGACTTCCGGGTTTTCACGATTGACCGCGCTCGAAACCACCACGACATCCGCGCCGTTAAGGTTCTTCGGGTCGTGGCCAAGAGAGATTTGTGCGCCGAGTCCGGCGAGCCGTCGCGTAACCGCGTTGCTCTGCAGATCGGAACCCTGCACACGATAGCCGAGGTTTATGAGTACCTCTGCAATACCGCCCATACCGACGCCGCCGATACCGACCAGGTGGATGCAGTTGATGCGCCGCATTCTCTGCATCAACGACTCCCCCGCTCGGCAAGACAGGCCGCGCTGAGCTGCCGCAAGGCCTCCGGCATCGCCAGTGCCCGGGCAGCCACCGCCATCTCCAGTAACTTCGCACGATTGCTCAACAACGGCTCGATCGCCGCCGCCAGCGATTCGGCATCGAGATCCGCCTCCTGCAGCAACAGGGCCGCACCGGCGTCGCTGAGATAACGCGCATTGGCGCTCTGATGATCGTCGACCGCAGCGGGAAATGGCACCAATACGGAGGCGATACCGGCCGCCGCAAGCTCACCGACCGTCAGTGCGCCAGACCTGCACACCGCGATGTCGGCCCACGCGTAAGCCGCGGCCATGTCATCGACAAAACTGACAATCCGTGCCGGAATTGCGGCTTCACGGTAAGCGTCGCGCGCGGTATCCATGGTGCGCTCGCCTGCCTGGTGCAGAATCTCGAACTCGCAGCGCGATTGCAGCAACGCCAGCGCCGCAGGTAACAAACGGTTTAAGGCCAGCGCACCCTGACTACCGCCGAGAACCAGGATCCGGGCCGGCCCGGTGCGGCCGCCAAGACGCTGTTCGGGCGGATTGAGCGCTGCAATCTCAGGCCGGATCGGGTTGCCGATGGTGACCGCCTGCCGCGACGGCGGAAAACTCGCGGGAAACGCCTCAAATACCCCGGTCGCAACCCGCGCCAGGATCCGGTTGGTCAGGCCGGCCACGGCATTCTGCTCGTGAATCAGCAACGGCCGGCGCAACAGCCACGCAGCAAGCCCGCCCGGTCCGCTGACGAACCCACCCAGCCCGAGTACGACGGCCGGGCGTTGCCGCCGTATTGCCGCGATCGACTGCCACAACGCCTTTAACAACCGTGCCGGAGCAAGCAACCAGGTCGACCAGCCCTTGCCACGCAGTCCTCCAACGCTGATCCATTCCATTGCGATACCAGCCGCCGGAACGATCTTTGCCTCCATGCCCTGGCGCGTGCCAAGCCACACGATTCGCTGGTCGGCGGCGGCAAGCTGGCGCGCAACCGCCAGCCCCGGGAAAACGTGGCCGCCGGTACCCCCCGCCATGATCATCACGCAGCGCTGGCTCATTTGTGCCCCCGCCGGACCCTGGCCGGTTTTTTCGCTCCGCGCCGCGACGCTGCGCTCAGCGAATTTACGTTCTCGTGATGAATTCGGCACAACAACGCGACGGCCATCAACGAAACGACGAGGCTACTGCCGCCGTAACTGACCAGGGGAAGGGTCAGCCCCTTGGTCGGGAGCAGACCCATGTTGACGCCGATATTGACGCTCGACTGGATGCCGAACCAGATCCCGATTCCCCCGGCCAGCAAGGCCTGGAAATGACGCGAAGCGGCCTGCGCGGCAGCTCCGATCAGCATGGCCCGCCACACGAGCATCGCGAACAGCACGACGATCGCGACGACCCCCACCAGACCGAATTCCTCGGCAAGCACGGCAAATACGAAATCGGTATGCGCCTCGGGAAGATAAAACAGCTTCTGCACACTACCGCCGAGGCCGGTGCCACCGACATGCCCACTGCCGATCGCAATCAGCGACTGGGTCAGCTGAAAACCACCGTTGTACGGATCGGCCCAGGGATCGAGAAACCCTTTCAATCGCGCGATGCGGTAGTCGGACGACAGCGCCAGCGCCGCCAGCGCCAGCGCCGCCACGACAAACAACAAGAGAAAGTGGCTGAAACGCACGCCGGCCAGAAACATGATGCCGAGACAGGTTGCGAGCAGCACGGTCGCCGCCCCGAAATCCGGCTGGGCGAGCAACAGCGCGCAGGCCAGTGCGACCACCACCAGCGGTTTTGCAAATCCGACCAGGCTTGCACGTACTGCATCGCCATGGCGCAACAGATACCCGCAGAGATAGATCATGATCAACAGCCGCGCCGGCTCCGACACCTGCAGATTGAGCGGCCCGAGGCGAATCCAGCGCACACTGCCGTTAACCTCGTGGCCAACTCCCGGGAGCAGCACAACGAGCAGCAGTGCAAACGCGAACATCAGCGCCACCGGGCTGCCCGCCCGCCACCATTCGCTTGGAATGCCCAGCACGACCAGCCCCAGCAGCAGACCGACCACCAGGTGGGCCGCGTGGCGCTGCAGATAGAAAAACGCGGAACCGTATTCGCGTTCGGCCACCGACATCGACGCCGACGCAACCATGACCACGCCAAGCAGCAACAACGATGCGACCGCAAAAATCAGGAGAGGATCGATCTCCAGCTGCCGCGGCCGGCTCATCGTACGGTCGAATTCGGTAGCCGCGACACTCATGCGTCGAGCGCTCCCACTGCAGCGGCAAAGTCCTCGCCACGTTCGGCAAAATTGCGGTACATATCGAGACTGGCGCAGGCCGGCGCAAGCAACACGGAGGCACCGGCAGGCGCGAGCCGCGCGGCAATTGCCACCGCGCTGTGCATGTCCGCCGCATATTCGACCGGGCAGACACCCTCGAGACCGGCGCCGATGCGGCGTGCGTCCCGGCCGATCAGTACCACCGCGATCGCCCGACCCGCCAGCGCTTCGGCCAGCGGCGCAAAATTCGCCCCCTTTGCGTCGCCGCCGGCGATGAGCACGAATGGCGAATCCAGCCCCGCGATGGCAGCCACCGCGGCTCCGACATTGGTGGCTTTCGAGTCGTTGATGTAGGTCACGTCGCGGTGCCGGGCGACCATCTGCATGCGATGCGGCAACCCGGAAAACCGTTGCAGCGCTCCGAGCAAAGGCGCAACCGGCGCGCCGAGTGCATCGGCGATTGCCAGCGCCGCCAGCGCATTGGCGACGTTGGTCAAACCGCGAACCGCCAGAGCGCTGACCGGCAGCACCTTGTCGTCACCGTGAGCCAGCCATACATCGCCATCGTGGCGGCGCAGACCCCAATGACCCGGACCGGGGACATCGAGGCCGAAACTGATCCCGGGGCAGGTTGGCGGTCGCAACTTCGTGACCACGGAATCATCGCGGTTGAAAACAGCGATGTCGCATCCCCGAAAAATTCTTGCCTTGGCCGCGACATACGCGTCCATATCGCCATGGCGGTCGAGATGGTCGGCACTGATATTCAGCAAGGCGGCGACACGCGGGCGCAGGCTGGCGGTCAGGTCCAGCTGGAAGCTGGACAGCTCCAGCACGTAGAAATCGGGCTCGGTATCGCCGAGAAGCTCGAGCGCAGGCGTTCCGAGGTTGCCACCTGCGCGAACCCGTAGCCCTGCAGCCGGCAGCATCTCCGCCAGCATGCTGCAAACCGTCGATTTGCCGTTGGAACCGGTCACGGCAACCACGGCAGCGGTCGCGACCCTTGCAAATAATTCGACGTCGCCGACAACCGGCATACCCTGTGCGCGCGCGGCAACGACGATCGGCTCCTGCGGCGACAGACCCGGAGACAACACGAGCAGATCGGCGCCACCCAGCACCGCCTCGTCCAACCCGCCGAGACTCAGATCGAACAGCGTGCGGTCGTCAGCCAGCTCGGCAAGACCAGGCGGATCACTGCGGCTGTCCGTGATCCGGACGTGATGGCCGTTACGCGACAGGTACCGCGCCGCCGACACACCGCTGCGGCCGAGACCGGCAACAACGCAACACATGCCACCGGCTCGAAGCTGTTGGCCCAGCGCTGCGCGGTTTGTCTGGTCGGCGGATGCAATCATCATCGGATCTTCAGCGACGACAGCCCGACCAGCACGAGAATCACGGTAATGATCCAGAACCGGACGATGACCTTGGGCTCGGGCCAGCCTTTCAGTTCGAAGTGATGGTGCAGCGGGGCCATCCGGAAAATTCGTTTTCCGGTAAGGCGAAACGAGGCGACCTGGAGGATGACCGACACGGTCTCGATCACGAAGACCCCGCCCATGATCACAAGGACCAGCTCCTGCTTTACGACGACCGCAACCGCGCCAAGCGCCGCGCCGATCCCGAGTGCGCCGACATCGCCCATGAATACCTGGGCCGGATAGGAGTTGAACCACAGGAAACCCAGGCCCGCACCCGCCAGCGTCGCGCAAAAGACCAGCATCTCGCCGGCGCCGTCGATAAACGGAATGCCGAGATAGCTGGAGAAGTTCACGTTACTGGTCGCGTAGGCAAAGATGCCGAGGCCACCGGCTACCAGCACCGCGGGCATGATGGCGAGACCATCGAGCCCGTCGGTCAGGTTGACCGCGTTACTGGTCCCGACGATCACGAAAAACGCAAACAACGCGTACATGCTGCCAAGCGGTACCAGCAACTCCTTGGCAAATGGCACGAGCAATGTGTTCTGGATCTGCGGATCCTGGGCGGTGTAGCTCAGCGCAACGACGGCGAGCGCGGCTGCGCCACTCTGCAGCAACAGCTTGGTGCGCGGCAGAAGCCCCTCGGAATCGCTGACATACAGCTTCAGATAATCGTCGACGAACCCGATGATGCCGTAAGCGAGCGTCGTCAACAGTACGATCCAGACGTAGCTGTTGCCGAGATCCGCCCACAGTAATGTGCCGACTGCGACCGCAATCAGAATCAGCGTTCCGCCCATGGTCGGGGTACCGGCTTTCAACAGATGAGTCTCCGGCCCGTGGGCGCGGATTTTTTCGCCGATCTGGCGGGTGCTGAGGTGGCGAATCATCAGCGGGCCGACCAGAAATGAAATGGCAAGCGCGGTGAGAGCACCGAGAATCGCGCGCATCGTCAGATAGCCGAACACGTTGAAGCCGGGATCGAAACGCATCAGATAACGGGTCAGCTCGAGCAGCATTCAGCCTCCCTCCGCCTTGTCGTCGCGGCTATCGGTTTCGATCGCCTGAACCACCGATTCGAGCCCCATCGCCCGTGAGGCCTTGACCAGCACATTGACGCCATCGCGAAGCTCCGCGCACAAGCGCGCCGTCAGCGCATCCGTCGTGTCGAACCATTCGCCGTTCTGTCCGAACGACTCTACCGCCAGACGCGCCAGCTCACCCACCGCGAACAACCGCGCCACCCCGGACTGCCGAGCCAGCTCACCGGCCGCGCGATGCATTGCCTCGCGATCGGCACCCAGTTCGCCCATGTCGCCGAATACCAGCCACGGCTCGCCGCCGAGACCGGTCAGGTATTCGATACCGGCTCGCAGCGACCCCGGGTTGGCGTTGTAGCAATCATCGATCAGCATGGCGCCGTTCAGGGCCGGGGCAACGCGCAGCCGCCCCGATATTGCGCTGGCCGACTCGAGCCCGGCGCGGACATCATCGAGACGGGTCCCGGCTGCCAGGCAGGCCGCGGCGGCGGCCAGCGCATTCATAACGTTGTGCCGGCCCGGCAACGGCAGCTGCACCGCCACGTCTCCGGCCGGCGTACACAGCACGAACCCGACTCCGGCCGAACCGGCGGCGATATCGCGCGCACTGACGTCTGCGGCGGAATCGATGCCGAAACTGATAATCCGGCGGTCGCCGCTCAGCTGCCGCCACAGCGCGGCAAAACGGTCGTCGGCGTTGACTACGGCCGTGCCATCGGCCGCGAGCCCGGCGAACATCTCGCCCTTGGCGCGGGCCACGCCCTCGATACTGCCGAAACCCTCGAGGTGAGCCGCCCCTGCATTGGTGACCAGGCCAACGTCGGGCCGGGCGATGGCGGCCAGATAAGCGATCTCGCCCGGGTGATTCGCGCCCATCTCGCACACCGCGGCGCGGTGCTCCGGCTGCAGCCGGAAAAGCGTCAGCGGGACACCGATATCATTGTTCAGGTTACCGGCAGTGGCCAGCGCCGGCCCGCCGACATTGAGGATTCGCGCAATCAGCTCCTTGACGGTGGTCTTGCCATTGCTGCCGGTAATGCCGATCACCGGCCCCTCGAAGCGCGAGCGCCACCATGCGGCAATCCGCCCGAGCGCGAGTCGCGAATCCGCGACCCTGATGTGCGGCAGGTGATCCGTCACCCGATCCACGACCGCGCCGACGGCACCCGCCGCAAATGCCTGCGTGACGAAGTCGTTGCCATCGAAGCGCGCGCCGCGCAAAGCCACGTACAGCGAGCCATTGAGCGGGCGCCGGGTATCGATACCGACACCTTCGAACGCGACCGGGTCACCGTGCAGCTCGGCTTCGAGCAGCATGGCCATTTCGGCGAGACTGGAAGCGATCATGCCAGCCGCTCCTGCCATCGGCGCACGACGTCGCGATCGCTGAACCGGCGCCGCGTTGCGGCCACCTGGACCTGTTCATGACCCTTGCCGGCAATCAACACCACGTCGCCGGGCGTGGCGTCGGCGAGCGCTGCCAGGATCGCCTGCTCACGATCGTGAATAATCGTCACGTCGACGTCAGAGGGGATACCGGCACGGATGTCCGCAATGATCCGCGCCGGCAATTCCGAGCGCGGATTGTCATCGGTCAGCACGATTCGATCGGCCAGACGCGCCGCGACCTCACCCATCTGCGAGCGCTTGCCTCGATCGCGGTCGCCGCCGGCACCGAAAACACACGCGACTCGCCCCTTAGCGTGCGCGCGCAGCGCGACGATCGCCTTCTCCAGTGCGTCCGGCGTGTGCGCGTAATCGACGACAGCGGTTGTACCGGCGCGGTCGACAAAGGTCTCCATCCGCCCGGGCGGCGCACTTATCGCTGACAGCGCAGCCACTGCATCGGGCAACGCGATACCACGCTGTAACATCAGCGCTGTAACGATCAGCAGGTTCTCGGCATTGAACGCCCCCAGCAATCGACTCTCGAGGGTCGCCGCACCCCAACTCGAATCAAACCCGATCCGCAGGCCACCGCTGTGCGGCGCAACCGCGGTTGCAAGGATGAAGTCCTCGTCGTGCGAAGCCCGGCGCCCGCGCACGGATACCGATATGCGCTGCAGCGAATCCGGCAGCCGACCGAACAATGCGGCGCCATGCTCATCGTCAATATTGATAATCGCAGCACCCGGGTGCGCACTCAGAAAAAGCGCCGCCTTGGCCGCGCCATAGGAGTCGAGGTCGCCGTGGTAGTCGAGATGATCGCGGCTAAGATTGGTGAAGGCTGCGGCAGCAAAACGAACTCCATCGACGCGGCCCTGGTCAAGCGCATGCGAGGACACTTCCATTACGACGATGCTTGCGCCGGCACTGCGCATTTCGGCGAGGCGGCGGTGCACCGCAATTACGTCCGGTGTGGTCAGGTCGTGCTGCTGCAGATCGTTGCTGAAGCCCGATCCCAGCGTACCGATCAGCCCGCAGCGCTGACCGAGATACTGCAGTGCATTGGCGAACAGCCAGGCGCAGGTCGTCTTGCCATTGGTGCCGGTAATTCCGACCACTGACAGATCGGCAGAGGGTTGCGCATAAAAGCGGTCGGCGAGTCCACCGAGACGCCGGCGCAAGCCAGGAATTGCGAAACAGGTAACCGGAACATCCTGCGGCGGCGCGCGGCCAGGCACCGGCTCCCAGGCAACCGCCGCGGCGCCATGCTCCAGTGCATCGTCGAGGAAGTCCAGACCGTGCTTGCGCCCTCCCGCACAGGCAACAAACAACGCGCCGCGCTGCAGCGTCCGGCTATCCAGCCCGATGCCGGAGACACGCTGCGTGCTCGCGGCCGCGGGTACATGCTCACCGAACATTTCACCGAGTGTCGATGCCGAGGCGCGCGTACTCATCGGTGCGCCTCCATCGCCTGCAGAATGTGCGTGTCATTGAGGGTTGCGACGTCATCGGGCGGCACTGCCAGCATGCGCAATGCGCCGGCGGCGACGCGCGAGAAAACCGGTGCCGCAACGATTCCGCCGTAGAACTCACCGGCGGATGGCTCGTCCATGACGACGACGACCGCAAGCCGTGGCGCCCCGGCCGGCGCAACGCCGGCAAAGACAGCGAGGTAGCGATCCTCGGAGTAGCCACCGGCGGTCGATTTCCATGCGGTACCGGTTTTACCGGCGACCCGGTAGCCGGGCACAGCGGCAAGTCCGCCGGTTCCTTCGTCGGTAACCACGGTTTCCATCATGTCGATCAGCATGCGCGCGCTGTTTGCGGAGAGTGCACGCTCACCGGCCGGCCTTTCATCGAGTCGCAACAGACTCACCGGACGACGGACGCCGAGCGCGCCGATCGTCGCATAGGCCTGCGCGAGCTGCAGTGTCGTAACCGACAATCCGTAGCCGTAGGACAACGTCGCGACACTGATGTCGCGCCAGGTCTGGAAATCGTTAACGAGCCCACCCGACTCGCCCGGGAAACCACTCGCAGTCGGGCTGCCAAAGCCGAAGCGGTTCAACACGGCCCAGATCTCATCACGCTGCAGCGACAAGGCGAGCTTGCTCGCCCCGACATTGCTGGACTTGGTCAGGATCGTCGTCAGGTCGATGCGACCGAGATTACGCTTGTCGCGAATCGTCTTGCGACCGACCTGATAGTACCCGGGGCTGGTATCGATCATGCTCGCCGGGCCGTAGCCACCACTCTCCAGCGCCGCCGCGACGATGAACGGCTTGATGCTCGAGCCCGGCTCGAAGACGTCGACCACCGCGCGGTTGCGCCGCGTTGCCGCCGCATAACGGCCCACGCTGTTGGGGTTGAATGCCGGCTGGTTGACCATTGCCAGCACCTCACCGCTGGCAACGTCGATGACCACCGCCGACGCCGACCTGGCTTTGTGCCGGGCCACCGCCGCCTTGAGCTCGCGGTAGGCCATGTACTGGATCCGCAGGTCGATGCTGATCGCCAGAGGGCGCCCGGGAATCGCTGGCTCGATTTGCTCGACATCCTCGACGATATTGCCGCGGCGGTCCTTGATGACGCGTTTGCGCCCGGTCTGCTCCTGCAGCCAGTCGTCGTACGCCCACTCCAGACCCTCGATGCCCTCACCATCGATATTCGTGAAACCCACGACATGCCCGGTCACCTCGGCCGCCGGGTAGAAACGCCGGTATTCGCGCTGCGAATTGACGCCGGGGACTTTAAGACGCATCACCCCGGCGGCTGTTTCCGGAGCCAGGTGGCGCTTCAGATACATGAACTCGCGATTCTTGTAGCGGCTCAGATCGCGCATGATCGATTCATCGCTGCGGCCCAGCGCTTGCGCGAGTTCCGGAATCCGTTCCCGCGCCTGCGCCAGCTTCGCAGGCACCGCAAAAATCGTATCGACGGGCGAACTCACCGCCAGCGGTTCATCGTTGCGATCGGTAATCGGGCCGCGCCGCGCCGCGATTTCCACGACGCGCAGCTGGCGCGCCTTAGCCTCTCCGTCATGGAAGTCGCGGCGCAGAATCTGCAGATCGACCGCGCGCGCAATCAGCACGGAAAAAACCAGCGCAAACACGATCAGCACAGTCCCGACTCTGAGCCGGTAGGGATCGCGGCGGGTCCGCGTTTTTGCTTTTTTGCGTGTCCGCTTCATGGCTCGACGATCACCACCTGCTCGGGAACGGGCGTGTACATGCCGAGGCGCGTGCGCGCCTCGCTCTCGACCCGCGCGTGACCGGACCAGAAACTTTGCTCAATCTGCAACTTGCTCCACTCGTTCTCCAGCTCGTCGCGCTCGGTCAGCAACTCCTGCAACTCGACAAACATCTGCCTGTTCTCGTGACGCGCGTAGACCACGGCGAGCGCCGAGGCCAGCACCGCGAGCCAGAGAATGGTGATAAGCAGCCGCCGGCCGCTCTGCCCGAACTCCATCAGAGACGCTCCGCGACACGCAAAATGGCGCTGCGAGAACGCGGATTGGCTTCGATTTCGGCGCTTTGCGCCTTACACGGTTTTGCCACCAGCGCGAGACTCGGCCGGGCCGACGGCGGCATGTCCGGCAGACCTGCATAGACCGGGTCCGGCCGGGCGTGATCGCGCATAAATCGCTTTACGATGCGATCTTCCAGTGAATGGAAACTTATGACGACGAGGCGCCCACCGGTATTGAGCAGATCGAGCGTTGCCGCCAGCGCATCACGTAATTCCTCGAGCTCGCGGTTGATAAAGATCCGCAACGCCTGGAAGGTCCGCGTGGCCGGGTGATGTGCCCCCGGACGGCGCGACGCCACCGAGCACACGATATCTGCCAGCTGCCCGGTGCGGGTCAATTCGGCACTGGCACGGCGGGCGGCGATGGCCGCGGCAATTCGGCGCGCCCGCGGCTCCTCGCCGTAACGGCGCAAAACCGCGGTAATCTCTTTTTCGTCGGCGTGCGCGAGCCACTCTGCGGCAGTTATCCCGACACCGTTGTCCATCCTCATGTCCAGCGGGCCATCGTGACTGAAGCTGAAGCCACGCGACGGATCGTCGAATTGAGGCGAGGACACACCGAGATCGAACAGGATCCCATCAATGCGACCGGTAACGCCGGCTTCGCCCATGAATCGCGCAATGTCGCTAAAGGGCCCGTAGAACACCTGGAACCGGGGATCAGCATTCTCCAGCTCCCGGGCAGCCGCGATGGCATCCGGATCGCGGTCCATGGCAAACAAACGCCCGGACGGAGCGAGCCGGTTCAGAATTTCGCGCGAGTGTCCGCCACGACCGAACGTGGCGTCGAGATAGACGCCCTGCTCGCGAATCGCCAGGGCATCCAGCACCTCGGCGGAAAGTACCGGCAAATGTCGGCCCAAGTTCTTGCATCCTCACAGGGACAGAGAGTCCAGTTCTGCGGGCAGATCGACCTCATCGGACTCCTCTGCAGCCAGCCATTGATCGCGCTTCTCATTCCAGCGCAAATCGTCCCAGAGCTCGAATTTGTTCCCCTGACCAATCAGAATCGCCTGTTTTTCCAGGCCGGCGTAATCGCGCAGCTCGCGTGGCAGAAGAACCCGGCCGTGTCCGTCCAGCTCGACCTCGGTCGCGTAACCGACCATAAGCCGCTGCAGCCTGCGCACCTGGCGATTGAGCGACGGAAGCCGCATCAGCCGCCGCTCGAGGTCCTCCCAGTCGGGAAGCGGGTACAGCAGGAGACAGTAGTCGCGATCGACGGTGATGATCAGCTGGCTTTCGCAACGCTCGGACAAGCGCTCGCGATAACGGGTCGGTATCGCAATACGACCCTTTGCGTCGAGAGTAATTTTGTTAGCGCCGCGAAACATGGGTTGGTCCAAGGGAGAGTATGGTCTCCCATTAAATCCCACTTTTTACCACTTCACGACACTATAGGTACCCTCCGTACCCACGTCAACTGATTATGTGAAAAAAATTCTTATCTGAGAGTGACTTAGAAACGTTTTCTGTGTCTCGATTTGGCGACATTATGTCATGTCAAGGACCCCAAATCAGCCACTTAAGTGATCTTCTTGCCAGAGCACATTAGGAAAGGGAGGAGACGGCCGGTAAGCCGGGTTCTGTCTTGAACAGCCATTCATCTGGACCACGCGTCACCGCGCGTCTCAAGCGACCTACCCGGGAACACGTGCGGGCAGCACGCAGCGGCCCAAGGCCGCGAGTTCCCCTATTTGGTCTTGCTCCGGGTGGGGTTTACCGTGCCGCGGCGTGTTACCACCCGCGCGGTGCGCTCTTACCGCACCTTTTCACCCTTGCCGGCGCCGAAGCGCTTAGGCGGTATGTTTTCTGTGGCACTTTCCGTAGGCTCGCGCCCCCCAGGCGTTACCTGGCACCCTGCCCTATGGAGCCCGGACTTTCCTCCACGGCAATGCCGCAGCGACTGTCTGGCCGTCTCCGCCCCCTACGATAGGGCCATGCGCGCCGAGACTCAAGCTTTGCCGGTGCTCAGTTCCAGCGTGCGGCGATAAGCCTCGTTGCGGCCAACCCCGAGCAACCGCGCAGCGACCCGTGCCGCCTGCCGCGCCGGCATTTCCTCGAGCAATACTGCAAGCAACGCGTCGAGTTCCGCCTGGTCGGCAGCTGGCACCGCGGCCGCCCCGGCAACGACCACAACAATTTCGCCACGGCAAAAATTCGGCTCGCTTTGCGCCAGCGCGCTCAACTGATCGAGCGTGCCGCGATAGACGGTCTCGTGCAGCTTGGTCAGTTCACGGCCAACGAACCCGCGGCGATCACCACCGAATACGGCGGACAAGTCCTGCAGAAATGCGGCTATGCGATGTGGCGCTTCGTAGAAAATCAGGGTGCGCTCGTCTGCCGCAAGCTGCTGCAGGCGCTCGCGCCGCGCCGCGGTCCGGCTTGCGACAAACCCCTCGAAGACAAACCTGTCGGACGGCAGGCCTGCAACCGACAGCGCAGCGATTGCGGCACACGCGCCGGGAACCGGCACCAGCCTAAAGCCTGCATCGGCTACCGCGCGAACCAGGCGAAACCCCGGGTCGCTGACCAGCGGCGTACCGGCATCGGAAATGAGCGCTATCGACTGGCCCTGCTGCAGCCGCTGCAGCACTTCGCCCACCCGTTCTGCTTCGTTGTGCTCGTGCAGCGACAAAACAGCGCCTCGCGCCCCGAGCCGTCGCAGCAGACGCCCGCTGTGCCGGGTATCCTCGGCAAGCACCAGATCGGCTCCGGACAGCGCTGCCGCGGCACGCGGACTCAGATCGTCGAGGTTACCGATGGGCGTTGCAACGACATACAACATGGCAGATGTGTCAGACACTATAATGCTCGCTCAAATTTATGACCGGATGCGATTCACTATTGCAGCAAACTGCGGGACAAATGACCATTGCAGCGCAGCGCGACAGGAGTTGTGATCAGGATACCGGCCTGCTTCCATGCCATCACGGAGGAGCGAGACTGATGAACCATCGCCACCGACTGCGATCGACCGCACAACTCCTATTGGTCGCCGCACTCGGGTTTATCCTTGCCGCATGCGAAACCGGCAGCAGCATGATGCAGGACGATACCCTGGACCGTGCCGAGCAACTGGAACGCAACGGGCAGCACGCCAGCGCGGCGCAGGCTTACGAAGAACTTGCCGCTACAGCAAGCGGCGCCCGTGCCGACCACTACCGTTTGCTCGCCGCCCGATCCTGGATCAAAGCCGGACAGCCAACCCGGGCACGCCAGCGGGTCGATGAGGTCGCGGGTCCGCTGCACGCTGACGACCTGTTTTTGTGGGGACTCGTCTCCGCCAGTCTGGCGCTGGACGAGGGCGACGCGAAAAAGGCGCTGCGCCTGCTTGACGAGGCTCCGGGCTCCGGCCCGGCAGCACTGACTCCCGACTATTATCTCGTTCGCGCCGAGGCCAGCTTCCGCACCGGGAACAGCGTCGCCGCAGTAAACGCGCTGGTCGAACGCGAAACCTGGCTGAACAGCCCGCAACAAATCGCCGATAACCACCGCCGCATCTGGACCGGCCTGGAGAAATTCGGTACCGGGCCCGCCAGCACCGACAATCCGGTGACCAACGGCTGGCTGGATCTGGCGCAGCGCACCGATCGCGCTGCCAGCAGTTCGTTTTTGATCATTACCCAGCTTCGTGAGTGGCAGGAGGAATTTCCGAATCATCCCGCCAATGCGGAAATTGTCCCCGGGCTACTGGCGCAGCATCGCTCCAGCGGCGTGTTTCCGCCCCGCGTGGCATTGCTCGTCCCTACCAGCGGCCGTCAGGCGGCGCTCGGCGAGGCGGTTCGCGACGGCTTCCTCGCCGCGTTCTACGAGCGCAAGGGCCGCGGCCCAAGCCCCTCCGTCCGCGTCTACGACATTGCCGCAATGGGTGCAACGCCCGCTTTTGATCGCGCAGTAGGCGAAGGCGCGGAAGTCGTGGTCGGACCGCTGCTCAAAAATACGGTCGAGGAAGTCGCGGCGGCAAGCGAAGGCGCAGTGACGGTGCTGGCGCTGAATCGACTGGGTCCCGAATCGACACCGCCTGCCGGTTTCTTCCAGTTTGCGCTGGCGCCCGAAGACGAGGCCGAAGCGGCCGCCGACCGGATTCTCGCCGACGGCTACTACCGCGGCGTGGCGCTCGTTCCGGCAAACAACTGGGGCGACCGCTTGCTGGAGGCATTTGCCAATCGCCTGCGTGGCCAGGGTGGGCAGTTGCTGGAATACCGGCGTTATGACGATCAGGCGCAAGACCACGGCGCCACGATTACCGCGCTGCTGCACCTCGACTCCAGCGAAGCAAGACGGCAACGACTGACCCGGGCCTTCGGCAGCCAGCTCGAGTTCGAACCGCGCCGGCGCCAGGATGCTCAATTCATATTCGTTGCGGCGCGGCCGCAGCAGGGACGGATTCTGCGTCCGGAACTGAAATTCCATTTCGCCGCGGATCTGCCCGTCTACGCGACCTCCGATATCTATGAGCCCGGCGCCCGCGATAATCGCGACCTCGACGGCGTGATGTTCCCGGACATGCCGTGGCTGATCGCGCCTGATCCTTCGAGCACCCAACTCAAGGAACAGCTCGAGGCGATCTGGCCGAACCGCAGCCCGTTGCAATCGCGCCTGTTCGCGCTCGGCCTCGATGCCTACAGCCTGGTCGCCGCGCTGTATGGCGGCGCCCCGGCGGACGGCGCCATCGCCGGACGTACCGGGATGCTCAGCGTCGATGCCTACGGTGTCGTTCGACGCCGCCTGGAGTGGGCGAGAATGTCCGGCGGTGAGCCTGAGCTTCTGCCGGACGCTGAAATGCTCGCACTGCCCCCGCTGGCGGCGCGCACGGATTGAGCAGAGACCGGCAGCGGCGTGGACAGCAGGCCGAGATCGCCGCGGAGACCTATTTGTGCCGCGCCGGACTGCACCCGCTTGCGCGCAACTGGCGCTGCCGCCAGGGTGAACTCGACCTGATCATGCGTGATGGCGAGACCCTCGTCATTGTCGAAGTGCGTTCGCGTGCATCGCGTAATTTCGTGGATCCCCGTGACACCGTCAATCCCGCCAAACAACGACGGCTGGTCCGCGCCACGCGGCACCTGCTGGCTACCCGGCCGGCTCTTGCACACCAGCCGATTCGCTTCGACGTCGTCGCAATCTCGGGTGACCCAGGATCGGGTGAACTCGCGTGGATTCGCAACGCGTTTCCAGCCGAATGAAGGGATAGCCATGGACGCCGTCGAACGCATCGTTGCTCTGTTCGAGCAGAGCATCGAACTCAAACGCAGCTCGATCGCGCTGGCGCCGGCAATCGCGGCGGCGGCCGCGCGACTCACCGCCTGCCTCGAGCGCGGCAACAAGCTTCTGATCTGCGGCAATGGCGGCTCCGCGGCCGACGCACAACACATGGCCGCCGAACTGGTGAATCGCTTCGAAACCCAACGGCCCGGGCTCGCAGCCATCGCGTTGACCACGGATACCTCCGCGTTGACCTCGATTGGCAATGACAGTGGTTTTGAACAGGTCTTCGCCCGCCAGACCGAGGCGCTTGGCCAGAAAGGCGATATCCTTGTCGTGATAACCACCTCGGGGGAGTCGGCCAACCTGCGCGCCGCGGTCATGACAGCGCAAAGCCGCAACATCGAAGTCGTCGCGTTAACCGGCCGCGACGGGGGTGCGATTGGGCGGGCCTGTGGCGCGGGCGACTGCGAAATCCGGGTCCCGGGGCACAATACGGCGCGGATTCAGGAAGTTCACCTGCTGATAGTGCACGCCCTGTGCGCGGCGATCGATGTCGCGTTTGCGGCCGGTTCCGCGGCTACTTGACGACTTTGAGATGCGCTCGTTTGGCGCCGGACGGTCGATCGCCATCTTCTGGCGGCGACGGGTTATCCGGGTCCGGCTCGTTGTTTTCGTCAGCACCAAACAACATACCGTCACCCGATTCCCTGGAGTAAATGCCGAGAACGGCGTCGATCGGGACGGTAACGATCATAGGTGCCCCGCCGAAGCGGGCTCTGAAGCCAACCGTCTCGTTACCCAGATGCAGGTCCTGGGTGGCTGAATGACTGATATTCAGCACAATCCTGCCGTCCTTGACGTATTGCCGCGGGACATCGACGCCGGCATGGTTCGCGTCCACGATCAGATGAGGCGTTTGCAGATTGTCGCTGATCCACTCATGCATCGCCCGCACGAGATACGGCCTGCGGGAGGTGGTTTCCGAACCTGACACGCTGCCCGTCCCGGCACCCGTCTACTGGCGCAGTTCCCGCTCCAGTTCGGTCAGGCTGGCCTGGAACGAACGGCGCGCAAAAATACGCTCCATGTAGCCGCGAACGCCGGCGGCACTGGCTGGAAGCTCGATGCCGTAGCGTGGCAGGCGCCACAGAATCGGCGCGATGGTCGCGTCGACCAACGAAAACTCGTCACTCAGGAAATAGGGTTTCGCGGAGAACACCTCGGCACTGGAAATGACGCTTTCCTTGAGAATTTTGCGCGCTTTCAGCGCTGGTTTCTTATCGCCCGCCGCCTCGATTTCGGCAGCAGTCGAGTACCAGTCGCGCTCGATGCGATAAAGCGCCAGCCGGAATTGCGCCCGCGATACCGGGTCGACGGGCATCAACGGCGGGTGCGGGAAGCGCTCGTCGAGGTACTCGACGATTACCCGCGAGTCGTACAAAACAAGATCGCGGTCAACCAGCGTCGGTACGCTGTTGTACGGATTCAAATCGAGCAAATCCTCGGGAAGATCGGCGTCATCGACATCGACGATGTCGATATTGATGCCCTTCTCGGCTAACACGATTCGCACCCTGTGGCTGTGCGCGCACAGTGGATTGGAGAATAAGGTCATATCCGAACGCCTGTTTGCTGCTATCGACATCATGTATCAATCCCAGGTCCGGTCTGTGTGCAACGGCCGGATCCTGGCGCGAGGTTCTCGTTAGTGGACATCTTTCCAGTACTCCTGCTTGAGCATATAAGACATCAGCAGCAGCACCAGCAGGAAAAACAAAACCCATACACCCAGCCGCTCTCTTTCGAGCTTGACCGGCTCGGCGATATAGACGAGAAAATTGACCAGATCGAGGACAAAGGAATCATACTCTTCTTCGGTCAACTGACCCTCAAGCACCGTTTCGTACCCGGAAATTACCTCGTGCCCGCCCGCGTCGATCTCCTTCAGCGGACGCCTCAGTCCCTGCAACTGCCACAGGACATGCGGCATCGAAGCACCCGGCAACGCGACGTTGTTCACTCCCGCGGGGCGGCTCTCGTCAACATAAAAGCCCTTCAAAAAGGTATACAGGTAGTCCTTGCCACGAGCCCGGGCGACCAGCGACAAATCCGGCGGAGTAACCCCGAACCAGCGCTCGGCATCATTTTCCGCCATCGCGATTTCCATGGTCTCATGCGGCTTCTCGGCGGCCCACATCAGGTTCGTAACCATCTGGTCTTCGCTGAGACCGATGTCCTCGGCCAGCCGGTTGTAACGGACATACTGCGCTGAATGGCAACCCATGCAGTAATTAACGAAATTACGCGCACCGCGCTGCAGCGATGCCTGGTTGGACAGATTGATGTTGGCGCTCTCGAGCGCGGCGCCGCCGCCGGCCGCGGCCGCGAAACCGGGCAGGCCGGCCAGGAATAGAAGGGCTATTAGCGGTCTAGTCATGATAGGTCACCCGATCCGGCACCGGTTTGGTCTTGTCGATCCTGGTGTAAAACGGCATCAGCAGGAAGAACGCAAAATATCCGACCGTAAAAATTCGCCCAAGCAATGGATAAATACCGACCGCAGGCTTGACGCCAATGTAGCCGAGTCCGACAAAACAGACCGCGAAAAACGCCAGCGCAAATTTGTAAATCCAGCCCCGATAGCGAATCGACTTGACCGGCGAGCGATCGAGCCACGGCAGCAAAAAGAACAGCGCGATCGCAAGACCCATCAGTATCACGCCCATCAGCTTGTCCGGCACAGCTCGCAGGATTGCGTAGAACGGGGTGAAGTACCAGACCGGCGCAATATGCTCGGGAGTCTTCAGCGCGTTGGCCGGCTCGAAGTTCGCGTGTTCGAGAAAATATCCGCCCATCTCCGGCGCGAAGAACATCACTGCCGCAAACGCCATCAGGAAAATCACAATGGCGACGAGGTCTTTCACCGTGTAATACGGATGAAAAGGAATGCCATCCAGCGGCTTGCCGTCGGGTCCTTTGGTGTTTTTGATCTCAACCCCGTCGGGATTGTTGGAACCCACCTCGTGCAACGCAAGAATATGGGCGACAACGAGTCCGAGCAACACCAGCGGCAACGCAATCACATGCAATGCGAAGAACCGGTTGAGCGTAATGTCGGAGATGTAGAAATCTCCGCGGATCCATTCGACCAGGCTTTCACCGATCCCCGGAATCGCGCCGAACAGCGACACGATCACCTGGGCGCCCCAGTACGACATCTGTCCCCAAGGCAGCAGGTAGCCGAAAAATGCCTCGGCCATTAGCGCGAGGTAGATCAGCATGCCGATGATCCACACCAGTTCGCGCGGTTTGCGATACGAGCCATACAGCATGGCCCTGAACATGTGCAGATAGACAACGATGAAAAAGGCCGAGGCGCCTGTCGAATGCATGTACCGGATCAACCAGCCCCATTCGACGTCGCGCATGATGTACTCGACCGACGCAAACGCCTCCGCCGCCGAGGGTTTGTAATTCATCGTCAGGAACAGCCCGGTCAGCAACTGGATCACCAGCACGACCATCGACAACACGCCGAACACATACCAGACGTTGAAATTCTTGGGCGCGTAATACTCCGCGGCATGCTCGTCCCACATCTTTTTCAGCGGGAAGCGTGCATTCACCCAGTCACTGAGGGCACTCATTTTGCCACCGCCCGGCAGCGCATCACGAGGGGTACTGCTCATCAGGCCACTCCCGTGTCATCGCCAATGAGAATCGAGTTCTCGTTGAGAAACCGGTACGGCGGCACCGCCAGATTCAATGGTGCCGGCACACCTCGAAACACCCGCCCTGCAAGGTCGAACTTCGAGCCATGACACGGACAATAGAACCCGCCGCGCCAGTCCGGGCCGAGGTCCTCGGGAGCAACATCGAATCGCTCGATCGGCGCGCAACCGAGATGGGTGCAGTTACCCACAACCACCAGAATCTCCGGGCGAACGGACCGATATTCGTTGGCGGCATAGTCCGGCTGTTGCGGCTCGATCGATTCCGGATCACGCAACTCGCCCTCGACTGCCGGTAGCGTCGCCAGCATCTCCGGCGTCCGATGCAGCACCCACACCGCCTTGCCACGCCATTTGACCCGGGCCATCGCGCCCGCATCGAGTTTGCTTATGTCGATTTCAACCGGGGCGCCGAGCGCCTGCGCCCGCGCGCTCGGTTTCCACGACGCAAGAAAAGGGGTCGCGGCAAATCCTACGCCGACCGCACCGGTCACGGCCGTGGTCACGGTCAGGAAATGACGTCTACTGGTGTCAACCTCAGCGGTCATCTGGCAGTCTCCGATGAGCGTGCTGCGTCAAAGCGGGTGGCCCTGGCAGCGGCTTAATTTTATTAGGAGTAGGTATCTTTGATACGACTCGAAAGAGCCTTGTCACAAAGACCCGAAATTATACACACTGCCAGAGTTCGGTGCCTAGGCCGGCGGCGTTGCTACAATGCCGCGCCAGAGGATCCGTCGCATGACACATCTTGGCGATACCCTGAAATTTCTGCTCCGCTACGCGATAGTGGGTCTGGCGCTCGCCTTTCTCGTGGTAGCGCTTCGGCCGCAGTGGCTGCCGCGGGCAATGGTCGCCCGCCGGCACAATGCGCCCGGCAAGCTATGCCGATGCGGTGCAGGTGAGCGCCGCCGCGGTCGTCAGTATTTTCAGCCTGCGCTCGGCGCGCGCGGAAGACGGCAACGAGAGACAGCTGATTACCAGCCTCGGATCGGGCGTGCTGATGGATCCGGGCGGCTATATCCTCACCAATCTGCACGTTATCCAGGATGCGTCCCAGATCCGCATCCAGCTCGCCGACGGCCGGGTCGCGGAGCCGCGGCTCGTCGGCATCGACTCGCTGACCGACCTCGCGGCGCTGCGTATCAACCTTAACGACCTTCCGACGATCCCGATTGGCCGGTCGGACACGCTGCGTATCGGCGATGTCGTGCTCGCGATCGGAAACCCGTTCGGACTGGGCCAGACGGTGACCCAGGGTATCGTCAGCGCCACCGGTCGCGGACTCGGCCTGAGCCTGATCGAGGACTATATCCAGACCGATGCGGCTATCAATGTCGGCAATTCCGGCGGCGCGCTGGTCAATGCACGCGGAGAACTGATCGGAATTAACGCCGCCAGCCTTGAACCCAGCCTGCAGCCGTATGGCCTCAGCCTGCCCGAAGGCATCGGGTTTGCAATCCCGGTCAATCTCGCGCGCGGGGTCATGGCCGAACTCATCGAGCAGGGCCGCGTGCTGCGCGGCTGGCTGGGGGTACAGGCGATCGAGCTGAGCCCGGGGCGGGCCGCGGTGCTCGGATTGTCAGGCGGCGGCCTGGAACTGACCCAAGTCTACCCGGACAGCCCTGCCTACAATGCGGGCTTGCGGCCAGGCGACATCCTGACCGATATCGACGGTCAGCGCGTGCTGCTGCGCGCTAACGCGCTGAATCTGATAGCGCGTCTCAAGCCTGGCAGCCAGGTGAAGATTGCAGGCATGCGCGGCGATCAGCGCTTCGAGCATACGGTCACGGTGGTCGCCAGACCCGACTAACCCGGCGTCACCGGCCGCGCCGATCGCAATGGGGCCGGGTCAATCGGGGACCCGGCGGATATTGGCGCCAAGCCCGCTCAGTTTCTCTTCGATACACTCGTAACCGCGATCGATGTGGTAGATCCGGTCCACGACCGTCGTCCCCTCGGCTACCAGGCCGGCCAGCACCAGGCTGGCCGACGCGCGCAGGTCTGTCGCCATCACCGGTGCGCCATTGAGACGCTCAACCCCCTGGATTACCGCGGTGTTTCCTTCGAGACGGATGTGCGCGCCCATTCTCTGCAGTTCGAGGACGTGCATGAAGCGATTCTCGAATATGGTCTCCGAAATCGTCCCCACTCCCTCAGCCACCGCGTTCAGCGTCGTGAACTGGGCCTGCATGTCGGTCGGGAAAGCCGGGTATGGCGCAGTGCGCAGATCGACCGACCGTGGCCGTGCCCCGCCCATGTCCAGGCGCACCCAGTCCTCGCCTGTCTCGATATGGGCGCCGGCATCCTGAAGCTTGGCGCATATGGCGTCGAGATGATCGGGACGCACGTTGGTTACCCTGACGCAACCGCCGGTAACGGCAGCCGCGACCAGATATGTTCCCGCCTCGATTCGGTCCGGCAGCACCGTGTAGCGGGTACCGCCAACTGCGTCGACCCCGTCAATGATGATGGTATCGGTACCGGCCCCGCTGATACGCGCGCCCATCTGGTTGAGGCAGGCAGCCAGATCGACGACCTCGGGCTCGCGCGCCGCATTTTCTAT
The DNA here is from genome assembly GCA_963699835.1 of uncultured Gammaproteobacteria bacterium. Lineage (GTDB taxonomy): Bacteria > Pseudomonadota > Gammaproteobacteria > Steroidobacterales > BM003 > BM003. Next base: position 34,995 of record CAVOVJ010000006.1, on the reverse strand, counting down.
CGTCGTCCTGCCCTCGGCCAGCACGGCGGCCATCATCAGATTTTCGGTACCGGTCACCGTTACCGTGTCGAGCACCAGCCGGGCACCGCGCAGACGATCGGCCCGGGCTTTGATATAGCCGTCCTCGATCGTGATGTTGGCGCCGAGCGCTGTCAGGCCGGCGACATGCAGATCAACCGGGCGCGCGCCTATCGCGCAACCGCCCGGCAGTGACACATCGGCTCTGCCAAACCGCGCCAGCATCGGGCCGAGCACCAGGATCGACGCGCGCATCGTTCGCACCAGCTCATACGGCGCGAACGGCTCTTTCAGCGTCGTCGAATCGACCTCAATGTGGAGACGCTCGTCGACGGTCACCGTGACGCCCATGCGCGCCAGCAGTTCTATCGTCGTAGTCACGTCGCGCAAATGCGGGACGTTGGCAACCACTACCGGCTCTTCCGCAAGCAGCGTGGCGGCCAGAATCGGCAACGTCGCGTTTTTCGCCCCGGAAATGCGCACGTCGCCCTCAAGTCGGGCGCCCCCTTCAATATGTAGCTTGTTCAAAGGCTCGGCCCCGCGTCCCTAGTTACCGCCGGCCTGCTCCCACTCCTTCGGGGTAAAGGCCTTGATCGACAGCGCGTGAATCTCGCCGCCCATGAGTTCGCCCAGCGTGGCATAGACCATCTGATGCCGAGCCAGGCTGCGTTTTCCCTCGAAACCGCTCGACACAACGACCGCTTCGAAATGAGTATTGTCCTCGCTACGCACCAGCGCATGGCTTTCCGGCAGTCCGGACTCGATGAGCCTGGCGATCTCTTCGCTATGCATCTTCAGGAGTTCCACGGTTGTCGCGCGGCGGCCGGCGCGGCCGCGATCACGATATGATCAGGCCGGGTGTAGAACCCGGAAAGCAAAATTGTACGGTATCGGTTGCCGCGCCGGAATAGCCGATTGGGGCCGGCTATCAACTCACCCCGTCGAAGCGTGTATTATTGCGGGCCGTTTTCGGCTTACTAAAACGCGCTGGCCACGGCCCGCGCAAACGACGCCTGCCGCGCATTTTGCTGCGGCGTCGTCGAGGAAAAAATGCCAATTTTCGCTGGGGCGACCCTCGCTGGCTTTATCCTGCTGGTGTGGGGGGCCGACCGATTTGTACTGGGAGCAGCAGCTACTGCCCGGAATCTGGGCGTGGCCCCGGTATTGATCGGCTTGACGATAGTCGGCTTTTCGACCTCGGCGCCCGAGATCCTCGTCTCTGTGATGTCTTCGCTGCAGGGTACTCCCGGCCTCGCAATCGGTAATGCGATCGGCTCGAATATCGCCAATATTGCGCTGGTACTTGGCGCCACTGCCGCGGTAACACCGATTGACCTGAGGTCCGAAACGCTGCGCAGAGAAATGCCGGCCCTGCTTGCGATCACGCTGCTCGCGGTGATGCTTTTCCTCGACGCCTATCTGTCGCGGGTTGACGGCTTCGTGTTGCTGGCGGGGCTTGTGTTGCTGATGTACTGGATCACAAAGCTCGGCTTCCGTTCCACCGCAACCGACCCGATCCAGGCCGAATACGAGGCCGAAATCCCGAGTGGCGTAAGTATGCCGATGGCGGTCGGCTGGCTCGCGCTCGGCCTCATCGTGTTGCTGTTGGGGGCCAATCTGCTGGTGTGGGGCGCCGAATCGATAGCGCGTGCGCTCGGCGTCAGCGACCTGATCATCGGCCTGACGATCGTTGCCGTCGGCACCAGCCTGCCGGAACTCGCCGTCTCCATAGTCAGCGCACTGAAAAACGAGCACGGGCTGGCCATAGGCAATATCGTCGGCTCGAACATGTTCAACACACTGGCGGTGGTAGGCGTCGCGGGCGTCATCCACCCGGCGCCTTTCGACACCGAGGTTCTTACGCTGCACTTGCCGGTTATGATTGGCTTCACGCTGGTGCTTTTTACGATGGCCTACGACTTTAGCGGTCGTGGCCGAATCAACCGCGTCGAGGGCTACGCGCTGGTGATCGCGTTCGCGACCTATCATTACTACATTTTTTCCAGAAGTCTCTGAGGACCACGCGCAGAGCGCGCGGAATACGACGATGAAGACCTTCGATAAAGAAGCGATCCTGCCACTCGCACGCCAGGTACTCGCCATCGAGGCGGACGCTGTGAGCGCGCTGCAGTCGCGGATCGACGATACCTTCGCGGACGCGTGCCAGCTCTGTCTCGACTGTCGCGGCAGGATCGTCGTTACCGGCATGGGCAAGTCAGGCCATGTCGCCAGCAAGATTGCGGCGACCCTCGCATCGACCGGCAGCCCGGCGTTTTTTGTCCATCCCGGCGAGGCGAGTCACGGTGACCTGGGCATGATTACCGGGCGCGACGTGGTGCTTGCGATATCCAACTCCGGTGAAACCGGGGAGATCGTCACCATCCTGCCGCTGATAAAACGGCTCGCCGTGCCCCTCATTACAATGACGGGACGGGGCGACTCGACGCTGGCGACGGCGGCCGACGTCAATCTCGACGTCAGCGTCAGCGAAGAGGCGTGCCCACTGAACCTGGCCCCCACCGCCAGCACCACCGCAACGCTGGCAATGGGCGATGCGCTGGCGGTCGCACTGCTGCAGGCGCGCGGCTTCACCGAGGAAGACTTCGCGCGCTCGCACCCCGGCGGAACGCTCGGCCGGCGCCTGTTGCTGCACATGCGCGACCTGATGCATACCGGCGATCAGATCCCGGTAGTGAGCCCGGACACGCCGCTCGGCGAGGGACTTCTGGAGATGACCCGCAAGGGACTCGGGCTGACCACGGTGCTCGACGAGGATGGCTTCATCCAGGGGGTCTTTACCGACGGCGATTTGCGCCGTGCGCTCGATACCGGGCTGGATATCCGCAACACGCTGATGCGCGACGTGATGACACCGCATGGCAAGACCGTTTCGCCGGATATTCTCGCGGCGGAGGCGGTGCACCTTATGGAGACGCACAAGATCACGTCGCTGCTTGCCACGGATGCGGACGACCGGCTCGTCGGCGTCCTCCATATTCATGACCTGTTGCGCGCCGGAGTGATGTAGATGAACGACGCCAGAGAGCGTGCCGCCGCGATAGAGCTGGTCGTTTTCGACGTCGATGGCGTATTTACCGACGGCCGCCTGTTTCTGAACGCGGACGGGATCGAGACCCACAAGATCTTTCACGTGCGTGACGGCTACGGCATAAAGCGGCTGCTGGCAAGCGGAATAGAGGTCGCGATCATTTCCGGGCGCGATTCGGCGGCGGTCGCCGCGCGGATGGCGGCGCTTGGGGTCCGCCATGTGTTCCAGGGACGCGACGACAAGCTCCCGGTGCTGGAGGCATTTCTGGCAGAGCTCGGCGTGGCGCCCGGGCACACTGCGTTCGTCGGCGATGACGAACCGGACTTACCGCCCATGGCGGCCGTTAAGCTTGCGATTGCGGTGGCAGACGCCCACCCGAAGGTTCGCGCGGCAAGTCACTGGGTGACACCAAGCCGCGGTGGCAGAGGAGCGGTACGCGAGGTCGCGGAGTTTCTCCTCGAGTCGCGGAGCGGCGGTTGAGCACCGGTCTCCGATTTGCTCTGTTCGCGACGGTACTGGTTGCCGCAGTGCTCGGGAGCTGGTATCTGACCCAGTCGCAACCACAGCCTCCCGATGAACTGACCGATATCGAATCCGACGAGAGTTACTACATGCGCGATGCCACGTTGCTGGGTATCGGCGACAACGGCATTCCCAGCTACCGCGTACATGCTGCCCTCATACGCCATATTGCGATCGATGACAGCATCGAGCTGACCAACATCCAGGTCCGTTTCGAGGCAGATCCGGATGCACCGTGGACGCTCAACGCGCCTCGCGGTCAGATACCGAAAGAGCGCGAGTACATCGACCTGATCGGCGAGGTAACGGCCAGCCGGGAACCCAACGAAGGTGACGAGCTCGTGATCGTGACCAGTGATGTGAGAGTCCTGCTGGAAGAGCGCATCGCAACAACCGAAGCGCTCGTAACCATGAATATGGGTCCGCACGCGGTAACGGCCCGGGGGATGCGTGCATATTTAAAGCAGGACCGCGTGGAACTACAATCCGATGTCAATGGTCTTTTTGCGCCTTAAAGCCGGCATCGCCGGATTGATGCTGGCACTGACCGCGGCGCCCACGGACGCTACGGAAGGTTTGCTGTCGCGCGACCTCCCGATCGCGCTGGACGCCGACTCGTCCGAAATCGACCGTGGCAATGATCGCCTGGTATTCCGCAATGTGACGATTTCCCAGGGTGATACCCGGATCAATGCACGAGAGGCATTCGCTTCGACTCTCGATTTCGCCAACAGCGTATGGACCTTCGAGGGCGATGTCACGATCCGGCTGGCCGGAACCACGATCGCGTCGAATCAGGCGCAACTGACCTTTTCCGACTACAACCTGCAGGGTGCGATCGTCGAGGGTGATCCGGCGCGCTTCGAGCATATCGGCGAAGAACGCCAGGCGCAGGGCCACGCCAGCGTCGTGGAGTACGATGCGGCCGCGGGGATCATCCGCCTGTCGCGCGAGGCCTGGCTAGCCGAGGACGGGCGGGAAATCTCCGGTAGCGTGCTCACGTATGACATCAACGCGGAGCGTGTCGTGGCTGACCGCGGCAAAAAAGAAAATGAGCGCGTGCGCATCATCATCGACCCTGCAAGCCTGGAACAGAAGGAAAAGGACGACTCGGGCGATCCGCAATGAGCGAGCTGATCGTCACCGACATTGCCAAGCGCTACGGTTCCCGACAGGTCGTCAATGGCATGTCGCTACAGCTCGATGCCGGCGAGGTTGTCGGGTTACTCGGACCCAACGGAGCGGGCAAGACCACCGCCTTCTACATGATCGTCGGCCTGATTCCCTGCGACAAAGGCAAAATCGAGGTCAATGGCAACGATCTTACCGGTCTGCCCATGCATCGCCGGGCTCGCCTCGGCCTGGGCTATTTGCCGCAGGAAGCATCGGTATTCCGCAGCCTGACGGTCGCCCAGAACATTATGGCCATCCTCGAGATTCGTCCCAGCCTGGACCGCGCCGAACGCGAAGCCAAGCTCGAGGAGCTGCTCGAGGAACTGCACATCGGACACATCCGCAACAGCACCGGAGTGGCGCTGTCCGGCGGCGAACGGCGCAGGGTGGAAATCGCGCGCGCGCTCGCCGCGGAACCGCAGTTCGTATTGCTCGACGAGCCATTCGCCGGGGTCGATCCGATCTCGGTACTCGATATCCAGCGCATCATCTCGCATCTTACGGAACGCGGCATCGGGGTACTGATTACGGACCACAACGTGCGCGAGACGCTTGGAATTTGCGAACGCGCCTACATTCTTAGCGACGGTGTTGTGATAGCCTCAGGTCGTCCCGAAGAAATCATTGAAAATCGGGCAGTTAGAGAAGTGTACCTAGGCGAGGATTTTCGACTTTAGAATGGAGACTGTGCCCGAATCCGCGCGACAGCCGGCGGCCGCCACGACGACCAGACGATGCTGAAACCCAGCTTGCAACTCCGACTTGGTCAGCAGCTGACCATGACGCCGCAACTGCAGCAGGCAATAAAACTGCTGCAGCTCCCGGTTATGGACCTGCAGACCCATATCCGTGAGGTCCTCGAGAGCAACGTCATGCTCGAGGCGGAAGAATCAGACCGTGCAGGCGACGAGTCCGTAACCTCGGCCGAAGAGGCCGAAGAGTCTGCCCGGGCCGAAAGCGAGATCGATGCCGAATCCGGCTGGGAAGAGACTCAGCTCACCGCCGCCGATTCGAACTGGTCGTCGGGCGAATCCGGAGGCCGTGGCGAAAACCGCGAATTCGCCGATCGCTCCGGAATCACGCTGCATGATCACCTGTTATGGCAGCTGCAGCTCGAGAGCCCTGGCGAGAGGGTCTTCGTCATCGGACAGGCGTTGCTCGACGTAATTAATGACGATGGTTATCTCAGCGAGGGACTGGAATCGGTCCAGGCAACGCTGCAGCCTGACATCCGCGCCGGCATCGAGGAAATTGAGACGGTGCTGATGCTGATCCAGCGGTTCGACCCACCGGGCGTCGGCGCACGTACGGTCGGCGAGAGCCTGTCACTTCAGCTGCGTCAGCTCGATCCGGAAACCCCGGGGCGGGAACTGGCCGAGACACTGGCGCTCGATTTTCTCGAAGATGTCGCCCAGCAGAATTACTCGCAACTGCGCCGCCGGCTGCGCTGTACCGAGGAAGAGCTGCACCAGGCGCTGCTGCTGGTCCGGGGCTGCCATCCGCGGCCGGGAGCGTCCGTCAATACGACGCCGCCGGATTATGTCGTGCCGGATGTCTATGTGCGGAAAATAGACAATCGCTGGATTGTCGAGATAAATGGCGAAGCAGCGCCTAGACTTAGGGTAAATGACACCTACGCAGGGCTGCTCGGAAGAGGGTCGGGCAACACGACTCTGAAAGCCCAGTTACAGGAGGCGCGCTGGTTGGTCAGGAGCCTGGAGATTCGCAGCGACACTATGCTCAAGGTTGCGCGTACGATCGTCGAACGTCAGCACGAGTTTCTCGAGCGCGGTGAGGAGGCGATGAAGCCGATGGTTCTGCGCGACGTCGCAGAGGCAGTCGAAATGCACGAATCGACCATTTCGCGCGTGACAAACGGCAAATACATGCATACACCGCGCGGCGTTTTCGAGTTCAAATATTTCTTTTCGACGAATCTGGGCGGCGCCGACGGCAGCGAGCATTCCTCCACGGAAATTCGCGCGCGAATAAAGAGAATGATCGGACAGGAAAACCCTGCCAAACCCCTGTCCGACAGCCGCATTGCGCAAGCGCTATCCGGAGACGGCATCAAAGTGGCCCGCCGCACTGTCGCCAAGTACCGTGAAGGAATGGCGATTCCGTCATCGAGCGAAAGGAAGCGCCTGGCAGTACGTTAGGCAGCACTCAGAAGGAGAAGAACATGCAGTTAAGCCTTACCGGTCATCACATCGAGATCACGCCGCCATTGCGCGCCTATGTAAATACCAAGATGGACAGAATTCAGCGACACTTCGACAACGTCGTGGACGCACATTGCATACTCTCGGTAGAAAAGTTACGCCATCGCGCCGAGGCAACGCTCAATCTCGGCGGTGGACGGATTTTTGCTGACTCGGTCGAGGAAAATATGTACGCTGCGATCGACACACTGGTCGACAAGCTCGACCGGCAGGTTAAAAAATACAAGGAAAAACTGACCGATCATCACGCTCGCGAGGCTCACCGGCTGTCGCAAACCTGACCAGCAGGTGAGCGGGCTGCTAGCGACAACTGCCCATGAATATCTCTGAAATTCTCGAACCCGGCCGCGTGCTGGGGAACGTCGAGGCGCGCAGCAAAAAACGCGCACTCGAGATCCTCAGTGAACTGCTTGGTCACGCAGGCGAAGAATGCGTGGCCAACGACATTTTCGACAATCTCGTGCAACGCGAAAAACTCGGCTGTACCGCGCTCGGTCGCGGCGTCGCCCTCCCGCATGGCCGCAGCCCGGGCTTTGTCCGGCCCGGCAGCAGCGTTCGTCAAACTCCACGAACCCGTTGATTTCGATGCGCCCGACGGCGAGCCGGTAGACCTGATCTTCGGTCTGCTCGTTCCGGAGGAATCAACCGAGAATCAGACTGCGGCCTTGTCGGATGTAACCCGGTTGATGGCCGACGCGACGTTGCGTAGCGCCCTGCGCGACGCAACCAGCAGCAGCTCGCTATATCAGCTTCTGGCGGATGCTGCGGATCGATTGACAACCTGATGCGGGCGCATCGATGCGATTGATCATTGTCAGCGGTTTATCGGGTTCGGGCAAAAGCGTTGCGCTGGACGTCCTTGAGGACATGCAGTTTTTTTGCGTGGACAATCTGCCGGCGCCATTGCTGGAGGCAATCGTCCCGGAACTCGAGGCGCGCCGTCAGGACAATCTCGATCAGACCGCCATCGGCGTGGATGCGCGAAGTCTGCGTCATGACCTGGGCCGGCTGCCCGCGATCATAGACAAGCTGCGCGACAAGGGAATCAACTGCGAGCTCATTTTTCTCTATGCGAGCGACGATATCCTTGTGTCGCGGTTCAGCGAAACCCGCCGCCGCCACCCGTTGACCCGCGATGGACTGAGCCTCAAAGAGGCGATTGCGAGCGAGCGCCGCCTGTTGGCTCCGATCCAGGACGCCGCCGACCTCGCCATCGATACGTCGAATAGCAGCGTCGCCGAATTGCGCAACACTGTACGCCGGCGCGTCGCCGGCCGCGAGGAAGGCGACCTCGCCCTGTTGTTCGAGTCATTCGGGTTCAAACACGGGCTGCCGACCGACGCCGACTACGTCTTCGACGTACGCTGCCTGCCAAATCCGTACTGGGACAAGACTCTGCGGCCGCTGACCGGCCTCGATGAACCGGTCCGCCAGTTCCTGTCATGCCAACCCGCCGTCGGCGCGATGCTCCAGGACATCGGACGGTTTCTCGATACCTGGATACCGGCCAGCAGGGACTACGACAGAGCCTACCTGACCGTCGCGATAGGTTGTACCGGCGGCCAGCACAGATCGGTCTATCTCGTCGAACAGCTTGCCCGCACGTTTCGCGGACGTTTCGGGCCGGTTCACATCCGGCACAACGAGCTGGCCTCCTCGCGCCAGGTCAGCTAGACCGGGCAGCAACCGCTAAGTACTGCGATAGACCCCGACCCGGGCGGCGGCTAAACTGCGCGGGCGCGCAAGGGCGCTCAGCGGACAAGCAGGATGGCCGTCGAATATCCCGAGTATCGTCTGACCCGCCTGCAGGCTCTTCGGGATGCCCTGCACAGCGGCCGGCTGCGTCCTGTACAGCGGATGATCAATGCGCTGCACCCGGCCGAAATTGCCTCGCTCCTCGAGTCCCTGCCAGCCGACGAACGCGCCGCGGTATGGGAACTGGTCATCCCGGACGAAGAAGGAGATGTCCTCCTCGAACTCAATGATGAGGTGCGCGCAAGCCTGCTGCGCGGAATGGACGAGAACGAGATCGTCGCCGCGACCGACGGCATGGCCGTCGACGATCTGGCGGACTTCATCGGCGATCTTCCGGAAGCGGTAACGCAACAGGTGCTGCGGTCGATGGACCGGCAGGACCGCGACCGCCTGAGCGATGTGATCCATTTGCTGGCCTATCCGGATGACAGCGCCGGTGGCCTGATGAACACTGACACCGTGACGGTCCGGCCCGATGTCACGCTTGAGGTCGTAATGCGTTACATCCGCCAGCGTGGCGGCCTGCCGGACAAGACCGATGTATTGTTCGTGGTCAATCGCAAGGACGAATTTCTCGGCTGCCTGCACCTGATCCGGCTACTGGCTGAAGACGTTCATAAGAGCGTGGCCGAGGTGATGGATACCGATTCGCGCCCGATCGCCGCCGCTACCGCGGCAAGCGAGGTCGCCAAGCGTTTCGAGGATCGCGACCTGCTATCCGCCGCGGTTGTCGATCCCGAGGGCAGATTGCTGGGTCGCATCACCATCGACGATGTCGTCGACGTAATACGCGAAATCGGCGAGCACTCGCTGATGAGCATGGCCGGGCTGGACGAAGATGAGGACATGTTTGCCCCGGTTACTGCAAGCGCCCGGCGCCGGGCGGTCTGGCTCGGCGTCAATCTTGCGACGGCATTTCTCGCCGCCTGGGTTGTCGGTCTGTTCGAAGCCACGCTGGAAAAAGTCGTCGTGCTGGCGGTCTTGTTGCCGGTGGTTGCAAGCATGGGTGGCATTGCCGGCAGCCAGACCCTGACGCTGATTATTCGCGGGCTGGCGCTGGGCCAGGTCGGCCGCTCCAACGCTCGTTTGCTGCTGATGAAGGAGGTGCTGGTCGGACTGCTGAACGGACTGATGTGGGCGTCGGTCGTGGCGGTCGCGACTTACCTGTGGTTCCGCGACTGGCAGATTGCGGTCGTGATCGGCATCGCGATGACCGTAAACCTGTTCGTCGCGGCGCTCGCCGGTGTCGGCGTGCCTCTGCTGCTACAGCGCTTACGCGTCGATCCCGCGCTGGCCGGCGGCGTAGTATTGACCACGATTACCGATGTGATCGGCTTCCTGGTATTTCTCGGCCTCGGGACGCTTATCCTGACCTGACCCGGATAGCATGGCGGCCGGGTCGCGGAATCCAATCGCCACCGTAATACGAATCCTGAGCTATCTTGAGATTAACCCGCGGAGACTGAAATGAGATCGAGCAAGGCAAGAGTCCGTAAGTTTTCCCTGCTGGCCGTGCTGTCGCTGATGACCGCAGCGGTTTTCGCTACCCCGGAGGTAGGTCAACCGGCCCCGGACTTCAAAATGCAGGATCAGAACGGAGAGTGGCGCTCTTTGGCCGACTATCGCGGCAAGTGGGTCGCGCTGTATTTCTACCCGAAGGACGACACCCCGGGATGTACCACGCAGGCTTGCGCATTCCGCGACAACATCTTCGCATTTCGCAAGATAGATGCAGAAATCGTCGGGATCAGTCTTGACGACGTCGAATCGCATCAGGAATTCGCCGAAAAATACAGCCTGCCGTTTACGTTGCTGTCCGACAAGGATGGCGAAACCGCCAAACAGTATGGCGTATTGAAGAATTACGGGGTGATGAAACTGGCAAGCCGCCAGTCCTTTCTGATCGACCCGGACGGCCAGATCGTAAGACACTACGAAAAAGTCGACCCCGAAGCGAACTCGACCCAGATGCTGGCAGACATCGAGAGCCTCAGAAAGTAACCGCGCCGACCGGCGTGCGGTGTATTGACCGCACGCCGGGCAACGCTACATCAGCTCCTTCATGCCGCGCTCCAGTCCCCTTATCGTCAGCGGGAACATGCGCTGATCCAGCAAATCTCTCAACAGGCCGGTAGACGGTGTGTAGTCCCAGCGTTGCTCCGGTTCCGGATTGAGCCACACCGCATTGCCAAAATGATCCAGCAATCGCTGCATCCACACCGAACCGGGCTCCTCGTTCCAGTGCTCGACACTACCGCCCGGATAGATGATCTCGTAAGGACTCATCGTAGCGTCGCCGACGAAGATCAGCTTGTAGTCGCGGCCATAGGTCCGCAGCACTTCCATCGTCGGTGTGCGCGCCGCGTGTCTGCGGGTGTTGTCGCGCCACACCGACTCATATACGCAATTGTGAAAATAAAAATATTCGAGATGCTTGAATTCACTGCGCGCGGCCGAAAACATCTCTTCGCACAGACGGATGTGGTCGTCCATCGAACCGCCGATATCCAGAAACAGCAAGACCTTTATCGCATTGTGCCGCTCGGGAACCATCCTGATGTCGAGCAACCCGCCCTGGCGTGCGGTTGACCGGATCGTATCGTCGAGGTCGAGCTCCTCCTCCGCCCCCTGGCGCGCGAACCGGCGCAGCCGGCGCAATGCAATCTTGATGTTGCGGGTACCCAGCTGCACATCGTCATCAAGGTTGCGGTACTCGCGCCGGTCCCACACCTTCGCGCCGCGTCGGTGGCGCGAGCCATCCTGGCCGATGCGCACGCCTTCCGGGTTGAAGCCATATGCGCCGAATGGCGACGTACCCGCTGTTCCTATCATGCGGTTGCCGCCTTGGTGACGTTTCTTCTGCTCCTCGAGCCGCTGCTTCAACGCATCCATCAACGCCTCGAATCCGCCGAGCGATTCAATTCTCCGACGCTCCTCCGGACTCAGGAACAACTCCGCCTGCCGCCGCAGCCACTCGTCGGGCACTTCAACCGAATCCGGCCCGAACACTTTCTCGACACCGCGGTAGTAATCGCCGAATACCTGGTCGAAACGATCGAAATGCGCCTCGCTTTTCACCAAGGTCGAACGCGCGAGGTAATAAAACGCATTGACATCGCCACCACCGAGGCCGTGTTTCATTGCCTCGAGCAGGGTTAGAAATTCGGTAACGGATACCGGTAGTCCGGCACCCCGCAGCTGATAGAAAAACTTAACGAGCATCGCGCCGGTTCAGAAAAATCAGCTGCTCGAACAAATGCACGTCCTGCTCGTTTTTAAGCAGCGCACCATGCATCGGCGGCAGACTCTTGCGGCGGTCGTCACTGGCGAGCGCCTCAGCCGGAATATCCTCGGCAAGCAGTAGCTTGATCCAGTCGAGAAGCTCGGAAGTGGACGGCTTCTTTTTCAGTCCCGGCACTTCGCGCACCTCGAAAAACGTCCTCAGCGCCTCGGCAAGCAGAGTCTTCTTGAGTCCCGGATAGTGGACCTCGACAATCCGCTCCATCGTTTCCTGGTCGGGGAAACGAATGTAGTGAAAAAAGCACCGGCGCAGAAACGCATCCGGCAATTCCTTCTCGTTGTTGGAGGTGATGATCACGATCGGCCGCAGCCGCGCCTGGATTGTCTCCTTCAGTTCATGCACGTAAAACTCCATGCGGTCGAGTTCACGCAGCAAATCATTCGGGAATTCGATATCGGCCTTGTCGATTTCGTCGATCAGCAATACCGGCTGGCGCTCGCTCTCGAACGCCTCCCACAGGCGTCCCTTGACGATGTAGTTGCGGATGTCCTTGACCCGGCCATCCCCGAGCTGTGAGTCACGCAACCGGGCAACCGCATCGTACTCATAGAGGCCGTGTTGTGCCTTTGTCGTGGACTTTATATGCCATTCGTAAAAAGGCCGATCCAGTGCCTGCGCGACTTCCTCGGCGAGCTGGGTCTTGCCGGTTCCCGGTTCGCCTTTAATCAGGACCGGCCGCCCCAGCGTGATGGCCGCGTTGACCGCCGCCATCAGGTCCTCCGTTGCAACATAACGATCCGTGCCGCTGAACCTGTCGAGTGCCATCGTGTTGCTTGCTCCTTACATCATCGAAAGATGCGCGACAGGCCAGCCGCGCCGCGAAAAACATGCAGCCACGCAGACCGTTGCCGGGGTCGCGAGATCAGAAGTCAGCGCGCAAAATCTTCATTGCATTAGTGCCGCCCGATACGCCTTCGCGATCGCCCTTCGTAAAGATCACGAAATCGCCGTTGTCCACGGCCCCACGTTCGTGGAGCCGCTCGAAAGCCTCGCGGTACCCGGCCTGTGAATCCATATGCGTGGGCTCGAAAGGCACCGGGTAGACGCCCCGATAGAGGCGTACGCGGCGCCGCGTTTCAGCGTGCCGGGCAAATGCAAATATCGGAATATCGGAACGGACGCGGGAAATCCACAGCGTGGTCGCACCCGACTCGGTCAGAGCCGCGATCGCGCGCACATGGAGATGATTGGCGGTATACATTACTGCCATCGCGATTGCCTGGTCGATGTTCTCGAAATCGTCTTCGATTCGTGGCTTGTACGCGCGCAGTGCCGACTGGTGCTGCTCGGCACCGATACAGGCCTCGGCCATCGCATGCACTACGTCCACCGGATGCTCGCCTATCGCCGTTTCCGCCGACAGCATGACTGCATCGGTGCCATCGAGCACCGCATTCGCCACATCAGAGACCTCGGCCCGGGTCGGCATCGCGTTGACGATCATCGACTCCATCATCTGGGTCGCGATGATCGACACCCGGTTCATGCGCCGCGTGAGTTTAAGGATGCGTTTTTGCAGGCCGGGCACTGTCGAGTAGCCCATTTCCACACCGAGATCGCCGCGCGCGACCATGATCACGTCGCTGGCCCTGACGATTTCCTCGATATTCTCGATGGCCTCGGTACGCTCGATCTTGGCTACGATCCGGCCGGTTCCGCCGGCCTCGCGCAACAAACCACGCGCGGTTTCGATATCGCTGGCATCGCGCGGAAACGACACGGCAAGATAATCAACGCCCATTTGTGCCGCCGTCATAATGTCCTGGCGATCCTTGCCGGTCAGCGCCGGCGCGGACAAACCGCCGCCTTTCAGGTTGATTCCCTTGTTATTGCTGAGCTTCCCGCCCATTACAACCCGGGTAATCACGCGGGATCCTTCGACGGCCCGGACTTCGAGCTCGATTTTGCCGTCGTCGAGCAACAAGCGGCTGCCGACACCGACGTCCTGCGGCAGATGCTTGTATCCAAGCCCCACCCGGCTGCTGTCGCCGTCGCCGGCGCCGAGCTCGGCATCCAGCACGAACTCCTGATCCTCGCGCAATTCGGCACTGCCCGCGGCAAATCCCTCGACCCTGATTTTCGGCCCCTGGAGATCCCCGAGAATCGCAATGTCCTGACCCAGCTCGTCTGCCACGGCACGCACCAGCGCGGCGCGGCGCAAGTGGCCGTCTGCGCTGCCATGCGAGAAATTCAGGCGAACCACGTCTACGCCAGCATCGATCAGCTCTCGCAGCCGTTCGGGACTCTCGCTGGCCGGACCGAGTGTTGCGACAATCTTGGTGCGTCTCAACGCAGCGGCCGGCTCGCTCACGCCGCCTGCCTCGCTCTTTCCTCCAGGATTTCGACCGCCGGCAACGGCTTGCCCTCGAGAAACTCAAGAAACGCGCCGCCCCCGGTCGAGACATAGGAAATGCGATCACCGAGTTCGTACTTCTCGAGCGCCGCAAGTGTGTCGCCACCGCCGGCAATGGAAAACCCCGGGCTCTCGGCAACGGCCTGCGCAAGCCTGCGCGTTCCTTCGCCAAACTGATTGAACTCGAACACGCCCAGCGGCCCGTTCCAGACTATGGTGCCGGCCTTACTGACGATCTCGCTCAGCTGATCCGCCGTATCCGGACCCACATCCATGATCATTTCGTCCGCCGCTACCTTATCAACGCCGCGAATATCGGCCTCGGCGGTCGCCGAGAACTCGCGAGCCACGACGACGTCCACCGGGATGGGTATGCTCGCACCCTCACCGCGTTCGCCGCGCGCCAGCAACCCGGCCGCCTTGGCAACCAGGTCCGGCTCGTATAGCGACTTGCCGACGGCGTGACCGGCAGCTGCAATAAAAGTGTTTGCGATGCCGCCGCCAACGATTAGATGGTCCACCTTCATCGCCAGCGCTTCCAGAACCTCGAGCTTGGTGGAGACCTTGGCCCCGCCAACAATCGCCACCACCGGGGTCGCGGGATGTTTCAGTCCACGGGCAAGCGCCTCGAGTTCACCGACGAGAAGCGGGCCGGCACAGGCGATGGGCGCGTATTTCGCTACCCCGTGGGTGCTGGCCTGAGCGCGGTGCGCTGTGCCGAAAGCATCCATCACAAACACGTCACATAATGCCGCGATGCGTCGCGAAAGATCATCGTCGTTGCCTTTCTCGCCGACGTTAAAGCGCACATTTTCGGTCAGAACCACCTCGCCCGGCGCCACGGTTATGCCGTCCAGCCAATCGCGGGCAAATGCGACTTTGTGCCCGAGCAGCCGCGACAGTCGAGCGGCGACGGGTTCGCACGAGAACTGTGGCTCCGGCTGCCCTTCGGTCGGACGACCGAGATGCGACATCACTATGACTCCGGCGCCGGCATCCACGGCGGCACGGATGGTCGGCACCGCCGCACGAATGCGTGCATCGCTCGTCACGACTCCGTCCTTGACCGGCACATTGAGATCTTCGCGAATCAGCACGGTTTTGCCTGCCAATTCGATATCACACATTCTCAGGATATTCATTTGCCACCCCTGTACGCCCGGCTCCGGCAGCACCACCCGTGCGGGCGCAGCCGCGCGGCTGTAACGCCAAAACGCGGACTACTGGTTCAACTGGCCTTTATCAACGCCAGTGTCGTGTCCAGCATCCGGTTGGAGAAGCCCCATTCATTGTCATACCACGAGCAGACTTTCACCAGCGTGCCGTCGATCACG
This sequence comes from uncultured Gammaproteobacteria bacterium, assembly GCA_963699835.1. Classification (GTDB taxonomy): domain Bacteria; phylum Pseudomonadota; class Gammaproteobacteria; order Steroidobacterales; family BM003; genus BM003. Next base: position 19,268 of record CAVOVJ010000006.1, on the reverse strand, counting down.
CGGGTCATCGTCGCATCGTAAGTAGAGGAAGCGGGGTCGTGATTGAAGTCGATCGAAACCAGCGGCCCGTCGTTGTAACCGAGTACGCCCGCGAGCTCACCCTGTGAGGCTTCGCGCAGAACCGCATTGATTTCGTCGACGCTGGTCTCGCGTGCTGCAGCAAACGTCAGATCGACCAGCGAAACGTTGATCGTCGGAACACGAACCGAAAATCCGTCGAGCTTGCCGGCAAGTTCGGGCAACACCAGACCGACCGCCGCAGCCGCACCGGTCTTGGTCGGGATCATCGACATCGTCGCCGATCGTGCGCGTCGCAGATCCTTGTGGAATACGTCGGTAAGAACCTGATCATTGGTGTAGGCATGAATCGTCGTCATAAGCCCGTGCACGACACCGATCTCCTCGTGCAAGGGTTTTACCAGCGGCGCGAGGCAATTGGTCGTGCAGGAGGCGTTCGACACGATCTGGTCGCTGGCTTTCAGGGAATCATGATTGACGCCATAAACAATGGTCGCATCGACATCCTTTCCGGCCGGCGCCGAAATCAGCACTTTCCGTGCGCCCGCCGCCAGGTGTTTCGAAGCGGCGTCGCGGTTGTTGAACAGGCCCGTGCATTCGAGGACCACGTCGACGCCCAGATCGCCCCATGGCAATTTGCCCGGGTCGCGCTCGGCAAGCACCTTTATCCGGTCACCATTGACCACGAGGTCGCCGCCGTCGACTTTGACTTCGCCGGGGAACTTGCCATGCGCCGTGTCGAAACGGGTCAGGTGCGCGTTGGTCTCCGCGTCGCCCAGATCGTTTAACGCAACGATCTGGAGCTCGGAGGTGCGACCCGCCTCATACAACGCGCGCAATACATTGCGGCCGATGCGGCCATAGCCATTGATCCCGATTTTAACTGCCATCTTTCGTTTCTCCTTTCCGGCCGGCGCGTTGCCGGCCCTGTCATTTGTTATCGATAAGACTGAGCGCAGTCTCACAAATGCGCTCGGCGGTAAAACCAAAATGCTCGAACAGGAGCTCCGCCGGTGCCGACTCGCCAAAGCGATCGATGCCGATGACGCTACCGTCGCTGCCCACATAGCGGTACCAGAATTCGCTGACCCCGGCTTCAATCGCCAGCCGCGAACGCACGGCCGAGGGCAGTACCGACTCCCTGTAGACCGCGTCCTGTGAATCAAAAACCGACGTGCATGGCATCGAAACGAGTCGCACACGACGTCCGGCTGCCGCAAGCGCGCGGCGGGCCTCCGCCGCGATACTGACTTCGGAGCCGGTCGCGATAAGGATCAACTCGGGTTCGCCATCGCAATCGCGCAAAACATATCCGCCACGGGCGATTGCGCCGATCTGCGCCTGATCGCGTTCCTGATGCGGCAGGCCCTGACGGGTAAACACCAGCGCGTGGGGCGCGGCGGTGCTCTCCAGCGCAGCGCGCCACGCCTGCGCCGACTCGACTGCATCGCACGGACGCCATACGTGCAGATTCGGGATAATCCTGAGGCTGGCCAGATGCTCGATCGGCTGATGCGTCGGGCCGTCTTCGCCGAGACCGATAGAGTCGTGGGTAAAAACAAATATTCCCGGCACCTGCATCAGTGCGGCCATCCGGATCGCATTACGCGCGTAATCGGAAAACGTCAGGAACGTGGCTCCGTAGGGCCTGATGCCGCCGTGCAGCCACAACCCGTTAATGATCGCGGTCATGCCGAACTCACGCACGCCGAAATACAGGTAGTTGGCGTCCGCATCGTCACCGGTCACCGCCTTCGAGCCGGACCAGTACGTCAGGTTCGATCCGGTCAGGTCCGCCGAGCCGCCGACCAGTTCTGGCAACAACGGGGCAAAACCCTCGAGACAACGCAGCGATGCCTTGCGCGTTGCTGTAGCGGCTGCCTCGCTATCGATCGCGGCGATCACGCCGTCCGCGGCAGCCGCCCAGTTCTCCGGCAGCGCACCTTCGATCCGCCGCGCCAGTTCCGCGGCCAGATCGGGGTAGCGCGATCGGTAGTCCTCGAACAGCGCCTGCCATTGCGCCTGGCTTTGCGCGCCCCTGGCGCGGGCGTCCCAGGCGTCACAGATGTCCTGCGGCACTTCGAACGGCGGATACGGCCAGCCGATCTGTTTGCGCACCAGCGCGATTTCATCGGCGCCCAAAGGCGCGCCATGAGTCGCAGCGGTACCCTGTTTGTTGGGCGATCCGTAGCCGATCACGGTACGGCAGCAAATCAAAGTCGGCATCGACGTTTCGCCGCGCGCGGTTTCGATCGCCTGGCGGATCTCATCGGGATCGTGGCCATCCACGTCGCGGATCACCTGCCATCCGTATGCCCTGAAACGTGCTGGCGTGTCGTCAGTGAACCAGCCGCTCACCTCGCCGTCGATCGAGATGCCGTTATCGTCGTACAACGCGATCAGCTTGCCGAGGCGCAGAGTTCCGGCCAGCGAACAGGCCTCGTGCGAAATTCCCTCCATCATGCAGCCGTCACCGAGGAAGACATAGGTGTGATGGTCGATCAGCTGGCAATCCGGCCGGTTGAATCGCGCAGCGAGAATCTTCTCGGCCAGCGCCATTCCGACCGCGTTCGCGATGCCCTGCCCCAGAGGCCCGGTCGTGGTTTCGACGCCAATCGACAAATCGACCTCCGGGTGGCCGGCAGTCTTGTAGCCCATCTGGCGGAAATTACGCAGCTGCTCGAGCGGAAGATCGTAGCCGCTGAGGTGAAGCAGGGAATACAGCAGCATCGAGGCGTGACCATTCGACAAAACGAAGCGGTCGCGATTGAACCAGCGCGGGTCGCCCGGGTTGTGGCGGAGAAAGTCGTTCCACAACACCTCGGCGATATCGGCCATGCCCATGGGCGCGCCCGGGTGCCCCGAACTGGCCACCTGCACGGCATCCATACTCAACGCGCGGATTGCGTTGGCAAGTTCTGTTCGGCTCGGCATTGGATTTCTTTCTGAATGGGAGGGTAAAGACCCCTATTCTCTAATAAGCCATCGGTACGGGCAACATGGGCCCGCGGCGCACTTCTGCATCGGCGCGCTATTCACGCCATTTGATCGAACATCCGATACCGGCGATCTGCTCGGTCGGGCCGCGGCCGGTGGCGGCAACGGCCTGCATCGCCTCCAGCAACTCACGCCGCGCCGTGGCCGGCGCCGGCTCCCGGCCGCTCTCGTCGAGCCGTCCGCGGTATTGCAATTCGAGCCGCGAGTTGAAACCGAAGAAATCCGGCGTGCAGACCGCACCGTAAGCGCGCGCCGTGGCCTGTGTCTCGTCAAAAAGATAAGGGAACGGAAAATCCAGCGCTGCAGCCAGGCGCGCCATGTGCTCGGGCCCGTCTTCCGGGAAAGCCGCGACGTCATTGGGCATTATCGCGACGCTGTTGACCCCGGTTTCGCGCAACCGCCGGGTATCGGCGACCAGCCGGCCGATCACCGCCTGAACGTACGGGCAATGATTGCAAATGAACATCACCAGCGTGCCGCGCTCGCCGCGGCACTGCTCCAGAGTCCACAATCGGCCAGCGGGATCGGCGAGGGAAAACGCCGGGGCATGCCAGCCAAAATCGCAAATCGGGGTTGTCATCCTGACCATCGCAGACTTCCTCTTTAAGTTCGCCCGGTGCGTCATGCATTCCGAGGAGCGAAACCATATACTAGACGGTTTCGCCTACTGGCTTTTTCAGGTGTGTCCATGCTAGCGAATAATCTTTTCACTTCCGAGTCTGTCTCGGAAGGCCATCCAGACAAGGTTGCCGACCAGATTTCGGATGCGGTTCTCGACGCCATCCTGAGCGAAGACAAGGACGCCCATGTCGCCTGCGAAACGATGGTCAAGACCGGCATGGCGATCATTGCCGGCGAAATTACGACGTCCGCCTGGGTCGATCTCGAGGAAATCACTCGTGGCGTCATTCTCGACATCGGTTACGACAGCTCCGAGCTGGGTTTCGACGGTGCGACCTGCGCCGTGCTGAACGCCATCGGCAAGCAGTCCCCCGACATTGCCCAGGGGGTCGACCGCGAGGCGCCGGAACAACAGGGCGCAGGCGACCAGGGGATGATGTTCGGTTATGCCAGCAACGAGACCGAGTCGCTGATGCCGGCGCCGATACACTTCGCCCATGCGCTGGTCCGGCGCCAGGCCGAGCTGCGCAAAAACAAAACGCTGACCTGGTTACGCCCGGACGCCAAAAGCCAGGTGAGCTTCCGCTACGAGAATGGCAAACCGATCGGGGTCGACGCGGTTGTACTGTCGACGCAGCATGATCCGGGAATCAGCCAGACCAGTCTCCACGAGGCAGTCATGGACGAGATCATCAAACCGGTCATCCCGGCTGAGTGGCTGAGCGCGAGCACGCGTTACCACATCAATCCGACTGGCCGGTTCGTCATCGGCGGCCCGGTCGGCGACTGCGGCCTGACCGGTCGCAAGATCATTGTCGATACGTACGGCGGCATGGCCCGCCACGGTGGCGGGGCTTTTTCTGGCAAGGATCCGTCCAAGGTCGATCGTTCCGCTGCCTATGCGTGCCGCTACGTGGCGAAGAACATCGTTGCCGCGGGCCTGGCCGAGCGCTGCGAAATCCAGGTCTCGTATGCCATCGGCGTTGCCGAGCCGACCAGCATCAGCGTCGAAACCTTCGATACCGGCAAGGTGGCCGAATCCGAATTGGTACGGCTGATCGAACAGCACTTCGACCTGACGCCATACGGGATCGTCACGATGCTGGATCTCAAGCGACCGATCTACCGCAGGACCGCGGCCTATGGCCATTTCGGACGCAGTGCCGAGCGGTTCACCTGGGAACGCACCGACCTGGCAGAGACTCTCGCTGGCGACGCAGCCGCATGAAGGGCTAGCGCGGCCAGCCGACAAACGCATTTACGAAGGAGCGCAAGATATGACCGAAGCCGCCGTCAACATGACGCCCGACTACAAGATTGCCGACATCGAACTCGCCGAATGGGGCCGCAAGGAGATCGCAATCGCCGAGACCGAGATGCCGGGCCTGATGGCAATCCGCGGCGAGTTCGCCGACCAGCAGCCTCTCGCCGGGGCCCGTATCGCGGGCTCATTGCACATGACGATTCAGACCGCGGTTCTGATCGAGACCCTCGAGGCGCTGGGTGCGGAGGTACGCTGGGCATCCTGCAACATCTACTCGACCCAGGATCATGCCGCCGCGGCTATCGCCGCGGGCGGCACCCCGGTATTTGCGTTTAAGGGCGAGAGCCTGGATGAATACTGGGAATATACCCACCGCATCATGGAGTGGGCCGACGGCGGCACACCCAACATGATCCTCGACGACGGCGGCGACGCGACGATGCTGGTGATGCTCGGCTCACGCGCCGAACAGGATCGCTCGCTGCTCGACAATCCCGGCAGTCATGAAGAGCGCGCATTGTTCGCCGCCATTGCCAGGAGACTAGACACGAAACCCGGTTATTACTCCAGGATTCTGGCGAAAATACAAGGTGTCACGGAAGAGACGACCACTGGTGTGCACCGCCTTTACGAACTGATGAAACAGGGCTCGCTGCCGTTTCCGGCCATCAACGTCAACGACTCGGTCACCAAGTCCAAGTTCGACAACCTGTATGGCTGCCGTGAATCGCTGGTCGATGGGATCAAACGTGCGACCGACGTCATGGTTGCCGGCAAGATCGCGATCGTGGCGGGCTACGGCGACGTCGGCAAGGGCAGTGCGCAATCCTTGCGCGGACTCGGCGCCACGGTGTGGATTACCGAGATCGACCCCATTTGCGCGCTGCAAGCGGCGATGGAGGGCTACCGCGTCGTGACAATGGACGATGCCTGCGACAAGGCCGATATTTTCGTCACCGCCACCGGCAACTATCACGTCATCACCCATGACCATATGCTGCGTATGAAGAACCAGGCAATCGTCTGCAACATCGGTCACTTCGACAACGAGATCGATGTCGCCGGTCTCGAACAATACGAGTGGGAAAACGTCAAGGATCAGGTCGACCAGATTATTTTCCCGGACGGCAAGCGGATTACGCTGCTGGCGCAGGGAAGACTGGTCAATCTCGGCTGCGGCACCGGCCACCCCAGTTTCGTGATGTCCAACTCGTTCACCAACCAGGTGCTGGCGCAAATCGAGCTATGGAACCATGGCGAGCGTTATAAGAACGAGGTCTACGTGCTGCCAAAACATCTCGACGAAAAGGTCGCCAGGCTGCATCTCGAGAGGATCGGAGTGGACCTGACCACGCTCAGCAAGGAACAGGCTGATTATATTGGCGTGGCCCAGGACGGGCCTTACAAGCCCGATCACTATCGCTACTAGGGGCAAAACGATCGCGAGCGAGGCGGCCTGCGGGCGGCCTCTGCATTTGCGCCTATGCTGACAGCCGTCGCTGCCTACCTGGTCGCCTCACTAATCGTATTGCGAATCGAGGCCAGACTGCTACCGACCACCGAAAACGTAGCGGTTGTCGGCTGGCTGACAGAACGTATCTACCTGCCACTCCTGCGCTACGCGGCGGTTCTGGTCCTGCTGCTGCTCGGCTATCCGTACATTTTTGCCATCAGCGATGCTCCATCCCTGGGCCAGCTGTTTGCGGGCGGCACGGGGCGCGTCGATCTGCTGATGAATATCGGCCTCGCGCTGAGTCTCGCGCTGCCGCTGATCCCGATCGTGAACCAGGTACCCGGAATTATCCTGTCGGCACAGGCAATTCTGACCGCCTGTGTACTGGTGTCATGGATGGCACCGCAGATGGGCATCGCCAACCCGCAGTACTTCATGGGCTGGCCGATCGTTTTCGCCGTGGTCAGCCTCAACGTGCTCGCGTATCTGCTGGGACGCGCGCTCCTTGCCCTTTTTGCCGAAACCCGCCGGTCGCCGGGACCGGCACTTCTGATGGACGGCTTGCGTCTGCTGGCGGAGATTCCCGCGGTACTCATCTATACCTTTGCCCTCGGCCGCCAGTTTGGATAGACCAGCGTTACGCATATTCAGCGTCGCTTTCGGGCAAGGCTCAGGCCGTCACCGATTGGCAGCAGCGACAGATCAACCCGCTGATCGTCGCGCAAAAAACGATTTAGCGCACGGATCGCATTGGTGTCTTCGTCCTGTTTTTCCGCATTGATGACCGACCCTCCCCACAACACGTTATCGATCGCGATCAGACCGCCCGGACACAACAGATCCAGACCGCGCTCGTAGTAATGCCGGTAGTTCGTCTTGTCAGCATCGATAAAAATGAAGTCGTATTCGCCGGCGCCACCGGCACCGAGCAACTGATCGAGCGTTTCCAGCGCCGGCGCAATTCTCAGATCGATCTTGTCCTCGACGCCGGCCAAGCGCCAGAACGGCCGGGCGACGTCGGTAAATTCCGCGCTGACATCACAGGCAACGACAGTACCGTCGTCGGGAAGGCCCGCCGCCACACACAGTGTGCTGTAGCCGGTGAAAGTCCCCACTTCGATACAGCGGCGCGCGCCGATCAGCCGGACCAGCATACCCATGAACTGACCCTGCTCCGGCGAGATCTGCATCGCCGCTTGGGGATGGCTGGCGGTCACTTCGCGCAACTCGCGCGCCACATCGGGTTCGCGCAACGAAACATCCAGAAGATAGTCGTAGAGCGCGTCGGTCAATGCGATGGTGCGGGCGGACATAGCGGTATCCTTACGCGAGCGGGCGTTGCTATCATGAGGCGGGTCTAACAGAAGATTCAAGCATGACCGAGCCTCGGATGGAGACCTGGGCACTTACGCCACACGAAGACGGGCGGCCGTTGCGTTTGCTGCAACTGACCGACACCCACCTGTTCGCCAGCCCCGGCGGCATTCTGTATGGCGTCAATACCCGCGACTCGCTGACCGCAGTAATCGACGCGATCAGCCGCTCCGGGCAGCGTCCCGATGCGGTACTCGTCACGGGCGATCTGTCGCAGGACGAAAGCCTGGCCAGCTACAAGGTTCTCAGGACCATGCTGGACCAGCTGGAAGCCCCGGCCTTCGTGTTGCCGGGAAATCACGACGATCCGGCCACCCTGCGGGAAGTATTCAATGACAACGCCGCCAGCTATTGCGGCGTCATCGAAAGCGGCAACTGGCAGATAGCGATGTTGTCGAGCTGGCAGGAAAAAAATGTCGGTGGTCGGCTGGAGCCTGGCGAACTCGAGCGCTTTGCGCAGATACTGGCTGGCGCCGGCAAACGCTACACGCTGGTCTGCGTCCATCATCAGCCCGTGGCAATAGGTTCGGCCTGGCTCGACCGGATCGGGCTGGCAAACGGCGACGAATTTCTGACGCTGGTACAACGGAACGAGCGGGTCCGCGGTGTTCTCTGGGGACACATTCACCAGGTTTTCGATGAATACCGCGGCCGCCTCCGATTGCTCGCCAGCCCCTCGACATGCCGCCAGTTTGCGCCGCATTCGGATAAATTTGCCAATGATGATCTTGCGCCCGGGTGGCGCTGGTTGTCGTTGTTTGCGAATGGTGCGCTGGAAACCGAGGTACAACGCCTGGAAGATGAATGGACATCCGGGGAACCGGTTTGACACGGGTCCCATGAGCGCCGGGTTCAACCGTCACGCACTCGTCGCTTACTATCTGCGTCTGCATGATTGCGGCCTGAACGACTCGCACAGCGGCAATATCTCCGGACGCAAGGGACAGACTTTCTGGATTACTCCAGGCGGCGCGGGCGCAGAGACCCTTGCAGCTGCCGACCTTATCAAATGCCCGGTTGACGGCCCGTTGAGCGCCGGCGCTTCGCTCGACGGCGCTCTCCACCAGGCGGTCTACCGCGCCCTTCCCGAGGCCGGCGCGGTAATCCACTGCCACGGCCCGTACAGCATTGCGCTCACTCTCGGCGGCGGTAATTTCGTGCCCCGCGATTTCGAGGGCAACTACTACTTCGGCACAGTGCCGGTGCTCGACATTGCTTACGATCGTTATACAGCGGATGCCCCCGCCGCGGTTGCAGCGGCGCTGCAGCATTTGCCCGTGGCAATCGTCCGGGGACATGGCATCTATGCTCGCGGCCGCGGACTGGATGAAGCTTATAAATGGATCCGATCACTGGAATCCTCGGCGCGTATCGCATGGCTGGCGCAGGCGCCGAATATGCGCTCTCCGGATGAGAAACGATGACCCCGGCACCCATGATCTGGCGCGTTCTTGTGCTACTCGCCTGCGTCGCTTTGACTGGCGCTGCGACCGCGCAAAACACGCTTTGGCAGGTTCGCAGCGACACGGTGACCATGTACCTGCTTGGCTCCGTCCACCTGTTGCGCCGCTCCGACTTTCCGCTTGACCCCGCGCTCGACGCCGCCTACGAGAACAGCGAGCTGCTGGTGCTGGAACTCGACCTGAACGGCGCCGACACGATCCGTGCCCAGACAATGATCAACGACATCGGACGCATCACTGATGGCGACCTGGCCGACTGGATGGGACAGGACGACTACCAGCGCGCCCATGCATTGGCCGCCGACCTGGGCGTCGACCTGGATCGCCTGCGCCAGTTGAAACCGTGGCTCGCGGCGATTACGGTACTGCAACTGCAGTTGGCGCGGCTCGGATTCTCGCCGGATCTCGGTGTCGACTTCTACTTTGCCGACCGCGCGGACAAAGACGGCAAGACTGTTCGCGCACTGGAGACGCTGGAGTTCCAGCTCGCCCAGTTCGACGGACTCGACCGCCAGCAGCAAAGCACGTTTCTGCTGCAATCACTGGAGGAAGCGGAAGATATTCCGGGCGAGATCGACGCTATGGTCGAGGCCTGGCAGAGCGGCGACAGCGCCGCCCTGGCCCGCGTTCTCGAGGACGGTTTTAGCGGCTACCCGGAACTCTATGACCGGCTCGTCAGGCAACGCAATAGCAACTGGCTGCCACAGCTATTGGCGTTGCTCGACGGAGACAAGGATGCGCTCGTCGTCGTAGGGGCCCTGCATCTGGTCGGTTCTGGCAGCGTGATCGAGATGCTGGAACAACGTGGTTTCGTCGCACGGCAGCTCTAGATTTCCACCATTTCGAAGTCTTCCTTGCCCGCGCCGCAGTCGGGGCAGCGCCAGGAAAGCGGCACATCCTGCCAACGGGTTCCGGAAGCGACGCCGTTATCGGGGTCACCCAATTCCTCTTCGTAGATAAACCCGCAGATGACGCACATATAGGCCTTCATCGATGATCCCTGCTGTGTTGTTTGCACTGAAGGCGCAACATTCTACCGGAGCGCGCCTCGATGCGGCGAGGCCGGCAGGAAGAGTGGGTCATGAGCCGCTACAATGCGCCCTGCGATAACTACAGGGAGCAGCAGCGTGAGCCTTTTCAGCGAAGCGCAAAAATACATTCCGGGCGGCGTGAACTCGCCGGTTCGGGCATTCGGCGCGGTCGGTGGCGACCCGGTCTTCTTTGCCCGTGCCGAGGGCGCGTACCTCTTCGACGCCGCCGGCAAACGTTACATCGACTACATCAACTCCTGGGGACCGATGATACTCGGGCATGCCGCACCGGAAGTGGTTCGCGCGGTACAGGAGGCCGCCGCCCAGGGGCTGTCTTTCGGCGCCCCCACCGAGCGCGAAACGACGCTCGCGAAAATGGTCTGCAACCTCGTACCCTCGATCGAGAAAGTACGGATGGTGAGCTCCGGCACCGAGGCGACGATGAGCGCGATCCGCCTTGCCCGGGGATTTACCGGGCGCGACAAGATCGTCAAGTTCGAGGGTTGCTACCATGGTCATTCAGACTCGCTACTGGTTAAGGCCGGATCGGGCGCGCTAACCCTCGGCGTACCGACCTCACCCGGCGTTCCGGCGGCATTGGCCGAACACACGATTACGCTGTCTTTCAACGATCTGGAGCAGGTCGAACAGGTATTCGCGGAAATCGGCAGCCAGGTCGCCTGCATCATAGTCGAGCCGGTCGCCGGCAACATGAACTTCATTCCGCCGCTGGACGGTTTCCTCGAGGGCCTGCGCCGGGTCTGCGACGAACATGGCAGCGTACTGATTTTCGATGAAGTGATGACCGGCTTCCGCGTCGCGCTCGGCGGCGCGCAGGAGCACTATGGAGTGGTGCCCGACATCACAACACTCGGCAAAGTCATCGGCGGCGGGCTGCCCGTTGGCGCGTTCGGCGGCAAGGCGGCAATCATGGACCACATCGCGCCGACCGGGCCGGTCTACCAGGCCGGGACGCTGTCCGGTAACCCCGTTGCAATGGCGGCGGGAATCGCGACGCTGACAGGCGTCAGCCAGCCCGGTTTTTTTGCCGCGCTGGGCGCCCGCACAAAAGCACTTTGTGATGGCCTGCAACAAGCCGCCGACTCTGCGGGAATCGGGTTCGGAACCGAACGCCTCGGGGGGATGTTCGGTTTTTACTTCTCGGAGGAAACACCGGTACGCTATTACCGTCAGGTCGTTGCATGTGACCAGCAGCGATTCAGGAAGTTCTTCCACGGAATGCTCGAGCGTAGTATTTACCTGGCGCCGTCGGCCTATGAAGCCGGTTTTGTCTCGGCGCGTCACAGCGCGGAGGATATCGCGGCCACCGTGGCGGCAGCCGGCGAGGTCATGGCGAATCTCTGAGAGCGGACGGCGCCTGCTCGTAGGCCTCGACAACGCCGACTCCCTGGCAGACCTGGAGTACGCGCTCAATCTGAGGATGCGCTGCAAGGCCGGTGCCGACCGCTGCGACCGCAACAACGGCCGCGCGCTCCACCGGGTAACCATAAACGCCGCAACTGATCGCGGGAAACCCGACACTGCGCGCGCCTTTTGCGGCAACCAGTCGCAACGCGCTGCGATAGCATGAGGCGAGGAGATCTGCCTCGCCGGCATGCCCGTCCTGCCACACGGGGCCAACGGTAAGCACGATCCATCGCGCGCTCAGGTCGAACCCCGGTGTGACGCGGGATTGCCCGGTTGGACAGCCACCGATTGCGCGACATGCGGGCCCCCGCGGCGCGGTGCCGGCCGCGCCGTCGCCACCGACAAGGGCGCCGTTGGCCGCATTGACGATCACGTCGACATCCAGCGTAGTGATATCGGCTACAAGCAGTTCTATGCGATCAAACCCGACCACGACACGGCCCCGAGGCGGGTACGAGATCGCCCTACCTGTTTTCCTGCAATTCCTTCAACACGGGCGACAACGCCGCGAGACGTTGCAGCGGATCGTCGAGCTCGAGGCAGTACTGCTTCTGCTCCAGCGAGATCGGCAGAATTTCGCTCAGCCGGTGCCCGACCCATGCGGCATCCTCGTAGTGCTTTGGCAGTTGCTGGTAGTGAATCCCCAGATCGTCGAGCACGTCTTTCAGCAATCCGCTGAGCGATGCATGCTCCGACGGCAGCGCAATCGCCTGTTCCGGCGGCAGGCGTTGAACGCGTCCGATATTCAGCCCATCCTCCTCGCGCCAGCTTTCCAGAAGGGCGAATTTGTCCTCGCCCTGCGCGGTGACTCCGAGCAGGCCATCGCTGCCCTGATACCAGTCAACGATCCGCGCCAGCGTTCCGACCTCGTGGATGCTGGCCTTGCCGTCTCTTCGCCTTCGCGGATCAACGCCACACCAAACGCTGACTCTTCCCGCAGGCAGCGACTGATCATCCCGAGATAGCGTTGTTCGAACACGCGCAGCGGCAGCGGCCCGCCGGGGAAAAGCACGGTGCGCAACGGAAACAACGGTATTTCGAGCTGGTCCATGTCTGGGCCTCTGCCGACACTGTCTAAGCGTAGTGCATGAACGCCGGGCCTTCATCCCCGAATCCTGCGATTGTGCCAGTCGCAATCGCCGCCACGCGGCAGCGCGATCATCACATCGCGCCTGTCACGCCGGTCAAGCGAGCGCCGTCAGCAATTTGCGGTGCAGGCCACCGAAACCGCCGTTGCTCATAATTACCACGTGGTCGCCACGCCGCAACCACGCGACCAGTTCCGCAACGATGGTGTCGACTTCGCCGAGTACCCGCGCAGCGCCGGCGAGGTGATCGCCCGGTTCCCATTGCAGCGAATCGCCCGCGGTACACCCAGACACTGTCGGCATCACTCAGCGCGTCCGCGAGTTCACTCGCATGCACGCCCATCTGCATCGTGTTCGAGCGCGGCTCGAGCACCGCCGCGAGGCGCGACCTCTCCTATCATTTCCCTGACTGCCCGTAATGTCGCGCCAATCGCGGTCGGGTGATGGGCGAAATCGTCATAGACAGTAATGCCGCCGGGTTTGCCGATCACCTCTAGGCGACGCTTGACGCTGGCAAACCCCGCCAGCGCCTCTATGCCCTGTTCGAGCGGCACGCCGGCATGGCGCGCCGCGAGCAACGCCGCCATCGCGTTGGCGCCATTGTGTTGCCCGAGCAGCGGCGAATGCGCGGTGAATGCCGGCGAACCGCCGCGGCGCACGTCGAGCCGGGTCGCTCCATCCACGGCAACTGCCTCGACCTGCCATTCCGCGCCCTGGTCACGATCCGGAAGTAGTTTTGGCTCCTCCGTAACGGACCAGCCCGGCTGATCCGATTGACGAAATGTCTCGGCCGGCGTCCAGCACCCGCGCGCGCGCAACCGCGCCAGGTTGCGGTCCCCGGCGTTGACGATGATCCGGCCGTTCGCCGGAACGGTCCGCAGCAACTGATGAAACTGCCACTCGATGGCGGCAAGATCGGCAAAGATGTCCGCATGATCGAATTCGAGATTGTTCAGGATCAGCGTGCGTGGCCGGTAATGAACGAACTTCGAGCGTTTGTCGAAAAATGCCGTGTCATATTCATCGGCTTCGATCACAAAAAACGGCGCACGGCCGAATCTCGCCGTCAGGCCGAAATTCTCAGCGACACCGCCGATCAGGAATCCCGGCTCCAACCCTGCATGCTCGAGGATCCATGCCAGCAGGCTCGTCGTCGTCGTCTTGCCATGAGTACCGGCCACCGCGAGGACCCAACGCTCGCGTAACACATGATGAGCCAGCCAGGCTGGTCCGGATTCGTAATCCAGGCCCTCATTGAGCACATACTCGACTGCCTCGTTGCCACGCGACATCGCATTGCCGATGATCACGATGTCCGGGCGCGGCGTAAACTGAGCGCTGCCCCAGCCTTCGAACACATCGATACCGAGCCGCTCGAGTGCGTCGCTCATGGGCGGGTAGATACCGCTGTCGGAGCCGGTCACCGTATGGCCCGCGGCTTTCGCCAGGGCTGCAATACCGCCCATGAAGGTCCCGCAAATACCGAGAATATGCACATGCATCAGGATTGCGCCCCCAACAAATTGGCGGTCACCGAGACGCCGACCGCAAACTGCGCCATCGCGACCAGGACACCACCGAGCAAGGGTATTTCGAGCGCGTGACGAAGAATGTGCCCCGCCACAGCGAAGGTCCAGAACAGGAGCACCGAAATCCCCACCAGAGGCAACACGCCGACCGGGCTGTCCGGCTCGAGCATCGCGTGCCAGCCGTGAAACGGCAACATGAATGCCGACAAGACTGCGTCACATCCGAATAACGCCGTCAGTGTCTGCACCAGGCGGGCCGAAAACCCGCGGATATTGAGAGCCAGCGTATAAAAACCGGCGACAACTGCAACGTTCAATGCCAGCTCGGCGGCCAGTTGCGACGGCGCCGAAACATAGAATGACAACAGCACGCTGCCGACCAGCGCGTACAAAACGACGCTTATCGCAAGCAGCAACCAGGATGCCGGGAGATCCTGGGGGCCGCGGCGTTGCATGATGATGTCGAAAAAGGCCTGATAGATTGCCAGCACGATTGCGGACCGGATGCGCGAAGTGGAAAGCATGATACCGTAGCGTCGCTTTGAAAAACCCACCGAATCAGCGCCCGGCACGGACCGAATGCAACTAGTCGTCACCGACACGGAACTTGACACCGTCGTGGAGCAACTCGACGGAGGCGGCATTGATTGCACTCGATACCGAGTTCATGCGCGAGGATACCTACTTCCCGATCCTGTGCTTGGTACAGGTGTGTTCCGCCGACATGTTGTTCTGCGTCGATGCCCTCGCGCTGGAGCGACCGGCCGCCGTTGCCGGGCTGTTCCGGGGACCTCGCCGTACCATCGTGTTGCATGCGGCACACCAGGATCTCGAGATGTTTTTCCAGGAGACCGGCGAATTACCGGTGTCCCTGTTCGATACCCAGATTGCAGCGGCAATGACGGGATTCGATGCGCAGATCTCCTATGCCCAGCTGGTGCGCGAGTTACTGGATGTCGAACTTGACAAGAGCCAGACCCGCACCGACTGGCGGCGCCGCCCGCTGAGTGAGGCGCAACTGGAGTACGCGGCTGACGATGTCCGTTATCTCGCGCAAATCCAGCCATTGCTGGCGCAGCGGCTGGAAGCACTCGACCGAACCAGCTGGCACCAGCAGGAATGCGCACGGATGTTGCGCCCCGCGACGTATACGGCCGACCCGGCCAACGCGTGGCGCCGCATCAAGGGTCTTGGCCGGCTGGACCCGGACGCCCGCGCCCGGGCGCGCAGGCTTGCCGCCTGGCGGGAGCGCGAGGCAATCGAGCGCAACCGGCCGCGGCAGTGGATTTTTCGCGATCGCCTGATCCTCGAGCTGGCACGCCAGTGCCCGGGCACCCGCAACGAGCTGGCGGAAATCGACGGCTTGCCGGAATCCGTGGCGCGCCGCTACACGGAAACGCTGATCGGATTGCTCGCAGCGCCGGTGGAAACGGAGGAAGCGGTCGAGATCGAGGCCGCGGTGGCGCCGCTGACCCGTGAGCAGCGGGAACTCGCAAAGGCGCTGCGCGCCTGCCTGTCTGCCTCTGCCGAAGAACATCAAATCGGCGCCGGTTTACTGGCCAATCGAGTGGATCTGGAAAATCTCGCCCGCGGACGGCGCGATCTGGACGTCCTCGAGGGCTGGCGTCGCGAAGTGGCCGGCAAAGCATTGCTCGCTCTGCTGGAGCCGTAGCGGCCACGACGACTCAGGGCAACCCGCGTCCGGCGCCGAAGCACGGCGCACGGGTCTTACTTCCTGCCTGACTTCCCCTTGCCCTTTTTCCCCGCCCTCGGCTTGTCTTTCTTCTTGTCTTTCTTCTTGTCCTTCTTGCTGTCTTTTTTCCTGCCGCGGCTCTCGCTCTTGCCCTTCAGCCCTTGTTTCGCGGAATCTTTTCCACGCTTCCTGTTTTCTTTGCTGCGGTCTTTGCCCTTTTTCTTGTTTTTTTTGCCACCCTTTTTCTCGTCCTGGCTCTGGATTGCGCCTTTCGTGGCGAGCTCCCCTTCTGTGTTGCCGCCACCGCCGGAAGTTTCCCGGGTGTAATCGACGCGAGCGCGTTGGCTGTCAGCCCCGGCGCCTCCCCGGGCGGCGGCGGCTTCATCGGCCTGTCGCGCAGTCATTGTGTCTGCAAGGTCCACCCCGGCCATGGCGCCGGCGCCGCTGCCTTTCGACGTCACCCGTTTCTCGACTTGACGTTTCTTTCGCACAACGGGCTGCGCGGCAGCTCGAGACTTACCGGTCGGAGCAGTTGTTCTGGTCGTGGGGGATTTTCGGGCAACGGCAGCCTTCTTTGTGGCCGCGGGCGATTTCCCTGTAACAGCGGGCTTTTTTGCAGCGCTGGCTTTACGCCGCACCGGCGCTCTTTTTTTTACCGCAGGCTCCTTGCGTGTGGCGGTTTTTTTCTGTGCGGGCGCGGTGGCCGCGATACCGCTACCGCCAGGATTCGCACTCTCCGGGGTCGAAGCTACGCTCGCCCGAGCGCCTGAGCGCGCCCTGGCCGGCGTCATTTGAGCAGTGCTTCGACTGGCCGGATTTCGCAGCCCGATGACGTTCGCCGGGGCAGCAGCGCCGATCCCGGATTTCGCCTGTTTCAGTCTTTTTTTTTGCTGATGGTCTCGTCGTGTGCGGCCAGAGCGGCGCGCGCGGCGTCGACAATGCCGGCGCCGGACGGCGCCGTCACGGCCGCTTCCAGGCTGGCGACGATGCGCTCGAACACCTCGTCCAGCTCACCCACCGCATCGACGCTGATAAGCAATCCAAGGTCACGGTAATGGTCGATCAGCGGACTGGTTTGCTGGTCGTAAACCTCGAGCCGGTTGGCGATAGTGGCCTCGTTATCATCGGCCCTGCGCACGAGCTGGCCGCCACCGCATTGGTCGCAGACGCCCTCGACCTTCGGCGGCGAGAAGTGAATATTGAATACCGCTCCGCAGTCCTTGCAGCTCAGCCGCCCGGTCAGGCGCTTCATCAGCAGGTCGTTTTCGACGTCCATCAGCACAGCACCGTCGAGCGGTTGGCCAAGGCTGCGCAACACACCGTCGAGCGCCTCAGCCTGAGCCAGGTTGCGCGGAAAACCGTCGAGGATGAAACCCTCGTTCGCGTCGGGAAGTGCCAGGCGTTCACGGATGATGGCCAGAACGATCTCATCAGACACGAGCTGCCCCGCATCCATTGCCGCCTTGGCTTGCTTACCGAGATCCGAACCCGAGGCCAACGCCTCGCGCAGAAGATCCCCGGTCGAAACCTGTGGAATACCGTATTTGCCAACGAGTTTCTGGGACTGCGTCCCCTTGCCAGAACCGGGTGCGCCGAGCATCACAATACGCATGACCTGAGGATCCTTAACTTGCGAAACAGGGAATTACAGCAAGGTTGGTAAACCTACCGGCCCGCCTGCCCCGCGTCAATCCAAATGCTTGCATCGCCGAGATCGGCTAAGCTTGCCGCTCGCGCCCGGCAACGGCCGGGTCTTAGCCCGAATTCATCGAGTCCGGCGAGGAAATTCAGTCATGTCCAGCAAGAATGCTTTTTACGCCCAATCGGGTGGCGTAACGGCCGTCATCAATGCTTCGGCCTGCGCGGTGATCGAAACCGCTCGCAAGCACCGCAACAAGATCGCGAAAGTCTACGCCGGTCGCGACGGCATCATTGGCGCATTGACCGAAGACATGATCGATACCAGCAAGGAGAGCGCCCGCAACATTGCCGCGTTGAAGTACACGCCGGGCGGCGCGTTCGGCTCCTGCCGCTACAAATTGAAGAGTTTCGAGGAAAACGAGGCGCAATACCGGCGTCTTATCGAGGTCTTCGCGGCCCACGACATCGGGTATTTCTTCTATAACGGCGGCAACGATTCGATGGACACTGCGCATAAGGTATCGCAGATCGGGCGCAAGCTCGGCTATCCGATCACCTGTGTCGGGGTTCCCAAAACGGTGGACAACGACCTGCCCATAACGGACAACTGCCCCGGATTCGGTTCGGTCGCCAAATACGTCGCCGTGTCGACCCGCGAGGCCGCCATGGATGTGTACTCGATGTCGCGGACCTCCACCAAGGTTTTCGTCCTCGAAGTAATGGGCAGGCACGCCGGCTGGATTGCTGCCGCGGGCGGTCTGGCGGCAGAGAAGCCGGGAGATGCGCCGCATATCATCCTGCTGCCCGAGGTGCCGTTCCAGCAGCAGAAATTCCTCGAACGGGTCGATGAAACCGTCCGCAAGCAGAGTTACTGCGTGATCGTGGTCTCGGAGGGCACCGCATTTGCCGACGGGCGGTTCCTCGCCGACGCCGGCAGCCGCGACGCGTTCGGGCATGTCCAGCTTGGCGGTGTCGGACAGACCGTGGCAGCGATGGTCAAGGAGCACCTCGGCTACAAGTACCACTACGCGGTGGCGGACTATCTGCAGCGGTCGGCGCGCCATATCGCCTCCCAGGTTGATCTCGATCAGGCTTATGCCGTCGGCAAAGCGGCGGTGGAACTGGCCGTGTCCGGGCGCAACGCCGTGATGCCGGTCATTAAACGCACCTCGGACAAGCCCTATCGCTGGAAAATCGATGTCGCGGACCTGAAGCGAGTTGCCAATCGCGAAAAAAAGCTGCCCAAGAGCTATATCAGCAAAGACGGTTTCGGCATCACCGCGGCGTGCCGGCGTTACCTGTCGCCGTTGATTCGCGGCGAGGCCTATCCGCCCTACCGCAACGGTCTGCCGCATTATGTGGAGCTGAAAAATACCCCTGTCGCGAAAAAGCTGGGCGACGATTTTGTGATATGATCCGCGGCCTTCGACGGACCCGAACAGCCTGAATAAATTCACAATGGGCGTGGTTCGAACCGTCGACGATACCGCGGCAAACGGTAACGATTTCACCTTATTTGTCGGACTGGACGGGTCTGGGGATCCGCCTGTCCGGCTGTGAGCAGGCATCGTCTTGATGTCGCTCTGACGGCAAAAAATTCAGGAGGTTTGAAATGTCTGAGGGCACTGCGCTGTTGCTGGCGCTTGGATCTGCCATTCTGGCGATTGT
>CAVOVJ010000005.1:0-228096 GCA_963699835.1 uncultured Gammaproteobacteria bacterium | reverse complement strand
TCTACGGCGCCGTTTCGGTCGGCTGGGTACTGGCCAAACCGGCGGGCAATGACCGCATGCAGGAAATTGCGGCCGCGATCCAGGAAGGCGCCAAGGCCTACATGAATCGTCAGTACGGCACCATCGCGGTGGTCGGCGTACTGTTGACGATCGTTCTTGCTCTGGCGCTCGATATGCCGACGGCCATCGGTTTCGTGATCGGCGCTGTATTCTCGGCGCTGGCCGGTTATATCGGAATGTTCGTATCGGTGCGCGCCAACGTCCGTACAGCGGAAGCGGCCCGCCACGGTGTTGCGGTCGCGTTACCCGTGGCGTTCCGCGGCGGCGCCATTACCGGCCTGCTGGTCGTGGGTCTCGGTCTGCTCGGCGTCGCCGGCTACTACTGGATCCTGAGCGGAATGATGCCGGCCGACAAGGCGCTCAAACCGCTTATCGGTCTCGCCTTCGGCGGTTCGCTGATCTCGATTTTCGCCCGGCTCGGTGGCGGTATCTTCACCAAAGGCGCTGACGTGGGCGCCGATCTGGTCGGCAAGGTCGAGGCCGGCATCCCTGAAGACGATCCGCGCAACCCCGGCGTGATTGCCGACAATGTCGGCGATAATGTCGGCGACTGCGCCGGCATGGCGGCCGACCTTTTCGAAACCTACGCAGTAACCGTGATCGCCTGTATGTTGCTCGGTGGCCTGATGGTAGATCAGCTGGGTAGCGCCGGCGTGCTCTATCCGCTGGTGCTCGGCGGCCTGTCGATCATCGCCTCGATCATCGGCACGTTTTTTGTCCGCGTCGGACCTGCCGGCAAGATCATGGGAGCCCTCTACAAGGGTGTGATCGTATCCGGCGTGATAGCCGCGATTGCGTTCTATCCCGCGACGACGATGATGTTCGACGGGGTTCCGGGCGCCAACGCGATGGGTCTCTACCTGTCCGCCCTGATCGGCCTTGCGCTGACCGCGGCCATGGTCGTCATCACCGAGTACTACACCGGCACCGACTACAAACCGGTCAAACTGGTTGCCGAAGCCTCGACCACCGGCGACGCCACCAACATCATTGCCGGGCTCGGCGTATCGATGAAGGCAACGACGTTGCCGGTGCTGGCGGTGTGCGCAAGCATCTGGGGCGCTTTCGAGCTGGCGGGTCTGTACGGTGTTGCGATCGCCGCGGCATCGATGCTGTCCATGACCGGCATGATCGTCGCGCTGGACGCATTCGGTCCGATCACCGATAACGCGGGCGGCATCGCCGAAATGGCCGAACTGCCGGCGGAAGTGCGCAATATTACCGACCAGCTCGACGCGGTGGGCAACACGACCAAGGCCGTAACCAAGGGTTACGCGATCGGCTCCGCCGGTCTCGCCGCGCTGGTGCTGTTTGCCGACTACACGCATACGCTCGAGAGCCTCGGCGCGAACATGACCTTCGATCTTTCCGATCATATGGTCGTTATCGGCCTGCTGCTCGGCGGTCTCGTGCCGTATCAGTTCGCCGCTATGGCGATGGAGGCCGTCGGACGTTCTGCCGGCGCGGTCGTGACCGAGGTCCGGCGCCAGTTCAAGGAAATCCCGGGCATCATGGAAGGCACCGGCAAACCCGACTACTCGCGCGCGGTCGACCTGCTGACGCGGGCCGCCATCCGCGAGATGATCCTGCCGTCACTGCTGCCGATCCTGGTACCGGTGCTGGTCGGCTGGCTGCTTGGCCCGCAGGCGCTCGGTGGGGTGCTGCTTGGCACCATCATCACCGGACTGTTCGTCGCAATCTCGATGACGACCGGTGGCGGAGCATGGGACAATGCCAAGAAGTACATCGAGGACGGTCACTTCGGCGGCAAGGGATCGGACGCTCACAAAGCGGCCGTTACTGGCGATACCGTGGGCGACCCCTACAAGGACACCGCGGGCCCGGCCATCAACCCGCTGATCAAAATCATCAACATCGTTGCGTTGCTGATCGTTGCGCTGATCGTCTGATAGTCTAAACAACTCTGCTCGCAAAAACGCCAGCCCCTCGGCTGGCGTTTTTTTTGCCGCAGCGCTACGGGCCCGTCATGACCTAAGCAATGTTTGCCGTCACCTCTGCAACAGCGAGGTGCAATGCTCTGGGACGCCCGACTGCATAGCCCTGGATGAAGTCGACGCCCATCTCGCGCACAGTTTCCAGCGAGTCTTCGTCTTCGACCTGTTCGGCAACAACCTGGAAACGCAGCGTTCGCGACAGCTTGATCAGCGCGGCGACCATCGCCCGGTTGACCGTATCCTCGCCCAGATTTCGGGTGTAGGACCCGTCGATCTTCAGATAATCGATCGACAGATTCTTGAGATTTGCAAACGACCCGAGCCCGCTGCCGAAATCGTCCAGCGCGAACTCACAACCCATGCCGTGCAGTACCGCGATGAAACGCCTGGCATGACTGAGATTGTCGACCACCGCAGCCTCAGTCACCTCGAAACAAATCCGATCCGGCGAAACACCGCTGTGATCGAGGCAATCGACGACGAATTCCAGGAACTGCTCATCGCCGAGCGTCTGACCCGACAGGTTTATCGAACAACTGCGCTGGTGTGGCAGCCGGATCACGTCGCGGCCGAGCGCAGCCAGCGTGGTCTGCACCACCCAGCGATCTATTTGCGGCATCAGGTGATAGCGTTCGGCGGACTGCATGAATTCGTATGGTGAGACTTCGACACCGTCCTCGCCGCGGAGCCGCAGCAGCACCTCGACGCCTGGACCACTGCCGCCTCCTTGCCCGAGCGCCAGGATCGACTGCGTGTAAAGCTCGAAGCGGTCGTCCTTTAGCGCGCTCTGCAGTTTCTGCAGCCACAGGATCTCGCCGCGGTGGCGGGCTTTCGCCTCGTCCCGCGACGAATAGACGTGAATCTGGCCCCGCCCGTTCTGCTTCGCGACGTAACAGGCCGAATCGGCCGCGCTCAACAGATCTTCGAGAGCACCGCTTTCGAGGCCGATCTCGACCAACCCGATGCTGGCGCCCAGCGCGAAAATCTTGTCGCGCCATACAAAGCGGTAGGCATTGATAACCTGAACGACCTCATCGGCAATCTGGCGGGCTTTCTTGAGCGGGCAGCCCACCAGGAGCATGCCGAACTCATCACCCCCGAGTCGCCCTACCGAATCGGAGTCGCGCACCTTGTCCTTGATCAGTCCGGCGATTTCGCGCAACAGATTATCGCCGGCCGCATGCCCGCACGAGTCGTTGACGACCTTGAAGCGATCCAGATCCAGGTAGCAGAGCACATGACTCGCCTCACCGCTGCGCGCGGTCGCCAGGGATTCGTCGATCCGGCTCTCGAATTCGCGCCGGTTGATCAGCCCGGTCAACGGATCGTGGCTCGCCTGGTAAGTCATCTGCCGGGCGAGACCGCGCATTTCCGATACGTCGCGCAGCACGATCACCGCGCCGACGGTTTCCCCAGCGAGATTGTTGATCGGCGATGCGGTCATTTCCACCGCGATCTCATCATCGCCGGCGGCAGGCAACAAGAGGGTACGGCCGCCCATCACGATGCGTTGCTGGCGCGCAAGACAGGCGCGCACCGGGTCCGCCACCCGGCGCCGGTCACTCTCATCCACCAGAGAAACCAGGTCGCTGAAGCGGCGCCCGAGCGCGTCCGCGCTGAGAACGCCCGTAAGCTGTTCGGCCGCGCTGTTGATGTAGTCGATTTTGCCGGCGCTGTCGGTGGTCACGACCCCCTCGGCGACGCTTTCAAGGGTCACCCTGGTCTGAATCCGGCCCTGCTCCAGCGCCCCCTCCAGCGCTTTCTGGTGGGAGATATCGAGGATGACCGACATCACCGCCGGCTGGCCCTGATACTGGATCGGATGCGACGTGATCCGGACCCAGACGCCGTTGCCGTGACGATCCAGCATCTGCGCCTCGATCGGCTTGCCTGCCTTGCGACCCGCCAGGACCGGCTCCAGATAGGACCGGAGTTCCTCGCGGTACGGCTCGTGAATCAGGTCCGTGAAGGTCTCGTTCTCAAGATCGGACTGGCGCACGCCGCGCAGCGCGGCCAGGCGCGGGTTGGCGAACTCGACTTTATCACGGTGGATGACGACGGCCTGATCGACCTGCTCGGCGAGCCCGTGAAACAACGTATCGCGCTCACGCTGCTCGCGCTCGACGCCCTGAACGGCATCGAACACGGCATTGATACTGGTCTCCAGCCCGGCAAACGGATCGTCTGCCGCGGAGCGCGACACCCGCTCATGGAAAAGACCACCGTCAGCAATTTCCCCGATTTCGCCGCGCAGGCGCTCGATTCGCTCGCGCATACGTTGCCGCGTCAGCCACAGGGCTCCACCGAGGATAAGGATCACAGCGGCGAGGACGACGAGCAGCAGTATTATTGTCAGCCGGTCAGCGGGCATCCAGGGCTCTTGTCGTCTGTGCGTACGGGAAGACGGTCGCGCCGTCGCGTATTTTGTTTTCGCTCAAGCATATCTCATGGGCGGCCATGCAGCCGATGAATTAACCATAATGCCCGGCCCCTGCTTGTCACGGAAACGTCCAGTCCGTTACCTTTACGGCCTTTCCCGCCCGCGCGCGGTCTAGCAGGAGCCAGGCAATGAATTTCGATTCGGCCCGGGTGCAGATGGTCGAACAGCAGGTTCGTGCCTGGGACGTTCTCGACGAGAAGGTCCTCGACACCCTGATCCAGATACCCCGGGAGCATTTCGTTCCCGAAGCTTACCGGGAGCTGGCGTTCGCCGATACTGCCATTGATCTGGGTCTTGGTGAAACCATGATGACGCCGCAGCAGGAGGGGCGACTGTTGCAGGCCCTCGAGCTGCGTTCTACCGACAATGTGCTGGAAATCGGCACGGGAAGCGGCTTCCTGACCGCATGCCTTGCGCGTCTCGGCGGGCGCGTCAGGAGTATGGAGATCCACGAGGATTTCTGTATCCGCGCGCGCGAAAAGCTGGCCGCGCTGGGGGTCGACAACGTCAACATCGACTGCGCGGATGCGATGAATCTCGCCCAGCGCAACCGTTATGACGCCGTCGCGGTCACCGGCTCCCTGCCACACCTCGATCAGCGCTTTCAGGATGCGCTGAAAATCGGTGGTCGCCTGTTCGTCGTCGTCGGCGTGGCGCCGGTGATGGAAGCGCTGCTTATCACTCGCGTGACCGACGACGAATGGCTGCGGCAGGTCCTGTTCGAAACGGTGGTACCAGCCGTTGAAAAATGTGCCGGAAATCACTCATTTCGAATTCTAGGTATCATCGCGCGACGACCCGGGACCGGCAACGAACACGAGGCCTCGGGATTCATTGCAACCAATTGATGTCTGCGTGGTCTGCAATGAAGGAGAATCCCGGCACGGGGGCCCCGACCAATAAAAACCGGGTTTGTGCTTAACCGATTTAGTGATATAGTCAACTAAAACACCTAGCGCCAGGTGTTCCTGACTGTTGTGCAGAGGAACCTGCAATGCTTGAGCGACGCCAATGTCTGATCGTACTCGCCGCCTGCTGGGCGGTTTTTTCCACCGCCAGCGCCGAGAGCCTGATCGAAGTCTATGAGCGGGCGCGGATCAGCGACCCGCAGATTCGTGAAGCCGACGCGTTGCGCCTGGCCAACCGCGAGGCATTGCCGCAGTCACGCAGCGCATTGTTGCCGCAGATCGATTTCAACTACACCTACGAGGAACAGGACCAGAAGTGGCGATTCGTCCTTTCTTCAGGTCAATCAGGACACGCTGGAGACCACTCCGGTTCCGCGCAATTTCGACGAGAACGCCGACACCCAGATCTGGCGCCTCGAGCTCCGACAGAGCGTGTTCCGCTGGGATCGCTGGGTGCAGTACCGGCGTTCGGAAAAAGTCGCGGCCCAGGCCGAGATTGATTATTCCGCAGCGCAGCAGGACCTGATGCTGCGTGTCTCCGCACGCTATTTCAATGTGCTGGCGGCCAGAGACACGCTGGATTCCGCCGAGGCCGCACTGGAGTCGACCGCGCGCCAGCTGGAACAGGCCGAAAAACGGTTCGAGGTCGGACTGATTGCGATCACCGATGTGCAGGAAGCCCAGGCCGCCTATGACAACACGGTTGCCGCGGTAATTGCCGCCAAGCGCGATCTCGCCACGGCGGCCGAATTTTTGCGCGAAATTACCGGCGAGAGCTATGCGGAACTGCAACAACCCGGCGACGATCTGCCGCTCGCGATCCCGCTGCCGGCCGACGAAGACGCGTGGGTGGATCGCTCGCTGGAACAGAACCTGACGCTGCTGTCGAGCCGAGTCAACCTCGATATTGCCAGCGACGATATCAAGATCCAGCGCACCGGTTACTACCCTACTCTCGATCTGGTTGCATCGACCGGCAATTTTGACCAGACCACAGACGGTGACAGTACGACGGTATTTCCCCGATGCGGGCGCGATAACCTCGCCGACTGACTCCGATGCGGATGTCGACACCGACTCGATCCAGCTGCAACTGAACGTGCCATTGTTCCAGGGCGGACGGGTGCGCTCGAACGTCCGCGAAGCGGTCTATCGGCAACGAGCAGCGAAGGAGCGGCTGGAACGGGTCATGCGCGAAACCGAACGCGAGTCGCGCGATGCTTACCTGAGCCTGATGGCCGAAATTTCGCGGGTCAAGGCCTTACGCCGAGCGGTCGAATCGAGCCAGACCGCGCTCGAGGCAACCGAGGCCGGTTTCGAGGTCGGTACCCGGACCACGGTCGACGTGCTCGACGCCAGACGCCGGTTGTTCGAATCGGAAACCAACTATGCGCGCAGCAAGTACGACTACATCGTCAACATCATCCGCCTGAAACAGGCGGCCGGGATATTGAGTCCGCGCGACCTGATGGAAGTCGACAGCTGGCTCAACCAGAGCGTGGCGACACGCTAGACCCGAGGCCGCTGCGCCGGCGCCAATCCGTCCGCATGGCTTGCCTCGATCAGGGGCTGCAGAAATTCCAGCAGGCGCCCAACCGCGCCGCGATTCGCGGCCACCGCATCTCGGCCGAGCGCGCCGCGGCGCTCCCTTTCCGCCGGGTCGGTCAGCAGCGACTCAACCCGGGTCTGTAGTTCCCGCTCATCGGCAACGACCTCGGCGGCACCGGCGGCGACCAGCAGCTCCAGTACATCTTCCGAGTTGAAATTGTGGGGACCGGTCAGGATCGGTAATCCGTGCGCGGCTGGTTCCAGCAGGTTGTGACCGCCTATCGGCACCAGGCTGCCACCGACAAAGGCAATATCGGCGCTGCCGTAAAACGCGTTTAGCTCCCCCAGCGTGTCGATCAGGAAAACCTCGCATCCCGCTATGTCGCCCGCTCCGGCGCCACTATGGCGGCAGTAACGCAGATCCGAATCCCGCAGCAACTGCTCGACGACGTCGCAACGTTCGGGATGACGCGGCGCCAGCAGCAACACCGTGCCTGCTCCATGCCGCCGCAACCGCTGCTGAATACCGATCACCGTCTGCTCCTCGCCAGGATGCGTGCTGGCGGCAATCCAGACCGCCCGCGAGGCCCAGTGGCGGCGGCGAAAGTCAGGCCCCCAGCCGGCCTGGTCGTGGCGCAGCGGCTGGTCGAATTTCAACGTCCCGATCACATGCGTGCGCTCCGGCGGCGCCCCCAGCTGGATGAAGCGGTCGGCGTCGCGGGCGCTCTGCGCGGCAATTACAATGCCGTGCGACAGCGTCTCGCGAAAAAGCCCCACCAGCACACGGTAACGGCCCATCGAGCGTGGCGAAATCCGCGCGCTCGCCAGCACCAGGGGTATGCCACGGCGGCCACACTCGTGATACAGATTCGGCCACAGCTCGGTCTCCATGATGATGGCGATCCGCGGCCGCAGCCGGTCGAAGAACCGGGCCACGGCGCCGGGCAGGTCATACGGTGCATAACTGTGCAGTACGCGATCGCCAAAAAGCGCGGCGGCGCGCGCGGACCCGGTCGGCGACATCGTGGTTATTGCGATCGGGATGCCCGGAAAGCGCTGTACCAGCGCCTCGACCAGTGGCACGGCCGCCTGCACCTCGCCGACCGACACCGCATGTATCCAGATCGTGTCCTGGCTCGCCCGGGCCGCGCCGTAGCCGAGCCGCTCCCCAAGCCGCTGCCAGTAACCGTGATTGGAGAAACCGCGCCACAACAGCAAAAAGAACGCTGCCGGCGCAGCCAGGTAAGAGAGCCCGATATAGAGTGCGCGCAGCGCGGATGTGCCGCCGGGTCTGCTCACCGCTCGCGGATGGTGTCGATGATTCGACTGGTCGAACGTCCGTCGAGGAACGACAGGATTCTTACCTCGCCGCCGTTGCGGCGGACATGGTCGGCGCCGACGATATCCTCGACACGATAGTCGCCGCCCTTTACCAGCAAATCGGGCGATACTGCCGCGATGAGCGTCTCCGGCGTGTCCTCGGCAAAACTCACGACCCAATCGACCGCGGCAAGACCGGATAGCAAGGCGACCCGGTCGTCCAGGCTCATCACCGGACGCCCATCGCCTTTCAGCCGGCGCACGGAATCGTCATCGTTGACCGCAACCAGCAGCCGGTCGCCGAGGCTTCTGGCCTCCTGCAGGAACGCAATGTGGCCGGCATGGAGGATGTCGAAACAGCCGTTGGTCATGACCACGCGCTCACCACGCTGTTGCGCCTCCCGCACGAATGCGAGCAACTCGGCGAGATCCAGTCCGGCCAATCCCGCGGAGCCGCTGCGATGCATCGCGAGGCGCAACTCGCCGCGGGTCACGGCCCCGGCACCAAGCTTGCGCACGACCAGGCCGGCCGCAAGGTTGGCAAGCTCGGCGGCAGCCCCGACGGTCAGCCCGGCGCCGAGCGCGGCGGCAAGCGTCGCGATCACGGTATCGCCGGCGCCGGTCACATCGAACACCTCGCGCACCTCCGCAGCGAGGTGCTGGGTACGGCCGCCGTTTTCGACGATGCAGATACCGCGTTCGCCACGGGTTATCAGCAATGCATCGAGGCCGAGGTCGGCGCACAGCCGGGCCGCCTTTTCCTCCAGATCGTCATCCCCGTCGAACCCGCCCACGACCCGCGCGAACTCACGCTCATTGGGTGTCAACAGCGTGGCCCCGGAGTAACGTGAGAAATCGTCGCCCTTCGGATCGACCAGCACCGGCACCGCGTGCTGGCGGCACGCCGCGATGATCCGTTGCGCGTCCGCAAGCGCCCCTTTTGCGTAGTCCGACAATACGACGATACCGGCCCAGGGCAGCGCGGTGATGGCCTTGTCCATGATCGTATCCGCAGCCGCGCGTGGCGCCGGATCTTCGAAATCGAGCCGCAGCAACTGCTGGTTGCGGCTTACCACGCGAAGCTTGGCAATCGTGGTAACAGCGTCGTCCACATGGAGATCGCTTGCGACGTTCGCCTCCCGCAACCGCATACCGAGAATCGCACCCGCCTCGTCAGTTCCGGCGGCCCCGACCAGCCGGACCGCGGCTCCGAGGCGTGCGAGGTTGACTGCGACATTGGCGGCGCCGCCGGGGCGATTGTCGGTGTCGCTGATGTGCACCACCGGAACGGGCGCTTCAGGCGAAACCCGACGGGCGTCGCCGAACCAGTAGCGGTCAAGCATCACATCGCCGACAACCAGCACATTAACGTCGTCGAAGTCGGGAATATCGATGCTCATTGGCGGCCATCATGACGCGCGGGAAGGCGCGTCATGTTAGCACAGC
Organism: uncultured Gammaproteobacteria bacterium; assembly: GCA_963699835.1. Classification (GTDB taxonomy): domain Bacteria; phylum Pseudomonadota; class Gammaproteobacteria; order Steroidobacterales; family BM003; genus BM003. The sequence goes on along the minus strand of CAVOVJ010000005.1, from coordinate 218,419 downwards.
CCGACTGCGATCCCGGGCTAGAATAGCGGCGTGCAAACGGTGTCCCAATGAAAAATCAGTCATCCCCGGCGAGCGCGCTCTACGCCCCGCGATACTGGCCGGGCTGGGTGGGTGTGATGCTGTGGCGGGTCCTCGCGGCGTTGCCATTTTCGCTCAGTCTCGGGATCGGGCGCCTGATTGGAGGCATTCTGTACAAACTGCTGCCGCGCCGGCGCCGGATTGCCGAGACAAATCTGGAGTTGTGTTTTCCGGCGGCCAGCAAGACCGATCGCGAGCAACTTGCAAAAGCGCACTTTGCCAGTCTCGGCGCCGCGCTCGCCGAAGCGGGCCTGGCCTGGTGGGGCAGCCGCGAGAGGGTCTTGCGCCATGCCCGCATCCGCGGCCTGGAAAATCTCGAGGCGGCAGCACGGGACGGCCGCGGCGTCATCCTGCTGACCGGGCATTTCACGCCGCTGGAACTGACCGGGCGGATGCTCGGCGAGGCCGTCCCCGGCATCACCGCAATCTACCGTGCCAATGAGAATGCGCTGCTCGATGCGGTGGCGAAGCGCGGCCGCGAACGCACCGGACATACGCTGCGCAAGCAACAAACCCGCGACATCGTCAGGGCGCTGCGTGCGGGCAAAATAATCTGGTACGCACCCGATCAACATCACCGTGGCGCCCAGAGCGCGCTGGTCCCGTTCTTCGGCCAGCCGGCCGCCACCAGTCTCGCAACGCCGCGCCTGGCCGAACTCGGACGGGCCGCCGTGGTGCCGTATCTGCCGCGACGTCTGTCCGATGGCAGGGGCTACGAGGTCAGGCTGCTGCCGGCGCTCGATAACTTTCCCAGCCATGACCCCGTGCGCGACCTGTACCGCATCAACGCAATTCTGGAAAAGTGGATCCGGGAGCAACCGGAGCAGTACCTGTGGATACACCGGCGCTTTAAACCGGCACACCCCGATACGACCGACCCTTATGCGCCACCCACGGTCTGAGATTCCGGGCGGGCCCCGCCGCTTTCCCGACCAGCACCTGCCGTGCGATCCAGGAAAGCGCGAACACCGGTCGCGACCGGCTGAAACTCCAGGTGACATCCCGCGCCGCGCAACGCCGTGAGGTCGGCTTCGGTAAGACTCTGGTAGGTACCCGCCAGCGTCGGCGGGAACGGGACATAGCGCAACGTGCCCGTGCCGTGCCAGTCCATAACCGCCCGCGCGACGGCGTTGAAACTCGCGCTGTGCCCGGTCCCGACATTGAAAATTCCGCTGACCTCGGGGTGATCCAGCATCCACAGGTTGACCGCCACGACGTCGTCGACATGGACGAAATCACGCCGCTGCTCGCCGTCGCCATAACCGTCGCTGCCCTCGAACAGCTTCAGCTCGCCGTGTTGCAGCAGCTGACGATTGAGCTGGAATACCATGCTCGCCATGTCGCCCTTGTGCGCTTCGTTGCTGCCGTAGACGTTGAAATAGCGCAGGCCGACGACCTGGCGTCCGCGGCTGGCACTCGCGCGGCGCCGCACATAACAGTCGAACAGATATTTGGAATAGGCATAAACGTTGGCGGGACGTTCGTTTTCCGGGCTCTCGACAAAACTCCGGCCGCGCCCGTAGACCGATGCCGACGATGCGTACACCAGCGGCCACCCATGCTTCAGGCAGAGTTCGAGCAAACGCCGTGAATACTCATAGTTGTCGCGCATCATCAGGCGGCCGTCGGGTTCAGTCGTACGCGTGCACGCACCCTGGTGAAACACAGCTTTGACCTCACCGCTCCACGGCAGATTGGTCTCGAGCTGCTCGAGCAAATCTTCCTTGTCGAGGTAATCGAGAATCTGCGCGTCGAGCAGGTTGCGGAACTTGTCGCCATTGGTCAGGTCGTCGGCGACGATGATGTCGTCGTGACCACGCGCATTGAGCGCGCGGACGAGGTTGCTGCCGATAAAGCCGGCACCTCCTGTGACAATGATCATGCGCGCGCCCCGCGCCCGACCCGACCCGGCGAATGTCGCTGCGGCGCAGACACTGCAGCGCCCGATACCAAATCAGGCTTCAGCCGGCGCGCGCAACACATATAGCGCGCCGCAGTAAGGGCAAATGGCCTCGCCGGTCTGCTCGACCGGAAGAAAAACCCTGGGGTGCGAATTCCATGCTGTCATTCCCGGCATCGGACAGGACAACGGCAAATCCTCGGCCGTCACCGTGTAACAGGTCTCGCTGTTTGCCTGCCGTGCTGGTTGCCCCTGATCGACGGAACCGCTGTTCACACCTGCCTCCTCGAGACCGACCGTGTTTCCCGTGCGGCGCAGAGTATAGCAGCGCCGCCATTATCAGCCAGAGGCGCCGCCAGTCGCGAACACGCTGTCCCAGAAGGCGGCGACATACTCGCGCTCTTCGGAAAATTCCCCGGCATCGATGATCCCTTCGGCCCCGATCAGCGCAAGCCGGTGCAGGCGCTGGCGGAACGCCAGGTAGATGGTAGTTAACTGCTGCGCCTGGATTTGCCCGACCACGCCTTGCGACGACAGTGCCTCGAGCTGGCGCACATTGTCGCTGTAAGTCAGCAACTGCGGCGAATCCGCCGCATGCCGCAGCACCAGGTACTGCACGATGAACTCCAGATCGGCGACACCGCCGCGATCCTGTTTGAGATCGAATCCGCCGGGCTCCGCGCGGGACAGCTCGCGGCGCATGCGGGCACGCATCGTCGCGACGTCATGCTGCAATGTGTCGCGGCGCACCGCCTCACGCAGCACGTCGCATCGCAACTGCTCGAACCGTTGCCGCACGGTCGCCGCGCCAGCGACGGATCGCGCCCGCAGCAGCGCCTGGTGTTCCCAGGTCCACGCATCCTCGCGCTGGTACTTTTCGAATGCCCGCAGTGCCGCCACCATCGGCCCGGAATTACCACTCGGACGCAACCGCATGTCGACCTCGTACAACACCCCGGAACGCGTCTGGGTGCTCAGCAGGTTAATGATGCGTTGCCCCAAACGGGCAAAGAAACGCGCGTTGTCAAGCGTCTTGTCGCCGTCCGTATATTGCTCCTCGCCGCAGGAATCATGTAGGAACACCAGGTCGAGGTCGGATCCGTAACCGAGCTCTATGCCGCCGAGCTTGCCGTAGGCGACGATGGCGAACCCGGCGCGCCGGCGCTCACCCTCCTCGACACAAACGGGCCAGCCATGACGCTCCACCAGTTGCGTCTGCGCCATCGCCAGGGTTCGCTCGAGTATCAGCTCCGCGATATCGGTGAGGCGGTCGCTGACTTTCATCACTGGCAACTGTCCGCTGAGATCGCTGACCGCAACGCGAAAACTCGCGGCACGCTGGAACTCCCGCAACACCTCCATCTGTGTTTCGACATCGACGCCGTCGACATATTCGAGGCGTTCGTTCAGCGTACTCTCCAGCTCCGCGCGTTGCGGCGGCGCGGAGAAAATTCGCGGATCGAGCAATTCGTCGAGCAACAGCGGATGTTCGGCGATGCGCCCGGCGAGAAAATCGGTTTCGCCGCACAATTCGACCAGTCGCGCCAGGGCTACGGGGTTTTCGCTCAGCAACGCGAAATAGGCCGAACGCCGACCCACCGCGGAGAGAATCCTGGTCAGCCGACGCATCACCTGGCGCGGCTCGCTCAGATTGACCAGGCGCGCGACCAGTTTCGGCATCAACGCATCCAGCCTCCGCCGCCCGGTTTCGTCGAGCCGCCTGTACAGACCGCTGGTGCGCAGATCGGCAATGATACGGGCAATAGCAGCACCGTCTTCAACGCCGGACCGGGCCAGAATCGACTCGATATCAGTGACATCGAGGTCCTCGTCCCAGACGCCGCGCAGACCGGGCGCACCGGGTCGCTCCGGACCGATGACGACTTCTTCGAAAATGGAACTGACTCGCTGGCGATGGGCCGCCAGCTCAGTGGCAAACTCCGACCATTGCGAATACCCCATCGCGTAGGCGAGCCGAGCTCTGGCGGTCTCCTCTGGAGGTAGATCATGGGTCTGTTTTTGCGCGTGCGCCTGGAGCCGGTTCTCGACCCGGCGCAGAAAACGATAGGCCGCGCGCAGATGCTCGACCACCTCGGGCGCAAGCAGCCGCTTTGCGGCCAGGCATGCCAGCGCCCGCCGCAGCTCAGTGGTGCGCAACTGCGGGATACTCCCGCCACGCACCAGCTGGAAGAGCTGGGCGACAAACTCGATTTCGCGTATGCCTCCCGGCCCCAGTTTGATGTTATCGCGCAGATCGCGGCGGGCGACGTCGCGGTCGATCAGCGCTTTCATTTCACGCAGCGAGGCAAACACGCCGAAATCCAGGTACCTGCGATACACGAACGGGCGCAGCACCTGGTCACGCAACTCCTCGCCGCGGTCAGGCGCACTCAATGGCCGGGCCTTGATATAGGCATAGCGCTCCCAGTCACGACCATGCTGCTGCAGATAGGCCTCGAACGCAGCGTAACTCAGCGCCAGCGGTCCGCTGTCACCGAATGGACGCAGACGCATGTCGACCCTGAACACAAACCCCTCCGGTGTCGCCTCGTCCAGCAGGCGAATGAGCTTCTGGCCGAGGCGGACGAAATAGGTTTCATTGGCGACGCAACTGCGGCCGTTGGTTTCACCGGCACTGGAATACAGGAACACCAGGTCAATATCGGACGAGAAATTGAGCTCCCAGCCCCCCAGTTTGCCCATGCCGAGCACCAGCAGATCGACGCTTTCCCCATGGCGGTCGACTGCGCTGCCGAAACGCGGTGCAAGCAGCATGCGGCTGCGCTCGAGCGCCGCAACGACGCAGCGCTCCGCCACCGTGCTCTGGTCGCGCAGGACCTCGTCGATATCGGCCAGGCCGGCAAGATCGCGCCAGGCAATACGCAGCCACTCGTGGCGGCGCAACCGGCGCAGCGCATCCATGAAAGCCTGCTCACCGACGACCTCATCCAACCGGGCGAAACGCTGCTCCGCCGCCACGGCCGCGGCGGCGCCCGAAAGCGCACCGCTACGGTACATTTCACCAAGCAGGGCTGGCTCCTGGGTCAGCGTCTCGAGCACGAAGCGGCTCGTAGCCGCGACCTGCGCGAAAGCGCGGCGCAGCGCAGAATCGGACTCGAGCGCGGCTCGCCCGGGCGCGTCCACTGCATCAACGAACGCGGCGAGATCTCTGCGCAGCGAATCCGCAAGCAGCGCGGGAAGATCCGGAGGCATCAGATCGTCGGGAGTCACCACGACAATCTGACATGCGAACAGCACCGCGGCAATACAAAAAAAAGGCCCCGCCTAAGCGGGGCCTTTCTGCACAGTGGCAAGACGCGCGGGCGCGTCCGGCGGATGATTACATCATGCCGCCCATGCCACCCATGCCGCCCATGCCGCCCATGTCGGGCATTCCGGGTCCATCGTCTTCCTTCGGCGCCTCGGCCACCATTGCTTCGGTGGTGAGGAGCAGACCCGCGACCGAAGATGCGTTCTGCAGCGCGGTACGGGTGACCTTGGTCGGGTCCAGGATACCCATCGCGATCATGTCGCCGTATTCGCCGGTTGCGGCGTTGTAGCCGTAGTTGGCGTCGTCCTTGGCGCGGACCGCGTTGAGGACCACCGAACCGTCTTCGCCGGCATTCTCGACGATCTGACGCAGCGGCTCTTCGACAGCGCGACGCAGGATGTTCATACCGACGTCCTGATCGTGGTTGGCGCCCTTGAGGTCCTTGATGCCGTCAAGCGCGCGAATCAACGCAACACCGCCACCCGGAACCACGCCTTCCTCGACAGCCGCACGCGTCGCGTGCAGGGCATCTTCGACACGCGCCTTCTTCTCTTTCATCTCGATCTCGGTCGCGGCACCGACTTTGATTACCGCAACACCGCCGGAGAGCTTGGCAACGCGCTCCTGCAGCTTCTCTTTGTCGTAATCGGAGGTGGCTTCCTCGATCTGGGCACGGATCTGCTCGACCCGGTCCTTAATCTCGCTGGCCTGGCCGGCGCCATCGATCAGCGTCGTGTTTTCCTTGGTCACCTGGATCTTCTTGGCCGAGCCGAGATCGTCCAGCGTAGCCTTCTCCAGAGACAGGCCCACCTCTTCCGAGATCACCGTGCCGCCGGTCAGGATAGCGATGTCCTGCAGCATGGCTTTGCGGCGGTCGCCGAAGCCGGGAGCCTTAACGGCCGCGACCTTGACGATGCCGCGGATATTGTTGACCACCAGCGTTGCCAGGGCTTCGCCCTCGACGTCTTCGGCCACGATGACCAGCGGACGGTTGGACTTGGCGACCGACTCGAGCACCGGGAGCATGTCGCGGATATTGCTGATTTTCTTGTCGTGCAGGAGGATAAACGGATCCTCGAGCTCAACGCTCTGGCTCTGCTGATCGTTGATGAAGTACGGCGACAGATAACCGCGATCGAACTGCATGCCCTCAACGACGTCGAGCTCGTTCTCGAGCGCCGAGCCTTCCTCGACCGTGATCACGCCTTCCTTGCCGACTTTCTCCATCGCGTCGGCAATAATGCTGCCGATCGACTCATCAGCGTTAGCCGAGATCGAACCGACCTGGGCAATTGCCTTCGAATCCGCGCACGGCTTCGACAGCTTCTCGAGCTCGGCGACGAGATCGGCCGACCCCTTGTCGATCCCACGTTTGAGATCCATCGGGTTCATGCCCGCGGCCACGGCCTTGAGGCCCTCACGGAGGATTCCCTGGGCCAGCACGGTAGCGGTGGTAGTACCGTCGCCGGCGATGTCGGAGGTCTGCGATGCGACCTCTTTCACCATTTGCGCACCCATGTTCTCGAACTTGTCTTTCAGCTCGATTTCCTTGGCGACAGAGACGCCGTCCTTCGTGACGGTCGGGGCGCCGAAACTCTTCTCGAGCACGACATTGCGGCCCTTCGGACCGAGAGTTACCTTTACGGCATTCGCCAGGACGTTGACGCCGCGCACCATGTGCTGGCGGGCATCATCGCTGAAGCGGACTTCTTTTACAGCCATTTTCAATTCCTCACTGAAATCTTTTGGGGGAAACGGATCGCCGCGTTGCGACGTAAACGTTTCTTACGACTCAATCACGGCCATGACGTCTTCTTCACGCATGACCAGCAGATCTTCGCCTTCGACCTTGACCTCGGTGCCGCTGTACTTGCCAAACAGCACAGCATCACCGACCTTGATGTCCAGCGGACGTACTTCTCCGCTTTCCAGGATTTTGCCGTTACCTACGGCCACGACCTCGCCCTTGATGGGCTTTTCGGTTGCGGTGTCGGGAATGACGATTCCGCCGGGGGAGGTACGCTCCTCCTCCATGCGCTTGATGATCACACGATCATGCAATGGGCGAATCTTCATGTTTCAGCTCTCCTTAAGCTCAATTCATGATTGGTTTCAAATTCGAGTTGCCAGAATTCTTCTTAGCACTCGCCTCCGAGGAGTGCTAATAATAGGGGCGCGCCGCCATTTTTCAAGCGTAAAAAAATTGTTTATTATTCAATAACATCTGATCCAGCGGGCAATCCCGCCCGAGAAAATCCCCGACGAAACCCCAATATGGACGAAGAATTCCTGGTGGTCATCACGACCTGCCCCGATCCGGAATCCGCGCGGTGCCTTGCGACGAAAGCGGTACAGTCGGGTCTTGCCGCCTGTGTGAATCAACTGCCGGGTGTGAACTCGTTCTACTCGTGGGAAGGGAAATTGCAGCAAACTGTCGAGATCATGCTGCTGTTCAAAACCCGCAGATCGGCGTATGAGGCGCTCGAAACACTGTTGCAGGACGCGCACCCGTACGAACTTCCCGAGATCATCGCGGTCCCTATCACCCACGGATCCCCCGGATATCTGAAATGGATCGAAGACAACACATCACAATGAGCGGACGGCTCGGCTTTATCGGACTCGCGTTATTCGGGCTGCTGTTGCTGGCGGGCCCGGCCCTGTCCGCCCAGGACGAGCCGCTGCGACCGGAAAAGGCGTTCCCTTACCGCGTAGAAGCCAACGCCGAGACAGTCGTTGTGACGTTCGCGCTGGGCGACGGTTACTACCTGTACAGAAAGCGGTTCAGATTCACGAGTCCGGACGATCAGGTCAGTCTCGGCGATCCGCGGTTCCCGCCTGGCGAGATCCATGAGGACGAATTCTTTGGAAAAATGGAGATCTTCCGCAACACCTTTGCGATCGAGATTCCCTACTCGGCTCCCCCCGAGCAAAATCGGCTCGAGCTGCAGATGCGGCTACAGGGCTGCGCCGACATCGGATTGTGCTATCCCCCGGACACCTGGACGACAGATGTCGCTCTGCCCCAACGAACAGCGGCAGCAACAGCGCCGCGATCCGACCTCGGCGCTATTCTCGGCGCCACCGGCGGTGGCAACGAAACCGCCTTTCTCGAGGCCGAAGAGGCTTTCGTCGTCGACGCCATTCTGGCCGACGCCAACAACCTGCTGCTGCGCTGGACGATTGCCGACGGTTACTACCTTTACCGCGATAAACTCGCCGTATCCACCGACAGCTCCCTGATTCAGCTTGGCGCCCCCGAACTGCCCCCGGGCGAGCCAAAGACCGACGAGTACTTCGGCGCGACGGAGGTCTACTACGGATCGGTCGACATTCGTGTCCCGTTCGCCCGCAGCGGCCCCGACGACGGCGACATCGTCCTGCGCCTGGCGCTCCAGGGCTGCGCAGAGGACGGGATCTGCTACCCGCCGATGACCCGCGAACTGCCACTTTATGTGCCGGCGGTCGATGCTGTCGAGACAACCGCCATAGCTGTGGCGAGCGTGCCCCTGTCAGAACAGGACCGACTGGCGAAGCTGATCGGCGAGGGCAACCTCCTGCTCGTCCTTGCCACGTTCTTCGGCATCGGCATCCTGCTTGCTTTCACGCCGTGCGTGCTGCCGATGATTCCGATCCTGTCTGGCATCATCGTCGGGCAGGGCGAGAACACCAGTACCGCCAAAGCCACCGCGTTGTCATTCACCTACGTGATGGGCATGGCGCTGACCTACACCATCGCCGGCGCGCTGTTTGCGATGGCCGGGCAACAGGCGCAGGCGGTGTTCCAGCAGCCGTGGATTATCGTGACGTTCAGCCTGTTGTTCGTGGCGCTGGCGCTGAGCATGTTCGGCCTGTTCGAACTGCAGGTCCCCGCGGCACTGCAGACGCGGCTCAGCAACATGAGCAACCAGCGCCAGACCGGCACCTATCTGGGCACCTTTATCGTCGGCGCGCTGTCGGCGCTGATCGTCAGCGCCTGTGTGGCACCCCCTCTGGTAGCTACGCTCGCCGTTATTGGCCAGGCCGGTGACGTGTTCCGGGGCGGGCTTGCGCTGTTTTTCATGAGCCTTGGCATGGGCGTGCCGCTCATCGTGTTTGGCGCGTCGGCCGGAAAGATTCTGCCCAGGGCCGGGGTCTGGATGGAGCGGGTCAAAGCGTTTTTCGGCTTCCTGCTGCTCGGCGTCGCGGTGTGGATGCTCGAGCGCATTCTCCCTGGTGCCGTGATCATGTTGCTGTGGGCATTGCTCGCGGTCGCGCTCGGCGTGTTTTTTGGCGCACTGACCGCTTTGCCCGACTCCGCCAGCATCTGGCGCCAGCTCGCACGCGCGCTCGGTGTCGTTACCCTCGCCTACGGCCTGTTGCTGTTGATCGGGCTCGCCGCTGGCGGGCGCGATCCGCTGCAGCCGCTGGCCGGACTCGGCGGCCCCGGCGCCGCCAACAGCGAACACGGCGTCGCCTTCACCCGCATCAAGACCACCGCCGATCTGGACGCTCAACTGCGAATGGCAGCGGCTCGCAACCAGCCGGCCATGCTCGACTTTTACGCCGACTGGTGTGTGTCGTGCAAGGAAATGGAACGTTACACTTTTACCGATGGCGCGGTGCAGGATTCGCTGCGCGACATTCTTTTGCTCCAGGCTGATGTAACGGAAAACGATGATCTGGATCGGGCACTTCTGCAACGATTCAATATCATTGGCCCTCCGACTATCGTTTTCTTTGATGCCAGTGGCGCCCAGATTCGCGGGCGAGAAGTTGTCGGCTTCATGCCGGCAGAGGAATTCGCGGCTCATGTCAGCGCCGCTTACGGAGCCGTCTCCCCCCGATGAACAAAAAAATACTCCTGATAGTCGGCGCAGTGGCCGCGATTGCGGTACTCGGTCTGCTGCTAACCCAGCGCGGCGCAGGCCCCGTATCGGTTCAGCCCGGCCCGCTCCTTTCCATGAGCGAATTGCGGCCGATATTCGCGCTCAACGACAGCGACGACAATGAGCGCTCGATCAGCGAGTGGGACGGTAGCGCCCTGGTCGTCAATTTCTGGGCCACCTGGTGTGCGCCGTGCCGGCGCGAGATTCCGTTGCTGAATGCGCTGCAGAGCGAATACGCCGACGCCGGAATCCAGGTCATTGGCGTAGCAGTGGATTTTCGCGAGGACGTGCTGGCGTTTCTGCAGGAAATCGCGGTGAATTACCCGGTGCTGATCGGCGAACAGGAAGCCATCGATGCTGCAGAGGCATTCGGAATGGACTTCATCGGGCTGCCGCTGACCGCGTTTACCGACCACAAGGGCCAGGTCGTTCACCTGCACCTCGGCGAAGTACACCGGGAGCAGGCGGAAATCGTGTTTGCGGCGGTCGCACAGTTGAGTGATGGCGCGATCGGTCTGGCCGCGGCGCGTCAGAAAATCAGTGAGCAGATGCAGGCGACGACCTACAAGTAACTCCACCGCCAGTGCCTCCCGGTGCTGCATCGCACAAGCTAAAATCTTCGAAAGTGTAGCGATTTGCGGCGTAATGGCGTTAAACTTGCCGCGAATTCCCGCAAACCAGCTGAACAAGAGACCCTCCGTGGCAAATCTGCTTCTGTTAAGCGGTCCCAATCTGAACATGCTGGGAAGCCGCGAGCCCGGCATTTACGGTTCGCGCACACTGGACGAGATCGAGCAGGACCTGCGGACCCGGGCCGGGAAAGCGGGGTGCCGCCTGGATTGCTTTCGCAGCAATGCGGAACACGAACTGATCGACCGAGTCCAGGCTGCGACAGCCGACGCCAGCGATGTACTGATCATCAATCCTGCGGCGCTCGGGCATACCAGCATCGCGCTGCGTGATGCGCTGGCGGGCTGCGGCAAACCCTTCATCGAGATTCATATCAGCAACATTTATGCACGCGAACCATTTCGCCATCACAGCTATCTGTCCGATATCGCGGCGGGTTGTATCGTGGGACTGGGCACCTACGGCTATGAGCTCGCTCTCGCCGCGGCTATCAAACTGGGTTCCGGCACTGGGGGCTGATCGACGCGGCACCGCGCAGACCGCGCCGATACGTACTGGGGAAAAACGATGGACATCAGAAAGGTCAAGAAACTCATCGAACTACTGGAGGAATCCGGGATAGCCGAACTGGAGATAACGGAGGGCGAGGAAGGGGTCAGGATCAGCCGCTATCCGAGCGGCCCGCCCGCGGCGGCCACGCCGGTGGCGGCGCAACCCGCTATCATCGCGGCGGCGCCGGCCGCGGAAACGCGCCCTGCGAGTGCCGAGGAAAAACCCGCTCATGATGGCTACACCGTCATGGCCCCGATGGTCGGCACCTTCTACTCCTCGCCTGCACCCGGCGCCAAACCGTTCGTTGAGATCGGCTCCCAGGTGGAGATCGGCGACGTGTTATGCATCATCGAGGCGATGAAAATGATGAACCAGATAGAAGCCGATCGCGCGGGCAAGGTCGTATCCGTCCTGGTCGAAAATGCGGAGCCGGTGGAATACAACCAGCCCCTTTTCATCATCGAGTAACTGAAGATTCCCGCTGCCATGCTGGAGAAGCTGCTCATAGCCAATCGCGGCGAGATTGCGTTGCGGATTCTGCGCGCCTGCCGCGAGCTGGGCATCAAAACCGTCGCGGTGCACTCGACGGCTGATCGCAACCTGAAGCACGTCCTTCTGGCCGATGAAACCGTGTGTATCGGGCCACCAAAATCTGCGGATAGCTATCTCAGCATGCCGGCGATCATCAGTGCGGCCGAGGTGACCGACGCGATCGCGATCCACCCCGGCTACGGGTTCCTGGCGGAAAACGCGGATTTCGCGGAACGCGTCGAGCAATCCGGCTTTATCTTCGTAGGTCCGCGCGCCGAAACCATCCGCCTGATGGGCGACAAGGTGTCGGCGATTCGCGCCATGCGTGCGGCCGGAATCCCGTGCGTGCCCGGTTCGGACGGACCGCTGGGAGACAACCACGACGAAAATAAAAAAATGGCGCGCAGCATCGGCTATCCCGTGATCATCAAGGCATCCGGCGGTGGCGGCGGGCGCGGCATGCGGGTCGTGCATACAGAAGCGTCGCTGCTGAACACGGTCAACCTGACGCGTGGCGAAGCTCTTGCCGCGTTCGGTGACGAAACCGTCTACATGGAGAAATATCTCGAGCATCCTCGCCATATCGAGATCCAGGTGCTCGCTGACGGCAACGGCAATGCGATCCATCTGTGCGAACGCGATTGCTCAATGCAGAGGCGGCACCAGAAGGTTATCGAGGAAGCGCCCGCGCCAGGCATCAGCGAGGCGCAAAGAGAGATGATCGGGGATCGCTGCGTTCGGGCTTGTCAGGCTATCGGTTACCGCGGCGCCGGCACATTCGAGTTCCTGTACCAGGATGACGAGTTTTACTTCATCGAGATGAATACGCGCATCCAGGTCGAGCATCCTGTCACCGAAATGATTACCGGCGTCGATCTGGTGCGCGCGCAGCTCGAAATTGCTGCCGGGCGGCCCATGCCCTACGCCCAGGAAGACATCGAGATACGCGGCCATGCTATCGAATGCCGGATCAATGCCGAGGACCCCAAGACCTTCATGCCCTCGCCGGGGCCAATAATGCTCTGGCACGCGCCAGGCGGGCCCGGAATCCGCGTCGACAGTCACGCTTACTCGGGTTACGACGTCCCGCCGTTTTATGACTCGCTGATCGGCAAGGTGATTGCACATGGGGAAACCCGCCAACTCGCCATTGCAAGAATGCGAAATGCGCTGGCCGAAATCGTGGTCGAGGGGATCAAAACCAACGTCCCGCTGCACCAGGAAATCTGCCAGCACTCCGCATTCAAGACCGGCGGTACGGACATTCACTACCTGGAGAAACGTCTCGGCCTGTAGACCGGAACGCGGCGTCCGCGGACCGCGGGGGAACCCAGCGATGCCCATCGCAACCTTTGTCATTTCTATCCGCCACCTCGATCTCGAAACCGTCGAGTCCGCCCTGTTCGAGTGCGGCGCACAATCGATCACCCTGCTGGCCGAGGACGGCGAGGAAATACTCGAGCCATTGCCGGGCGAAACGCCATTATGGCAACGCACCCGGCTCAGCGCCGTGTTCGACGACAGCGTAGACGTGGAATTCCTGCGCCGGCATCTGCGTGCCGCTCTGGCCCGCGACAAACTTCCTCCCAACCAGCTTCGCCCACTGGAGGACAAGATCTGGGAACGCGAGTGGCTGCAGCACTTCGGTCCGATGCGATTCGGTCGGCGTTTGTGGGTCAGCCCGACCGACCAGCGCAAAACCGGCCCGGGCGAGGTGACCGTTTGGCTCGATCCCGGTCTTGCGTTCGGCACCGGCACCCATCCCACGACCGCATTGTGTCTCGAATGGCTGGAAGGGCAGAATGTCACCGCCAGGACCGTCATCGACTACGGTTGCGGTTCCGGCATCCTCGCAATCGCCGCGTTAAAACTGGGCGCGGCGCGCGCGATCGCTATAGATATCGACCCACAGGCGCTGGCGGCGACAAACGAAAATGCCCGCCGTAATGACGTGGCCGATCGTCTTTGTGCGACGGCGCAGGTGGAACCCGAGGGCCTGAATTGCGATATCCTAATGGCCAACATACTGGCGGGTCCGTTGACGGAACTCGCTGAAACGATAGCCAGACTCACGTCCACAGGCGGAACAGCAGTCTTGTCGGGAATTTTAGAAAATCAGGCTGACGATGTTGCAGCCGTGTTTTCGCAGCGCTTCAGCGTCGCAATGTACGGCATTCGCGATGGCTGGGCCGCGCTCGCGTGCCAGCGCCGCTGACCCATGTTTACCCGCTGCCCGGAATGTCAGTCGCTGTTTCGGCTCACGCCGGAACAATTGCGCATAGCGCGCGGCAAGGTGCGCTGCGGAAAGTGCTCCAACGTATTTGATGCCCTTGATGAACTGGTCGAGCAATCGGACGGAGAGCACACGGATGCGGCGGAACCCGAACAACAGGTGCCGACGGACGAAGATCCGGCAACCGGGTCGACGGCACCCGATGAAGAACAGGCACCCGAGCCGGAGGGGTTCAGCGACACCCGCCTGCTCGACGAAGAACTGCTCGAGGCAAGCGGCATCCTTGAGGCGCCGGAATTTGCCGACGAGACCGGGGGCGACGAGGATCCGGAGCACAGCGAAACGGACTCGCACAATCCCGACCAACGGGGTTTTACCGCGGCTGCCACCGACGAAGATGAGACCAGCGATGACGAAGAGGCGGCAACCGGCAATCACGAGTCAGCCGCCGGGCGCGCGAGTTCGGCAACCGAGTCCGGCCAGGATCCGTGGCAAGGGCTGTATTTCGATGACGAGCACGGCATCCCCGACGGCGGCACCGAGCCGGCTCCGGCGACGAACGTCGCCGGGTTGGAACTGTCCAGAGACGACCATACCGCAACACACTGGAATATGGAGCCGTTGTCGGACGAGGACGAAAGTGACGATGGCGGAGACAGCGAACACAGCATCGAGACGGCCGCGGAGGATGACGAGGCAGGGCGGAATACGCCCCGGCACAGCGACTCCGGCGCGGTCGCGCTGCAATCCGAACCGGCACCACACCAGGTCGAATCGGAACACAATGAGATCCGCGCTGAATCCGCGATAGCAGCGCAGCGGGGCGACGCGGTCGATGTGACTGCGGATAACGGTTTCAGCGAAGAAAACCGTCCGTCCAGAACCTTTTTGCAACGCCTTTGGGGTGGCCGAAAACACAAAGAGCCCGACTCCGCCACTGCCCCGATCGGCGCAGCGTTCGAATCCTCCGCTGCCGCTCGTGAACCCGGCACCGTGGAGGCCGAGGATGTCTGGGGCACGGGCCCAAGCAACGTGGAGGCGCCGATCGATGAGGAAATGGCCGGTGTGTTTGATAGCGGGGACGGCCAGGAGATTGCGCCTCGCCTCGGCACTGCCGACCACACCGAATCCTCCCGGGCCGAAGTGCCCGGGCAACAGCATGCGGAATCGGCCGGGGGTACCGGCGCATTAGACGAGCGGGACGCCGCAAACGATGCCGGTGCGGATACCGGTGAAGAAGCGCAGCGACTACCGGGACGACGGGCAGGTCGCGGCGGCGCCCGGGGCGGGTAGTGACCTCGAGGACGCTGCTGCCGCCGCGATCGATCTCGACGAGGAAATCAACGCCGCGCTGGACGCCCTCGACGACGAGCAATACGAACACGTCGCGCCGCGTGGTCCTACCGAAGCCGAAATCGGCACCACCGATGAGGCCGCAGCTGGGCCGGCCGCGGAAGCGGAAGAAGTCGAGCCGGAGGCCATTGCTGGCGCCGGACGTGATGAAGAAGACGAAACAGCCGGCGATGCTGAACTGGCGGCATTGTTTTCCGAGGCTGCCAGCGACGACCTTGACGATAACGAACAGCGGTTGGCAACAGGACGATTGGAATGCCGCGGCAACCGCCGGCGTAGCCGACGACCGCGCCGGCTCCGCCGCCGTTGAAATCGATCTCGACGAAGAACTCGACGCCGCGGTCGACGCCCTCAGCGAAGAGCATAACGATGAGGACGAATTGCGCGGCGAGGATCAGGCAGAATTCGTCAATTTAAACCTCCGAACGATGACGAAGACGAAGACGATTTCGCCGGTGTATTCGAGGGGCTCGATGCACTGGACTGGGATGACGACGGGCCGGCCGATGAACCCGCTGCCGCCGCGCCAGAGACGCCACCTGACTCCGCTGCCAATGAATCGCAGCCGGTCGAACAGTCCCTGCTCGCCGACATCCTGCGCGAGAATCAGCAGAAATCCGTGCCCGTCGAAGTCTACGCGGAAACATCCGGTGTCCATCTGCAACTGCCGGATGAATCCGACCTCAACGATGTAGACGAGGAAGCCTGGGAGAACCTCTCGGCGCAACTCGGGCTGGGCCCCGACGAGCGAGACCGCGGCCAACCCACCCGGCACGGCGGACGCCGCAACCGAGGCGAAGACGCGATATGGCGACGACGCGGAGACCGTACCGTCGGGCGCCAGTGCCGCGCAGAACGATGACCCGACCGACCTGTTGTACGAGACATTCGTCGCGAGCACGGTATCCCCTGCCGATCCGCAGCTGGAATCGGCCGTTGCCGATGCCATCGAGCGGGATATTCCGGGTGCAACCGGAGACACGGCAAGCGCGTGCAACGGCAGCATCGGAAGCACTATTCCCGGGTTCGCCGCCCCCGCGCGGGAAGCGGCTCATGTTCGCCTTCGCAACGATCGCGCTGGCGCTGCTGTTGGTGGCGCAGCTGATACATGCGCGCCGCGACGAGTTGCTTGCGGATTCCGCTTTTGCTCCGACGCTGCGCAGCATCTACGAGACTCTCGGCTACCCGTTGCCGGAGAACTGGGATTTGTCCGCCTACGATCTGCGGCAGATGAGCGCGATCATCAACCCTGACTCACCGAATGTCATACGGATCAAGGTGTCCCTGCGTAACCGGGCCGCCCGCGCGCAGCCCTACCCGGTAATCCGGCTCATTCTCATCGATATCTGGGGCGAACCGATCGGTCAGCGCGATCTTCTCCCTGCCCAGTATCTCGGCAGCGAGCCACCCCCGCTAATGGCTGCCGGGGAAAACGTGATTGGCGAAATCGCAGTCGTGGAACCACAGGATCAGAAGGCGGAGAACTTCGAGATCGACGCCTGTTTGACGCGCGTAACCGGCGAGCTGGAGTGCGCGAACCCGCGCTGACGGTGATCGGTCGTGGTCCCCGCTTTGCGCACCCCGCTCATGGGGCTATCATTCCCGGCCCGGAAAATGCCGGCAAAGCCTGTAACTATGCGTATCGGACCCTATCAATTCGAAAACAGCCTCGCGCTGGCTCCCATGGCCGGCGTGACCGACCGCCCGTTCCGCCAGCTGTGCCGTAGCCTCGGCGCCGGCATTGCAGCATCCGAGATGATCAGCGCCGACAGCCGCCTCTGGCACAGCGCCAAAACCCGCAGGCGTCTCGATCATCGCGGCGAACCCGAACCGCGCATCGTCCAGATCGCCGGGGGCGATCCTGATCAGATAGCGCAGGCAGCACGATTGAGCCAGGCGCACGGTGCACACATCATCGACATCAACATGGGATGCCCGGCGAAGAAGGTCTGCAACAAGGCAGCCGGGTCGGCATCTGCTAAAGGACGAAACCCTGGTTGCCCGGATTATAGAGGCCGCCGTTGACGCGGTTTCGATACCGGTCACGGTCAAGATCCGGACCGGATGGTCGCGCGACTCGCGCAACGGGTTGCGGGTAGCACGCATTGCAGAGGAGGCAGGCGTGGCCGCAATCGCGGTGCACGGCAGGACCCGCCAATGCCGCTATGACCACGCCGCCGAATACGACACGATTCGGGCCATCAAGGAATGCGTCTCGGTCCCGGTATTGGCCAACGGGGACATCGATTCGCCGCACAAAGCAAAACAGGTTCTGGCCGCGACCGGCGCGGACGGAATCATGATCGGACGCGGCGCCCAGGGGCGGCCCTGGTTGTTCCGGGAAATCGCCCATTTTCTTCGCACCGGCGAAGAACTGGAGCCGCTCGCGCCGGCCGAGGTCCGTGATATCATGCTCGGGCATCTGGAGAACCTGTACCGCTTTTACGGCGATGACGTTGGGGTACGCGTCGCCCGTAAACACATAGGCTGGTACTGTCAGGGTCGCCGGAATGCTGACGCCTACCGCCATCGTGCGGTACGTGCCGAAACACCAGGTGAACAGACTCACTTGACCTACGAGTACTTTCGTTGCCTTGCGGAAGGGGAACCGCTGGCGGCGTGATTGCATGGGGACACTGCGAGGGTGACCAGAAAAAACAAGAAATCGAACGGCGCGGCAGCCATCAACGTAACCGTTGCCAGTAAACCGTTGCGTCAGCTCACCGAGGAAGCTCTGGACAGTTATTTTGCAACACTGAACGGGCACAACCCGGGCGAATTGTACTCGCTCGTGATTGGCGAGGTGGAGCAGCCGCTGCTGAAGGCGGTACTCGAATACACCGAAGGTAATCAGAGCCGCGCGGCCGACATTCTCGGCATCAATCGCGGCACATTGCGCAAGAAACTCAAGACTTACGGCCTGATCACATAGACGGCACCGGGCCGCGGCCGGGTTCCTGCCCGGCGCCAAATGTCGCCGCCAGAGAACAGCTGATGACCCACATACGCAGGGCGCTTTTGAGTGTTTCGGATAAGGCCGGTATCGCCGGTCTTGCAACTGCACTGGTCGCGCGCGGAATTGAAATCCTGTCCACCGGTGGCACCGCGCGGCTTCTTGCCGCCGAGGGCATTGCCGTGCGCGAGGTTTCCGAGCACACGGGATTCCCCGAAATCATGGATGGCCGGGTCAAGACCCTGCACCCGAAAATACACGGCGGACTGCTCGGCCGACGCGGCATCGACGACGAGGTCATGGCCGAACACGACATTGCCCCAATCGATCTGCTGGTCGTCAATCTCTATCCTTTCGGCGAAACGATCGCGCGTGCCGACTGCAGCCGCGAGGACGCGATCGAGAATATCGACATCGGCGGACCGGCAATGCTGCGCGCGGCGGCCAAGAATCACGATGCCGTAGCCGTCGTCGTTGATCCGGACGACTATGCGCCGCTGCTCGATGAACTCGAACGCAACGACGGCGCGCTGAGCGCATCCACTCTGCGCCGGCTCGCAACCAAGGCATTCGCCCACACGGCTGCGTACGACGCCGCGGTCGCGGCCTATCTCGGACGGGCGGATGATGACGCCACTGCGCTGCCGGACATTCTGACTATTGCGTGGCCGCTAAAAATGCGCCTCAGATACGGGGAAAACCCGCATCAGCGCGCGGCGTTTTACGCGGATCCCGCCAGCGCAGACTGCATCGCTTGCCGTTGCCCGTCAGCATCAGGGTAAGGAGATGTCCTACAACAACATCGCCGACGCCGATGCGGCGCTCGAGTGCGTCAGGCAGTTCTACGAACCCGCCTGTGTCATCGTCAAACACGCCAATCCCTGCGGTATCGCCGTCGACAGTGACATCCTTGCGGGCTATCGCCGCGCTTTCAGTACCGATCCGACCTCCGCGTTCGGCGGGATCATCGCGTTCAACCGCCAGCTCGACGCGTCGACCGCGTAGGCGATCATCGAAAAACAGTTCGTCGAGGTACTGATCGCCCCGGAAATCGAACCGGCCGCACTGGCATTGCTGGGCGCGAAGAAAAACGTGCGGGTACTGTCCACCGGATGGTGGGACATGGATCCGCAGCCGGCCTGGGATTTCAAACGGGTCACCGGCGGCATGCTGCTGCAGGATCGCGACGACGGCCTGGTCACGCAGGAGCAACTCAAGGTCGTCACCCGCCGCGAACCCTCGGAACACGAGATTCGCGACCTTCTGTTTGCATGGAAGGCAGCGAAATTCGTGAAGTCCAACGCGATTGTCTTCGCCAAGGACCAGATGACGATCGGCATTGGCGCCGGACAAATGAGCCGTGTCTACAGTACCCGTATCGCAGCGATCAAAGCGGTCGATCACGGACTTTCGGTTAAGGGTTCGGTCATGGCATCGGATGCATTTTTCCCGTTTCGCGACGGCATCGACAGCGCCGCTGAGCACGGCATTACTGCAGTCATCCAGCCGGGCGGCTCAATGCGCGATGAGGAGGTGATTGCCGCCGCCGACGCTCACGATCTGGCGATGGTCGTCACCGGCATGCGCCACTTCAGGCATTGAGACCTGCGGAGAGCCAGAGATGAAAGTGATGATTGTTGGAGGTGGCGGTCGCGAACACGCACTGGCGTGGAAGTGCGCCCGTTCTGCGCGGGTCAGCCAGGTGTACGTTGCACCGGGAAATGCCGGCACGGCGCGAGAGCCGGGGCTGGTCAATGTCGACATCGACAGCTCGAATATAGAGCGCTTGCTTGGCTTTGCTCGCGACGAGGATATCGACCTGACGATCGTCGGACCGGAGGTACCGCTGGTAGCCGGGATCTGCGATCGCTTCGCCGAAGCCGGCCTGAAGTGCTTCGGCCCCTCGGCGCTGGCCGCTCGGCTCGAGGGATCCAAAGCGTTCAGCAAGGATTTCCTCGAACGCCACAGCATCCCCACGGCCCGCTACCGCCACTTCACCGAGATTGAACCGGCCCTTGCATACATCCGTGAGCATGACTTGCCAATGGTGATCAAGGCGGACGGTCTCGCGGCGGGCAAAGGCGTGATTATCGCCACTACGCTCGCCGAAGCAGAGGCCTGTGCGACCGACATGCTGGCCGGCAATGTGTACGGCGAAGCCGGCAACCGTATCGTGGTGGAGGAGTTTCTTCAGGGAGAAGAAGCCAGCTTCATCGTGATGGTCGATGGCAAGAATGTTCTTCCGCTTGCCACATCGCAGGACCACAAAGCGCGCGACGATGGTGACAAGGGCCCCAACACTGGCGGCATGGGCGCGTATTCGCCAGCGCCGGTGGTGACCCCGGAGATCGAACGACGCATCATGCGAGAGGTCATCAATCCGACCCTGGCGGGGCTCGCCAGCGAGGGAATTCGCTACGTCGGATTCCTCTATGCCGGCCTGATGATCGGCGCCGATGGCACCCCGCGCGTGCTTGAATTCAATTGCCGTTTTGGCGACCCGGAAACCCAGCCGATCATGATGCGTATGCGCGGCGATTTGCCACAGTTGTGCCTGTTGGCGCTGGACGGCAAACTCGACGAAGCCTTCGTCGCCTGGGATCCGCGCGCCGCGCTCGGCGTGGTCGTCGCCGCAGACGGCTATCCGGGGCCCTACCAGAAGGGCAAACCCATCACCGGACTCGGTGCGACCGACGAGTCGGTGGCGAAAATCTTCCATGCTGGCACGGCCGAGAAGAACGGGCGCGTCGTCACCAGCGGCGGACGGGTACTTTGCGTCGTCGGGATGGGCGATTCGGTAACCGCGGCCCGCGAAGTCGCCTACAAATACGCGCGCCGAATCGAGTGGGATGGCGCATTTTTCCGCAGCGATATCGGTTATCGGGCGGTCAGGCGAGAACTGGCGCCGAAGTAAACCGGGCGAGGCTGAACAAGACGCGACCGGGCCCGGTCGCGTCTGTCCCACTCAACGCTTCATCGCGCTGAAGAAATCACTATTCGTTTTCGTGTCCTTCATCTTGCCGAGCAGAAATTCAATCGCAGCGAGCTCATCCATCGGATGCAACAACTTGCGCAGCACCCACATCTTCTGCAGTTCATCCGGTTCGGTAAGGAGTTCTTCCTTGCGGGTGCCGGAACGATTGATGTTGAACGAAGGATAAATGCGTTTCTCAGCGATCCGGCGGTCGAGATGAATCTCCATATTGCCGGTGCCCTTGAATTCCTCGTAAATCACATCGTCCATGCGCGACCCGGTCTCGACAAGCGCGGTAGCGAGAATGGTCAGGCTGCCGCCCTCCTCGATGTTTCGCGCCGCACCGAAAAACCGCTTGGGCCGTTGCAGCGCGTTCGCGTCGACACCACCCGTGAGCACCTTGCCCGATGACGGCACGACGGTGTTATAAGCACGTGCCAGACGGGTAATCGAGTCGAGCAGGATCACGACGTCTTTCTTGTGCTCCACCAGCCGCTTAGCTTTCTCGATGACCATCTCCGCGACCTGCACGTGACGGCTGGCCGGCTCGTCGAAAGTGCTCGAGACAACCTCGCCGCGAACGGTTCGCGCCATCTCGGTGACTTCCTCCGGCCGCTCGTCGATCAGCAATACCATCAGATGACAATCGGGATGGTTGGCCGCGAGCGACAACGCGATATTTTGCAGCAGCATCGTTTTACCGGCTTTCGGCGGCGACACGATCAGACCGCGCTGGCCCTTGCCAATCGGCGCAACGAGGTCGATGACCCGGGCCGTAAGATCCTCGGTACTGCCGGTGCCACGCTCCAGACGCAGACGCTCCGCCGGATGCAACGGAGTCAGGTTCTCGAACAGAACCTTGTGCTTGGCGGCCTCTGGTGCCTCGGTATTGATCTCACCGACTTTCAGCAGCGCGAAGTAACGTTCGCTTTCCTTGGGCGGGCGAATCAGCCCGGATACCGAATCGCCGGTTCTCAGGTTGAAGCGGCGAATCTGGCTCGGCGACACGTAGATGTCGTCCGGACCAGCCAGATAGGAGCTGTCAGCCGAGCGCAGAAAACCGAATCCGTCCTGCAGGATCTCGAGCACGCCATCGCCGTAAATATCTTCGCCTTTCGCGGCGTGGGCTTTCAGTACCGAAAAAATGATGTCCTGCTTTCGCGACCTGGCCAGATTTTCCAGCCCCATCGATTCAGCAAGATCCACCAGCTCTGCTACAGGGCGCTGCTTTAAAGCGGTCAGGTTCATGATTTCGCGCGTGTGCGCGAGTTCTTCGCTGCTAATAGTCTCTAGTCCTTCGTTGTCGGACATACTGGCCATGGGGTCATTGCTACGACGCCCTTTCTTCTTGCGACCAGCGGTGTTTCCCGACTTATTGCCGGACTTGCCGCGCGACTGTGGCTTGGGTCGCCCCTGCGCAGATTTTCCAAGGTAGCCTCTCACAGATTCGTATCCAGAAATTCAGCTAATTGTTTTTTGTTCACTGCTCCGACTTTCTGCGCCTCGACGGCGCCGTTCTTGAACAGCATGAGGGTCGGAATACCACGAATGCCGAACTTCGGCGGCGTATTCGGGTTTTCGTCGATATTGATTTTGACCACCTTCAGGCGGCCGTCGTATTCCTCGGCGATCTGATCGAGGATCGGCGCGATCATCTTGCACGGACCACACCATTCGGCCCAGAAATCGAGAAGGACCGGCTGGTCCGAATTGATGATGTCGGTATCAAATGCATCGTCGCTTGTATGAACGATTTTGGCGCTCACCTGAGAACCTCCGTTGGTTGGGACTGGGATGGCTGCCGCCTTCGAAAATGCGGTCTTTCAGCAACTCGGGTGTGACGTACCGGAGGCAATCAGGCACAATGGCCCAATTGTTCTGCTGCTGAGTGGAACCTGAAACTGGTGAAGGCGACTGGTAGGCGCGGCAATGGCCGCTGCGTTCTGGGCGTTATTTTGTACCGTGTCGTGCGGATTTTGCAAGTCTTTTTTCCGCGCGAATCCTGATGAGTATCATATGACAAATCATATAAGCGGCTCGGACGAGTCGCATCTTGCCGCGCAACTGTTTAGTGACCTGGGCCTGCCCCCGGAAATAATGCGCGGCATCGAGGCCGCCAAATTTGACCGATGCACTCCGATCCAGGCCGACACGCTCCCGACCGCGCTGCAGGGACACGACGTCGCCGGACAGGCGCAAACCGGCACCGGCAAGACCGCGGCGTTTCTGATCGCCACGTTCAATCGATTGTTGCGCGAGCCTCCGCTCGAGGGACGCCGTCGCAACGACCCGCGCGCGATCATTCTCGCACCAACCCGCGAACTCGCCGTCCAGATTGAAAACGATGCCCGCCTGCTCGGCGAATTTACCGGGCTACGCTGCGGCCTCGCCTACGGCGGCACCGATTACGACAAGCAACGGCGCCGCCTCGAGGAAGGCGTAGACATCCTGATCGGAACTCCGGGACGCCTGATCGATTATTTCAAACAAGGCGTGTTCGGTCTGAAAGCGATCCAGGTTCTGGTGCTGGACGAGGCGGACCGGATGTTCGATCTCGGGTTCATCAAGGACATCCGCTACGTCTTGCGCCGCCTTCCGCCCATCGAGAAGCGTCTGTCGATGCTGTTCTCGGCAACCCTGCGGCATCGCGTCCTGGAGCTTGCCTACGAACACATGAACGATCCCAAACTGGTCCAGATCGAACCGGAAAAGGTCACCGCCGACCGGGTGACCCAGGTTCTTTACTTTCCGGCCAACGAAGAGAAGCTGCCATTCCTGATCGGGCTGCTAAAGAGCATGCAGGCGAATCGTACGATGATATTCGTCAATACCCGGCGCGAGGCCGATCGCCTGCAGCGTTACCTTGAGTTCAACGGGATCAACGCCCGGGCCATCTCCGGCGATGTGCCGCAGCCCAAGCGGCTGCGCATGCTGCGCGAGTTCCAGAGCGGCGAACTGGCGGTACTCATCGGCACCGACGTGGCCTCACGCGGGTTGCACATTCCCGATGTGACTCACGTGATCAACTACGATCTGCCGCAGGATGCGGAAGACTACGTGCATCGGATCGGCCGCACCGCGCGCGCGGGCGCCAGCGGCGATGCGATCAGTTTCGGTTGCGAACAGTACGTTTTCTCGCTGCCCGAAATCGAGGACTATATCGGCCACAAGATACCGATCGAAGCGGTGCCGCCGGAACTGGTTGCCGAAATAAAACGCCCGCCACCGCAAAAACGCCGGCCGCAAAGCCACGGCCGCAGTGGTCCGGGCAAATCATCCCGCGGTCCCGGCCGTGGCGGCGCCGGCGCCGGCAAACGCCGCGGACCACGCAAACCGTCGACGACCGGCGCCTGAACCGGTGCAGACCGGTCAGTCCGCCGCCGGGCTGACCTCACCAAGGCCGTCAACGGCCGCAAACTCGTCGATCTCGCGCCGTGGCGCCCCGAGGTCCGGGCGGCGGATCGCGATCAGGTGGGCGATGCCGAAGGCGCGTGCCGCGCGCAGCACCGGCAGGCTATCGTCAGCCAGCAGGCTGCGCGCCGGATCGAATGGTTCCCGGCGCGACCAGCTGTGACCAGAACCCCGGGTCTTCTTTCGGGACCCCGAAATCATGCGAGCTGTATACCGCATCGAAATGGCGATGCAACGCGGTCTGCTCTATCTTGACCAGCAGACTGTCGCGATGGGCATTGGTGACCAGCACAAGTCGCTTGTCGAGCGCCCTCACACTCTCCAGGAACTCAGGCACCCGCGGGATATAGCGGACCCGACCGCTGACTTCGCGTTTCAGCCGCAGCAGATCCAGGTCGAGCTCGCGGGTCCAGAAATCAAGGCAGTACCACTGCAGCGACCCCTCGCGCTGACGATATAGCCTCTCCAGTCGCCGCCGCGCCTCCTCGATTTCGAGACCGCGCGCGAGGCCATACTGGAGCGGAACGTATTCACGCCAGAAAAAATTGTCGAATCCGAGATCGAGCAAGGTCCCATCCATGTCGAGCAGGATGGTGTCAATCCGGGTCCAATCGATGATCGCTCGGGCATCGTCCACCATGAGCGCGGTATCATATACCCCTTTTTTTTGCATACGCTAACGTTGGAGCAGGCACTCATGTCCCCCGATCTCGAGAAACTGTTGGAACCGGTAACACAGATTGCCGTGCAGGCCGGGCACGCGATCATGGAGATTTACCAGTCGGATTTTGCGATAGAGCATAAGGATGACAAGTCGCCACTGACCGCTGCCGATAACGCTTCGCACGCCGTGATCGCGGCGAAACTGGCGCAGCTGACGCCGCAAATACCGGTAATATCCGAGGAAGGCGGTCTCCCCTCGTTCGCGGAGCGCAGTAGCCTGGAATCCGTACTGGCTGATCGACCCCCTCGATGGCACCAAGGAGTTCATCAAGCGCAACGGCGAATTTACCGTCAACATTGCGTTGATCGAAGACCACGCTCCGGTGCTCGGAGTCGT
This sequence comes from uncultured Gammaproteobacteria bacterium, assembly GCA_963699835.1. Taxonomy (GTDB): domain Bacteria; phylum Pseudomonadota; class Gammaproteobacteria; order Steroidobacterales; family BM003; genus BM003. Next base: position 192,605 of record CAVOVJ010000005.1, on the reverse strand, counting down.
CGTGGTACCGGCCAAGGATATCGTCTATTACGGCAGCAAAAACGCGGGCGCCTTCAAGCGCGATAGCGATGGCAGCGTCAACCCGATACGGGTGAGCACGCTCGGCGACGGACCAGTGCGCGTCGTTGGCAGCCGCTCTCATGCCAGCCCGGAACTGACTGCCTACGTCGAAAAGCTCGGCGCCACCGAACTGGTTTCGATGGGAAGCTCCCTCAAACTCTGCCTGGTCGCCGAAGGCGCGGCAGATGTTTACCCCCGCCTCGGGCTGACCTCCGAATGGGACACCGCGGCGGCGCAGGCCGTGGTCGAATGCGCCGGTGGCCATGTCATCAATGTCGACGGCACCCGGCTTGCCTACAATGCGAAGGAAGACATTCTGAATCCATACTTTCTTGTGTTTGGCGATACCAGCCGCGACTGGATTAGCTATTTGTAGTCGGGTCCGACCATGTGGAGCGTGCTGCTGCCCGGTCTTTTGTTGTTGCTCGTCGCGGGCGGGTGGTATTCGGCAATGTCCGCGAGGGAACAGGCGAACACGGCCGCCGGAAAGCTGTGCTCGCAGCAGGGCCTGACGCTGCTCGACGGCACCGTGGCGCTGGCAAGGTTACGCCTCGCGCGGCTCGCGGACGGGCGCGTAGGCGTGCGCCGAACCTACGTTTTCGACTATTCCAGCGACGGTTTCAATCGCGCCACCGGCTTTGTGGTGATGTGCGGCAACGAGGTCGAATCGGTCGGGATATGAAGAGGCGCTGCGGCTCCGGCATCTGCTATGGATAAGCCCGTCGAGCTGGACTAAGCTATTCCAGAGGGCACAGCCCGGTGACATTCGACCCCAGCCGCTGCAGGTACGTGTCCGATATGGAGAACATGGCCAATAACGTAGATACGAAGGTGTTCATGCACCACCAGCGCCTCAAGGAGCTGCGGATAGAACACCGCGATCTGGACGACGTTATTGCGCATCTGCAGGACCAGTCTTATTCGGATCAGTTGCAGTTGCGGCGGCTGAAAAAACGCAAGCTGGCGTTAAAAGACCAGATCGCCCACCTCGAGAGCGAGCTCATCCCCGATCTCAACGCCTGAATTCAGGCAGACGTAACCTGGCGTATGCTGGCGCGGACGTCCTCGCGAAGCACCAGGCCGGCGTTAGCCTCGACGTCGTCCACCACGTCACCGAAGACCAGCGTTCCGGAGCTGTCGACATCGAGTACTTCGCGCTTTTTCATCAGCTGAATCAGGTTGCGGAACAACGAGCGATCGAAAAACTCCGGTGAATCCAGGCCAAAAAGCAGGCTCTGGCGTTGCGCCAGCAGCGAGCATTCCTCACCGAGCCTTTTCTCGCTGATCTGGCCACTGCCGTGGCGGCGCAACAGTGCGATAACGACATAGAATCGCTCCAGCGTTTGCTCGACGAGCCGCGCCAGAACCATCAATCGCACCGACTGGCGCTCGTCGGTTTCGTTGCGCGAATAGCGATTGCGCAAGCGTCGCTGACTTATCAGGCCGATGTCCGGCCATCACGTCCAGGGTTTTCCTGACCACACCGGCGAGTTCATCCTCCGACCAGTGGATAAACAGCTCCGCCGCCAGATACGGGTAGACGAATTGAACGATGGTCAGGATCTCGTCGAAATCCAATGTCTGGTTATTGACGAAACAGCATGCGAGCAACGCCGGCAACGCCATCGTATGCATGACGTTGTTGCGGTAGTAAGTCATCAGTACCGCCTGCTCCTCGCTCATGTAAATGACATCCCCGAGCGGGTTGTCGCGGCGCGATACAGCATTGATTTTCTCGCCATAAGCGACCATGTCGCCGGCCGTTTCGTCGCTCACGGTAACCCACGGCGAGTATTCGAGCCGGCGCAGCATCGATTGGTAGAGTTCGAGCTGGGCCACCAGGTCAGATTCCAGCATTGCCTGGCGCGGCGTGGCGAGCATCACCAGGCCAAGAAGGTTGACCGGACCCACTGCGGCCGCCGCATTGATACGCTGCAATATTTCGGCGCCCAGTTCGTCCACCAGTGGCGGCAGCCACGCCGGCCTGCGGTCGTAATCGTGCTTTTCTTCGCGCCATCCTTTGCGCCGCCGGTCGAGCAGGTCATCGAGCCGCAGCGGTTCACCGAAGTTGACCCGAACATGGCCAAAGTTTTCCTTGAGCGTGGGCAAAAACCGCAACAAGCCAAAAACCGACTCCTTCGACTTTGGCTTGCCCGACAATTCGCCGACATAGGTGCGTCCCTCGATCAGGCGTTCGTAACCGAAATAGACCGGGACAAACACGACAGGGCGGCGCGGCCTGACCAGGTAACTGGATATCGTCATGCTCAGCATCCCCGGTCGCGGCGGCAGCAATCGCCCGGTGCGGCTGCGCCCGCCTTCGACGAAGTACTCCAGCGGCACACCCTTGGCCAGATTCATCGAGAGATACTGGTTGAAGACCGCAGAATACAGCTGATTGCCACGAAAACTGCGGCGCAGGAAAAACGCGCCGCCACCGCGCAGGAACTGGCCGAGAACCGGAAGATTCAGATTGATCCCGGCCGCGATGTGCGGCACGACCAGGCCGCGCTTGTAAACCACGAAAGACAACAGCAGGTAATCGATATGGCTGCGGTGGCAAGGTACATAGACGATCTCGTTGCCCTCGACGACGTTCTTGAGATTATCGAAATGACTGACCACCACGCCGTCGTAAAGCCGTTGCCAGATAAAAGTCAGCAGACGTTCGGCAATCAGAATGACCCGATACGAGTAATTGGCGGCAATTTCGTTTGCATAAGCGCGCGCGCGTGCGGTGGCCTTGTACCGATTGATGCTTTTGGAGCGCATCTCGCGATCGATGCCGCGCCGTACCTCACGCGTCTCCAGCAACTTCGCGACCATCGTGCGCCGATGCGACAAATCGGGTCCGATCGTCGCAATGCGCAGGCGCCGGTAATGGACGCGCAGAATCCGCTGCAACTTGCGCACCGTCAGGGCATCGGACAATCCTTCGTCAACCAGCTGCCGCAACGATAGCGGCTCGCTGAATCGAACCAGTGTGTGACGCCCGTGCACGAGCACGCTGAAGAATTTTCGCACGCGCCCGCGTATCGCCCAGTCCTCGGAAAGTATTGCCTGCAGCAGACCCTCGGGACGATCCGGGGCGCGGCCCCAGAATACCGATACGGGCACGACCCGCAGATCGAGATCGGGATTGTCGCGCAACACCTTGACGATTCGAGCCAGATGCTCCGCCTGGAAGGCACTGCGCTGACGGTAGCGCCAGCCGCGCTCGATGCGTAGCGGAAACCAGCGCCGCGGTTCTGCGAAACCACCCAGCACCAGCTGATCACCCGGCCTGCTCAGTCCGGCAGCAAGACACTCGTGGTCGAGCACCAGTTCATCGGTGAGACTTTCACGCTCGAGAACATAGGCCAGGGGCGCGTCACCGCCAGAAAAGCGTTCGGCTACCGCCTCCGGGATAACCGTCGTTCGGACCCATACGAACATCAGCCGCCGGATGGCGGACCGAAACGCTTTGTCGAGGCCTAACCAGTTCATCGCATTTGATCGACTTCAAACCCGCTCAGGGCAATCGGTCCGGTATGATAACCCGTTCAACGCCGGCCACCGCCACGCGCCGCGCTTGTGGCGGCCGTGCATCATGGCGTCGCCCCGAGATCCTCCAGGAAACCGGAAAACAGGCGACAAACTACGGGAATACGACCCTCCAGACGGTGGTCCGCATCCAGCATGTGCAGCGTGGCCGCGCACTCGGCGGCGAACCTCAGCGCGCTCTGCGCCGGAATAACGCAGTCACGCCAGCCATGCACAATCGTCAGCGGACAACGTGGTCGTTGCGGCGCATATTGCTCATACCCTTGCACGTATACCGCCGGTGCCATCAGGAACAGCGCGCTGACGTCGCGCTCGGCGGCAGCGCCGAGTGCGACATAGGCGCCCATGCTGGAGCCGACCAGCAGCGGCGGTTCGCCCAGCGTTGCACAATGGGCCAGCAGCCGCTCTACCCGGACAGCCGGATCGTCGATCCCACGATAATCGATCGATTCGACGGCCAAACCGGCGCCGCGGGCGACTTCGGCCAGAGCGGTGATCTTGCTGCCCCAGGGACCGCTATCCTTGCCATGCGAAAAACAAACCTGCATTGCCGCTCAGCCTCTGCCCTTATCCCAGCCGGATGATGGTTTCCACAACACTTCGTCAAGATCCGGCGCCCAGCGATAACGGCGCATATCGACCCGGCCACGCACGACATCGACACCTTCGGCAGTGAGCCGCGCGGTCTGTTCGGCAAACCCCGCGCTCTGCTGCGGCGAACGCCAGCTTGCCGCTGGCGCCCAGCACCCGGTGCCACGGCAGCTGCCCGGCCGGCGAATCCCGCAGCACACGTCCGACCAGGCGCGCCCTGCCCGGCATCCCGGCAATCGATGCGACATCACCGTAACTGGCGACACAGCCGGACGGAATCCGGCGCACCGCGGCGCGAATGCGTTCATGCCGCTGCGCCACCGTCTCCTGCGCGGTTGGAGACGCGTTCCTCATGTTGCTCACGCCTTGCCTCGCAGCCGCGCGCGGATTTCGTCACCGGCCTGACCGAGCAGCGTCTCGCGGTCGATTCCGTCGAGGATGCTCCGCACCGCGGCCTTTGGTCCGTCCGGTCCCCACGCCATGCCCTGGGCGAGGTACTGCTGGGCAACGCGACCCACAACATAGGTGCTGTAGTAAGCCACGGCGCCCTGCGCTCCCGCGGTCACCGCGACGGAAAGACCGCCGGTCCCCAGCTTCAATGCGCTCGACAGGACGTGCACCGCCCACACGGTTCCCATCAGCGCAATCATCTGGGTTGCGATCGTGCCGATCAGCGAACCCGCCTCGGCCCTCCCGAGTGGCAAACCGTAGATTCGCGAAAGATGGATCACGAGACTGACATCGATCATCGCGACCGCAAACAGGTCCGCCACCGGAACCGGGTTCAGCGCAACCGCCACGCCTTTTGCCACGCTGTAAGTTCGGATTACCTTCTCGCCCAGAGTGCGCCGGGTTTCGATCAGACGGGCCGCTATCTCGTCGCTGAGATCTCCCGCGAACACGCTCGCGTTTAACGCTGCAAGCGACTTGCCTTCGGCGTCGAGAATCATCCAGAGCCGATCGCGGACGGCATCGACCCGCGGCTCGCGCGGACGCAGCTCCTCACGCTCATTGCCCTCGGCGTCAACTCGCAGAACCCGTTCCGGCGCCGGATCGGCCGCGGCCAGAACGATGTCTTCCTCGCGCACATGCGGTGCCGCCCGCTGCCGAATCGAACCGAGCAACGCCTCCCGTTCGCCATCGGTATAGCGATCGGCCTTGTTCAACACCAGCAATACGGGAGTGTGGCGGCTCGCAACCGACTGCAGCACCTCGAGCTCGCCCGCCGTCAGATCGGCATCGACCACGAACAGGACCAGGTCGGCGCGGGTAGCCGCATCGCGCGCCAGTGTTTCCCGGCTTTCGCCATCGACCTCATCCAGTCCGGGGGTATCGATGAAATAAACCCCTCCGTCGCCGAGCTCGCGCCATCCGGCGATTTCGGTTTCGCGGGTCTCACCATGTAACGGGCTGACCGCAAACGTGGAGGTACCGAGCAGCGCATTGAGCAAACTCGATTTTCCCACCCCGACACGGCCGAGGACTGCAACGTGAATATGCCCCTGGCTCAGCTTGTCTAGCATCGATTCGAGCTTGGCGTACTCGGCAGCGAGTTCCATGCGGACACTTCCCGGCACGCGCGAATCTGCGAGCAATTCCTCGAGACTCTCGCGCGCCAGTCCGATGTGGCGGTCGCCGCCTGCGTCGTTATTATCGTTTTGTATCTTTGCGCGCTTCGAGCGCCAGGGTGACCAGGCGTCGCGTACGCGCTTCCAGATTTTCACCGAGTTCCTCCTGGAATCTCCGTGCAGCATCGCGCGGCACCAGTTCGCCGCCGATCTCCAGCGTGTGAACGATGCCATGCCCCATCGCATCGAAAATCAGACCGTATGCCACCGCATGGACGAGACCACCCGCTACGGTACCGATGCCGGGAAACGCCTTGAGCCCGTTGCCCGCCACCGCCAGCATAAGCGGTAACGCCTTGCGCAGGCGATCCTGACTCAGGTCGAGAAAGGTCTGCACGTCGAGATCGCTGGCGGAGACCCGGTACAGGTCGCACAACTCACGCACCATCGCCGTGCCGAGATATCCCTGTATCAGTATGTCCGTGCCGGGGCTGATTGCCGCCAGCGCCCCGATCACCGCCTTGCGCGTGTAGCTGCGCACCGTGTTCTCGGCGCTCACGCGGCGGTGTTCGAACCGGGCACGGCTCAGCTCGTCGTTGATCAACGCCAGCAGGCTGCCATCGCGAAGCTTCTCCAGCGCGGCGGTATCGGCAAGAACCGTCCGGGACAGCGCGTGCCTGAGTTCGTCGATAGCCGCAGCGCGGTCGCGTGTTACCGGCTCCTCGTTGCCGGCCGCGTCGATCCGCATGATCTGCTCCGTTCCGCCGCTGGCAATACTGCATAGCCCTATCTTCTCGCCGTCGGGCAACTGATCCAGCTTGGCGCGCAGCGCCGCGAGCACCGGGCGCAACTGCTCGTCGCTATAACGGTCACGTTTGTTCAACGCGACGACGATGGGCTTGCCGGTTTCGCGCAGTAGTCGCAGCGACTCGTACTCGGCCCGGGTGAGATCGCCAGTACACAAAAAGACCACCGCATGCGCACGCAGACACTCCTGCATCGCAATCTCGTCAGGAACACCGGAAATGGCGCCGAAACCAGGCAGATCGGTAATGATCAACTGATCGCCGGACGGACTCGTCCACTCGTAATTCGTCACGCTCTGGGTCGACCCACCGAGCACGTTGATAACGACGTCTTCGTCCGGCAAAAGCGCCTTGATAAGCGAGCTTTTGCCGCTACTGATCTCACCGGCGACAACGATCTGGATACGTCCGGATTCGCTGCGCCGGTTCCAGTCGCTGAGTTCCTTGCGCGCCGCGGCGACGTCGACCCCGGAGGCCTGTGCGTTGTCGATCGCTTCCTGTAATTCTTCGCGACTCGACGGAACCTCTTCCGGCACCGCTACCGGCTGCCTGCCACGCCGCAGCGAGCGCAGCAAGAACCACAACAGAGGCAACGTCACGAGACCGGCCGCAAGACCCGTGACGGCGCGGACCCATACCGGGGCACCCTGTAACCTGTCCCACAGATCGAGCACGGTATCGGCGACGAACAGACCCGCCGCAATCGTGGCCACGCCGCCAACTATCAACAAAACGATCCATACCGCTCGCAACGACACTACGAGGTTCTCCTGGCGCTTTCCGTCAGCGCCCGCGTGGCGAAAGACTACCGTAAAATACGATCGCCAGCGCGAGGAAGAAAGGCACCAGCCTTTCCACGGCATCGCCCGGTGTGTCGGGAAACAGATGCAGAACGACTGTCAAAGCAAACCCGGTACAGAGTGCGGCAAGGACCACGCGTGCCGGCGGCCGACGCCCGGCCAGGCGCACAATCAGCACGGGCCCGAAAGAAGACCCCATCGCATGCCAGGCGAACAGCACCCGGGCAAAAATTGCCTGTTCGACAAACATGGCGATCACTACCGCAATCGCACTGATGAACAACACGACCCAGCGCGACCTGCGGGTGTCATCGTCATTACTGCCACGGTGCAGATTCCAGTCATAAGAGGCCGAAGAAGCTGCGACCAGCAACTGACTGTCCGCGGTAGACATCACTGCCGATAGCACCGCGGCGATCATTACCCCCGACATCACCGGTGACAGCATCCGGTTGGCGACTTCGAAAAAAATCTGCTCGCCGTCGGCGATTCCGGAATAAAGGACGCGCCCGCACAATCCGGTAACCAGCATCCCGGCATAAATCACTACCGCCCAGCCGATCGCAATCCGGCGCGCGGTTTTGAGCGCTTGCTGGTCACGCACAGCCATAAAGCGGTTGACCACATGCGGCTGGCCCGGGTATCCGAGCCCGATACCCAGCGTCCCCAGCACGAACGCCAGACCCAGCGCGCCCGCGAACGGACCGGTGAGACTCATTCCGCTGTCCCCCGCGACCGCTTTCAGCCCCGGCAGCAGCTGATCCCAGCCGCCAATACCGGCCAGCGCCACCAACGGCAACAAGATCGCGGTTGCGGCCATCATCAATCCCTGAACGGTATCCGTGACACTCACCGCCCAGAATCCGCCGAGCAGCGTATAAATCACGATCACCGCGACGCCGATCAGAATGCTGGTCTCACGCGCCAGGCCAAAACTGGTCGAAAAAGCGTGGCCCGCGGCCTGGAACTGGGCCGCGATGTAAAAGACGAATGAGAACACGACCATCAGAGAAGCCGCCCGCATGATCAGCGGGAACAACGGATCCTTGCGGTCGCCGGCGACAAACTCGGACAAGGTCAGTATCGATCGTGCATGACTTTCGGCATGCAGCCGCGGCGCAACCCAGTACCAGTTGATGAGAAATCCGAGCAACGTGGCGGGAAAAAGCCACACCGCGGACAACCCCCACATATAGGCCGCACCGCTTACGCCGAGCAGGGTCCAGGCGGAGGACGAACTCGCGGAAGCACTGATTGCCGCCACAACCGGTCCGAGGCGGCGCCCACCGAGGAAAAAGTCGGTCTGGGTGCGGGTCCGCCGGCTCGCCCACAGGCCGATCACGATCAACACGATCTTGTATCCGATCAGCGTCGCGAGTATCGCCTCGGCTCTGCTCATCTTATTCTGACCCTTCTGCAATCCGGCGGCCGCCCCTGCTTGCTATGATAGCTGCCGCTCTGGCTTTCGCGGCAAACCCGCTATCGGGCGGACCGGTATGACGCAACGAGACGAGGCTGAAACGCGAGAACCCCGCTGGGCCTTCTGGATCGATCGCGGCGGTACATTCACGGATGTCATCGCGCGGCGGCCCGATGGCACTCTCGCAACCCACAAGTTGCTGTCCCGCGATCCCGGCCGCTATGACGATCCGGTCATCGCCGGCATCCGCGCGTTGCTCGATCTCGACGCCCGGGCCCCGCTGCCGCTGGAGCAAATCGAGTCGGTGCGGATGGGCACGACCGTGGCCACCAACGCCCTGCTCGAACGAACGGGCGAACCGACTGTCCTGCTTACCACGCGCGGCTTTCGCGACGCTCTGAGGATCGGATATCAGAACCGGCCGGATCTGTTTGCGACCCATATTGTGTTGCCCGATTCATTGTACGATCGCGTGATCGAGTGCGACGCAAGAGTCGACGCGGCCGGCACGATGTTGCGACCGCTGGACGAGGCAGCGCTTGGTCCGATGCTCGAGGCTGCTTACCGTGACGGGCTGCGGTCTGTGGCGATCGTTTTCATGCATGCCTACCGTTACCCGGAACACGAGCGGCAGGCCGCAGCCATCGCGCGCAGGGTCGGCTTCCGCCAGATTTCCGCATCCCACGAAGTAGCGCCGCTGGTACGATTGGTCAGCCGCGGGAATACCACGGTCGTCGATGCCTATCTTTCACCGCTGCTGCTGGATTATGTCAAGCAGCTTCGCGAACAACTGGGCACGACCCGGCTTCTTTTCATGCAGTCCAACGGCGGCCTGGCCAACGCGGAGAATTTCCGCGGCCGCGACAGCATCCTGTCAGGACCGGCCGGCGGCGTCGTCGGCATGGCGGGCGCCGCCGCGGATGCCGGCTACGAGCGTCTGATCGGCTTCGATATGGGCGGCACCTCGACCGACGTCTCGCTATACGACGGTAAGTTTGAACGCAGCGGCGAATCGGTCGTCGCGGGTGTCAGGGTCAACGTCCCGATGATGAAGATCCATACCGTTGCGGCCGGGGGCGGTTCGATTCTGCGTTTCGAAGATGGCAGGTTCCAGGTCGGCCCCGAATCTGCTGGCGCCGACCCCGGCCCGGCCTGCTACCGCAACGGGGGACCGCTCGCGGTTACCGATATCAACGTGCTGCTGGGACGGATCCAGCCACGCTTCTTTCCCCATGTCTTCGGTCCCGACGCCAGTCAGCCACTCGACGTCAACGGCGTGCAGCAGCGCTTTGCCGAGTTGCGTGACCAGATCGCCGCGGCCACCGGCCGCAGTCAACCGGTGGAGACGATTGGCGCCGGGTTCCTGCGGATCGCGGTCGAGCGCATGGCCAACGCGATCAAGGAAATCAGCATTCAGCGCGGCCACGATGCCGCAGAGTTTCTGCTGTGCTGCTTTGGCGGGGCAGGCGGGCAACATGCCTGTCAGGTAGCCGATGCTCTCGGGATCCGCACGATCATGCTGCATCCGCTGGCCGGTGTGCTGTCCGCCTACGGCATGGGTCTGGCGGACCTCCGCGCGATCCGCCAACGCAGCATCGAGCAGCCGCTCGCGGACGCTGACGCGGCGGCGATCGAAGCCGCGCTGGACGAACTCGAACGGCAATGCCGAACCGAGTTACATGCCCAGGGTGTCATGCCCGCCCGGATTGCTGTACTGCGCAGGCTGCAGCTGCGTTACTCGGGAACCGATACCCTGCTCGATGTTGCGTTCGCCGACATGCCGCAGATGCAAAAATCTTTCGTGGCGGCGCACCTGCAGCGTTTCGGGTTTGCGAGCCCGGACAAGCCGTTGGTCATCGGCGCCATCGAGATCGAAGCAATCGGCAAGAGTCCTGCGACGGGCGCGCAACTCGCGCCGCTTCGCGGCGATGATGATGTGGCCGCCCCCGCGACGGTTGAGCGAGTCTGGTTTGACGGTGGCTGGCGCCAATGCCCGTTCTACCGCCGCGAAGCACTGCGACCGGGCCGTTGTGTCAACGGTCCGGCGGCAATCATCGAGACCAACTCGACCTCGATCGTCGAACCCGGCTGGAGTGCGACGGTTACCGCTCACGATCACCTGCTGCTCGAACGCGTGGCCACGGCGACCCGCAGCGAATCGGCCACGACCGCAGTCGACCCGGTGCGCCTGGAGGTCTTCAACAACCTGTTCATGAACATCGCCGAACAGATGGGCGCGGTGCTGCGCAATACGGCTTATTCAGTCAACATCAAGGAACGGCTGGATTTCAGCTGTGCGGTTTTCGATTCACGCGGGCAACTGATCGCCAACGCCCCCCACATGCCGGTGCATCTCGGGTCCATGAGCGAGAGCGTGAAGGCGATACTTCATACCAATCGCGACCAACTCGTTGCCGGCGACGTCTGGATGCAAAACGATCCTTTTCACGGCGGCACCCATCTTCCCGATATCACGGTGATCACTCCGGTGTTCGACGAGATCACCGGCGCGCTGCGATTTTGCGTCGCGTCACGCGGACATCATGCCGACATCGGCGGTCTGACCCCGGGATCGATGCCGCCGCACAGCCGCGATATTCGCGAAGAAGGTGCGCTATTCGACAATTTCCGGCTCGTCGCCGCTGGCAGGTTCCGCGAGCGAGCGGTGCTTGCCGCACTCGCCGAGGGCCCTTTTCCCGCACGCAATCCGCAACAGAATATTGCCGACCTGCATGCACAGATCGCAGCGAACAACCGTGGGGTCGCCGAACTCCGGCGCGTGGTCGAACATTTCGGCGCCGATGTCGTCGATGCCTATATGCAGCATGTCCAGGACAATGCGGAACAGGCCGTGCGTGATGTGCTTGGCGCAGTTGCCCGACGGCGAATTCGTTTACCCGATGGACAATGGCAAACGCATCGCCGTGGCCGTCCGGGTAGACCGGAACAGACGTCGTGCCTGGATTGACTTCACCGGCACGTCGGCGCAAAGCGCCGACAACTTCAATGCGCCCGCGGCGATCTCCAAGGCCGCGGTGTTGTATGTATTTCGTTGCCTGGTCCGAAAACCGATCCCGCTGAACGATGGCTGCCTGAAACCCCTGGAGATCATCGTTCCCGAGGGTTGCCTGCTAAACCCGCTCTACCCCGCCGCAGTCGTGGCAGGCAACGTCGAGACCTCGCAATGCATCACCGATGCGTTATTTGGCGCGCTCGGGGTACTGGCCGGTTCGCAGGGCACAATGAACAATTTCAGTTTTGGCGACGACCACTACCAGTATTACGAAACGCTGTGCGGCGGCGCCGGGGCCGGACCGGATTTCGACGGCGCCAGCGCAATTCATACGCATATGACAAATTCGCGCCTCACCGACCCGGAGATTCTCGAGCTGCGCTACCCGGTAATGCTCGACGACTTTCATATTCGCCAGGGTTCCGGCGGCCATGGCAAACAGCATGGCGGCGATGGCGTCGTGCGCCGGATACGTTTCCTGCAGCCGCTTACAGCAAACATACTGTCGGGCAACCGCCGCACCGCGCCTTTTGGACTGCGCGGCGGAGAGCCCGGGACTTGCGGCAGCAACTACATAGTGCGCGCGGATGGCACAACGCTCGACCTCGGCGCTCGCGCGAGTTGCAGCATGAACCCGGGCGACAGTTTCGTGATCGAGACTCCGGGCGGCGGAGGTTTCGGCAAGCGCCCCGCGTAACGTCAGCGTGCGATCTCCACGCCACGCCAGAACGCCACATGTCCCGCAATCTGACTGGCCGCCCGTTTCGGTTCGGGATAAAACCACGCCGCATCGGTGTTAACGCTGTCGCCGACGACGAGATCGTAGTAGCTGGCGATGCCCTTCCATGAACACACGGTTTGCGTTGCGCTGGCCCGGAAAAACTGCCGCTGCAAAGAAGACTGCGGAAAGTAATGGTTACCCTCGACCTGGACGGTAGCATCGCTGTCAGCTATGACCGCACCGTTCCAGATGGCCTTCATAGTCTCGCTCCCTGAATTTCCTGCAACATTACGGTGGTTTTGCGGCCCGACGCGGGGCGGGACGCGCAATTGCCACTAGTTCGACCACGAACGCAAAAACGATGCAGCCCACAGCGACGAATCGGGCCGGGAAACGCCATGATCGGCGCGCGCCCATCTCCGACGGGCGCTGGATGCCCAGGTAACAGGTGTATTCCCGGGCGCCCTGAAATTTGCGCCGGCTGGACCGGGCGTGCGCAGTCTCCGGACTGGACGATGCGAGGGATCGACGAGCAGAAGGCGCCGCGTCCACACCCGTTTTCAGTCGATCCATGCGCTCGCTATCGGCAACATGTGCAAGCTTGCTGGCGGATTGCTGACACAAGTTCCACTGTCCGCCCGCCGCCGCTGGATAACGAAAGGGATGGACGTCCGGGATCGGCGACCGCGCAGAACGGCCAAACTGCGAGCGCATGTCGCGACAAAAGCGTCTGGCCAGAGCAACAACAGCCTCTGGTCCCGTCCACGATGGGGATGGCGCCGTTTTAGTCAGCGCGACGCTCCTGCAACTCCTATCGCAAAAGATCAGGAAAATCAACGAGACGCAAGTCGCGCCGCATCAGTCGAATCGCATCATGCCTGCTTCGCCAGTCGCAGATGCTGCGCGTACGGGCTGAGCGAACTGGTCCTCACCCGGGTTCCGTCGAGACGTTGCCGGATCTCGAAAATACTGAACTGCGCGGGACGCAGTGTTGCGAAACCGACGATGAATACGATATCGCCGCGAGCAATACCCATCGGACTGTTGCATTCCTTGTCGCACTGCACGAAAAACGACTCGGTGGGCAACCGCCCGGCGAGCGCGCCCTGGCGATGCAAGCCCTCAAGGAATCCGCCGACCTGATCCGCCAACTGCGCCCACAGACGAGGCTCATTCGGCTCGAAAACCGCCCAGCGTGTCTCGCGCTCCAGGGTCTGCAGGATAGCCAGCGCCAGTCGGCGCTGCGCAATGTAACGCCATGCGACGCTACTCGCGTCGTGACCGGCCAGCGTCCTCGCCGCACCGAGACGCCAGGCACCGGGGCGCGGTGCGACAAAACCATTGACCCCGGCCCGGGCGAGCTCGAGCACCTGTGATGGATCGAGCCGACTCACCGGGCGCAGTCCGCCGCGCAGCAAGCCGTTCGGACCGGATGGCGACGTCCAGCGGCCGTGCTCGCCATCGACACGTGAGATCACGCCGGCCACTACCGCGGAGGGCGGAATATCGGCCGGTACCGAGCCGTCGCCAACGCCGGCGCGAAGCCACGGAAAAGCCATGACGGCATCTTCGCTTTGCAGCCCCAGGCCTGCGAGACCGGTTGTGACTTCCTGAACAGTTCCCCAGCAGCGTGGCGGATCGAGCAACAACATCGCGCCGCGTGCACGGCAATAACGAAGCGCAGCCAGCATAGCGGTAGGCCCGATGCTGTTATCCCGCTCTCCGCGCGGAATACACATCAGGTCGAAATAAGCACACTGTCCGAATGCGAAAAGACCGGTTCCTTCTGTCGCCGAGCCGACGATGTCATAGTCGCAAAGCGGCTCTCCATCGCATCCGTCGGCCGCGGATTCGACAAAGCCGTGGCAGTTCGATGCCAGGCTCGTATCGGTCACCAGCGGCCGCGCGAGAGGGACCTGAAGCGGCGGCCGCAACAAGTCGGACTCCGCCAGCAAATTAGCGATGTATCCGGAACTCGCGGAGTCGCAGGACACCCGTTTGAAGCTTTCCTGGGCGATCACCCGATTGTCATCGCGCGCGGCGAGACGCTGGACCACCAGATTGAAGCGATCCGCCTCGTTGTCACCGATGTCGTCATAGTCGATCGATGCGCGCAAAAATTCGCCGCCGCCCGGGTCACGCGCCTGCAGGCGCAGCGCGTCGCCACCGGTTTGCAGTTCGAGACTGACCGGGAGCGCCTTGCTTGCGAGACGCACGATCAGTGCGCGCTGGCCGCCTTGCACAAAGTACTGTTCAACGGCGCGACCGAGACTCACGCCCGCTGCGCACCCGCCAAATGCAATTTCGTAGTCGGCGAAACTGCGAACGGGAACCGGTTGGCCGACAGGGCCGCGCGCAGCGCTGCCAATAAACGCGGTAACAGTGGGAGGGAAGCCGTCCAGGCCGTGGGCAGGCCCGGTGAGTTCCTGAACTTCTATTCCTAGCGAATAGGGGTTCGGCACAATGCCTCCATCGAGTTCGCGCAAAGCTACCACAGTTCCCGCCAACCGGGAATGACATTGCCACGCCGCGTGCGTTGACCGACAATCGCCGCCTGCCTCTCTCACGATATTCCCGCGCATGCATCGAATCACCGGCAACTGGCGTCTGGGTCTCGGCCTGTCCCTGACCACCGCCGTGCTGTGGGGCATGTTGCCGATCGCACTGAAGCTCCTGTTACCGGCCATGGACGCGGTCACGATCACCTGGTACCGCTTCGTTGCGGCCAGCATGCTGCTCGGCGCGTACCTTGTGCTGGCGCGTAAACTGCCGCGGATAGCGGGTCTTGCCGGCGTCGGCTGGAAACTGCTGCTCGTATCGATCCTCGGTCTGGGCGGGAATTATCTGCTGTATCTCATGGGGCCTGCGCCTGACATCTCCGGCCGCGGCCCAGGTCGTCATCCAACTGGCGCCGGCTTTTCTGCTGCTGGGCGGCGTCTGGGTCTTCGGCGAGAAATTTCTGGCCCGCCAGTGGGCCGGTTTCGCAGTGCTGCTGGCGGGCTTGTTGTTATTTTTTCACGACAGGATCGGCACACTCATTGGCGGATTCGGCGGGGAGACTCTTGGCGTAGTCGTGATAGTCATCTCGGCTCTCTTCTGGGCCGGCTACGCGCTGGCGCAAAAACAATTGCTGGCGAGATATTCCTCAAATTCCATCATGTGGATGATTTACACCTGCGCCGCGATTCTGCTGCTCCCGTTCTCGGCGCCGCCGACGGTATCGCAGCTCGACGGCTTCGGCTGGTTCCTGCTGGCATTCTGTTCGCTGAACACGCTAATTGCCTACGGCTGTTTTGCCGAGGCGCTAAACCACTGGCAGGCAAGCCGGATCAGTGCGGTGCTTGCCATTACTCCGCTGGTGACGCTGGCCGGCACAATCGGACTCAGCAGAATCTTCGACGTAATCGAAACCACGCGGATCGACGCACTCAGCCTGGTCGGCGCGTTTACCGTGGTGCTCGGTTCGATCGCCATCGTCAGCCCGGGCAAGGCGCCGCGAGCCGCAACGCAAAAGGCAGCCGAGGCGAGCTCGCAATGAGCCATAAACTGCCGCTTTTCGACGCCTACCCGGCGCTCGGCAGACACCTCCCGTATCGGCGTCTGGCAAATTTACCGACCCCGCTCGAGCCGATGCCGCACCTGATGAAACGAACCGGCGCCCGCTCGCTGTGGATCAAACGCGACGATCAAAGCGGCAAACTCTACGGCGGCAACAAGGTCCGCAAGCTCGAGTTTCTGCTCGGCGATGCACTGGCGCGCGGTTGCTCCGAGGTCATGACTTTTGGCGTCGCCGGATCCAATCACGTACTCGCTACAGGCCTGTACACGCGCAAACTCGGTCTTGCGCCGATCGCCTGCGTTACCGGTCAGACCAACTCCCGCTACGTCGCACGCAACCTGCGCGCCGGGCAAAAAGCGGGAATCGAGTATCTCTGCTTCGCGAGCCCCGATGAGGTCGAGGACGGCGCCCGGCGACGCAGCCTGAAAGGACTTTTGCGCACCAGGAAGGAACCCTATTCGATCCGGATGGGCGGCTCGTCGCCATTGGGCACGGTCGGGTTCGTCAACGCCGCTTTCGAACTCGCGGCGCAGATCGGGCAGGTGGGCTGCCCGGTACCCGACAAGATCTATCTGCCACTTGGGACCATGGGAACGGTCGCCGGCCTGGCGCTGGGTCTGCGGGCGCTCGGCCTGCAAACCCGGGTGATCGGCATTCGCGTTGTGGACGCGAAAATCGGCAACATTGAAGCCTGCAGGCAACTTTTTGACGCCACGGCCGCGTTGTTGCGCGAAACCGACCCGCGATTTCCCCTCCTTGATAGCGCCGATGCCGGCATAGAAATCCGCGATGATTTTTTCGGTCAGAAATACGCGGTGTTCACCGCGGAGGGCATGGCCGCAGTGCGGACTTTTGCCGCATCGGAGCAGGTCCGCCTCGAAGGAACCTATACCGGCAAGGCCGCCGCCGCACTGCTCTGTGATCTTGAGAATACGCATGCCCGCGGCGAGAATCTGATGTTCTGGAATACTCACAATTCCGCCACGCTCAGCGCCGCAGCGGCTTCCGCCTACCGCGACCTGCCGCAGCCGCTGTGGCGGTACTTCGAAACCGAGGTGCAGCCGCTCGACCGCGATGCCTGATTGCGCGGAGCCCGCCAGGGGCGGCGATCTGGAGCTACTCTGAACGAAGACGCCCGAGGTGAAACAGATACGGTAGACTGCGTCTAAAGCACACAAACTATGTAAAATTTTGCCCACAATTAACGAAAAACTAACCGATTTCCCGATCTGCGTCGATCCGGTCGCGTTGCAAGCCGATATCCTCGGCGTCATGGCGTTGCAGGGTTCGGCCCGGCGCGCTGCCAACGTGCTGTGCTCCCGGATCATCGATTCGACCCATGCCGACCATTGCATACTGTTCGCAAACGATCGCAATGTCGGTGGCAAATGGATCGTCATCGGCAAGTCCGGGCGAACAGACGATACGCGCCTCGCCGAACTGCGCGCGTACTCGACGACGACGCCGATGTACGCTCGCTTGTCGTCATGCCGACGCGGAAGACGGCACGATCGCCAGGCTCGTTCTGGCCCGCACGCCGGCCCAATCCAAATCGCCGCGCACTTCGTTACGGGGTTAGCCACATTGCCAGTTTGCTGGTCCAGTCGTTTAACCGTGATCTGCGATTCAAACGCTATCGCAGCGTGTTTCGGGCGACGGCGGACCTAACCTGCCTGGTTTCACCCGATCACCGCTGCGTGGCCGCGAACCCGGGCCTTGCGCGCGCGGTCGGCAAGGAAGTCGTCGATCTCGAGGGCATGGCGCTGCGCCTGATATTCGGCGACGCCTACGCAGACGTCCTGCGGCCCGCCGTGGAGGCGGCGTTCGCCGGTGACTCGACGACACAGAACGACTGGCTGACGCTTGCGTGCGGAAGGCGCCTGTACGTGGACATCGACATCACGCCAAAACGCGACCCCATCGGTCGCATCGAAGCAGTGATGATGCGCCTTTTCGATGTCACGAAACGTCAACAGGCATTTCGCGCATTGAGCCGCAGCGAAGATAAATATCGTACGCTGATCGAGAGCCTGACCGATTTTGTCTGGGAAATTGACCTCGCCGGGCGATTTACCTTCGTCAACTCAGGCAGCGGACGAATTCTCGGCTATGGCAAGGAAGAAGTTCTTGGTCGGCCGTTTGTCGAGTTTCATCGTCGAAGACGAGCGCGCATACAGCGGCGAGGTGATGCGGACGTTGCTGGCCGAGCCGCGTCCGCTCAGGGGCCTGGTAAACCGACTGCGTCACCGCAACGGCCAGGTCGTGACCCTCGAGGGCACGATTCTCCCGATGCGGGACGAAAACGGCGTGCTGTGCGGATTCCGCGGAATCGAGCGCGACCTGACGCAAAAACAACAGCAGCAGGCATTACGGCGCAGACTGGAGGCGATCGTCGAGGCGACCACCGACTTTCATCGGCACGTACGGATGCCGAGGGCCGGATTCAGTACATCAACCACGCCGGGCGCGAGCTGCTCGGATTCACAGACGAATCGGAGTACACCGGCCGCAACTTCGAAATCGTTCATCCGCAGGAAGACCACCAAAAAATTCGCGAGCACGGCCTGGTCGAGGCGCAACGGCACGGATCGTGGCACGGCGAAGTCAGGCTGCGCCGTGTGGACGGCAGCCTCATTCCGGTTTCCCAGGTCATACTGGTCCACCGCGACAGTTATGGCGAGATCGACTACTACTCGACGATCATGCGCGATCTCAGCGAACGCATCGAAACGGAGCGCAAACTGCAGAGTTATGCAAACGACCTGCGTCGTGTGTCGCAACAGTTGTTCAATGCCCGTGAAAACCAACTTCGTCATGTTGCTCGCGAGCTGCACGATGAAATCGGGCAATCGCTGACAGCGCTGAAGATCAATCTCGATACGTTGCAACTAACCGCCGCTCGGAGCCCCGAGGTAATCAACGGTTGCATCGATCTGGCCAATACTTTGCTAAGCCAGGTCCGCAATATGTCGCTGGACCTCCGCCCGACCATGCTGGACGATCTTGGACTCGAAGCGTCGCTACGCTGGTTCGTGACGCGTTGTCGTCAAAACACGTCGCTGGAGGTGCAATGTGACGTCGCGCCGGGGCTTGGACGATTCCGTGCTCCGGTCGAAACTGCCTGTTTCCGGATCATCCAGGAAGCCCTGACCAACTCGATGCGTCATGCGCGAGCGAGCACGGCATCGATAACGGTGAGGAAAGAGCCTGCACGTCTGCATCTGCGGATCGAAGACGACGGGCAGGGATTCGATGTCGCGCGCTGCCTGCAGGACGCGCGCCGGGGTCATTCGTTTGGCCTGGCCGGCATGCACGAGCGTGCATCGTTGCTCGGCGGTGAGCTGCGTGTCCACTCCAGCCGCGGCCAGGGCACGATAATCGAGGCCGAATTGCCTTACTGATCAGAATCGTGCGTGGCCGGGGCGATCGCGCCCGCCTCGCCGTGGGAACATCGACGGATATGAATGAAATACGTGTACTGCTTGCCGAGGACCACACCCTGGTCCGTGCTGGTATTCATGCCCTGATCAACAGCTTCGACGACATCACGGTCGTCGCCGAGGCCAGCGACGGCCGCGAAGCCGCCAAACAGGCACGCAACGCCCGCCCCGATGTGGTGCTGATGGATATTGCGATGCCGGGGCTGAACGGGCTCGAAGCGACCGCGCGCATCGTACGCAGTTGTCCGAATACCCGTGTGCTGGTTTTGACCATGCATTCCAACGAGGAATATGTCGTCCAGGCCTTGCGTGCCGGCGCGACCGGCTATCTCGTCAAGGAAGCGGCCACCGCGGAACTGCATCACGCGATCTCGAGCGTTGCGCGCGGCGAGACCTACCTCAGCCCGTCAATTTCGCGGCGTGCGGTGGAACGCCTGATGGATAACGACCGCACACCAAGCTCGTCGCTCGACCAGCTTACCCCGCGGCAGCGGGAGATTCTGCAGCTGATCGCCGAGGGCATGTCGACGCGCGAGATCGCCGACTTGTTGAACGTGAGCATCAAGACCGTCGAATCTCATCGCGCCCAGCTGATGGAGCGACTCGGAATCCGCGATGTTCCCGGGCTCGTGCGGCTGGCCATACGCGAAGGCCTGATCAGCAGCGACAACTAGGTCCCGTTCCGCCCCCGGGTAGCCGTGTCCTTCAGATAGTGGGCGAGGCATTCGGCCTCGCGCCCGCGCACGACCCGCCGCGCCGCCAGCGCGCCGCGGTTCTCAGTAACCACCGTGTGTTGCCCTTCAACGTGGTCATCACTGTCGTAGTGGTAAATCACTACCCAGTCATCGGTCCTGTCGAGTTCATGAGCGCGCGCGGTATTGGAATACAGGGCTGTGAAATGCCATTTATCGCGATCAGTGTGCAGCACCGGCAGCCAGGCCCGGCGCTCGGGATTGAAGCGCCGCGGCGTAATCTTTGCCAGCTCATCGGCGGCGGCACGGCGCCGGTATTCGGCATCGACATCCAGTAACACTGCCACGCCGGGTCCAGAACCTGCCGGGCGCCGCGGCAGCGGGTGCCCCAGCACCGCTTCGAGCGAGGCGCGAATCGCTCGCAGGCGCCGCTCACCGATGCCGCGCACAGCCGCGAGCCGTCCATCGTGGGCGGCACATTCGAGCTGTTCGAGCGAGTCAATATGCAGCTCGTCGTGGAGTCTTCCGGCCAGGCCCGGGCCAATCCCCGGAACAGTCTGCAAAATAGCGGCAGGATCGGCCGCGCCGCGCAAACGCTCCAGTTTCGCCCAGCGTCCGGACAACGCCATTTCGCGGATTGCCGCCGCCATGCCGCGGCCGATGCCCGGCACCGCGACGAGGGCCTTGACCCCGTCCTCCTCCAGCAATCGGCGCAGATCCATGTCGAGTCCACGCACCGCGTCGGCCCCGCGCCGGTAGGCGTTGATCCGGAACGGGTTCGCGCCTTGCTGGCTCAGAAGATCGGCCGCCTGGTCGAAACGCGCGGCGACCGCGGTATTGAAGCTCGTCTGCACAGGATCATGCCGCGATTCAGTTTTTCTCCGGGAAAACGATCGGGTCGATACTCGCCGCTGCTATCGGATGGTAGCCGGGCCGTGCGGTCGTGTAGACGCGGCGTGCGAATTCGGCACCGTCATCGGTTCTCATCAACGCGATGTACAACGGGCGTATCAGTTTACGCCGTCCAATGCTGGTCAGATACTGCTCTATCGCCGGAAAGGCCTGCAGATAGTCATTGCGAATCGCAACCTTGTACCACGCCAGCCCGATTTCGGCATTGCTGGTGGCGGTCAGCGCAAACGCATTGTCGAGCTCGACCAGCTGCGCCGGCGTCAGCTCCGCCGGCAGCGTGTCGATAAAAAAGCGCCACTCGTGCACGGTCCAGGCACTCGGTAGGCAGCGCCCGCGCAGCACTCTCGCCGCGCAGCCAGCTGTCGCGCTGGGCGGCAACGCGGTCGAACGCGTCCGATTCGGGCAAGACTGCGGTCGCAGGCAGACCCGGCGCATAAATCCATTCGCGAACCTCCTCCATCGAAACCAGTCCGGGTTCGGTCTGCAACAGGTTCCGGTCGAGATAAGCGACAAACTGCTCCGTCGTGACGCTCTGAAATGCAAAAGCGTCGAAATAACCCTGCAGAAAGCGGTCAAATCGTTCCCGGCCAAACCGCGCCTCGAGAAAATCGAGAAAGAGCTTGCCTTTTTCGTACGGAATATCGGAAAACACATCGTCCGGATCGCGATCCTCCAGATCGGGTACCAGCCGCTGATCAGCGCTGCTGGCGGCAGCCAGATCCTCGCGCAGGTCCTGCAGGCCGAGAAAGTCTTCCATCCTGCGGCGATCCACACCGTATACCGCTTCCATGATCCGTGAAGTGAAATATGTCGTGAAGCCCTCGTTGAGCCACAGATCGCGCCAGGTAGCGTTCGTGACCAGGTTGCCGGACCACGAGTGCGCCAGTTCGTGCGCAATCAGCGACACCAGGCTGCGGTCCCCGGCGATTACGGTCGGAGTAATGAATGACAGGCGCGGATTCTCCATGCCGCCAAACGGAAAGCTCGGGGGCAGGATCAGCAGGTCGTAACGACCCCAGCGATACGGGCCAAACATCGCCTCGCCGATTTCGAGCATGGCCTCGGTATCGGCGAACTCGGCAGCCGCGGCATCCACCACGCCGGGTAGCGCATACACACCCGTCCGTTCGCTCATCGCCTTGAACTCGAGATTGCCGACGGCGATAGCGAAGAGGTAAGAAGGGATTGCCTGGGGCATGGCAAAACTAAACCGTCCATTGCGCGCGGCAGCGGGATCGTTGACAGCGCTCATCAGGGCGCGCAACTCCGGCGGGGTGTGGATTGTAGCGGTATAGGTCATCCGCACTTGCGGGCTATCCTGCAGCGGGATCCAGCTTCGCGCATGGATCGCCTGCGACTGGCTGAACAGGAACGGATGGGCATCGCCGCTCTGGCGCGGCTCGAGCCACTGCAATCCCGACGCCTCCGGCGATGTTGCATAGCGGACCATGACGGCAAATTGTCTGCGCCCGCCCGGCTTTGCTCACGTCGATCAGAAGCGGCTGGCCCAACGCGTGATCGCGCGCTCCAAGGCGCCACGGTACCTCGATGAGTTTGCTCCCGCTCAGGTTCAGCGCTACCGCCTCGATCTCGAGATCGCGGGTATCGAGGATCAGCTCACCGGCGTCCGAATCGAGACGTTCCACTCGCAATTGCACCGAGCCGGAAAGCGATTTACGTTCAAAATCGACGCGCAGCGAGAGATCCGCATGGCGTACGCGGAATTGCGTAATATTTGCGAAGGTATGAACATCGGCCTCCGCGAGCGGTCACCGCCGGGGCCGGCGTGACCGCGCCCGGCGCTACAGCAATGGCCGAATCGGCGGACCCGGCTGCACCCGCGCGCGAATTTGCATCGTGGCCGCAACCGGTCAACGCGACAACAAACAAAACCGTCACGAAATATCTCACTGCCAACCCCACTTCGATGCGCATGCCAGACCCGGCCGGGGCGTGCATTATTCCCCGATTAGCGACACCCGTCACGCATTTGCGGACTCGCCGCGCGGCCGGTGCCGCTGCGTGGCCAGCACCCCGGCCAGGATCAGCGCCATCGCCAGGAAAGCGCGCATTGGAAGATGTTCGCCGAGGAGTACCGCACCGATGGTCACCGCCCAGACCGGAATGAGGTAATTGATCAGCGAGAGAAAACTCGGACCGGCACGCGCGATGACCAGAAAGTAGACCAACGTAGCCAGGCCCGTCGACATCAACCCCAGCAAAACCAGCGCCGCAATCGCGCCGGCACTCGCTTCGGCAGGCCAGAGGTCGGTGCCGAGCGCGAAACTGACACCGATCATCAGCACGCTCGCGACCAGCATTACCCCGGCGGAGGCGGTCAGCGCGTCTTTCTCCGGCTGCAATCTCGCCACGATGACGTTGACGCCATAGCACACGGCGCCGCCGAGAATGGCCATCTTGGCAAGCAGAGCCGAATCATCGCTGCCCTCGGCCACAAGATCACCGCCGAAAAGCACGACGAGCCCGGCGAAACCCAGCAGGAATCCGCTGACCCTGGCCGGACTCAGACGCTCGCCGGGCACACTGAAATGCGCGAGGACGACGACTACCAGTGGCATGATGCCCATCAGGATGCCCGCCAGCCCGGAGGCAACCTCGACCTGGCCCCAGGTAATCAGGAAAAACGGCAGGCAGTTGCCCAGCACCGCCATCAGCACCAGGTAGGCCCACACGCGGGGTCGGCGCGGAAATCGGCGCCCGGTTGTCGCAAGCAGCAGTATAAGAACGATCGCTCCCATCACGATACGCAGCGTTGTGATCGCCAACGGCTCGAAAGCCCCGAGCGCAAGTTCGGCCAGCATGAACGCGGACCCCCACATTGCAACGAGCGAGAACAACAACAGCCAGTCAGCAGGACGCGGCGGCCGGGTCATCGCGCATGCCGCCTGCGCTGTCTTTGGCCGACGCGCACAACCACGGGCCAGCGCACGATGCGGGTCCCGGCCGAATCTCCCCAGGCATCTCCGAGACGTCCGGCGATCAGCGCGACCGGATCACTGCGATTGGCTTCGCGATAGCGCTGACAGGCGGACCAGCTACCCAGGTACCCCAGCAACTGCTGCAGTGACCACTCATATTGCATTGCAAAAGGCGGGCAAGACTGCTCGGTGTAAGGAAAGGTCAATGTGGCATAGCCCTGCTCGACAAGTTTACGTTGCGGCGGCCAGAACGGACCGACAATCTTGTGATAAAGCCGGTCAATGACCGCATCGACCGCAGCGTCGATACGCAGCAACTGGTAACACCACACGGCCAGCACACCGCCGTCGGCGAGCACCCGGTCTACAGTGCGATAGAAAACGGACAGGTCGAACCAGTGCAGCGCCTGCGCGACGCTGACCAGATCCACTGCCGCGGTCCCCAGCGGCGGCTGCTCCGCACTCGATACCGCGTAGGCAACCCGCGCCTGTCCGGTCGCACGGGCCAGCTGTTGCATGCTCACATCGGTGGCGAGGACGAAATCGAAATGGCTGGCGAGCGCGCCCGCTGCCTGACCGTTGCCGGTCGCGCAATCCCACGCTCGCCGGCGGTGGCGACAGCATCCGGCCAGGAACTCATACAGCTCGGGGGGATACTGCGGCCGATAACGGGCATAAGCCCCCGCGACCCTTGAAAAATAATTGTTTTGCATCTGCCTGTCGCGTGCGCTCCGGCCGTTGTCCCCGCGCCGCGGCAAAAACGCGCCACGCGGATCGGCAATCTAACGACGAATCCGGAGCCGGTCACGGCACGAAAACGCCGACACATATTACTAAATTCAATGCGTGCTCCGCGCGCGGAAAAATCGCGTATGCTCACCGGCTGGACAAGTTGCGGGATGGAATTGCAGAATGCGCGCCATGCGCCACGCATTTCCGCCAGAGAAAAACTCATTGCAACACCCGACCTGTCGCAGGGCCGCAGGACCACGGTGACAGCATCCATTCTGCAAAGAGTCGCCAACGGCGACCGGGCCGCCGTAAACGAATGTCTCGACACGTATGGCGACCTGGTCTGGTCGCTGGCACGGCGTTTCAACAGCGCTCATGCCGATGCCGAAGACGCGGTCCAGGACATTTTTATCGACATCTGGACCCATGCCGGACGGTTCGACCCATCGAAAGCCAGTGAAACGACCTTTGTCGCGACGATCGCCCGCCGTCGCCTGATCGACCGGCTGCGAAAACAGGGCCGGCGGCCGTACCACGACGATATCGACGACACGATCCTGCCGGCCGATCTCGATCGCTCCTTAAAGCCGGAAACCGGCGTGGAACTCGATATCGTGTCGAAAGCGATGGCGACGCTGCGCCCGGAACAGCAGGAAGTCCTGCAGCTGTCGGTGGTCGAAGGCTATTCTCACAGCGCGGTTGCGGAAAGGCTGAGCATGCCACTCGGAACGGTCAAGACCCATGTCCGGCGCGGCCTGATCCGGATCCGCGAAGAACTGGAAATGAGCGAAACGCAAGACGAGGCGCGGACGTGACCGTTCATCCGTTGCCGTCCGACCCGCGTCTGACTGCTCTGCTCGCAGATGTCGCCACCGAGGGACTCGATCGCGATGCGAGCAGGGAACTGGACCAGCTTCTAGAGCATTACGCTGCAGTGGATGCCGACGAACTGGCGCGCCCGGCCGCGGCATTGCAGATCGCCGCGATGCGCCGCGCCGGCCGGATCGAAGCGATGCCCGAGACCGTCCGCCAGCGGCTCAATGAACGTGCCGAGCGGTTTTTTGCTGATAGCGCGCACACCAATGTGGTGGAAATGCCACGCCGGCTGGCCCCGCCCACAGCACAGACCAGCGCGTTCACCCTGCCGGCCTGGTCCGGCTGGGCGGCCGCAGCAGCGCTTCTGGTAGCTCTGATTGGCGTGAATACTCGGGATTTACCGACGACGCCAAAGGCCTCGACGCAGCGTGCGGACCTGATTGCGGCGGCCAACGACGCGATCGTACTGCCATGGGCGCACTCGGAAGAACCCGGCTACGAACAGGTCAGCGGCGACGTCGTATGGAGCGACAGCCGCCAGGAAGGCTACATGAGATTCAGCGGGCTGACCGCCAATGACCCCGCCACCGCGCAGTATCAGCTTTGGATCATCGACCCGGACCGCGACTCGCGCCCGGTGGACGGCGGCGTGTTCGATGTTCCGTCCGGCGTCTCCGAAGTGATCGTCACCATCGACGCCAAGCTCGCCATCGCCCGCCCGACGGCCTTTGCCGTGACGCTCGAACAACCTGGCGGCGTCGTCGTCTCCGACGGCCCGCTGCTCATCGTGGCCCCGGCAGGCTAGGAACCGCCGCAGCGGCTCACTGCAGCGGCTCCCCATCGGCGTCGAGATAGCGCAGCTCTCCCAGCCCGGATGCGCGAATGGCTTCCTCGATTTTTGCTCTGTCTCCCACCACCACCCAGACCATGTCATCGGGTGCAATGAGGCTGGCCACTCCCTGCTCGACCTGCGCCTGCTGCAAATTGCGCAGCGCATCCGGGTAGTCATCCCAGTAGTCTTCCGCCAATCCAAAACGCAGAATCTGAATCAGGTCACCGGTCACCGCACCGTTGGTTTCCCAGCGCCCCGGCAACGCACGAATCGTCTCATCCGTGACTTCGCCTATTTCCACCGCCGTTGGCGGCCGATCGCCACGGATGTCCCTGAACTCACGGGCAATTTCCTCCATCGACTCGATTGTCTTGTCAGCCTGCACCGGGGCATAGACGAGAAACGGGCGTTGCCCCTTACTGTCCACCAGCAAGCTGCGCGCACCATAAGTCCAGTGCTTGTCTTCGCGCAGGTTGAGATTGATGCGCGAGGTAAAATCACCGCCGAAGATGTCATTGGCCGTCTGTATACCAATTTCGTTGGCGTTGGCCTTGGGCGCGACCAGGCGCCCGGCGATGATTACGGTCTGCTGTGAATCCGGCCGGTCGAGCAGGTAGACCGTGCCACCATTGGTCTCGCTGACTGTCGCAATATTCTTTTGCGGAACCGGGCCCGGCTCCCACGCGCCAAAATAGCGCTCCAGTTTCGGCATTACTTCGGCCAGCGTGGTATCGCCTACGACCACCATCGTCGCATTGTTCGGCTTGAACCAGGTGTCGTGGTAGCGAACCAGGTCGTCACGGGTAAGCGACATCACCGAGGCCTCCGTGCCCGATCCGGAAAACGGCAGCGAGTAAGCATGATCGGGACCGTACAACAGGCCGGGCAGCACCCGTAACGCCATCGACATGGGCGTCACCTTCTCCCGCTGAATTGCGGCGAGCTGCAATTTGCGCAATCGCTCGAACTCCGCTCCCGGAAATTCCGGATTAAGAATCACGTCGGCATAGATTTCCATGGAATCGTCGAGGTTTTCTTTGAGCGCATTCAGCGACACCGTTGAGTTATCAAGGTTGGAGCCGGAGCCGATGCTCGCCCCGAGCAAGGCGAGCTGTTCGCTGATCTCCAGCGCCGAACGCTTGCGGGTACCTTCGTCCAGCACCGCCATCGCAAGACTCGAAGTACCCATTGTGCCGGAGTGGTCAGCCGCGTAGCCGGCGTCCAGCATCATCGTAAAATCGACAACCGGTATTGCGCTGCGCGAGATCACGACGACTTCCATCCCGTTGTCGAGCCGCGCGCGCTCGAATTCGGGAAAATCGACGCTGGGAAACGAAGCCGGCTCGGGCATCGCGCTACGATCGACGTCGGCACCAGCGGCTGCGAACTGCGGGAACGGAGTCACCTCGAGCACGTACTGACCGTCCGCCAGCCAGCGCTGCGCGGCGGCGCGAATCTGATCGGCATCGGCCGCTTCGAATCTGGCCAGTTCCTTGCGATAGAAATCGGCGCTGCCGCCGAACACCTCGCCCTCGGCAAGCACATCGGATTTACCGCCGAAGCCGCCCACCCGTTCGACCCCGCGGACGAAACCCGCCCGAACCGACGTTTTCACCCGCTCGAGTTCGGTTTTGGTCGGCCCCTTATCGAGGAATTTCTGCAACTCCTCATCGACGATACGCTCGATTTCGCCCAGATCCTGACCCGGCTGCGCGGTCACCGACAACGCGAACAGACCGGCTATCTCAAGCGGATAGGCGAACGCCGACACATCGGTGGCGATCTGATCGCGGTAAACCAGCCGTTCGTAGAGCCGTGAATTCTTGCCGGAACCCAGCACGCCACCGGCCAGGTCGAGGTAGGCGGCATCGTCGCTACCCCATTCGGGCATGACCCAGACCTTGTACAGGCGCGCCTGCGGCACCCTGTCCTGCATCGCCGCACGCTGGGTGCCACTGCGTTTTGGAATCCAGCGCTGCGGTTTTTCCAGCGGCGGACCCGGGGGAATACTGCCGAAATACTGCTGCACCTTGCTGTAGGCGGTAGCCGGGTCAATATCACCAGCGATAACGATGACCGCATTATTCGGACCGTAATACGTCCGGAACCAGGTCTGAACGTCTTCGAGACTGGCCGCCTCGAGATCGGCCATCGATCCTATTGGCAACCACTGGTAGGGGTGACCGTCCGGAAACAGATCCTTAAACATCTGGCTCCAGACCCGCCCGTAGGGCTGATTCTCGTTCTGCCGTTTCTCGTTCTGCACGACGCCACGCTGTTCGTCGAGGCGCTCCTGGTCGATCGCTCCGAGCAAATGGCCCATGCGGTCCGACTCCAGCCACAGCACCGTGTCCAGCGCCGTGGTCGGCACGTTCTGGAAGTAATTGGTGCGATCGAAACTTGTCGTACCGTTGACCCCGGTACCACCGATGCGGTTCAGCACCTTGAACCAGTCGTCATCGTAGTTTTCGCTGCCATTGAACATAAGATGCTCGAACAAGTGCGCGAAACCGGTTTTGCCGGCCTGCTCGTTCTTCGAGCCGACGTGGTACCAGATATTGAAAGCGACAATCGGCGCCTTACGGTCCTCGTGGACAATCAACGTAAGTCCATTGTCGAGTACGAATTTCTCGTACGGAATCTGGACTTCGCTTTCCTCGGCGCCACCGGCCGCGGCCGTCAGCAATAACACCAGTCCAAGCAATGCGGACACATGCCGTCTAAAAAACATCACCAGGGCAATCCTTTAGTTTATTGTTAACGGGGCAGCACGAAGATATCGCGCCGTGCGCAGATTCTGACCAGGAGTACACGATCAGGTTCCCGCACCGGGGGCAAAGCTTGACCCGGCCACGATCTCGCTGCAAGTTCATTTCTCCTCAGGTCACCGAAAAATACCCGATATGGCTCGTTGGCGCCCACCCGCTCCGCGCAGTTCTCTTTACATCACGCCATCCGGCGCGGCGCGGCTGCAGCAGGAACTCGACGAACTGTGGCGCGTCGAGCGGCCGCGGGTCACCCGCGCGGTCGCCGCCGCCGCCGCGGAAGGCGATCGTTCGGAAAATGCCGAATACATCTACGGCAAGAAGCGGCTGCGGGAAATCGACCGGCGAGTGCGTTATTTGCGCAAGCGACTGGAGGGGCTCAGGGTCGTCGACACGGTACCCCACAATCCCGGCCGGGTATTTTTCGGAGCGTGGGTTGAAATCGCCTACGCCGACGGCACGATCCGGCTGCACCGGATCGTCGGGCCCGACGAATTCGACATGGATCCGCGTTACATCAGCATGGATGCGCCGCTCGGCAAGGCGCTGATCGGCCGCGCCAGGGGCGATCACGTCGCGGTCGCGACCCCCGGCGGAACACAGGAAGTGGAAATCGCGGCAGTCAGCTATGGCGCAACGGCAACTGCCGGCAAGGCGCGCTGAACTCAGGAACCGGCCGCGCCGAGACCGACGTTGTTCTGCTCGAATACCCGATCAGCGCGATAACTCGAACGCACCAGCGGACCCGACACCACTTCCATGAAGCCCATTTCCAGCCCGATATCGCGATACCGGGCGAACTCATCTGGGCTGACGAAACGTTCCACGGCCAGATGGTTCGGGGTCGGCCGCAGGTATTGCCCGAAGGTGACGATATCGACCTGGTGCGCCGCGAGATCGGCCAGCGCCTCGCGGATTTCCGCATCGGTCTCGCCGAGCCCCAGCATCAGGCTGGTTTTGGTGATGACCTGCGGGCGGTGCCGCTTGGCATGCGCAAGAACGTCGAGCGTCTGCTGGTAACCGGCGCGGCGATCGCGCACGACATGGGTCAGCCTTTGCACCGTTTCCAGGTTCTGCGCAAAGACCTGCAAACCCGAGTCGACCACCGTTTCGACGCAAACCTTGTTACCGCGAAAATCCGGGGTCAGCGCCTCCACCGCGGTATCCGGGTTGAGCTCCCGGATTGCTTTCACGCAAGCGGCGTAATGCGCGGCGCCACCATCGTCGAGGTCATCGCGATCGACCGAGGTGATGACGACGTAGCGCAGTCCCATCAACTGTACTGATCGCGCCGCATTGACCGGCTCCTCGGAATCCAGCCAGCCTTTTGGATTGCCGGTATCGACGGCGCAGAAGCGGCACGCCCGGGTACACACCGAGCCCATCACCATGATTGTCGCGGTGCCGTGGTTCCAGCATTCGCCGATGTTCGGGCACATCGACTCCTCGCACACTGTCGCCAGCCGATGTTCGCGAACGATGCCGCGGACCTGCTGGAAGTCCGCGCCACCCGGCATTTTTGCGCGCAGCCAGCGCGGTTTGCGCGCGTTCGGTATCGCGGCGGCGGCGCTTTGCTTTATCCCGTTCTTGATCGCGCGTATCCCTGCCTCGTTGGTGTACTTGCCACCACTCTTGACGATGGGAATGTCCTTGAATTTGCTCACCTTGATGTCCCTGGTCCGGGCAGGTCAGGCATTGTGCCCGACCACGGGTTTTTTGTCAGGCGTCGACGCCGGCCGGGCGGCGCGGAATCACCGCGTCGTAAAGGGCACGGATACGCGTCATGTCGGCCTCCATGTCGGGGCCGGGCTCGAACAGGTCGAACAGACGTATTTCCCTGCTGTGCCAGTCCAGCGCGACCGGGAGGATCGGCACCCGCGCTTCGCGGGCGATCCGGTGAAACCCGGTTTTCCAGCGAGTGACGGCGCTGCGGGTGCCCTCCGGCGCGATGACCAGCCACATTGCGGAAAGCGTGCGCATCTTGTCGACCGCAGCGGTGACCACCGGGGCGCCGCGCGAGCGGTCCACCGGAATACCGCCGAGCCAGCTCATGAATATTCCGAGCGGAAACCTGAACAGGGTTGCCTTGCCGAGAAAATGCGCGCGCAGACCGAGAGCCCATTTCGCGCCAATGCCTGCCGGAAAATCCCAGTTGGACGTGTGGTGGGCCACGATCATCACGCATTTCGAGATATCGGGGACCCGCCCCGCAAAGCGCCAGCCGCCGCCGCTCATCATGCGCCGCCCCAGCCAGCGCGAGAAGCGGTTGCCGCTGCGTGGCACGGCCGCGCCAACCTCGGGCACGATCAGTTGGTGGGTCATCACACTCGGCTACTCCCGCTGCTTGATTGACCATTATAGCGGTCGTTGCTGCGGGTCCGCAGCGCCGCCGCCTGGCCGCCTGGATGGCCCCACGAGACGCAAGCAAGTATCGTTTCGGCCCGCATCGCCCCGGCAGCCCGCCCATGCTTCCCCGCCATCTTGCGCTAATGATAGTCGTCAACCTGGTCTGGGGGCTCAACCTGATCGCGGGAAAAATAGGCGTCGATCACATCCCACCGGTCATGCTCGCCGCATTGCGGTTCGCGCTGCTGATGATCGTGCTGGCACCGTTTCTGCGCTGGCAAAAGGGCCAGATGCCGCTGCTGGTCACGGTATGCGTCACGATGGGGGCGCTGCATTTCGCATTGATATGGGGCGGCCTGGCCAGCGCGGACAACGTCGCCGGCATGGCGGTTGCAATCCAGCTTGCGGTGCCGTTCGCGACGATACTTTCGATCGTTTTGCTGGGTGAGTCCGTTGCGTGGCGGCGCTGGATCGGCATGCTTCTGGCCTTTGCCGGCGTGGTGGTTATCGCTTTCGATCCGGCAATCATCGGGCAACCGCTCGGCCTTGCGCTGGTAACTGCCGGCGCTTTCGTCGGCGCACTCGGGGTGATCGGCATGAAGCGTTTGCATGGAATCGGCGTGATGGCGATGCAGGCGTGGCTCGCGGTGATCAGTACCCCAATTCTGCTCGCGGTGTCGTGGCTGATCGAAGCCAATCAGCTCGATGCGGTGCGCGCAGCACCGCCAATCGTCTGGGCCGCATTGTTGTTTTCCTCGCTGGGCGCGAGCCTGTTCGGCCATGGCAGCATGTACTACCTGATCCAGCGCTACGATGTCAGCCTGCTGGCGCCATTCAATCTGCTCGCGACAATTTTCGCCGTAATCGCGGCGGTGATGTTTCTCGGTGAACCGCTGACCTGGCGAGTGCTGACAGGCGGCAGCATCACCTTGCTCGGCGTGTTCATTATCGCGCAACGCCAGGCGGTCCGTGCACCCGGTTTGCCGGTAACGCTGGCCGCAGCGGCACCCACGGTCGCGGCGGAAACCGGCGCGTACGGCGGTGACAGCGGGCCCCGCCGGGGCTAGAGTTGGCGCGGCCGGGGTCAAGAAGTATCGGAGTGTCTGAAATGATCAGGGGCCGAGCATGCACTGTAGCCATTTTTCTGCTGGTTTTTGCCAGCCCGGGCCTCGGTGCCGAGGACCAGGGTACCCGCCTGTTGTTGTTCCGCGGCGCGGACGCAGCATTGGAGACGGCGCGGGCAGCACGCGCGGAACAACTGTCGCCGGATAATTTCAGACGCGCGATGAAATCGTACCGGGCCGCCGAGGGCCGCTTTCAGCGCGGCGGCAATCTCGACCGTGTTCGCAGCGAACTGGCAAGTGCAACACAATCGTTCGCGGCGGCGACCGAGGCCGCGAAACGCGCGAGCGTCACGCTCGCCAATGCGTTGAAGGGGCGCGACGCCGCGCTCGCCGCGAATGCGAACATTCGGGATTCCGCTGCTTGGGAGAAAGCGGAACGCGAATTCACACTGGCCGCGCGCGAGCTCGAACTGGGCAACCAGGAGAATGCGCGCGAGCGCGGTGCCCGCGCCGAATCGCAGTACCGCGATGCCGAACTGACGGCAATCAAACAGGCCTACCTCGGCGAGATTCGAAATCTGCTGGACAGCGCACGCGAACACAGGGCAAAACGCTATGCGCCCCTGACGCTGGCGCGCGCCGAGGGCCTTGCGGAACGGGCCGAGCGTGAGCTGGAGAACAACCGCTACGATGCCGACCTGCCACGCAGCCTTGCCCGCGAGGCCGCCTACGAGGCACGCCATGCCATCTATCTCTCCGGCTACGTCCGTGCGCTGCGCGAGAAGCAACGCCAGCGAGGAGGAGATCATCCTGGAATGGGAGCAGCCGCTGCGCGAGGTGGCCGCCGCGGCCGACCTGGTGGCCGGGTTCGATGACGGTTTCGCGGCACCGACAGCCGCTCTAAAAGACTTCATAGAGGCGCTGCGCGAGGAAAATCGCGATCTGCAGGAAGAAATCAAAATGAACCGGCAGCGAATTGTCGGGCTGGAGG
The DNA here is from genome assembly GCA_963699835.1 of uncultured Gammaproteobacteria bacterium. Classification (GTDB taxonomy): domain Bacteria; phylum Pseudomonadota; class Gammaproteobacteria; order Steroidobacterales; family BM003; genus BM003. The sequence goes on along the minus strand of CAVOVJ010000005.1, from coordinate 158,995 downwards.
ACGAGATCGTCGACCTCGACGAACGCCTCGGCGGCGCACGCGAGGAGCGCGTGATGCTCGCCCAGCAGCTGGCCATGCAGGAACGGGTCCGTGAGCAGCTGCACCAGGTCGATGCAATGTTCGATCGCGAACAGGCGCAGGTTTTTCGCGAGGGCAACGATATCCTGATAAGACTGGTCGGGCTCGGCTTTCCGGTTGGCACAGCGACAATCGAACAGCGTCATCGCGAACTGCTCGCCCAGGTGCAAAAGGCGATCCGGGTCTTTCCGCGCTCGCAACTGGTGATAGAAGGCCACACCGATGCGCACGGCAGCGACGACCTCAACCTGAAGCTCTCTCGCGAACGCGCCGAGGCAGTGCGGCGCTACCTGGTAGACGCGATGCGGATGGACCCCGGCCGGGCCAGCGCGGCCGGCTACGGCGAGACCGCACCGGTTGCCAACAACGAGAACCCGGAGGGGCGTGCGCGCAATCGCCGCATCGATATCCGGATTCGGCCGGCCATGGACATTACCTGACGCGCCGGACCATCACACCAGGTCGAGCTGTTGTGGCCGCGGCCGGTGGCGGCCGTCCAGATCGAGAATGCTCGGCCGGAAATTCCTGCGTTTTAAAAAAGACGCGAGAATCCGGTAACAATCGGGATCGAACACCAGCGGCTCCGTCCGCTCCAGCAGCGGCCACAACTGGTCGTCGTCCGCGGCACTACCGATGTAGCACCAGCGATCGAACACATGTATATCCGTGTCGCCGAAAAGGCCGATCTCGCGGATACCGATTCGCCCGGCAAACGGCCAGCTGCGCAGTTTCTTCGGCAGCAGTTGCTGCATCAGCCGCAGATCGTGCGCCGCGCCTGCTTCCGCGCCGACACAGACCCCGATACAGCGCTTCAGCTGGTAGGAAAAACACGCTCCGCCGCCTTTCTCGAGACCAAGCCGTTTCGGACATAGCTGGGCATCGCGTGCAGCGCGCTCGAGCCAGTTGCGGGCTTTGCGGCGGCTCTCGAATATCCCGAACAGATCTGCAGGCGATCTGCGCTCACCCATCCGTAGCTCGACGATATCCAGCATTTTGCCGGCGTCTGCACCAGGCTCAAACATCAGCGTATAAAGGTCTTTCTTTCTGCGCAGCTTGCGGTTCAGCAACGGGGCACTGTTCTTTACCTCGCGCGATTCCTTTAGCAACGCACCAAGCTCCCCCGCCGTTTCTTCCCATTCGATCCGCCGCACTTGCTGTGACAATCGCATCTCTTTGGGCGAACGGTGGTCCGCGGAGAAATGCGCCATTACGCGAGTGCGCAGATTGACGCTCTTGCCGACATACAACAGCCGGTCGTCGGGACCGAAAAAACGATAGATGCCCGGCGCATCCGGAATCGCTTCCACTGACCCGGGCGCCAGATGCGGCGGCAGCGACGGTTGCCGCAACTGCGAAGCGACCGCGGCTGCAAGATCGGTCCCGGGCATCTGCTCTCGCAACACCTGAAGAAAATCAAAAAGCACGCGTGCATCGCCGAGCGCCCGGTGGCGCGCGTCGCAGCCGAGTCCGTGACGACGCATTACCGCGTCGAGGTTGTGGCGCCGTTGCTCCGGGAACAGCTGCCGCGACAATTTGACGGTGCACAGCATCTTGCTTTTGTACTCGACACCCGCGCGGCGGAACTCGTTGCGGATAAAGCCGTAATCGAAACGCACGTTGTGGGCGACGAACAGGCAGCCATCAAGACGTTCACGCAACTCCGTCGCAATATCGGCAAAAGTGGGCGCGGAGGCGACCATGGCCGAATCGATCCCTGTCAGAGACTCGATCGAAGCCGGAATAACCGTCTGCGGATTAACCAGCGTAGACCACTCTTCGAGCAGTTGCGCACCGCGCGCCCGGACCAGTCCGACTTCGATAACGCGGTGCCAGTTGGCATTGCCGCCGGTCGTCTCGACATCGACGAATACCAGGTCGCCGTCAACGGACACTGGCGGACCCGGCAGCGTCTGCGGCGGCCACGCCGAGAAGTTGCAGCAACTCGTCGAAGTCGCGAGCCTGACCGTCTGGCACGCACTCGCTCAGCTGCCAGGGCTGGCCGCTGCGATTGAGCCAAACCGTCTGCATGCCTGCCGCGGCCGCGCCGCCCACATCCGCAACGGGATCGTCGCCGACATGCAGGATCGCGGCGGGATTCAGGCCGAGCTGCCGCGCCGCCGCGGCAAAAATCTCGACCCCGGGTTTTGCGGCACCGACATCGCGGGCATAGACGCACCCGACGAAATAACGGGCCACACCGCAACGATCGAGGCAGGCATTGCCATTGGTCAGCGCCAGCAACGGGTACGCCGCGGCCAGTCGCGATAATCCCGGCTCGACATCGGCATAGCACGACACCTCACAACGGGCAGCAAAGAACACCTCGAATGCACGGTCTGCGAGCTCCGGTCCATAGCCGCACTCCGTCGCGACATCCACAAACGCGAGTTTTCGCAGATGGCTCAGGTCATGGCGCAGGTGCGGGAGTTGCGCCGCAATCCGTTTACCGACCAGGCGAAGGCTCTCAATATCGTGGCGGGACGTTACACGAGGATAATGATCCGCCAGCCAGTCAAAGGTAACCTGCTCGGCGCGCACGATCACCTCCTCTATCGGCCACAGGGTGTTGTCCAGATCGATACAGATCGCATCGATTTCAGCGTTTGCAAACATTGACGCCGTCGCTCGCATCGGTTCCGTCCAACGGCTATTGTACCGGCTGCATCGGGGCTCTCGCCCGAGCCCGGAGAAACACTGATTTGCAAGCCGACACGCAACAACGCAAGGAATGGCTGGTGGCGCACCGCGGACACGCGGCCGCTTTCCCGGAGAACACGCTGCCCGCGTTGCGCAGTGCGCTCGAACTGGGTGCGGCGTGGCTGGAATTTGATATCCAGTTGAGCGCGGACCGGGTTCCGGTGCTGTGCCACGACGCCACGTTGCAGCGCACGGCTGGAATCAGGATGGCGCCATGGGACAAGACCTGGCCGGAACTGGCCACGATCGAGGTAGCGGAAGCCGCCCGTTTTGGCGAGCGTTTCCGCGGCGTGCGCATGCCGAGCCTCGCCGAGGCAGTGGAACTGTTGCTGCAGTGGCCGGATCGCGCGGCGTTCGTCGAAGTCAAGCGGCACAGCGTCGAACGATTCGGCTGTGATGCCGTCATCGCCGCGATGGCACCGGTGCTCGCTCCGCTGGGCGAGCGCGCCGTCCCGATATCGTTCGACCCGGTTTCTATCGAACGATATCGCGAACTTCACGGCGGCCGTATCGGCTGGGTCCTGCCGCGCTGGGGTGAAAGAATCCGCCGCCGGGCGCTCAAGCTGGACCCGCAATTTCTGTTTTGCAACAAGACCCGGGTCGGGCGCGGCGCCACGTTGTGGGACGGTCCCTGGGAATGGGCCCTCTACGAAATCGAGGATGCGGCCGAGTTGCAGACCTGGCGCAGCCGCGGCGCCCGGCTGTTCGAGACGATGCAGGTTGGCGCGCTGGCCGGGGCCGGCACGGAAGCGCCATGAGCGGGGATCATTTTGACATCGTCGTCATTGGCGCCGGCATCAACGGCGCCGGCATCGCCCAGGCCGCGGCCGCGGCCGGCTACCGCATCCTGTTGCTGGAGAAATCCGCCGTCGCCTCGGGCACCTCATCACGATCCAGCAAGCTGATCCATGGCGGCCTGCGCTATCTCGAATCATGGGAATTCGCTCTCGTCCGCGAGTCCCTCGCCGAGCGGCGTCTGATGTTGCGACTTGCACCCGAACTGGTGCGCCTGCTGAAATTCTATATCCCGGTTTACCCCACCACGCGGCGTCCGTCTTGGATTATCCGAACCGGATTGATGCTCTACGCCTTACTCGGCGGACCCGGTCGCGATACCCGCTTCCGCACATTGGCGAAAGACCAGTGGCAGACTCTGGCTGGCCTCAAAAAAGAAGCACTGAAAACGGTTTTCGAATTTCAGGATGCGCAGACCGACGACGCACAGCTGACAGAGGCCGTCCTGCGATCCGCCACCGGGCTCGGCGCCGAGACGATAATCCCGGCGGAGATGGTCCATGCCACCCTCCGGCCGGATGGCGTGGACATCGAATACGCCAGTGGCGATCAACGCTTGCGCTGCCACGCGCGTGTCCTCGTCAATGCCGCCGGTCCCTGGGCCCCACTTGTGCTCGAGCGGATTCGACCCGCGATCGAGGCACCGCAGGTCGAACTGATCCAGGGCACCCATATTGAATTGCCGCGGTCGCTGACCGAAGGCGTCTATTACGTCGAATCGCCACGTGACGGCCGCGCGGTTTTCGTAATGCCGCGCAACGGGCGGACGCTGGTCGGCACCACCGAAACCCGCTTCCATGGCAATCCCGACCAGGTACGCCCGCTCGAGTCGGAGATCCGCTATCTGCTAAATGTCTTCAACCACTATTTTCCGGATCACTATTGCGCGCGCGGCGATGTCGTGGCCGCGTTCGCAGGCCTGAGGGTGCTGCCATCCGGTAGCGGCCATGCATTCCATCGCTCGCGCGAAGTGGTACTGGCCACCGACCGCCGCGATCGCCCACGGGTCCTTTCGATCCTCGGCGGCAAACTGACGACCTGGCGCCCCACTGCGGCCAAGGCCCTGCGCCAGATCTCGTCGAGTCTGCCGCGGGCCGTGCCGCGGGCCGATACGCGCCACCTCCGGCTGCCTCCCAAGTGAATGCGGCGCCGACCGTCCTCGCGATCGACCAGGGCAGCCACGCCAGTCGCGCCGCCGTCTTCGACAGCGGAGGTCGGCGCGGCGAAATAGCGTATTGCGCGGTGTCGACAACGCGCCCACGCGCCGGATGGGTCGAGCAGGATGCGGAAGAGCTGTTAGAGTCGGTACGAGAGTGCGTGCGGTCAGGTCACCCGCGGCGGCGATCCGGCAACGCTGCGCGCAGGCCTCGCGACCCAGCGCTCCAGCATCGTTTGCTGGGACCGTGACAGCGGAGCCGCGCTGTCGCCGGTATTGTCCTGGCGCGACCGTCGCGCGGCCGTCTGGCTGGAGCAGTTCCACGCCCGCGAGGACGAAATCGCGGAACGCACCGGACTGCCATTGTCCGCGCACTATGGCGCCAGCAAGATCGCATGGTGTCTCGCCAATCTCGAGCGGGTCAGGGCGGCCGGCGATCGCCTGGTCATCGGCCCGCTGGCGAGCTTCCTTGCCCACCGCCTCTGCCCGGGCACGGTGCCGGTGAGCGATCCGGCCAACGCATCGCGAACATTGTTGTACAACCGTCACACGCTGGACTGGGACGACCACCTGCTCGGGTTATTCGGGATCGGGCGTGAACTTCTGCCGCTGTGCGTGCCGACCCGCCACGGCTTCGGCGGGATACCGGATGCTGCGAAGCCGATCCCGCTCGAGCTCGTCACCGGCGACCAGGCAGCCGCGTTTTATGCCGGAGCGGAAACGGGCTCCGGCAACGCGTTTATCAATCTCGGCACCGGCGCGTTCCTGCAGATTGCCACTGGCGCCAGGGCTCTGCGGGTCAAGGGCCTGCTGGCGAGCATCGCCTATGCCGATGACGACGGTCCCCGCTATGTTCTCGAAGGTACCGTCAACGGTGCCGGCAACGCACTGACCCAGGTGGCGGGTGAACTCGGATTCGACACCGACGCCTATGCGACAGAACTGGAGGACTGGATAGGCAGCGTGGAGGATCCACCACTGTTCCTGAACGGCATCGGCGGGCTCGGCTCACCATGGTGGCAGGCGGAGTTCGACAGTCGCTTCCTTGGCGCGGGCGATGCAGAATCAAACATGGTCGCGGTATGCGAGAGCATTTTATTCCTGTTGCAGGCCAACCTCGACCGGGCACGGACGGCGCTGGCGCCAAAGAGTATTCGGGTCGGCGGCGGAATAGCGCGTTCCAACGCTTTGTGCCAGCGTCTCGCGGACCTCGCCCGATTGCCGGTCTGGCGGCAGGCGGAGACCGAGTCAACGCTCGCCGGTGTCGCGCGCCTGCTCGGGTGCGTGTCCGCGTCGAGCGCCGCTGACGACCATTTCGAACCCGCTGAAAACCCTTCGCTACGGGAACGTTACCAGCGCTGGCTCAAGGCAATGGAACATGCGCTGGGCGCGACGTCGACACCACGCTGACAGGGTACAGCTACCACGGAATCTCGGCGCCGAGATAATCGAGAAAACGGCCCGAATCGTTCATTGTCACCCCGGCAATCACCTCGCGCAGTCCGGACACGCTCGTTTCCACATCGACGTCGGCATCGGCGCCGCCCATATCCGTCCTGACCCAGCCGGGATGCAGCGGCAGAACGCTTATGCCACGGCAGGCAAGATCGATCGCCAGGCATTTCATCAGGCTGTTTACCGCGGTCTTGCTGGAGCGATAAACGTAGTAGCCGCCGTAACTGTTGGCGCCGACCGAGCCCATGATGCTGCTGATCGTGACCAGCTTCTTCTGTTCGCTCGAAGCCACGTGATCAACGAATGCCTCCGCCATCTTCATCGGCGCGAAAACGTTGACGCGATAGACGTCGGCCCAATCATGGTAATCGGAGCGGCCAAACGCCTGCTCACCACTACTCAGCGCAAACGGGAATCGACCAAATGTGCCGGCATTGTTGATCAGCACATCAATCGCCGTGCTGTCGAGACTGTCGGCAAGTTCCTCGATCGCATGAAAATCCGCGACGTCCAGGCGATGAATGTGAACACGGCCCGATGCAGCTTCCGCAATCCCGGCAAGGTCATGCGCCGCGGCGGGATTGCGACAGCAGGCATGAACCTGCCAGCCATCGCCTGCGTACTGCAGCGCGAATTCCAGTCCGATTCCGCGACTCGCACCGGTCAACAACACTGTCGGCATAGACTTTTCCTCGGTCGGCGCTCGCGCGCGGGGGGCGTAGCGGCGCCAGCCAGCGGCCTCAGCTCTCGCGGACTGTCGCCTGCAGATAGCGCTCACAGTTGAGCGTATTGGTAACCAGACAGGTCTGCTCCGATTTCTCCAGCAGGCGCTCGGCCCTGGCAAGATCGGTGCCGATGGGGACGGTCACGGTCGCAACGATATTCATGCGCGTAAACCGCATCTGCCGCTCGACCCGATCGAGCGTACCCATTGTGACGCACTCGATCGTGTTCCATTCGAGTTTAGATGCGCGGGCAATGGCGCGAAACGTCAGCACCAGGCAATTTGCAACCGCGGCAACCAGCAGGTCCTCCGGCGACCATTGTGTGCCCGGGCCACCGAACTGGGCCGGCGGTGAGCTTTGGATATCGTCAAGACCGGCGCTGCCTACGGTGACGCTGCCCTCGGCGCCAGCGCTGGCCGTGACCACATATTCATGGGGCAAACCCTGCATTGCGAAATCCCTCAGGTTTCTGCGCGATCCGCGCGCCCGGCAATGGTACATTGCCATGGAGGTTCGTTGCAGCCTGAATCGGCGCCGGCTTTTGTGACGTGGGCCGCGACGAGGCCCAAACCACCTTACAGGTAAAGCGATGACGATACAGCGCATACTGGTAGTCGCCGGGGCACTACTGATCGTGGCCGGGCTTTTCTGGCCCTGGCTTGGCAAGCTTCCGCTGGGCCGCCTCCCTGGCGACATCGTTATAGATCGACCCGGCCTGCGGATCTACCTGCCGCTGACGACCACGATCCTGGTCTCTGCGGTCCTGTCGCTGATTCTGTGGCTGCTGCGGCGCTAGACGCTGCGGGCGTTCCCCGGCCTGCGGAAGCGATGACCGTCCGCGCCACGACAGGTGGTAAACTCGCGCTGCAATGAGTCTGCGACTGTGCTTCCCGTGTGCCGAATATGCGCCTTTCGCAAAAGCGGGCGGACTGGGCGATGTCTGTTCAGCACTTGCGGGCTACCTGCATCGGCAGGGCCACGATGTGCGCGTGGTATTGCCCTGGTATCGCAGCGTGCGCGAGTCCGGCCTTGATACCCGGACGGTTCCGCAACTCGCCGGGCGCGAGCTCCGCTACGGCCCGCACTCCATCGGCTACTCGATGCTCGAAGCGAGGCGCGGCGCCGACGAACCGCCGATTTACCTGGTGGAATGCCCGGAGTTTTACGAGAGAGACGCTCTTTACGGCGACAGTGATCACGAACATCTGCGCTTTGCGGCGCTATGCGATGCCTCGATCGACCTGTGCGAAGCTCTGGACTGGGCCCCTGACATCATGCATTGCCACGACTGGCACACGGCGCTGGTACCCGTGCTGCTCGCCACCCGCCGTCACGGCAGCCGCCTGTTCGAACGTTGCCGCAGCGTCCTGACACTGCACAACCTCGGCTACCAGGGGGTGTTCCACGATAGCGCGGTCGAGACGTTGGGACTGGGTCCGTTTCGCGACCGCCTCGAGTGGCGGGATCAGGGTGCCGGATGTTTCAGCTTTCTCAAGAACGGGATGCTGATGGCGGACTGGCTGAGCACGGTCAGCCCGACCTATGCGCGCGAAATCATGACGCCGGATTACGGCTTCGGACTCGACTGGCTTTTGCGTCAGCGTGAGGACCGGGTGGTGGGCATCCTCAACGGGGTGGACTACGAAGTCTGGGACCCCTCGCACGACCGGCTGCTGCCGCATCCCTTTTCGGCTGAAGATCTGGGCGGAAAGAGCGCGATGAAAAGCGCGCTGCTGCAGCGCCTCGATCTCGGCGGCCACGAGGGTCCGCTGCTTACCCAGGTGACCCGCCTGACCGAGCAGAAGGGTATCGATCTGCTGATGCAGGTGTTACCGGCCGCGCTCGAACGCTGGCCCATCGCACTCGCGGTGCTCGGTACCGGGGAACGCAGATACGCCGATTTCTACCGCTACCTGGCCGCCACGTATCCGCGCCAGGTACGGTTCGTCGAGGCCTACAATGCGGAACTCGCGCATTGGCTCGAGGCGGCCGGCGATATGTTCCTGATGCCCTCGCGCTATGAACCCTGTGGCCTCAACCAGATGTACAGCCTGCGCTACGGAACGGTACCGATCGTCAGACGCACCGGTGGCCTGGCCGACACGGTCAGTGCCGTCGATACTGCCAAGGATAGCGGTACCGGGTTTGTCTTTGACGATTTTAGCGCCACCGCGCTGGAATCTGCGCTGGAATCGGCAATGCAGCTGTATGCCGCACCAGCGGACTGGCGTGCACTGATGCGGCGCGGCATGCGTGAGGATTTTTCGTGGCAGGCCCAGGGCGCGCTTTACGAGGATTTTTATCGGCGGATGGTCGCGCCGCAGTAATTCGCGTTCAGCGTTTCCCGGTCAGTGCGTTGATCATTTCCGGGACCACCAGCACGACGCCTTTGTGAGTCACATAGAAGCGCTCTTCGTCGATATCGCGATTCTCGCCAATCACAAGACCGTCCGGAATCACGCAATTTTCCCCGATGACCGCGCGGCTGATACGGCAGTTGCGCCCGACCCGCGCCGACGGCAATACCACGGAATGGTCGACCACCGATTGCTCATCCACCCGGACATCCGAAAACAACACCGAAGATCGCACCTGCGCCCCCGAAACGATGCATCCCGCCGAACACCATCGAATTCACCGCATAGCCGCGACGGCCCTCTTCATCGAGAATGAATTTGGCCGGCGGTTTCTGTTCCTGGTACGTCCAGATGGGCCACTTTTCATCGTAAAGATTGAGCTCCGGCGAAACGTAGACCAGTTCCATATTGGCCTCGTAAAAGGCATCCACGTTGCCGACATCGCGCCAGTAACGCTGCGCGCCGGTTGCAGTGTCTTCGAATTTGAATGCAAACACACGATGGCTGTTGATCGTGCCGGGTATGATATTGCGGCCGAAATCGTGAGACGAGTTCGGGTCGGCCGCGTCCTCGGCGAGAATCCGTGCCGAGGAATTCGCGGTTGAAGACATAGATACCCATCGAAGCCAGAGTGACGTCGGGCCGTCCGGCAAGCGTGTCGGGATGTTCCGGTTTCTCCGTGAATTTTTCTATGCGCTGATCTTCCCTGACCGTTACCACGCCAAATTCACGCGCCCGCTGCACGGGTACCTCGACGCACCCGACCGTGACGTCGGCTTCGAGCTCTACGTGCGACGCAATCATCGGGCCGTAATCCATCTTGTAAATGTGGTCGCCGGCGAGGATCAGGACATGTTCCGGGTTGTGTGCCTCGATGATGTCGATATTCTGATGCACGGCATCGGCGGTACCGGAGTACCACTGCTCGCCCTGCTGTTGTTGCGCGGGTAACAGTTCGACGAACTCACCAAACTCACCGCGCAGGTACCCCCAGCCTTTCTGGATATGCAAAATCAGGTCATGTGCCTTGTACTGGGTAAGCACGCAAATCTGGCGAATGCCCGAGTTGACACAGTTGGACAACGGGAAATCGATAATTCGGTACTTGCCGCCAAACGGCGTGGCCGGTTTGGCCCGTTTCAAGGTGAGCTGCTTGAGCCGCTCTCCCCTGCCGCCGGCAAGTATGATTGCCAGCGTGCCCTTGGTCAGACGGCTTACGTATCGAAGTGTATGACGTGCCTTCATATTTCGAATTCCGGGCCAGGCTGTCTTTGCTTTTCTTCCGCGCAGATTACTATAAGACCATGAAGAGAAAGTGATTGGGATCGCTATTTACCGAAAGAAGCCCTAGTTCCGCAAAAAGAAAACGGAGGCACTGCCCCCGTTGTGGTCAATCTGTCCAGACGCCATGCGGTTGCGCCGGCGGACGTGGTTTACAGCAGCAACACCCCGTCTGCAGCAGCCGAACGCTCTGCCGCACGTTCCGAATCACAAATCTCTTTCCCTTCCGGTTCCGCCGCGCCGGCTTGACTCAATGTTCGCTCAAGCCCAGCCGCAATGGGTCCGGCCAACGCGGCCGCAGTAAATGTCGCAACAATGAGAACAACCTTCAATGTACCGCTGTTCATATGCCCTCCCGTGCCCCGTTGCGGCGATCCGTGTCGCAATACCGCCCCTGTACAAAACGTTAGATGCCGCAACTGGCAAAAGAGTTGCATCAATTTTGCTGCCGCCGTCCTCGCAGACACCAGCTGTGGATTGCGGCGCCGACCTCACGGTGGCACAGATAGCCATAAGAGCGATGCGGGTTGAGCCCGTTTTCGTCACGGTACAGGTTGTAGAGCGGCTGAGCCGGTTGGAGAATTTCGCGCACCGCATCGATATCGAGCATGTCAGCGAAATCTTGCTCGAAATCCTTGTCGAGGGAAATGTGGTCACCCACGGCGGGCAGATTGATCCAGGTACGGATGTTCCCTGGAAAGCGCCGTTCGTGCTCGTAACCCGCGCCGAGCAATCGTTTGCGGACAAAATTGCTGCCGAGCGGGCTGCCGAAGGTCAGGAACAGGTCGACCTGCGCGCGACTGTGCTCGATATGGTCCAGTTCCCACATGGCGTCAAAAGCGATAACCGACCCGAGGCTATGACCGATCACACAGATCGGCACCTGCTCGCGCCACGCCTCCGACACCGCATCGATCAACAATCCGCGCGCCTCTTCGGCGAGACGGTGATGATTCTCGAAATAGCGATTCGCCTGCTGCAGTGTGTTTTTCATATGCGGGTCGGGAATCAGGTCGACGAGCCACGGCATTCGATCGGCGATGCCATAGAGCAGGCGCAGGAAGCGTTTATTCCAGGAGCGGGCATCGCGGATATCACGCGGGTCCGGCGCGGTCCGCTCGAGGACCAGGTCGATCCACGGCAGATCGGGCCGGATATCCTGGGTTTCGGCGTAGAAAGTGCTGTTCCAGCCCAGCAGCCGGAAGATTTCCGGTTCGAGCGCCAGTTCCCGCGCCAGATCGGGGTCAGCCCGCCGGCACCCCTCTAGCAGGCACCGCCACAGCTGCGGGCCATGGATCGCCGGCGGTGGCTTCGGATTCTGCCCGGGCATGTAAAAGATGCGTCTGCTCGGCGCGGCGATAGCGCTGTCTCCTTCGGCCGCACTGCCCGCCTGCCGATCAGCGGCCGATACCGTGGTCGATGTAGCGGAGTTTCGCTGATTGCGGCATGCGATAGAAGCGCCGCAGCTCGTCAACGAGGCCGGTCCGGCGGCGGCGGCTGAGATAACCGCGCGACAACCCGAGACAGTATTTGCCCGCGTACCGGTTCGCTTCGCGATACCGGGTCAGATCTTCAGGACTGAGCGCGGCGTCGAATTCGATGCGTTCGAACAGATAATGATGGAGCCGCCGATGCGAGCCGGTCACGTCCTGACGGCGCAACAGAAACAGCGTCGCCACAAACTTGTCGACCTCCGCCTGTAACTCCATCTCCAGCAGCCGGACACTGCGCCCGGCACCCGCGTTACACACCAGGTAGAGAAAGTGACTGACCCCTTCCAGCGCGATCCAGAAGGCATCGAGATTGCCGTCGTGCAAGCGCGCGAACGGATCGCTCTCCGCCAGCGTAGCCGAGAATTTTCTCGTGCACGAACAAGGCCACATCGAGTTCGTTGCCGGCCTCGCTGATCAGCAGTTTCTCGCGGGTGTCTCGACCGTCACGATGCAGTTGCCGGACACTGCACGGGTCGCTGATCAGAAAGTCGTCGACCCGCAATTCGCTGCTGACGCCGTAGATCTTCTCCAGCAGGGTCTGCAGCGGGTCGAGGCGCAAAGCCATAAGCTAGTGCTGAAAGGGTGTCGCGGCACCCTGGCTCGGTTCGACACCCAGTTTGCGCAACAAAGCGGCGCAGCGGCGACTGCCGGTCTTCAGCCAGACTTCGTAGAGCCGCAGAATATCCTTGTCGCTGTGGGAACGCGCGCTCTCGCTGACTTCATTGAGAACGTCCACCAGCACCTGGAAATTATGCGCCAGCTCGGCGAAAACCGCGCCCAGCGCGCGTCCGTTGACCGCGCCGCGGACGCGGTCACTGAGACTGCCGTAGGCAAGTCCGCCCATTCCCACGTAGTAATCGACATCGACCGGTTTACGGGCCAGCGCCTCGCTGAAAAATCCGGCACAGAAGAGCGACACATCACCGAGACGTCTGAGTGCGCGGTTGCTGTCGGCGTCGCTGGGCGCATCCAGGGCATCCGCCAGCATCGTTGCAAGTGGCTTCAGCCCAAGACCGTGCGGCGTGACTTCGTAGAATTCCTCCGACCGCGAGAACAGCGTCAGCAGGTTTACTACGTAGTGGCTGGTTTCCTCGCGTAATGCGACGCTCTGATTACTCATCGCGGAATCGACGGATTCGCGAAAATATTCCTTGAGGCTTGCAACCGGCAGGACCTTGTCGCTTGCACTGGGTCTCGACATCTACACCGTCTCCTTTACCTGTGGCGCAACGCCACAACCGAGGAAAGAAACCCGGCCGACAATCACCGATCCGGGCCGTAACCAATGCCGCGCGTTACGCGCTCGCGGCGTCGCCGCACTGGCGGCAGTTACCTGTTCAGATTGTTGAAACTGCAGTGTGCGCAAACGGCACAACATTCTCTTGCTGTTATTTATTGCCAAATTTTTTTTGCTGACGCAAGCAACTGCGTCGCTATTGTTAGCAGTCTCCGTGCAGGGCTGCCAAAATCACGCTTGTACCAGCGTGTCTTTTCACGCGGCGCGACGCACGATATAGCCGCCCGAGCGTTCGTCGCGCTCCACACTCAGCAGACCCTTGGCCTGGGCCTCTTCGAGCAACTCCCCAAACCCGCCGAAACCATAATAGGACTCGCTGAAACCCGGGCGTTGCCGCTTCAGAGTCTGCTTGATCATCGAGCCCCAGATCGTGCTCTCATCACCGCGCTCGTCTTTGAGCGCCTCGAGCGTGGCAATGACCAGGTCGAATGCTTCCTGTTTGCGCTGATCCTCTTCGCTGACTTTTTTGCCGCGACTGGCGCTTTTCTTTGCCGTCCCGCGTTTACGCGTCGGCCTTTTCTTTGCCCTCACCAGGTCATCGTAAAAAATAAACTCGTCGCAGTTCGCCGTCAGCAGATCGGAGGTCGAATTCTTGACCCCCACGCCAATGACAAACTTGTTGTTCTCGCGCAGCTTGCTGACCAGCGGTGAAAAATCCGAGTCACCGCTGATAATGACGAAGGCATCCACATGCGCCTTGGTGTAGCACAGATCAAGCGCATCGACGACCATGCGGATATCGGCGGAGTTTTTGCCGGACAGGCGCACATGCGGAATCTCGATCAATTCGAATGAGGCCTCATGCATAGGCTGCTTGAACTGCTTGTAGCGTTCCCAGTCGCAATAAGCTTTCTTGACGACGATAGAGCCTTTTAGCAGCAGACGCTCGAGTACCTTCTCGATATCAAACTGATCGTATTTTGCATCCCTGACGCCGAGCGCGATGTTCTCGAAATCGCAAAATACCGCCATGTTACTTGTATCGGTCTGGTGTGCCATTGCCATACCTTCCGTTCCGCGCCCGTGCAGGGCGTTGCTGCGATGATACCGGAATAAACGGCGCCCGCTGCATCGGTTTTGCGGCGCCGTCGAATACGTTCTATTGCGAATGGCCGCCTATTGTGAATGGCCGCGGCTAAGGGAGCGGATGCGTGGAGATACTCAGCGAATTCATCATTTATCTGCTCTGTGCGGCCATTGCGGTTCCGATTTTCAGCAAGCTCGGATTCGGCTCGGTTCTCGGCTACCTCGCCGCCGGTGTCGTGGTCGGCCCGTTCGGGCTTGGCCTGATCGGAGAGGTCGAGGCCAAACTGCACTTTGCCGAACTCGGCGTCGTGCTGCTGCTTTTCATCATCGGCCTCGAACTGCAGCCTTCGCGCCTCTGGGTGCTGCGGCGGTCGATATTTGGCCTCGGAAGCGCCCAGGTACTCTTGAGCGCGGCCCTGATCTGCGCCGTCGCGACAGTGTTCGGATTCAGTCTGAAGGCGGCGCTCGTACTCGGCCTGGTACTTTCATTGTCATCGACGGCATTCGTGCTGCAGATGCTGGCGGAAAAGAAACAGCTCGCGACCCGGCATGGCCGCGCGGCCTTTGCGACATTGCTGTTTCAGGATCTCGCCGTAATCCCGATGCTGGCCCTGATCCCGTTGCTCGGAGACCCTGCAGCGACCGGCCCGACCACGACCGAAAACCCGTTTCTTGCCGGACTGGAGATTATTCTGGTCATCGTCGCATTCGTCCTGGCCGGCCGCTACCTGTTGCGGCCATTGCTGCGGCTCGTTGTCCCGTTCGGGGCCGAAGTCTCCACCGCCGTAGCTTTGTTACTGGTGTTGTCCTCCGCGGCGTTGATGGAACATCTCGGGCTGTCGATGGAGCTGGGCGCTTTCCTCGCCGGAGTTCTGCTCGCAGACTCGGAGTACCGGCATGAACTCGAGGCCAGCATTGAGCCCTTCAAGGGCCTCCTGCTCGGCCTGTTCTTCCTCGCGGTCGGCATGTCGATTCAAGTTACCCAGCTCCTGGAGAGCCCGCTGCGACTGCTCGGTCTCACGTTGCTTTTGATGGCTCTGAAAATTGCGGTGTTGTATCCGCTGGGCCGGCTTTACGGTCTGAGCACGGCAGCCTCGCGCAGCTACGCCGCGACTCTTGCCCAGGGCGGTGAGTTCGCATTCGTATTGCTGGGAGTGGCGATCTCGGTACAGGCGCTGAACGCCGGACAGGGCGACACCGTCGTCGTTGCCGTCACATTGTCGATGGTGTTGACGCCCTTCCTGTTCATGGCGGTAGAAGCGGTGAACCGCAAACTGACCGGGACAGAGGAAACCCGCCCGTTCGACGAAATGGACGATGACGCCAACCAGGTCATCATTGCCGGATTCGGTCGTTTCGGCCAGATCACAGCGCGCGTTTTGCAGTCGCGAGGGATCGGCTTTACCGCGCTCGAGTCGAGCGCCGCTCAGGTCGATTTCGTGCGCAAATTCGGCAACAAGGTCTATTACGGCGATCCATCGCGACTCGATCTGCTGCGCGCGGCCGGCGCCGATAAGGCGCGGCTGATGGTGATCGCGGTGGACGATGTCGAGGCGTCGATGAAAACCGCCGAGCTGGTCAAACACCAATTTCCGCACCTGCAGATCCTCGCCCGCGCCCACGACCGCCATCATGCCTATCTGTTGATGGACCTCGGTATAGAGCATATCTATCGCGAGACCCTTGGCTCGAGTCTCGAACTCACGCAGTCACTTCTGCAGCAGCTCGGCGACAGCCCCGAGCGCGCCAGCAACACCGTTCGCAGGTTCCGCGAACACGACGAAAAAACGCTGCGAATGCAACAGGCCATCCATCGCGACGAAACCAAGCTGGTCGAAACAGCCCGAGAATCGGTCGAAGAGTTACGGCGCCTGTTCGAGAGTGATCCCGAGGATCTCTAGCCCCGCCCCGGTCAGGCAACCTTCAGGGCCTGCCGGACTCCTGACCCGACATCTGCCGGGCGCGTTCGCGCACTCGCGCCGGCGCCACGAACGGCTGGTCGAGCGCGGCCAGAACACGCGCGTCGCGATCGTAGGGATCACGACTGAAATTGACCTCGAGGTCGTCATCCACCGCAGCGGTCCAGTAGGTAAGGTAAATCGGGATCTTCTTGTCGAGTACGATGCGCTGGGTCACCCGGCTGTCTACGGCCGCCTCGATTTTTTCGATGCTCCACTTCTCGTTGTCATCGAGGAGAATCTGCGCCAGCCGGTATGGATTCTGGACCCGAATACAGCCGTGGCTGAATACCCGGTAATCGTGCGCGAACAGCGCCTTGCTCGGCGTATCGTGGAGATAGACCGAGTGCTCGTTCGGGAACATAAACTTGATACGCCCCAATGCATTGTCGGAACCCGGTTGCTGTTGCAGCGTGTAAGGAAACCTGCTCGCGGAAAGGCCGCCCCAGTCAATGCCGGCCGGATCCACCTGTTGGCCGCTGCGGTCGAGCACGATCATGTTGTGATCGGCGAGATAATCCGGATCTTTCCTGATTTTCGGCAGCAGTTCCCTGGTTGAAATACTGTAGGGCACCGTCCACGTCGGATTGATCTCGATGTAACTCACCTCGTCGCGAAACAGCGGCGTCATGTGATAGGGCTTGCCGACCTGTACCCGGGTCATCCAGGTCACATTTTCTCCCTCGGTGACGTATGCCATGAAACCGGCCACATTGACGACCACGGCATGCGGGTCGAGATCATGCAGTATCCATCGGGCCCGCTCGAGGTTGATACGGATCTGTTCGATCCGCGTCGCGACGGGCACATTGAGCGCGGCCAGCGTATTCTGGCCGACAACACCGTCATCGGTAAGACCCATGCGGTACTGGAACACGCGTACGGCGCGATCGACATCGTCATCGAAAACGCTCGAGTCCGCCGTGCCCTGCGCCAGGTCACGCGTCAGCGTCAAGCCGCCGCCGCAGCAGCAGCACGCGCGGATCGTCAACGCCGAGGCGCAGGGTTTCACCCTCAGGGATCTCGGGCCAGCCCCCGGCCAGCTCAAGACTGCGGTAACCGGCCAGCGCAGTCTTCAGGCGCTGATAAAAATTATGTTCGGGCTGAGCGTTCGGCAAGAAACTCGCCTACTGCGTGCGCATCCAGCGCGGTACTCACCAGCGCGACGGGATCCTCTTCCCCGAATCGATTCGGCATATTCCAGTGGGGATTGACCGATTGCGGATCGACCTTGCCGAAACGGTAGTGGTAACCGAGCACGAACAATGCATCCGTCAGCAGAATATCGAGTTCCGCCTGCGCCGCCGCGCCGTCACCGGCGTCTCGTAGCCGCTCGATTTCGCGCAAATGATACTCGTCCGGACTAAGTCCCGCTGCCGCAGCATCAAGGATCGAGACAATCATGTCCTCGCGATTACGCTGGTCGCTCCAGGCCGGACGATAACCGCGGCTTGCGTAAAATGCGCCCACGACCGGCGCCGCCATCAACACTGACTGACCGCCGCCGCGCCATGCCTCCAGCGTATCGATAATCCGGTTGCCGACATCGGCATCGGTGGCAGCCTGAGGTGACGCCGCGGCAAACACGGCAAGCAAAATCGCCCAGTGACGGGTAGAGCGCCGGTCTGAGCATGGACTTTTCAACTCCGCAAGAAGGGTTCAGTGGCGGTATGCTATAGCCGGTCCCGTAGGGACGGCAATCGGCGGAACACCATGACAGTTTTTTCCCGGCACCTGTTGAGCGACGGCAAGAACGAGGCGGGCAACGCGCAATGGCAGAAAGCGGTGTTCGTCACCATATTCAAGACCGACACGCCGCTCGGCAAATTTTTCGACCTTGTTCTGATCGTTGCGATTATCGCCAGCGTTTTTGCGATCTGTTTCTACACGGTAGAGCCGATACGGCTGCGGCACGAGGGACTGATAATCCGCGCCGAGTGGCTATTCACGATCATTTTTACCGTCGAGTACCTGCTGCGTCTCGCCTGCGTCAAGCACCCGCTGAACTATGCCCGCAGCTTTTACGGGATTATCGACCTGCTAGCGGTATTGCCGACCTATCTCGAATTGCTGCTGACCGGTGGCAGCTACCTGATGCTGGTCCGGATCCTGCGAATCCTGCGCATTTTCCGCGTTTTGAAACTCCGCCGCTACGTGGGCGAGGCCGACAGTCTGATGGCGGCGATGCGCTCCAGCGCGCGCAAAATCTTCGTATTCGTCTTTGCCATCGTAACGCTGGTGGTGATTTTTGGCTCGATCATGTACCTGGTCGAGGGCAAGGAAAGCGGCTTCACCAGCATTCCGCGCAGCATCTACTGGAGCGTGGTAACGCTCACCACGGTCGGTTACGGCGACATCACACCGCAGACGCCGCTTGGCCAATTCATCTCAGCCGTCATTATGATCATGGGTTACGGCATCATCGCGGTGCCAACCGGCATTTATGCCGCCGAACTAGGTCACGCGATACATCGCGAACGGCTCGAGGCGGTCTGCCCCGCCTGCGGCGCTGTCGATCACGACAGTGATGCGGCCTATTGCAAAAAATGTGGCAAGGCATTGCTGCATCGTCACGCCGACGAGTCATGAGAGACAACCAGCGCAGCGAATTTTATGGCCGTGTCGTCACGGTCCGTAACGAGACCGTCGAGCTGGCAGACGGATCAACCCTTGAGTTCGACGTCGTCGAGCACCCCGGCGGTGCGGCTATCGTCGCGCTCGACCGCGACAATCGGGTTTGTCTGCTCGATCAGCACCGGCATGTGATGGGGCGAAGGCTGTGTGAAATTCCGGCAGGCCGGCTGGAACCCGACGAGGAACCCCTGGTGACCGCCCGGCGGGAGCTGACCGAAGAGGCCGGACTCGAGGCCGCAAGATGGCACAGCCTCGGTGCGATAGTCAGCTCGCCGGGCGTGTTTACCGAGGTTGTACATCTCTTTCTCGCTCAGGAACTGACGGCCACCAATGCTCGGGCGGAGCCCGGCGAAATCTTCGAATTGAGGTGGCTGCCACTCGCTACCGCCGCGCAGCATGCGCTCTGCGGCACCATCGAAGATGCGAAGAGCGTAATCGGGCTGCTGCGCGCAGCCAGCCAGCTCGGAATAGTGCCCGATGCTTGAGTTCAGCGGGTTCACCCGCATCTGCCCCCTCGCGGGCGCCGCAGGGAAAGCTTATGAGCAGCAGTGAATTCGTATTTGACGTCAGCGTGGACGAGTTCGAGACGCGTGTGCTGGACGCCTCGCACGAGCGCCTGGTGCTGGCCGATTTCTGGGCCGAATGGTGCGGTCCGTGCAAAATGCTGGCACCGGTGCTGGATGCGGTAGCCGCAAAATACGACGGCGCGGTACTGGTAGCCAAGGTCAACAGCGATGCGGAACCCGATCTCGCTGCCCAGCTTGGCGTTCGCAGCCTGCCGACGGTATTGCTGTTTGTGAAGGGCGCCATCGTCGATCGTTTTGTCGGCGCGCAAAGCGCCGCCGCGGTCGAGCAGCTCATTACCCCCCATCTGCCGCGCGCCTCCGATTCGCAACGCCTTCAGGCAGCCGCTCTGCGCGAGCAGGGCCGTGAGGATGAGGCCACCGACCTGTTGCGCGAGACAGCTGCCGCGGACCCGGACAACCTCGGGATACGGGCCGATCTCGCCGATCTGTGCCTGGACACGGGCCGGCTCGAGGAAGCCGATCAGCTCCTCTCGCGCCTTCCGGCCGCCGCCCTGGACGACCCTCAGTTCCGCCGCCTGAAGGCACGGGCGCTGCTGGCGCAGCTTGCGCAGGCGGAAACGGACGCCGCCACTGCAAAGGATCCGGGGACACTGACCCGGACTGCAGCATCCGCCGCACTCGCGGGCAACCATGAGGCAGCGCTAGAGACGTTAATGCGGGTGCTGCGTCTTTCACCCGACTACAAGGACGGGCAAACCCGGACAGTCATCAAGGCAATTTTCGAGTTGCTCGGCGAGCACGACGATCTCGTCGGCCGTTATCGGCGCAAAATGGCGAGCGCGTTGCATTAACCACACGCGAGGACGCCAGTGAAAAACAACAATATCAAGGCATGGTTCGGGTTTATCTATTTCCTTGTCTGCGCCGGTACATTTGCCGCGAGCCTGATCGGCCTGGTCACGGGTCCCGCGCGACTGGCCTGGACCGGCGCAAGCATAGCCAGTGTGCCGTTTATTTTTCTGTGGCTACGCGCGCATCAGGGTGGCAAGAGCGCCGCGGGCGGCATCGCTTCCGCGCTGCTGCGAATGGTCGCGGTGAGCGGCCTGCTGCTGTCTGCATGGGCAGCTTCCAGCGAACCGGGAGCAACCGCGATTGCCGCGCTTGCCGCGCTGGTTGCGGTCGGGTACGTGGTATTCGATCTGTGGTATTCGCGCTTCGGCCGGGAGGTCAACCCGCAACTCCAGCTGGGGCAGAAACTACCCGTTGTCAGCGCCCGCGATCTTGGCGGAAACATGGTCAGCACCGCCGACCTTGCTGGTACGCCGACCCTATTGATGTTCTTCCGCGGCAACTGGTGCCCCTTCTGCACGACCCAGGTTCAGCAGCTGGCACGACGATATCGCGAACTGAACGAACGCGGCGTCAGGCTCATCTTCGTCAGCCCGCAACCGGCCGACCTGACCCGGCGGGTCGCCGAATCACTCAACGTCGCAATCGAATTCTGGGTCGATACGGATTGCAACGCCGCGGCCGGTCTCGGCTTGCTCCAGCACGATGGTGTACCGGTGGGCCTGCGGGGGCGTTACGGGCGTGATACTGTCCTGCCGACCACGATCCTGCTGGATGCCGAGGCACGCGTAATCTACAGCGATGAGACGGACAACTACCGCGTCCGTCCACGACCCGAGATCTTTCTGGGCGAGTTCCGAAAACACGGAATATAGGCGCGGCCGCGCCGAGGAGACGACGATGAAGTTGTACGACTACCAGCCTGCCCCGAGCCCACGCAGGGTGCGTATCTATCTGGCAGAAAAGGACCTTGCCATCCCCACAGTGCAGGTCGATCTGGCGCAACGGCAACAATTCGAATCCGGCTTTGCGAAAAAAAACCCGAGCTACACCGTGCCCGCGCTCGAACTCGATGACGGCACCGTGATCAGCGAGTCGATGGCTATATGCAGATATCTCGAAGCCCTTTACCCCGATCCACCGTTGTTCGGAACCGACGCGAGATCGCAAGGCCTGGTCGAGATGTGGATACGGATCATCGAGTACAACGGGCTGGCGGCGGTTGCCGATATGCTGCGCAACTCGTCGCAACACTTCGCCGACCGCGGGCTGACCGGCGCGCCCGGCGGAATCGCCCAGATTCCGGCGCTGGTCGAACGCGGACAGGCAACCCTGGCGCGTTTTTTCGAGCGTCTTGATCAGCGCCTGGAAGGTCGCGAGTTTATCGCCGGCTCATTCTCGGTAGCCGACATCACGGCGCTGGTGGTCGTCGATTTTGCACGCTGGGTCAAACAAAAGCCCGCGGAGAGTCTCGACAACCTCGCCGCTTGGCATGAACGAGTCGCCGCGCGGCCCAGCGCCACGGCCTGACCCGGAGCGGCCAGCCCGTCCGGCCCGTGGCCGCAGAATACCGAGGCTAGCGGCAACGCGTCGCAGACCCCTGCGCTCAGCGCAGCGCGGCGCGCATTCCCCGCGAGTGATCGGCGGTGTACAGTTGCCTCCTGAATTCGCTCGGAGAACCACCCCGTGAAAAAATGGCTGCCACTGGTCACCTTGTTGCTGCTCGCGCCGATTGCGCGCGCCGAAACGCTTAATCTGGTTGCCAGTTCGTGGCCGCCGTTTTCGGAACAATCCCTGCCAGGCAACGGTATGGCGGCGCAACTGGTAGCCGAGGCGATGCGCCGCGCGGGCTATGAAACCAAGTTCGTGATCGGCAACTGGGAGCGGATTGCCCAGGGCGCCGGCATGGGTCTCGGCGGCGTCATCATCGGCATCTGGCGGACCGAGGAACGCGCGCAGACGCTGGCATTCTCGAAACCCTATCTGCAAAACGTCATACGCGTAGCCAAGCTGCGCGACACCGATTACACGTTCCAGCAGTTGCTGGGGGGCGAACGCAAGGACCTCGCGATGGGGCTGGTACGCGATTTCGGCTATGGCGATATCCTCGATCAGTTCGACAAACACCCGCGTTTCATGGAGAACCAGCTGCAACAGGTCATTCTTAAACTGCGCCAGGGGCGGGTCGATTTCACGATCGGAAGCGAACTGGCGTTACGCTACAGCATCGATACCTATTTCCCTATAGATGCCGAAAAATTCGCCTTGTCGCCGCCAATCGCGCTGCGTGGTTTGCGTATAGCTGTGAGCCTGCAACATCCTGATCACGCGACGATAATCAGCCGCTTCGAGAGCGCCATGGAGGAAATGAAAGGCGACGGCACCTACCATCGCATCATCGACCCTTACCGCAAGCCGGCAGGCACGGCACGCTGACCCGATAGCGAGATGTCTATGCGTCTTCTGGTCCTCGGTGCGCTGTTTCTGGCCGCCACCCCCAGCGCCCTCGCCCAGTCCCAGGCGGCCCTGCAATTTGTCGACCGGGTCGTACAGGTCCGCGAGGGCGACGACATTGAAATTCAACTGGTGCGAACCAACGATCTGAGCGAGGCGCAGACGGTTACCGTCAATGTCAGTATTTCGAGCACCGCCACGCTCAACGAGGACTACACGATCGATCTCGATGGCGGGATCGTGACTTTCGACGACGGCGGCGGGTCGGAGTATTTCACGCTGCGCGCCGAGGACGACGGCGACCTCGAGGGAACCGAGTATGTAACGCTGACGCTGGGCACCGCATCCGGCGGCGCCACGATTGGCAGTAGCGACAGTATCCGGGTTGAGATACTCGACGAACAGAATGCCGACACCGACCTCGATTTCGTCGACCCGTTGTCGATCCGGATTCGCGAAGGCGAGAACACCAACCTAAAAGTGCGCCGCAGTGGCGAGGGCACTGGCGACGTTCGGGTCGATGTCACCAGTGTCGGCGTGACCGCCGTGGATGGGGTCGACTACGAGAGCATCCGCGAGACGCTGGATTTCGTCGAAGGCGACGAGACCAGGGATGTCAGGTTCGAGGCGAACAACGACGACGAACTCGAAGGCAACGAATTTCTCGACGTTTTTCTGCAGTCGGCCGAACCGGACGACCGGGCGGCAATTGGCCAGTTGACGGTCGAGATACTGATCGAGGACGACGAACCCGGCCAGCCCGGCGAGTTCGAATTGATCAACCCCGGCAACGACGAAGTGGCGGAGGATGTCGGCAGCGTCCTGTTCGAGGTCAACCGGCGTAATGGCGACACCGGGCTGGTCACGGTCGATTACGGCACTGTTGATGGTGTCGGCGACGACGGCGCAAAAGCGGGCAGCAACTATGTCGCGTCGACCGGGCGGCTGGTGTTCGAAAACGGCGAGACGACGCGCACATTCGAGGTGCCTATCATCGACGACGATGAACCGGGTCCGCAAAAACGTCCTTTCCAGGTCGTGATCACCAACCCGACCCGGCTGTCCACGCTCGAACCGGGCGCGAACAAAGTAACCGTCCGCATCCTGGAAAACGACGGCGTTACGGACGGCAGCGGCGACAGTGATTGTCTCGGCTGGTGCTGTTTCATCGCGACCGCGGCCTACGGCTCGTATCTCGATCCGCATGTCGAGGTCCTGCGCGATTTCCGCGACCGCCATCTGCGCCGGTATGCGGCCGGGCGCGCGTTTACCGCCTGGTACTACCGCAATTCCCCGCCGCTTGCAGCCTTCATCGCGGAGCATCGCGGTGCACGCCGGGTCGCGCGCGCCGTGCTGACGCCGGTCGTTTACTCGATCGCCTATCCGGGCGTCACAACGACTCTGCTTGCGGGCTCGGCGCTGCTATTGCTGCGCCGGCGCCGACGCAAATCCGCGCGCGCCTAGCTGGCGGTCATGCCAGCCGCCCAGCAAAAGCTGGGCCGCGACCGCACCGAGCAATGCGAGGAACATGTCCCATTGGGTATCCCACACGTCGCCCTGGGTCGCCAAAAACGCTTCGGCCTCAGCCCCCGCGGCCAGCGCCACCCACCACTCGATCATCTCGTAGAACGCACTGAACGCCAGGCAAACGCAGGTAGTGAGGCCGAACAGCCACGCCCCGCGGGACCAGCGGTGAGAGTCGCAGCAGCACCTCGCGCACACACGATGGCCGGCACGAAGCCCTGGGCCAGATGTCCGAGACGATCGTAGTGGTTGCGCTGCAGGTCCAGCGCCTCCTGGACCCAGAATCCGGGGGGCACCCGCGCATAAGTGTAATGAGCGCCGAGTATCAGGATCAGCGCATGTATCGCTATCAGCCAGTAAACGAGCGGTGTAAACCTGAATCGCGCATAAGTCGCAACGAGCACCGGCGCGACGGCCAGTACCGGCGCGACCTCGAGCCACCAGGTGGCCCGGTCGTGCGGCCGGTATGCTGACACCGCCATTGCGACGGCGACCGCCAAGAGTAGCATCAGATTTGTGCGGGTCTCGTTCTTCATCGCGCTCACCCGGGCCTGATCATGTCTAAGTATAAGCCCGACACAGGGCCCTCCAGACCGCTTATTGCAACTTTTTACCGGTTTGCGGCATCAAAGACAGTATTGCGACCGCAAAAGAAGCTCCAGGGAGATATGCCAATGAAATTCAGGATCAGCGTCCTGATTCTGTTGGCGCTGGGTCTGGCCAGCGCCAATGCGCAGGAGGCGATACCCCAGTCCGATCGGGAAATTTTGTTCCCCAACCCCGCGGTGGACCTGAATTACGCCAAGCTGCAGAAACTCGCCGACAAGTATTACGAGAAAGGTCAGTACACGAAGAGCCTACAAAGTGTACTCGGAGGATCTCGCCTTCCTCGGCGACAAATTTGCCCAGTTTCGCGCCGGCTACATGCATTTTACCGGTGAGGGCGTGGCGAAAGACCCGGTTGCAGCCTATGCGTGGATGCGTCTGGCATCGGAGCGTGGAGCGGAACAACTGACCACCGCGGCCGGTCAGGTATGGGATCAGCTCGACGCGGAGCAGCGCACCCGGGCCCAGGCGCAATTCCAGCAGTTGCAGGCCCGCTACGGTGACCGCGTGCTGCTGGCCAGACTGATCGAGGAAGACGAGCGAACTCTGAAGACCACGACCGGCTCGCGTCTCGGGCAGGCCGGTGCCAATTCACGGGTCTACAATCCGAGTGTTCGCGGCAGCGTAACCGATGCAGAGGGCTTTACGACGGCGCTCCGCCAGCGCATCGAGGCACGCACGCGCTACATCGAATTGCTGGATGGCAAAGTGGAGTACAGCGAGTTCGAGGTCCTCGAGGATCAACCTTCCGATACCGCCGCAACCCAGCCCGACAGCAACTAAACGGTATACTCCCCCCTACCGGCCCGGTTTTCCTCGACGGACAACCGGGCCGATACGTTTAGTCCGCAAGCCTTGAAATTTCGCCGCAAAGTGATTAAAACACTGCGCCTTCGTTAGGCATTCGTGGCCACCGGGCTGCAGGACCGCCCAATTTCACAATTGCGGTGATTCACCCGATGATCAAGACCGAAAAACTGACCAAACGCTATGACGCTTTGACCGCCGTCGACAACCTGAGCTTTACCGTCGAACCCGGCGAGGTGCTCGGTTTTCTCGGGCCGAACGGCGCCGGCAAATCGACGACGATGAAAATGCTGACCGGCTTCATCGCCCCGAGCAGCGGCAGCGCTTCGATCTGCGGTTACGATATTGCACGGGACCCGCTACCGGCGAAGACCCGGATCGGATACCTGCCCGAGGGCGCTCCCAGTTACGGCGAAATGAGCGTAAACGGGTTTCTCGATTTCATCGCGCAAATCCGCGGTCTCGGTGGCAAAAACCGCCGGTCGCGGCTCGATGACGTCATCGAGCGACTCCATCTGGGGCATGTTCTGCCACAGACGATCGAGACTCTGTCAAAGGGCTTCAAACGCCGGGTAGGCCTTGCGCAGGCCGTGCTGCACGATCCCGAGGTGCTGATCCTGGACGAGCCGACCGACGGTCTCGACCCGAACCAGAAGCACGAGGTGCGATCGCTGATTCAGGATATGGCGGCGGACAAGATCATCATCGTTTCTACCCATATCCTGGAAGAGGTCGAAGCAGTTTGCAGCCGCGCCGTCATCATCGCGGCGGGCCGGGTACTGGCCGACGACACCCCGGCCGGTCTGGTCATGCGCTCGCGCTATCACAACGCCGTGACCTTGCGGTTCGGGGGGGAAGCCGACCTCGGTGCGCTGGAGGCCGCGGTAGCGGGCCTGTCCGGGGTCGCAAATACCGAGCGCAATGAGTCCGGGGATGGCTTTACGGCTTTCCCTGCCGGTGAAGAGCTGCTGTTGCCCGGCATCAGCAGCCTCGCCGCGAGCCAGGGATGGCCGCTAAAGGAGTTGCACCTCGAGTCGGGCCGGCTCGATGAGGTTTTCCGCGAAATCACCGGGGGTGCCGCACAATGAGCAACACCGGAATCATTTTTCGCCGCGAACTCGCCAGTTATTTCGCCACCCCCGTAGCCTACGTCTTCATTTTCATTTTCCTGATGCTGGCGGGGGCATTCTCTTTCTATCTCGGCGGTTTCTACGAGCGCGGCCAGGCCGACCTGCTGCCGTTTTTCAGTTTTCATCCGTGGCTGTACCTGTTCCTGGTGCCGGCGTTATCGATGCGGATGTGGGCCGAAGAGCGCAAGTCGGGCAGTATCGAACTGCTGCTGACGCTGCCGGTCAGCCTGATGGAAGCCGTGCTCGGCAAATTTCTCGCCGCGTGGTGCTTTACCGCGATTGCGCTCGCGCTGACATTCCCGATGTGGCTGACCGTCAACTACCTGGGCGACCCCGACAACGGCGTGATATTCGCGGCCTATCTCGGCAGCCTGTTGATGGCCGGCGCATTCCTTGCTATCGGCTCATGTATATCCGCGGCGACCCGCAACCAGGTGATCGCGTTCGTGATCACCGTTGCAGTGTGTCTGTTGTTCCTGCTGGCCGGGTTTCCGCTGGTGCTGGACCTGTTCCGCAGCTGGGCGCCACAGGTCTTTGTCGACGCCATTGCGAGTCTCAGCTTCCTGACCCACTTCGGGTCGATCTCTAAAGGTGTCATAGATCTGCGCGATATCGTGTACTTCGCCGCCATGATCGGCTTCTGGCTGTATGCCAACACCGTCGTGCTGGATTTGAAGAAGGCTGACTGACATGACCACAGGACACAAGCGATCCTTCGACTTCTGGGGCCTGCTGCTGCTGGCACTGCTGTTTCTCGCGGTCGTAACGCTCAGCAATATCACGCTTCGCGGTATGCGTTGGGATCTGACCCAAGGGCAGTTGTTCACGATCTCCGAGGGCACGAAAAACATCCTCGCCGACATCGACGAACCCATCAATCTTTACTATTTCTTCTCCGACAAGCAGACGGCGGACCTGCCGACGGTGCGCGACTACGCGCGCCGGGTAGAGGAAATGCTCGACGAGTTTGCCGCTTACGCCGGTGGCGGAATCAATCTGCAAAAAATTGACCCGGTACCTTTTTCGGAACAGGAGGATCTTGCCGCGAGATTCGGTCTCCAGGCGGTCCCGGTCAGCAACAGCGGCGAATCCATCTATTTCGGTATTGCCGGAACGAACCCGGTCGATGACGCCGCCGCGATTCCTTTCTTGCACGCCGACAAGCAACAGTTCCTCGAATACGATCTGGCCAAACTGGTGTATACGCTGGCCAACCCGAAGCGTCCCGTCATAGGCGTTATGACTGAACTGCCGATGCTGTCCGATTTCGACCCGATGACCCAGCGAATACGCGATTCCTGGATCCTGGCGGAACAGATCGGGGGATTGTTCGAGTTGCGCCGGGTAGCGACAAGCGTGGACCAGATAGAGGAAGACATCGACGTCCTGATGCTGGTTCACCCAAAGGACCTGCCCGAGAAGACGTTGTACGCCATCGACCAGTTCGTGCTCGGTGGTGGCAAGGCGTTGATATTCGTCGACCCGCGGGCTGAAATGGACCGGCCGGCCAATCCGTCCGACCCGATGGCGGCAATGCAGGCGAGCCAGTCATCCGACCTGGCGAGACTGTTCGAGGCCTGGGGAGTCGAGTACAGCCCGGACCAGATCGTGGGCGACAAGCAGTTCGCGCTAAGCATCACGATGCGTCCCGGCGAGGCGCCGGTTCGCCATGTCGGCATGCTCGGCCTGACCGGTGACAGTTTCGATCAGGACGACGTCGTCAGCGGCGGTCTCGACCAGATCAACGTGGCAATGATCGGCTACTTCTCCAAGGCGGAGGATGCAGCCATCGAGCTGATCCCACTGCTCGAATCCAGCGCCGACGCGATGCCGATCGCGGCTGACCGGATGCGCTTTCTGTCGGATCCGAACGAATTGTTGGACGAATTTCAGGCCACCGGCGAGCGTTACGTGCTTGCGGCGCGTATCAACGGCGAGCTGAGCACCGCGTTCCCGGACGGGGCGCCGGCTGGCGCCGCGGCGGAAGCCGACGAACCGGCGCAGAAGCCGGAGCATCGCAGCGCCTCCGATGACGCGGTTAGCATGATACTGGTCGCCGACACCGATATCCTGACCGACCGGCTGTGGGTCCAGGTCAACCGCTTCCTCGGTCAGCGCATGGCCAACGCGTGGGCCAGCAACGGCGATTTCGTAATCAACGCGCTGGACAACCTGACCGGGAGTAACGACCTGATCGGAATCCGCGGCCGGGCCACTTATTCGCGACCCTTCCTGCGGGTCCAGGAGCTCGAGCGCGAGGCGGACGAAAGATGGCGTGGCACGATCCAGGAACTCGAGGAACAACTGGCCCAGACCGAGGCCAAGCTCGGCGAACTTCAGGCCAACCGCAACGACGACAACCTCGCCATTCTGACCGATGAGCAAAGCCTCGAACTCGAGCGCTTCCAGCAACAAAGACTGGAGGTCCGCAAGGAGCTTCGCGATGTGCAGCTCACGCTGAACCAGGACAAGGAAAGTCTCGGCGTTTGGATGAAGATTCTCAACATCCTGGTATTGCCGCTCATCCTGACATTCGGTCTGGCATATTTTTCGGCCCGGCGTCGCGGCAAAGAGAGCAAGAGGTAGCGCTACGATGCAAGCCCGACAACTACTGATCCTCGCCGTGCTGGCCGTCGCCGCGGTGGGTGCTGCCTTGTTACTGAATTCGCACCGTTCCGTGTCGGAGTCTGGCGGTGAGCGCCTGCTGCCGGACCTCGAGAAGCAGCTGAATTCGGTCGCGGAATTGCGCGTCATCGGCGCTGACGGCGCCACGGCCGTAACGCTCGACCGGACCGAGAACGACTGGGTCGTGCTGGAAAAGGATGGGTTCCCGGCCGATCGAGCGGCATTGCGCAATACGCTGCTGGAGCTCGCCAACGCGACGATTATCGAGCAAAAAACCTCGAAACCGGAGTTCTA
The DNA here is from genome assembly GCA_963699835.1 of uncultured Gammaproteobacteria bacterium. Classification (GTDB taxonomy): domain Bacteria; phylum Pseudomonadota; class Gammaproteobacteria; order Steroidobacterales; family BM003; genus BM003. The sequence continues at coordinate 129,227 of CAVOVJ010000005.1, read as the reverse complement.
TGCACGACTTGGCGTTGAGGAACCGGGGAGTCCGGACGCGGCCAGCACCGCGCTGGAAATCGTAACCGCCGTCCGACACGCTCCGCGTGATCGTAGGTAAAATCGCATTTGACGGCTACGGGACCTACGTCCGGCTCGACGGCGATCCTCAGGGGCTATTGGTCAGCGCCGAACTCGAGCCAGGCACCGCGCCGCTCGACTGGATCCGGCGCGAACTGCTTGATATCGCGGCGGCCGATATTGTCGCCGTCAGCATTGAACATTCCGATGGCGAGCGGTTACGTATCGAAAAATCAGCCCGCGCCGATAACACGTTTACGGTGCTGGAAGTGCCCGAGGGGCGCGCGCTCAGTTCCGAGTATGCGGCCAACAGCATCGCCAGCGCGCTGAGCGGTCTTGAATTCGACGACGTGCGCGCGCGCATGGTCGCCGATCCGGGAAGCGTAACGACAGCACGTTACGAGATGTTTGACGGACGCGTCATCGAAATCGAGACCACTCGCGACGGGGACCAGACCTGGGCCGCATTTGATTTCGCCTATGATCAGTCCCTTGCGACACGATTCGGCGCTTCTGCAAGCGGCGCAGGCGATGAAGGGGCCGCAACTGGCGAAGGCACCGCCGCCACTGCCGCGAGCGACCCCGAACAGGCGATCATGGAACTGGGCGAGCGGCTTGGCTGGCTGGAGCTTTGCACTCCCCGACTACAAGCTCGCACAGTTCGGCAAGCGCATGGCCGACCTGCTGGCTCCGCTAGAGCCCCAAGCCGAATAGTCCCACTACGGTCGCTGCCCCCCTGGGGCTCGAGCGGGGGAGCAAGAGCATCAGCGCCAATCAGCCGGGACGGGTTCGCCGTGAAGTCCTATCGCCAGACCCGCCCCCGCTAGTGCGCCGTCGCTTCGCGCAACATCCTGTAGAGCTTGTCCTTGAGAAACACCCTGCGTTTTTTCAACTGTTCGGCATACAGATCGTAGACCGGCTCGATATCCTCATCGATGCGGTAAATCTGGTCATCCAGTTCGTGATACTCGTCAGACAGCTGACGGAACTCCTGGTGTCCTGCGCGCAGCAGACGAATCGTATCGATAAATTCGGGGAACTCCGTGGTTAACGGATGGTGCTCTACTGGCATGGGCGTCTTCTCCTGGCGGTGAGTAAGCCTCCTTACTAGTAAAGCAGTCCTTGCGCGAACGTCAAATTTTTCGCCCCCGGCCAATACCCGCCGCTACCATTCGACGCGCTGACCATCCCAGGCGATAAATGCACCATTGTCTTCCACGGTCAGCGCCGCGATCACATCGAGAAGCTGACTGGCCGCCCTCGCAACGGAAAATAGCTTCTCTTCGGCAACGCGCGCCTGGAATGGCCGCGACAATTCGGTGTCCACGGTACCCGGGTGCAGAGCGACACAGATCAGACCGCGGTGGCGGCGAACGAGCTCGACCGACAGGCAGCGGGTGAACATGTTCTGTGCCGCTTTCGCGCCGCGGTATGCATACCATCCCCCAAGACGGTTGTCGCCGATGCTGCCGACCCGGGCCGACAGGCTTGCGAACACGGCCCGGCCGGTGCGTGGCAGAAAGCGCTGAAAGTGCTTGGCCACCAACAGCGGGCCTGCGGCGTTGACCGCAAAGCTCGCAATCAGGTTCGCGCTTTCGACTTCGGCGAGGCGCCGTTCGGGCATTTGTCCCGGGCGGTGAAGAAAACCGCCGACGTTCAAGATGAGCTGCAACTCGTCAATAAACTCCGCGCTGCGCTCCGCTGCCGCACTGATCGACGCCTCGTCCGTGAGTTCCAGCGCGATCACCCGGACTCGGCCGCCCGAACCCGCGGCAAGCGCCTGTAACGCCTCCGCCTGATCCGGCTGCCGGCAGGTCGCGACGACCCTGCCGTCTGCGTGGCGCGCCAGCAACTGGCGCAACATTGCCAGACCGATGCCGCGACTGGCACCCTGCACAAGCACGTTCAACGGCAGCCCCTGAACAGGCATTCCGGGCAGCGCGATCGTCGGTATAACAGCGGGTGCAGCAGTCCCGGTGCGGCCACCACCCGCTTCAGGCCCGACGTGCCCGGCGCGCCCACGCGGCTCTCGATTCGGTGACCAGGTGGCGGCCGAGCGCGCTGACGATACCAAGGCTGCGATCGGGTTCGCGTCCGTCCGCGAGTTTCAGCAACTGGCGATAGAACCAGGCAACCTCGCCCTGCACGTTTAGAAACTGTACCGCCTGCAATGGACTGGTCGGGCCGGACCAACGGCCCTTCAGCGGCAAATTCTCCTCGTAAGATGGAGCCGCATCAATCGTGGCGTCGAGCAGTCGGCGCGGCAAATCGACCTCGACGCACATCGGCCGGGCAATCCCGATCATATCGAGTTCGTCTTGCGCAATCGCCTGCTCCATCAGCGCACGACTGCGAAACCCGCCGGTCACCATCAACGGTAGCGACGCCGCTGCGCGAATCGCAGTCGCATAGTCGAGGAAATAGGCCTCGCGCCGCCTCGTGCTCTCGCGTTTCGGCGCCTCATAACTGGTCTCCTCTCCGTGATGGCCGAGCAATGCCAGTTGCTCATAGGTACCGCCGGAAATCTCCAGCAGATCGAGTCCCGCGTCTCCCAGCCACGCCGCTACCCGGGTGCATTCCTCGAGCGTGAACCCGCCCTTTTGAAAATCCGCCGAGTTGAGCTTGACCGAGATCGGGTAATCAGGACCGACCGCCTCGCGCACCGCCGCGACAACCGCAAGCAACAGACGTGCGCGACTCTCCAGCGACCCGCCCCAGCGATCTTCACGCCGATTGATGATCGGCGACAAAAACTGGCTCAGCAAATAACCGTGCGCGGCGTGGATCTGCACGCCCGTAAACCCGGTCTCGCGGGCACATTGCGCGGTAAACGCAAAGCGCCGAATCACATCCTCGATATCGGCTTCCTGCATCGCCCGCGGCTTGGCGAAAAGACCGAGAATGTCGAGTTTAACCGGCGATGGAGCCAACGGCTGCGATGCCGACATACGCGTCGCCTGGCGCCCCGGATGGTTTATCTGCATCCACAAATGGTTGCCGCCGACGGTGCCGGCCCGGGCCCAGGCGCGGAGCTGGTCGAACCCCTCGCGATCTTCGACCACGACGTTGCCAGGTCGCTCGAGATAGCGGCGATCGATCATGACGTTGCCGGTGACCAGCAGACCGGCTCCGCCTTCCGACCAGCGCCGGTAGAGCCGCTGATGGCGGACGGTCGCACGATCAAGCTCGTCCGCAAGTCCCTCGGTCATTGCTGATTTTCCGATCCTGTTGGCGACAACAGCGCCACAAGGAAGCGCGAGATCGCGCTCGAGTTCACTGGCCATCACACCACCTGCTCCTGAATCGTGTCACCTGCCGCCCGCACCACGCGCCGTAGTCAATCGGTTTTCTCAACGACCTTCGGCGACTCGTCGAGATATCCGCGAAGAACCCGCGATGCGGCCCGCGTAATAATTGTTACCAGCACCACCAGCGCAACCAGCGACACCACCGTCAGCACCTGGCCGGCGGTCCCGGTATCGAGGTCTCCGCTGAGCAGCGCCCGGACATCCTGGACCGTCGTGCCGAGAAAGACGTACAACAGAACCATCGGCGTCATCCCGATCGCGGTCGCGATCGCGTAGTCGCGAAACGAAACCGCAGTCACACCGAACACGTAATTCAGCAGATTGTAGGGAAGCACCAGCGACAGCCTGGCCAGAAGTACGATATTGAATCCCTGCCCCTCGATGGCACGATCCAGCGCGGAAAATTTCTCTACCGAAGCAACCTTGGCCTGAACGAGGTCGCGTGCAAGTCCGCGCCCGACCAGGAATGCCGCAATCGACCCCAACATTGCGCCAACAAAAACAATACCAACACCCAGCCACCAGCCAAAAATGTAACCGGCCGCGACGGTCAGTATCCATGTCGGCGTCATGATGATACCGGCCACCAGGTACGCAACGATAAACGCCAGCCAGGAAGTGCCCGGGTTGTTGCGAGACCAGTCGATGGCCGCGCGCGCCCATTCGACCAGCGGCAACATACTCGCCGCCAGCAGAATTGCGAGCAAAAACAGTGCAAACAGGCCAAGCTTTTTCAAGAGATCCCGTCTCCCGGGTAAGGAATCCAGCGGCGATCAGGGCATGACGCCGGATCGTTCCGCATCATTCGCGGGCCGATACGCCCTCACCGCATCGTACCAAGGAACGACGCAGCGCATCGGATCGCGACTCCGCCTCTGGCGCCCAGCCTGTAATTCGTCTTGCGCAGCGCTCCGGTTTCCACACGGCATGGAAAAAGGCGCGCGGGTCGCCATCGTCTCCTTGGCGTTGCTGTTGTATAGTGACCGTGCCGTCACCAGAGGCACGGCGAGAAACAACTGCCAGAGAGCTTGCATGCAGTCGCAAAGCACCCAGGTACTGTTGGTCGACAGCAATGCTGAAGACGAGCAATTAATCAGAGAAGAGCTCGCGCTGGTGCGCGGCAGCTTTGACGTCACCGTTAGCAAGACTCTCGAGGCGGCGCTCGAACGCATCGCCGAAGGCGGCATCGACGTCATCCTGCTGGATCTCGTCCTTCCCGATTGCCAGGGGATCACGTCATTTCTGCGGCTCTACCCGCGTGCCGGCGATACTCCTATCATCGTTCTGGTCGGACAGGCTGACGAGGATCTCGGCATCCACTCGATCGAAAAAGGCGCGGTTGATTACCTGGTCAAACAGCAGGTGGTATGTACGCTGATCGAGCGCGCCATGCGCTATGCGACGGACCGAACGCATACGCTGAAGGCATTACAGGCTTCCGAGGCGAAATTCCGCGAACTGTTCGAGAATGTCTCCACCGGCGTATTCCAGAGCTCCCCGGACGGCCGCATCCTCTCCGCCAACCCGGCGATGGTGCGTTTGCTCGGTTACGAAAGCGAAGCAGACTTGTTCGAGCTCGATATCGCCAGCGATATCTACATGTACAGTGAAGACCGCGACAACTGGCTGCGGGCGATCGACAGCGAAGGCGAAATTCGCAGCGCCGAACTGGTGTTGCGGCGCTCCGACGGGCGCAAGATGGTGGCGATGGAAAACGCCCATGCGGTGCTGGATCAGGCCGGCAAGGTAATGTACTACGAAGGCACGATCACCGATATTACCGAAGCCTACGAGCTTTCCAAACAGCTCTCCTATGAGGCGAGCCACGATGCGCTGACCGGGCTGATCAACCGGCGCGAATTCGAGCTCAGGCTGGAGCGCCTGCTTGAGGCTGCGCAGTCCGATCGGCTCGACCATGCCGTGTGTTACCTGGATCTTGACCAGTTCAAGGTAATCAACGACAGCTGCGGCCATGTAGCCGGCGACGAGTTGCTGCGTCAGCTAGGCAACTGCCTGCTGGAAAGAGTCCGCAAGGGCGATACGCTGGCCCGCCTCGGCGGGGACGAGTTCGGCGTATTATTGCAACACTGTTCGGTGGAGGACGCGACCTCGGTTGCACGCGAACTGTTGCGGGCGGTCCAGGACTTCCAGTTTGTGTGGGCCAACAACACGTTTACCGTCGGCGCCAGCATCGGCCTGGTGCCGATCGATCACAGCTTTCAACGCATGACCGATGTGCTGGGCGCGGCCGATGCCGCCTGTTACGCGGCCAAGGACCATGGCCGCAACCGCCTCCATATCTACCAGGAGGACGACGAGGAAGTCGCCCGTCGCCACGGCGAGAAACAATGGGTTGCGCGAGTCAAGCAAGCGCTTTCCGAGGACCGGTTTTTCCTCGACGTGCAGCCAATCGTTGGCGTGGCCCGCGCCGACCGGCCGCAACGTCTTTACGAAGTCCTGGTAAGGATGCAGGACGAAGAAGGAAACATCGTGCCGCCTGGGGCCTTCCTGCCCGCGGTCGAGCGCTATAACCTCGCCACCCGTCTCGACCTTTGGGTCATCGGCAAGACCCTCGACTGGATGAGTGCAAACCCCGAACAGATCGAAGACATCGCGCGGTTTTTCATCAATCTGTCGGCCGACACGCTGAGCGAGGTTTCCAGCGCCGACGCGATTTGCGAGCTGTTGTTGGCGCATGATCTGCCGGCTCACAAGATCTGCTTTGAAATTACCGAAGCGGCGGCGATCGCGAATCTGTCGCGCTCCAATCAACTTATCAAAACGTTGCGCAACCGCGGCTGCAAGTTCTCGCTGGACGATTTCGGCACCGGGCTGTCATCGTTCGCCTACCTCAAGGCGTTGCCGGTCGACTACCTGAAAATAGACGGCCTGTATGTTCGTGATATCGCCGACGATCCCGTTGACTACGAAGTCGTCAAGGCGATCAACGATGTCGGCCACGTGATGGGCAAGGAGATCATTGCCGAGGCCGTCGAGAGCGACCTTGTTTTGACAAAACTCGAGGGCCTCGGCGTCGATTATGCGCAGGGTTTTGCGCTCGGCCGGCCGCGCACGATCGACGACCTGGCGTCGGTGGAATTTCAGATCCTCGGAGGCGGCGCGGCCTGAACCGCGCGGGTCAGTTCCGCTCGAACAAATAATGGGAGACGATCCACTCGCGCCCGTGGCGATGGCCCCATACCTCGGCACACGACATGAAAAATACGCGCCAGTAAACCAGCCATTTGAGAGCATTTTCCTCGCCATACGTGCGCGCAAACAGTTCGAGAATCTCGGTCCGCCACACGTCCATATTGCGCAGCCAGTCCTCGGCAGTGCGCTGATAGTGGACGCCGCCGACGTTCCAGTGGCCGACGACGTGGAGATCTTTCTGGAAATGCAGCAGTAAATCGTCGCTAGGCATGATGCCGCCGGTGAAGAAATACTTCGCCATCCAGTCATTGTCGTCGCGCACCTCGAACGGGTAGGCAAAGCGCTTGTGCGCGAATATGTGCACGAAAAGCTTGCCGTCCGGCGCCAGCCACCCGGCGATGTTCTCCAGCAGCCGCTCGTAATTACGCATATGCTCGAACATCTCGACCGACACCACCCGGTCAAACGCCGCTCCATCCGGCATCCTCAGCTGGGCCACGTCCGCGGTGATGACCTCGATGTTATCGAGACCGCGCCTGGCCGCGGTCGCATCGATATATTCTTTCTGGCTCGCTGAATTCGATACGCTAGTGATCCGCGACTGCGGGAAACGTTCCGCCATCCACAGCGACAGCGAGCCCCAGCCGCAGCCAAGCTCGAGGACCTGCTGGCCATCGCAGAGTTCAGCCCGTTCCGCGGTGATTTCAAGCATCGCCTGCTCTGCCTCAGCCAGCGTGGAGTCTGCTCGCGGGTAAAAACAACACGAGTATTTGAGCTGCGGACCCAGCACGTAACTGTAGAAGTCGGCCGGCACTTCGTAGTGTTGCTCGTTGGCCGCATCCTGGCGGATTGCGATCGGGCTTGCGCGCAACTGCGCCAGCAAACGCTGCATGCGTTCACGATGAACCGCGGGATCGTCCGCTTCCTCGCCGGCCAGCCGCGCCCGCAGCAAGCGCCGGATGCCGAGCCGGATCAACCAGTCCGGCAGACGGTCGCGCTCGAGCGCGGTCAGAAATGGCCCGATGGATATGGCCGGGCCGGCGGACCCGGTGTCGGCGGTTTGCGTGCTGGCGTTCATGGAGGTTTGATCCCGTGATCCTGGTGTCGGGGAGAAGTTCGCCGGCTTCGCGCTGACGGATTCGCCGCGGCCGGCGCCGGTCAGACCGGCTGCCACGGCCAGAACAACGGCAACGCGATCATGGTCAACACGAAAACCACGAAGGTCAGAGGTATACCGAGGCGCAGGTAGTCGTTGAAGCGGTAACCGCCCGGTCCCATCACCAACAGGTTTGCCGGGTGCGAAATCGGACTCGTAAAGCTTGCCGACGCGGCCATCGCCACCGCCATCATCGCGGTGTGCGGCATGACACCGAGATCCTGGCAGGTGGAAATGACGACCGGCGCCATCAGCACGACAAGCGCTGCGGTCGGGATGATCATCGTCGCCGCCGCGGTGACCAGGTAGAACCCGACCAGCACCGGCCACGGACCGAAATCGCCGAGCAGATCGACGATACCGGAAGCCATCAGGCGCGCGGCGCCGCTGGTCTCCATCGCGATCCCGAGCGGCAGCATGCCCGCGATCAGGAATATCGCGCGCCACTCGATGGCGCGATAGGCCTCTTCCATGCTCAGGCAGCGCGTTAGTACCATGATCGTCCCGCCGATGACCGCCGCGACCGAAATCGGCAACCAGCCAAACAACACCGACAATACGACCGCGAGCATTATGCCCGCCGCCAGCGGCGCCTTGCGGGTATCCGGTGCCTGCTCGCCGGCCTGGGTCAACATCAGGAAGTCCGGGTCGTCGCGAATCAGCGCAAGCCGATCGCGCGGACCCATCAACAACAGTGCATCCCCCAGCTGCAGTTTCATCGCGGCGAGATCGGAGCGGTAGGCACGACCCTCCCGCCATAAAGCCAGCACCTCGAGTCCGTAGCGTTCGCGAAATTTCAGTTCCTTCAGGCGCTTTCCGGCAAGGCTGGTGCGCGGTGCGAGCATCGCCTCGATCATGCCCATGCGTTGTGACTGCAATACCTGCTGGAACGGGGTCGTCTCTTTTTCCACCATCAGTTCCTGCAGACCCTGCAGCACTTCCACCTGCTCGAATTCGCCCTGAATCAGAAGCCGCTCGCCATCGATCAGCTTCTCCTGCGGGTCGGGGAGCAGATTGAGTTTGCCCTCGCGAATCGTACCGAGCAGGCGAAAGTCGAAAGCATCGCCGATACGGCTGCCGGCCAGCGTTTCGCCGACCAGCGACGAGCCGTGCGGCACGCGGACCACGAACACCCGGTCCTGCAGCCGGTAAACCTCTTTCAGCTCGGCATCCGAGACCCGATAGCAGTCGTCGAAATCCCCGGACTGTTCCATCAGCTCCACCGCGTCGCGACCGCCCTGCACCAGCAGATGGTCACCAGCCTGCAGCTGCACTTCGTCGAGATTGAGGCGGCGAATCATCGGATCGCGGCGGATGGCAAGCACGTTGCACCTGAAGCGCTCGCGGAAGGCCGCATTGTCGAGATTACCCTCGAGCAGCGACGAGCCGTCTGCAACCTCGACCTCGAACAACAGCACCTTGTCGGACATCAGGCTGTCGAGCACCGAGGTCTCGCGCTCAATACTGAGCTCGGCAAAGCGAACGAGGTCACGCAGGTGATCGAGCTTGCCCTGCACCAGCAAGCGCTGGCCTTCGCGCAGCACCGCATCGGGCCCCGGCAACAACTTGAGATCTCCGCCCTGGATCAGACCGGTGACGATCAGGCCGGTCGATGAGCCGATACGCGACTCGCCGAGCGTCTTGCCAACCAGAACGGAACGCGGTTTCAGCGCGAGGAGAAAAGTCCGTTCCTTCAGACCGTACTGGGCCTCGAGGCTCTCGGCGCTGCGCCGGCCCACCTCGCGCCCGGGGTCCTTGACCGGCAGCACCTTGCGGCCCATGAACACGACGAAAAGGGTGCCGCCAAGCATCACCAGCAAACCCACGGGGGAGAAATCGAACAGCGCGAACGGCTCATAACCCTGCTTCCTCAGGGCAGCGCTGATCAAAAGATTGGGCGGGGTGCCGATCAGCGTGGTCAGGCCACCCAGCAGCGTGCCATAGGCCAGCGGCATCAACAGCCGCGACGGCGGGTACCCGGTGGCCTTGGCCACATCGATCACCACCGGCAGCATCAATGCCGCCACGCCGATGTTGTTCATGAACGCCGACAAAACCCCGGCGGTCACCATGATCATCGCCGTCAGTCGTTTCTCGCCGCCGCCGGCAAAGCGGGTGACATACTCACTCACGATCCCGGCGATTCCGGTCCGGGTGAGCCCGTCGCTGAGAATGAACATCGCCCAGACCGTTATGACGGCCGGGTTGCTGAAACCCGAGAAGGCTTCATCGGCGGTGACGAGACCAGACAGGGCCAGTGCACCGAGAACCATCAGCGCGACGACATCCATGCGAACGCGCTCGCTGATGAAAAGAACCAGTGAGACCGCGAGGATAGCGATTACGATGCCAATGTCTGTGGTCATTCGCTGCCCAAACCGCGCCGCATCCCGCGACGATTCGGGCACTATAGCTGATTTGTTTTTGGTTGCTAGCTGTTGGGCCGACGAATCACGCGGGCATCGCGCCGGCCATTCATGTGCACGTAAACGCTTTCGCCACCGCTGAACGCGGTGTGGTCGCCTTGCACAATTGCCAGAACGTTACCGTTGTCGAGGCGCACGATGATGCGTAATCCGTCAGTACCGGTAACCGCTTTCTCGATAGCCTGCCCCGCCACGGCGCCGGCAACGCCACCGATCGCGCCGGCCAGCCCGGTGTCGGCAACACCGCTGCGCACAGCCTCGTAGCCCACCACGGCACCGCCCAGTTCGCCGATCCGGGATGCCTCGCCCTCGATCCGGACACGCTCGACGGATATCACCTCGGCGGTATAGACCCGGTACGGCGTACGGGCGCTGGCGCGCGAATACACATCCGGTTCCACGCTCCGGGTCGCGCACCCGTACATCAACAGCAATGCCAGTCCAGCAACAAAAATTGTCGGTCCACGCATCTCCGGCTCCAAACCCGCCATATCCTGAATAAAGAAACGCGGCGGCCGCGGCGGCGTTGACACCAGCGCTGGTGATCGCGAATAGGCCGGCGTCACGGATTGGCGTGGCAAGGCGCGCAGAGCCACCTATGCTGGAACTGTACGGATCGGACGGGAGGTTGCAGGCATGAGATTTCTGAGAGCTGCACTGATAGGCGCGATTATCGTTCTCGCGGTGCTGTTCGCCATCGGCCTGACGTTGCCGGACACCGCCCATGTCGAGCGCTCAATCATGGTCGATGCAAGCCCGGACGAGGTTTTCGCCGTCGTCAACAGTCTGCGCCGATTCAACGAATGGTCCCCGTGGTTTGATATGGACCCCAATGCGCGCTACAGCTACTCGGGACCCGAAGCCGGCGTCGGCGCGCGTGCGGAATGGACCAGCGACGAACCCGGCATCGACTCCGGCAGCCAGGAAATCATCGCGAGTGAACCGCCGCGGCTGGTGCGTACCAGGCTGGATTTCGGCGACCAGGGCGGCGCGACAGCCGAGATACGCCTGCAGCCGGCAAACGGTAAGACGCGGGTTACATGGGCATTCGCTACCGTGCTGGATGCCAGCCCGGTTGATCGTTACTTCGGATTCTTCCTCGACGCGATCCTCGGCCCGACCTACGAGGACGGGCTGGCGCGGCTCAAAACCCTGGTGGAAAACGACTCCTAGCCGAGTTGGCGGACCAGCTCGGCACGCGCTTTGCGTGCGCGTTTCAGCTCATCGAATTCGGCGCGGGCGCGGAACGTGGCATCCCGGCCTATGCCGATCGCCTCGTCCGCGCGATGAAAATCCATCAGCTCGAAATGCCCCAGATTCGGGGCCACGAGAACCATCGGCGGATCGCCCACCATGCGGCTGCGTGTGATCCGATCCTGCATGATATTGACGGACGCTGCGATTACGTCAAACAACTCTGGCTCAGCCCTTTTGTCCTGCCCGCGCACCGCTGACAACAACCCGCCGAACAGTTCCGCCCAGCGCTCGGGGCTGGTCCAGCCCGCTGCGCGCGGCTGCGACTTCTGCTCACGGGCCCGCTTCCGCGTTCCGACCCGGGCCTCCAGCGCGGTCATTTTGCTCAGATGCCCGTTCAGGTTCACACCGATCACGAATATCCGCACCCAGGGCGCGACACAAAGACACCGGCACCGGATTCACGACTCCGCCGTCAATCAACCACCGATGATCGTGCCACACCGGTGCAAAAAGCCCCGGAAGACCGCTCGACGCCCGCACTGCCTGCAGCAACGATCCCTTTGTCAGCCAGACCTCCTGGCCGGTATCCAGGTCGGCCGCGACCGCCGCATAGTCGGTCTCCAGCGTGTCGATCTGGACATCGCCGATCTGTTCTCCGATGGCACCCATCAGGCGACTGCCCTGCATCATCCCGCCGCCGCTGAAGCTGGTATCCAGCAATTTCAGAACATCCACGCGATCCAGTCCACGCGCCCATGTCTCGAGCTGGTCCAGCTTGTTCACGGCGAATGCAGCCGCCACCAGCGAGCCCACCGACGCGCCGACAACGACGTCCGGCCGCAGATCCATTTCCTCCAGTGCGCGCAGCACGCCAATGTGCGCCCAGCCGCGCGCGGCACCGCTTCCCAGCGCCAGCCCCAGGCGAACATGCTGATTCGTCGCTTCCAACTCGAACTCCTTATCACCGCTGTTACCGTCTTGTAACATCACGCCGCTACATTTTCTCTTTTTGCCAGAGTGTCGAAGCCCATGAGCGAACCTCATTACAACGTTCTTTTCCTTTGCACCGGCAACTCCGCCCGGAGCATCATGGCAGAAGCGCTGACTGAGTTCTGGGGGCGTGGACGATTCCACGGTTTCAGCGCCGGCAGTCACCCCCGCGGCGAAGTACATCCGCTCGCGCTCGACACGCTCCGCGCACTGCGCGTGCCGATTTCAGATCCTCGCAGCAAGGACTGGAGCGAATTCGCGACCGCTGACGCGCCGGTCATGAATTTCGTGTTTACCGTCTGCGACAACGCAGCGGGCGAGCGATGCCCGGTGTGGCCGGGTCAACCGCTGACCGCGCACTGGAGGATCGCCGACCCCGCGGCCGTCGAAGGTTCGGAAGTCGAAAAAACACTGGCGTTTCGCCGCGCTTTTGCCGAGCTCGAGCGGCGCATCAAGATATTTGTCAGCCTGCCGATTACGGCAATGGATCGCCTCCAGCTCCAGACTCGTCTCGACGCGATGGATGCTCGTGCCCGGACGGGTCGTACCGACTCGGCCTGAGGAGCCTTTCACCCGGAGTCTCGCTGCAACGACCAGGCATCGTCGAGCGCCTCCTTGCGCACAGTGGCGTATGCCCCGAGATTATCCCCGAGTCGCGCGAAACCCTTCCGTCACCCTGGAACGGGACAGTCCCAACGCCCCGCCCCGCGTTGCTGCAGCGGCCCACGGGGACCTGTGATATCGTTATCTGCCGATCTGAATAATCCAATTAAAAACAGCAGATAAATGGCCAAATACACCACCGAAAACATTCGCAACATCGCCCTTGTCGGTCACTCCGGAGCCGGCAAGACCAGTCTCGCTGAGGCCCTGCTCCACCTTGCCGGCGCTACCCAGACCCGAGGCAGCGTCGATCGCGGCACAACCGTGTGTGACTTCGACCCCCAGGAGAAGGCGCTAAAACACACGATCAGCCCGAGCATTTGCCATTTCGAACATCACGGCAAACAGATCAATGTCATCGACACACCCGGATACATCGATCTGCTCGGGCGAACGGCCAGCGTGTTGCCCGCGGTCGAGACAGTCGCCGTCGTGGTCGACGGTCAGGCGGGCATCGAACTCGGCACACGGCGCATCATGGAGGCCGCGGCCAAAGCAAACCTGTGCCGGATGATCGTTATCAACAAGATCGATCTCGGCGACAAGCACATGGGTCGCCTGCTCAATGACATACAGGAAATTTTCGGCAAGGAATGCCTGCCGCTGAATCTGCCGGCCAATGGCGGCGCCGCGGTGCGCGATGCGTATTTCCATGACGCCGGCGACGAAACCGACCTGCTTTCAGTCGAGACCGCCCACCAGGAGATGATCGACCAGGTGGTCGAGGTAGACGAGGCCCTGATGGAGAAATATCTCGAGGAAGGCGAGGAGCCGAAAGCGCGGGAACTCCACGATGCTTTCGAGAAAGCGCTGCGCGAAGGGCACCTGATTCCGCTGCTCTTCACCTCTGCCGAAACCGGGGTCGGGGTTAAGAAACTGCTCCAGGTACTGGCCGAGCTGGCGCCGAATCCGCTCGAGGGCAACCCGCCCCCGTATGTCCGGGGCGAAGGCGACGACGCGGAGCCCGCTGTCGTCAAACCTGATCCGGACGCGCACGTAGTCGCACACGTTTTCAAAATTACCGTTGATCCGTATATGGGCCGGATTGGTGCTTTCAGAATCCACCAGGGGACCATTCGCGCCGGCAACCAGCTATTTGTCGGTGATTACCGCAAGCCTTTCAAGGTCGCGCATCTGTACAAGGTGCAGGGCAAGGAACTCGAGGAGATCCCGGCTGCCGCGCCCGGTGATATTTGCGCGGTCAGCAAAGTCGATGACGTGTTTTTCGACGCAGTGCTGCACGACTCGCACGACGAGGATCATTTCCACATGAGTTCGCTCGATCTCGGCCAGCCGATGCTCGGGCTTGCCCTGGAGCCAACCCGCCGCGGCGACGAACAGAAGCTCTCGGACGCGCTGCACAAAATCATGGCCGAGGATCCTTCTATCCGGATCGAACATGACCCGATTGCGAACGAGACGGTGCTCTATGGCAACGGCGACCTGCACCTGCGCGTGGTGCTCGAGAAAATGAAGGACACCTATAACGTCGAAGTGTCGACGCGTCTCCCCAGCGTGCCGTATCGGGAGACCATTACCCGGTCCGCGGAAGGACACCATCGGCACAAGAAGCAGACCGGCGGCGCGGGCCAGTTCGGCGAGGTTTTCCTGCGGGTCGAACCCGCAGCGCGCGGTGAGGGATTCGAGTTCGTCAACAAGGTCGTCGGCGGCGCGATTCCGTCACAGTTCATCCCGGCGGTGGAAAAGGGCGTGCGCCAGGTCCTCGATAACGGCGCTATCGCCGGATATCCGCTGCAGGACGTCCGCGTCACCGTCTATGACGGCAAGCACCATTCGGTCGACTCGAAGGAGGTGGCATTTGTCGCCGCGGGCAAGAAGGCATTTGTCGATGCGATCCAGAAAGCGCGCCCGATCATCCTCGAACCGATCGTAAACATGCATATTTCGGCGCCGAGCGACAGTATCGGCACGATCACCGGTGATCTGTCCGGAATGCGCGGACGAATTCTCGATCAGCAGATGCTGCCAGGCAATCAGGCCATGGTCGATGGTCAGGCGCCGCTGGCAGAGACGATCAGCTACTACTCGACACTGAAAGCCCATACCGCTGGTGAAGGCGTTTATACGCTGGAATTCAGCCATTACGAGCCGGTGCCGGCAAACGTCCAGCAGGAACTCGTATCGAGGTACAAGGGAGAAGACGAGGACTGAGGCGATCCGGCCGCTGCTGCGAGGGTGGCGGACTTGCTCCGTGCGGGCTTTCTGATTGCCGCTGCAGTGGCCATTGCGTGCGCGGTGAGCCCGCTCTCTGCGCCAGCCGCTGAGCCCTGTTCCGAGGACTGGATCTGCATTGAGGCTGCGGATACGAACGGCGGCGTGATGCTGACCGCGCGCAATCTCAAGCCGTACCCGGTGACGTTCACACTCGAGACACGTACCAGCAATCTGCATCCCGACAGGACGCTGCCGCTGACAACGACGCTTGACCCAAACGAGCGCCGCAGGGTGCTCCGGCTGCGCCGAGTTGACGAGCACGAGCCCTATCGTTTTCGATACTGGTACGACTGGACTATCGGCAAAATCGATGCTGCGTCCGATCCCGACTATCTCTACGCCCTGCCCTATGCCGCAGGTGAGTCTTACCATGTTCTGCAGGGCTTTGGCGCCGGTTTCAGCCATACCGGTCTCGAGTATTTCGCGGTCGACTTCGATATGGCCGATGGCACCGCGGTGCATGCGGCCCGCGGCGGACAGGTCGCTCGTGCAGTCGAGCACAACGACCGCGGCTGCTGGGAAGACGGGTGCGGCAAGTTCGCCAACTATATCGTCGTCCTGCACGACGATGGCACGACCGGCGAGTATTATCACTTGCGCCGCGGTGGCGCACTCGTGGAACCCGGCGATCGAATCGAACGCGGGCAGAAAATCGGCCTGTCGGGCAACACCGGGCACACAACGATGCCGCACCTGCATTTTGCCGTTTATCGAGCCAGCGAACGGGGCAGAACCCAGTCCCTGGCCATACGCTTCGACACCGCGGACGGTGTGGTTGACCGTATTCGCTCGGGTCGCCGCTATCGCGCGCGCTGAACGACCCCGGGCGAAGCCGCAGGCAGTGGCGCAAAAAGCGCGGTAGACTTGCCGGTCCGAAGGGGAACAACCCGTATGACCCGAAGCAGCGCATTCGTGCCGTCCGGCGTAATCAGTCTGACGACCGATTTTGGCCACAAGGGGCCTTTCATTGGCACGATGAAAGGGCAGATTCTGGCGCGTTTTCACGATGCGAAAATTGTCGACATTACTCACGAATGCTCCGTGCACTGGCCGGACGAAGCGGGCTTCTGGATCAGCCGCGCCTATCGCTATTTTCCGTCCGGCTCGGTCCATCTGGCAGTCGTCGATCCGGGCGTTGGCACGGAGCGCGACATCATCGCGTTGCTGCATGCCGGCCACGTTTTCCTGGCGCCGGACAACGGACTGCTCGCGCCGTTGGCCGAATCCGACCCGGATTGCCAGGTATTCCGTCTCGATAGCGCAGCGCACCAGCGGTTCGGCATTACAACGGTCAGCGCGACATTCCACGGCCGCGATATATTTGCTCCGCTTGCCGCGGAACTGGCTGCGGCAAGACGCCGGCCCGATGAACTTGGCCCGCGCACTGCAGACCTGGTCCCGTCACTGCTCGAGGAGCCCCGGCTGAATGCCGGTCGTATCAGGGGTGTGATTGTCACTGCGGACAACTTCGGCAACCTGATCAGCAACGTGGATGCAAGCCTGATTGCGCAGCTGGACAGCCCCATCGTTGTGGTGGCGGGCCACAGGATTCCGTTCGCCAGAACTTATGGCGCGGTGCAACCGGGCGATTATCTTGCGCTGATCAATTCGTTTGGTGTTCTCGAGATCGCGCGGGCCGAGCAAAGCGCGGCGGCAGGTCTCGGTCTCGAGCGCGGCGCACCGCTGGTGGTCGAAGACGTTACGAAGAGGACCGGCTCATGAGTATTGTGATCGCGCTGCATGCGATTGCCGCTGTTATCTGGGTTGGCGGCATGGCTTTTGCATTTTTTGCGCTACGTCCGGTCGTGGCGCAACGGCTTGGTAACCAGCGCCGCCTCAGCCTCTGGCTACAGGTGATGCAGCGATTTTTCCTGATGGTCTGGGTCAGCGTCATCGTGTTGTTCGCGACCGGGTACTGGATAGTGTTCCACGTCTACGGCGGGTTCGACCGCACCGGGATCCATGTCCATCTGATGCACGGGCTGGCGCTGGTCATGGCCGCGCTTTTCCTCTATGTCTGGTTTGGCCCCTATCGACGGCTGGCACGTGCGGTGACGGGCAAGGAGTGGACGGCCGGCGGCGCGGCCCTGGCGGCCATTCGCCGCACCGTTGCGGTCAATCTTGCTCTGGGGATCGTCGTCGTCGCGCTCGGATCCGGCGGGCAGTACTTCTGAGCGGTCTAGCGTGTTTCAGGCGCCGAGGCCGACCGGGCAAGTGACACCCGTTCCGCCCAGACCGCAGTAACCGCCAGGATTTTTCGCGAGGTACTGCTGATGATAATCCTCGGCATAATAAAACTCTCCGGCCGCGGCAATTTCGCTTGTGATTTCGCCAAACCCCGCCTGGCGCAACCTCAATTGATATTCGTCCCGCGACCGCCGCGCGGACTCCGCCTGTTGTTCGTCGGTGGTGTAGATAGCCGAGCGGTACTGGGTACCGCGATCGTTGCCCTGGCGCATCCCTTGGGTCGGGTCATGCGCCTCCCAGAAAATTCCCAGTAATTCCTCGTAGGACAACACTGCGGGATCGAACACGACGCGAACCACCTCGGTATGCCCGGTAAGGCCGCTGCAGACTTCTTCATAGGTCGGGTTTGGCGTGAACCCTCCGCTGTACCCGGCAGCAGTGGTGACCACGCCCTCCTGCTCCCAGAAACGCCGCTCAGCGCCCCAGAAACAACCCAGGCCGAAAATCGCCCGACCGAGACGAGCGTCGAATGGCCCGCGCAACGGCGCGTCGAGGACAAAGTGCCGCGGCGGCACCGCGAGCGCCTGATCGCGGCCGGGCAAGGCATTCTCTGCCGTGACCATTTTCACTGTCCTGTCGATTCCGAACATCGCTTCTCTCCCTCGTTGCGCCTGCCATGTCAGCGACCTGGCAGAGTGTTCCCTACCGCTCTTCGTGGTGCCAGCGTCACAGGATTCAAGAGACCCCGTGAAAACAGGGCCGCTATAATGCCGCGACAACAGTACTTCGAATCACGCTGGGAGTGACTCCGTGCAAGCTGCAGATTTTCATGGTACCTGGTCGTCCCGTCTCGCTTTTCTCCTGGCCGCGGTCGGCGCTGCCGTCGGCCTGGGCAACATGTGGAAGTTCCCCTACACCGCCGGCGTCAGCGGCGGCGGCGCATTCGTTCTCGTCTACCTGGCTGCGGTAATCGTCGTTGCAGTTCCCATCATGATGGCCGAACTGGCAATCGGGCGCCGCGGCAGACGCAGCCCGGTCAACAGCATGCGCCGGGTGGCTGCCGCAGACGGCGCCAGTGCGGCATGGAAAAACGTCGGCTGGGTCAATGTCTCCGCGGGATTCCTGATTCTGACCTTCTACAGCGTGATCGCCGGCTGGGCACTGGCCTATATTCCGAAGCTGGCGGCCGGCACGTTTACCGAATCCACCGCCGATCTGGTCGGATCGGAGTTCTCCGATCTGCTCGCGTCGCCGCTTACGCTGATCTTTTGGCACGCCCTGTTCATGGGACTGACGGTATTCATCGTTGCGCGCGGAATTCAGGACGGGATCGAGAAAGCCGTCAAGTTTCTGATGCCGTCATTGTTCGTGATGTTGCTGGTACTGGTCGTCTACGCCTGCATTGCCGGCGATTTTTCAGCAACGGTCGAGTTCATGTTTACATTCGATTTCTCCAAGATCGATGTGCATGTAGTGGTGGCGGCGATTGGCCAGGCGTTTTTCTCCGTCAGTGTCGCGATGGGACTGTTGATGACCTATGGCGCCTATCTCCCGGAAACGGTGGTGATTCCGCGCGCCGCAATCATCATCGCGATTGCCGACACCATGGTCGCCCTGCTCGCCGGATTTGCAATATTTCCCGTCGTGTTTGCCAACGGACTCGATCCGGCGGAAGGTCCCGGCCTGGTTTTCGTCACATTGCCGCTGGCATTCGGCCAGATGCCGTTAGGGACGTTGTTCGGGACCTTGTTTTTCGTCCTGCTGGTGTTTGCCGCACTGACATCTTCGATCGCGGTATTCGAGCCCATCGTGTCATGGGCGGAAGAGCATCAGGGCGTGAAGCGACAGTCTTCGGCACTGTTTTTCGGTGCGCTCGCGTTTCTTATCGGCCTGCTGACGGTCTTTTCGTTCAATCTGTGGAGCGACGTGCACCCGCTTGGCGGATTCGAGACATTCGCGGACAAAACCATCTTCGATGTCATCGACTACGTGGCGTCAAACATCCTGCTGCCGGCCGGGGGCATCCTGATCGCGCTTTTTGCCGGTTGGGCGATGGCGCGCAAGTCATCCGTGGAGGAACTCGGTATCGGCGATGGCACAGCCTATGCCATCTGGAGATTCCTGGTGCGCTATGTGTCGCCGATCGCTATCGCCGCTGTTCTGGTCACGCTGGTCGGCGGGTGACACGCGGTTACGTACCCACCCAGCGACACAGTTGTGCGGTGAGAATCGCAAGGTAGTTACCGAGCGCATAGCCGATCAACGCCATAAGCACCGCCACCGGGACCAGCCCCTCGCGGTGATAGGCGGCCACGACCGGCGCCGATGCGGCGCCGCCGATATTGGCGGCCGAGGCAATGGCCACGCTGTGCACGTCGACGCGAAATATCCTCGCGCCGGCGAGACAAAACAAACCGTGGATAAAAATCCAGATGTAGGCGCCGGCAACGAACGCCGGCGCCTGACCGAGGCCTGACAGTGTGGCCCGTGCACCCACGCTCGCGACAAAAACATAGACCAGCGCGACCCCGAGTTCATGTGACCCCGGAATACGGCTGACGGGTGTGGTCGACAGCGCAAGTGCGATTGTCGTGATCAGCAGAATACGCCACACCGACGTGGTCACGATACTGCCGATCTCCGGCAACATTGGCGCAAACGCCGTTGCGGCCCAGGTCACCGCAAACCCGATTGCAATCAGATACAGGTAATCGCGCATTGCCGGTGCGCGGCTCCCGGCCGGCAACTCCGCCGCGGCGGCTTCCAGTTGCGCTATCCGGTCCGGCGGCACCCGAGCCCAGCGGTTGAATCGCTCCGCGAAAGCCTTGGACCCCAGCAGGATCGGCAACCAGACAACGTAGACGAGGTTGTCCGCCAGTACCGCGAGCCCGAGCTGCTCTTCCGGGGTACCCAGTGCCTCAGACACCGCGGCGAGATTACCCGTACCGCCAATCCAGCTGCCTGCAAGTGCGCCGAACCCCTTCCAGGCGTCCTCGGCCAGCCAGTTGTGGACGATTGCATAGGCGGTCACACCGCCCACCACGACACCGACTGTCCCCAGCAACATCACCAGCACGCCTTTGCCCATGATGCGAACGACGGCGGGCACGTTGACGGTCAAAAGCATCATCGTGATCAGAAACGGCAAGGTCAGATCGCGAAACGCGGTATACACGGGCGAGGATTGCGGCAACACACCGGTATTCGACAAAACCACCGGGGTCGCATAAATCCACAACAACGGCGGCAACATCGTAAAAATGCGCCATCGAGTGACCTGCTCGAGATAAAAATAGAACGCCGCAATTCCGGCCAATGCGGCCAATACGCCCGCAGACGACTCAATCATGCTAGATTTTCCCGGTAGGCAAATGCCGCGCCATTGTCATGGCAGTAATCGGCAAACGGCAAGGGGCAAACATGGCTCCGTAGCGGTAAGTACATTTCCCGATTGACCGGGACGGCATTGGCAACCACCCTTTGAATAGAAATAATTACATTATAGTCAACAACTTACAATAATAATGGCAGGGCTCTAAAGGAGCCGGAAACGGAGATTCGGAGCGGCATACATGAGAATATTGATCGCCCTTGGCGGAGGCCTGATCATCGCGCTGTTACTGTTCTGGTTCGATTCGTTCCTGATAGGCGGCCGCGATACCCACAAGGAAGACATGGAACCGGTCAGCGTCGTCAACTTCATCCGCGTGCACGAGGACGAATTCACCCAATTCAAGAAACGGCAGAAACCGAAAGAGCCGGAACCGCCGAAGAAGCCACCGCCGCCGGCGCAGCGCATCTCCAGCGACGTTCCGGACAACTCGCCGCAGTTGCCGGTCAATATCGACATTCCGAATATCGATGTCGGCACGGCCGGCGGCAGCGGCCCGTATATCGGAAACTGGAGCGGCGGCGACCCGAAGGCCGAGGGTGAGGCCATCCCGATCGTCAGAATCAATCCGCGTTATCCGCGCACGGCCCTGCTCGAGGGCATCGAGGGCTGGGTTCGGCTCGAATTCACGATACTGGAAGACGGTTCGGTCACGGACGTCGTGGTCAGCGACAGTCGCCCCGCCCGGATGTTTGACCGCAGCGCGGTGCTTGCCGTCATGAAGTGGAAATTCAAGCCGCGCATCATCGATGGCGAGCCGGTACCGAGGCGCGCCACGTCGACCGTGGAATTTATCTTGGAAGAGGACGAGTAACGACGCCGTATCGTCCGCTGCAGAAACGCTATGCAGTAGAATTTGCGTCGCACAGGGGTCAAGGAAGGGAAGAGATCGCAATGGGAAAGAAACGCGCTGTCGAGCATTACAAGGGGCATGAGCTGGTGGTCGAACTGGTCCAGATGGGGCGCGATTGGCGCTACATCGTTTCGGTGGTCAGCCACAAGGGTGACACCTCGGAAGCTGTGAGCGAGGAGTCGGTGGACACGTTCCGCTCCGATCTCGAGGCGCTGCATGCGGGCACCCAGCGTGGCCGCGGTCTCATCGATGCGACCGATGCGGAGGCATCGTCTTCCTGAACGTGGCGCAACAACGGCCCCGACGGATTCGAGGAGCCGCAGCGGCGATAGCCGCCGACGGGGCAGCCGGATGAATTACCATGACGCCCCGGCGCGTCCGCCCAGCGGGCGCCCGGCCACGGTTCCACACGCCCAGATTGCTCCCGAAGGCAGCCTCGAAATTCTGTCGCAAACCGAAGTAGGACGGCTGCGCCAGGTCAGCAATGAAGCACTCCATGAGCTCTTCCGGCGCTGCTCGCTGGCGGTGCTCAACAGCGGTGGTCAGCTCGACGACGCGAAGCAGATTCTCGAACGCTATCGCACTTTCGAAATCCAGCTGGTACAGCAGGACCGCGGCATCCGCCTCGACCTGCACAACGCTCCTGCCGAGGCGTTTGTCGACGGCAAGATGATCCGCGGGCTGCGCGAGCATTTGTTCGCGGTACTGCGTGATGTCCTGTACAACCGTATCGAGGTCGAGGGCAGCGGCAGATTCGACCTCGGCGACTCAACCGGCATCACCAACGCGGTTTTCGAATTGCTGCGGCACGCGCGATGCCTGACAACCGAGACGCCGAACATCGTCGTGTGCTGGGGCGGCCACTCGATTACCCGCAACGAATACGACTACACCAAGGAAGTCGGCTACCAGCTCGGGCTGCGCGGCATGAACATCTGCACCGGTTGCGGACCAGGCGCAATGAAAGGGCCGATGAAGGGCGCCACGATCGCGCATGCCAAGCAGCGCATCAGCGACGGCCGCTATATCGGCATAACCGAACCCGGCATCATTGCCGCCGAGGCGCCCAACGCGATCGTCAACGAGCTGACGATCATGCCCGACATCGAAAAGCGGCTCGAGGCTTTTGTCCGCGCCGGACACGGCATTGTCGTCTTCCCCGGCGGCGCCGGCACGGCCGAGGAGATTCTCTACCTGCTCGGGATTCTGCTGAACCCGGCCAATGCCGGGATCCCGTTTCCGCTGGTCCTCACCGGGCCGGCGTCGAGCCGCGACTATTTCCGTCAGATCGATGATTTCATCGCGACCACGCTTGGCAAGGCGGCCACCGAGCACTACCAAATCATCATTGACGATCCGCCGGCAGTGGCGCGTCGGCTGCGCGCCGGCCTGGAGAGAGTGCAGAGCTTCCGGCGCAAGCGCAGCGACGCGTTTTTCTTCAACTGGCTGCTCAACGTCGATCTCGAATTCCAGCAACCGTTCGCCGTCACCCATGCAAACATGGCAGCTCTGAACCTGCACCGGGATCAGCCACCGCATAGTCTCGCATCGAATCTGCGCCGTGCGTTCTCCGGTATCGTCGCCGGCAATGTGAAAGACGACGGCATTCGCCTGGTGGAGACCGGCGGTCCGTTCGAGTTGACGGGCGAGCCATCCGTGATCCGCCCGCTTGACGATCTGCTCAGCGCCTTCGTCGCGCAGAAGCGCATGAAATTGCCGCTGACGGATTACGTCCCGTGCTACCGGATCGTCGGCCTGGCGGCGACGCCAACTCAGGTAAAACCCTAATAGACACTACCGGGTGCGGCTGCGACCATGACGCGCAGCTTTGGTTGACCGACAGCGGCCGCCGCGGCGCCGTTGACGACGGAGCACAGGGTGATGGGGCTATCCATCGACCGCGACGATTTTTCGGCGGCAGATTTCGAGCAATTTGCACAGCGTCTGCAGCAGTGCCTACGGGCACTGCGCGCACTGCTTGCACGCCCGGGTTTCGGCGCCGGAGAAACCAGCATCGGCGCCGAGCTCGAGGTCACGGTCGTCGACTCGCAAGGTATGCCGATGCCGCTCAACCGGCGTCTGCTCGCCGACTCGCTGGACCCGCAGCTGCAGCTCGAAATCGACCGCTTCAACCTCGAGTACAACCTGACTCCGATCGAGCTGCGTGAGCACCCGTTCTCGCAGCTGCAAAATGAGCTCGAACAGGCAATGGCCGCGATCGATACCGCGGTCGCGGCCCACGGCGGTCGCGTCGCCGTCATCGGGATACTGCCCACGCTGCGGCAACGGGACCTGGGCGCCGATGCGCTGACCGATCTGCCGCGCTATCGCGCGCTGGCGGCGGGAGTACGGCGTCTGCGCCAGGCACCATTTCAGATCAATATCAGCGGTCACGATCATCTCGTTACCACCAGCGACAGCGTAGCGCTGGAGGGCGCGAATACCTCGCTGCAGATCCATCTCCGCGTCGAGCCGGAGCGCTTTGCCGACACGTTCAACGCAGCCCAGCTGGTGACGCCGCTGGCAGTGGCAATCGGTGCCAACTCACCGATTTTTCTCGGGCATCGGCTGTGGGACGAGACCCGTATTGCGCTGTTCAAGCAGGCAGTCGACAGCCGCACCCCGGGCGCTGTCGAATGGCGCCGGGCCGCGCGGGTGCCATTCGGCCACGGCTGGGCCCGACAAGGCGCGTACGAACTATTCGCGGAATCGGTAGCGCTGTTCCCGCCGCTGATCCCGCTTAGCGGCGCTGAAAATCCCGTGTCTGCACTGCAACGCGGAGCTACGCCGTCGCTGCCAGAGCTGCGCCTGCACCAAAGCACGACATGGCAATGGAACCGGGCGATATTCGATCCGATTGACGGCGGTCATTTGCGCCTCGAGATGCGCGCATTGCCGGCCGGTCCCAGCGCAGTCGACATGACCGCCAATGCGGCGTTCCTTGTTGGCCTCGTGCTCGGGATGCGCGACCGGATCAACGATCTTATCCCGGCACTGCCATTCCAGTACGCGGAGTACAACTTCTATCGCGCCGCTCAGCACGGGCTCGATGCGCAATTGCTGTGGCCGACGTTGCAACCGATTTCACCGCGCGAACGCAGCGTCCGTGACCTGATCGAGGAAATGCTGCCGCTGGCGGCGGCCGGCCTGACCGCGCACCAGTGTCGCCGACGCCGAAGCAGACAGATACATTGCGCTGATCGGCGAGCGCCTGAACGCGCAGATCAATGGCGCGCGCTGGCAGCGGCGGACGCTGGCGCGGCTGGAGCAACGCAACGAGCGGACTGAGGCAATTCGGCTAATGCTGCTGGCCTACCTGCGCCATGCGGCGAGCGGCGAAGCCGTCCACCGCTGGGAACGCTAGCACTTCATTTGCCGCGCGGGGGCGCGGCACGGGGGAGCCGCAGGATGAGACTGAGCGACAAATTTGCGGTGCTCGGTCAGGTACTGAGATGGCGTCTGACCTGGACCCGCCGCGATCTGGATTTTTGCCCGGACGACGTGGACGCGGACTCATTCGTGTCGGCCCGTGATGCCGTTTCGCTGATCGCCGACGGGTCCACGGTGATATCGTGCGGGATGGCTGCCAACGCTCGCTGTTCAGCCCTGTTTTGGGCAGTGCGGGAAGCGTTTCAACGCGACGGCCGGCCACGCGACCTGACCTGGATCGCGATTGGCGGACAGGGCGGGCGCGGGCGCGTGCCGGGGACCGTAGAGGAAATCGGACTCGACGGGCTGTTGCGTCGCTTTATCTCGGGACATACCGAAACCTGTCGTTCCATACTGAAGCTCGCGGCTGCCGGCCGTATTGATGTTCATGTGCTGCCGCAGGGTGAGATGACGGCGCTGCTGGAAGCCCAGGCGCGCGGCGAAACCTGGGTCACCAGCGATACAGGCGTCGGCACGTTTCTCGACCCGCGGGTCGGACGCGGCAGCGCCGTGACACCGAGTGACCTCCGGCTGGTCGACGTTTGCGGAACGATGCTGCGTTACACGCTGCCGGAAATCGATATCGCGATGTTCTCGGCGCCTTACGCCGACCGCCTCGGGAACGTGTACTTCGAACATGCGGCAACGATCACCGAGAACATCGAATCCGCGCGAGCTGCGAGGGCCAATAACGGAAAGGTACTGGCCGTGGTTGCCGGCCTGACCGCGCATGACCCGGAGCGGATTGCGCTGCGCGCAAACGAAGTCGACGCGGTCGTGGTCAATCCCTATAACGAGCAGACCGGCAGCGTGCCGCAAAAACGTTTCTGGGCGGCGTTTACACCCGGCGGCGACGGTGACGATGCGAGGGCGATAGCGCGATTGCGGTACATTAATCGGCTGCTCGAAAATCACCCCGCAACGCGGTCCGGTGGAACAGATGCTCGCGCGCCTCGGGGCGTTGACTTTCGCCCGCCAGGTCGAGCGCGGCGCGACCGTCAATATCGGCGTCGGCTTCGGCGAAGAAGTGTGTCGCCTGCTCCACGAGAGTCCCCTTGCCGCGGACCTGACGTTCACAACCGAGACCGGTGTCTACGGCGGCCTGCCGGCACCCGGTATTTTTTTCGGTGCGGCGGTCAACCCCAAACGCATGGAATCCTCGGCCTGGATGTTCCGCCTTTACCGCGAGCACCTGGGCGCGGCCGTGCTCGGCTTCCTCCAGGTCGACTCCGCCGGCAACGTCAACGTCTCGAAACGCTCAGACGACATTGCCGACTATGTCGGCCCCGGCGGATTTCCGAGTATTGTCGCGAGTGCCCGCAGCGTGTTCTTCGTCGGCACCTGGATGGCCCACGCGCGATGGCGAACCAGTGCCGGCCGATTGCAGCTCAACCGGCCCGGGACGGCGAAATTCGTCGAACAGGTCGACGAGATCACATTTAGCGGCGAACAGGCACTGCTCAACGGCAAACGCGTTTTCTACATCACCAATATCGGCGTGCTCGAACTCACCGCAGCGGGTTTGATGCTGACCAGCGTGATGCCCGGGATCGATATCCGCAAAGACGTGCTCGACGTCGCCAAAGCACGTATCTTGCTGCCGGACGAACACACGGTGCCAACAGTTCCCGAGTGTGTCGTGACCGGCGAGGGTTTCGCACTGCAATGGGGCGGCCTGCGAAACCACTGAACACTATCGGGAGAACGAACATGCACGGTGGAGATCGGATAGCGGCGGTTCTCGAGGCGCATGGGGTAGAGTTCCTGTTCACGTTGTGCGGCGGACATATTTCGCCAATCCTGGCCGGCGCCAAACAGCGCGGCATCCGGGTGGTCGACGTGCGCCACGAGGCAACCGCCGTCTTTGCCGCCGATGCGGTGGCGCGGTTGAGCGGCGTACCCGGCGTCGCGGCGGTCACAGCCGGGCCGGGCCTGACCAACACGATCACTGCGGTAAAAAATGCCCAGCTGGCGCAATCACCCATAGTCATACTCGGCGGCGCGACGGCGACCGCGCTGAAAAACCGCGGCTCACTGCAGGACATCGACCAGATGGCGCTGATGCGCCCGCACGTAAAATATGCGCGCGCGGTAAAACGTCTGCGCGATCTGGTAGCGGTACTCGGCGAGGCGTTCGATGCCGCGCAGGATGGCGTGCCCGGTCCGGTATTTGTCGAATGCCCGGTTGACCTGCTCTATGCCGAGACGACGATTCGGCAGTGGTACGCGGACAGCACACCACGAGGCAACAGCGTTGCCGAGCGCGCGATCCGCCTCTACCTGCAAAATCACGTCCGCCGCCTTTTTGCCGGCGCGGGCGAAGCCAGGATTCCCGGCCGGCGACGGCATGACGGCGCCGGTACCGGATGCAGCCCGGGTAAACAAGGCGGCCGGGCTTGTGGCGGCGGCCGAGCGTCCACTGATGGTAATCGGCAGCCAGGCCGTGGCCGACGTCGCCCACGTGCGCGACATCGCGCGAGCAGTGGAGAAACTGAACCTGCCGGTCTATCTGTCCGGAATGGCACGCGGACTACTCGGCAAATCCCATCCGTTGCAACGCCGGCACAAACGTCGCCTCGCGCTGAAACAGGCCGACCTGGTGATTCTCGCGGGTGTTCCTTGCGATTTTCGTCTCGATTATGGCCGTCATATTCGCCGCTCCGCAACACTGATTTCCGCCAATCGCAGCAGCCGGGACATGCGTCTCAACCGGCGCCCGGACCTCGCTGTACCCGGCGATGCCGGGCGCTTTTTGACCATGCTCGCCGACTCCGAAAAGACCAGTGGGTCGGCCAGAGAGAACTGGCACGCCGAATTGCGTGAGCGCGACGCGGAACGCGAGAGCGAGATCGACCAGCAGGCCGAATCCGGCGGTGACGGCCTGAATCCGCTGCGGCTGTGCCGCGATATCGACTCGGCCGTGGATCGCCACAGTGTGCTGGTAGCCGATGGGGGTGACTTTGTCGCAACCGCTTCCTATATCGTCAAACCGCGCGCGCCATTGTCGTGGCTCGATCCCGGGGTATTCGGAACCCTCGGTGTCGGCGCCGGATTTGCGCTCGGCGCCAAACTGGTCCGGCCCGATGACGAGGTGTGGGTGTTGTTCGGCGACGGCGCTTTCGGCTACAGCGCGATCGAACTCGATACGTTCGTGCGCCACCAGGTCCCGGTCATCGCGGTAATCGGAAACGATGCATGCTGGACCCAGATAGTGCGCGAGCAGGTCAAGATGCTCGGTGACGACGTAGGTTGCCGGTTAGCCGCAAACGACTACGAGAAAATGGCGCAGGCGCTTGGCTGCGCCGGCCTGCGTCTCGACGATGCCGCAAATACGGCGAGCATTCTGGCGGCAGCGAAAACAGCCGCGGCCGACGGTCAGCCGACGCTGGTAAACGCCCTGCTCGGAACCACCGATTTTCGCGAGGGCTCCTTGTCGATGTGACGGCTCAGCCGTCGACCGGTGTCAGCCAGCCATGCCGGTCCGGTGAATCGCCGCGCTGTATTCGCACGAGTTCCTCGCGCAACCGGCCGGTATGCTCGCCGACCCCGCCGCCACCGACCGCGATTTCCTCGCCGCGGTGAATCAGAGTGCCAACCGGCGTCAGGACCGCCGCCGTGCCGGACAACGCAGCTTCGCCGTCCTGACACCACTCGAGCATTTCGCTAACCGTAAAATCGCGCTCTTCGATCCTGTAACCGAGATCCGCGCCAAGAGTCAGGACGGAGTCGCGGGTCACGCCATGCAGAAAGCTGGTATCGAGCCGCTTGGTGAGAATATGACCTTCGCGAATCAGCAGGAAGTTGGCCGCACCGGTTTCCTGCACGTCTCCACCCGGGCAGAAAAGCACCTGGTCGATATGATATCTGGAACGCGCTGCGACAATGTTCTTCAGCGCGGCCGCATAGTTGGCGCCGGCCTTTACCACGCCCAGATGCGGCGCCGTCCGGAAATGTTCCTCGTCCACCAGGATACGCAGCGGCCGCAGACCGCCGGCAAAGTAATCGCCGACGGGGCTGAGCAGGACATACAGGCAAAACTCGGTCGCCGGTATCGCGGCGGCGCCGATATCCGGCAACGTGCCAATCAGTACCGGCCGGATGTACAGCGCCCCTGGCGGATCGGGAATCTCATCGCGGCAGCTCGCCACGGCTTCCCGCACCATCCGAGCCACAACCTCGCGCCCCGGAAATTCGAGGCACAACTGCTTCGCGCTATTCTCCATCCGCGCCATATGTCGGTCAAGGCGAAACAAATGGACCGTGCCATCGGCCCAGCGATAAGCCTTGAACCCCTCGAAGATGCTGCTCGAGTAATGCAACGCGTGCGCTGCCGGGTGGAGCGGGAGGTTTTGCAGCGGCTCGATGGCCGGCTCGGACCATGATCCGTCCCTGAACCAGCAGATTGCCATCCGCCGGGCAAACACCGTTCCGAATTTTGCTGGCGTCTTGTCGTTTGCAGACGTCATGTGAGTTTTCTCCAGAGTCCTTTACCGCGGGGGCTCAGCCCCCGTTTTTTATGGCCACGCACTATGGACGAAATGCGGTTGGTTGGAAAGCGCCGGGGTCACAGTAATCGGGTTCCGGACCCTGCGGCATTCCCCTACTTTTTTTGCACTGCAATAAAACATATCATTGCGTCGGATTGTGCACTGCGACATTTGCACGACCGCATACCGACGAGCCAGCAGGAAGAAGGGACGCCAAATGGACATGAAAGACAAAGTAGTGGTGATTACCGGTGCCGCCCGCGGCCTGGGGGCGGCAATGGCAGAAGCGGCCGCCGCCCGCGGGGCGACCCTGGCGCTGGTCGACCTCAACGCTGACATGCTGGAAGACACGGCCGCGGTATGTGGCCGGATCGGCGCGAAAACGGCCTGCTATGGTGCAAATGTCGCGCAGGAAGACGACGTCGTCCGCCTGTTCGCGGACATCGACAAGGAGTTTGGCCGTGTCGACGGCCTGATCAACAACGCAGGCATCACCCGTGACGGAATGCTGGTGAAAGCGCGAAAAGGCGAGATTGTCGACAAAATGAGCCTGGCGCAATGGCAGGCGGTCATCGACGTCAATCTCACCGGCGTGTTTCTGTGCGGTCGCGAGGCCGCGGCGATGATGATTGGCAAAAAGACCAAGGGCGTCATTGTCAATATCTCCAGTATCTCGCGCCACGGCAACATGGGCCAGACCAACTACTCGGCGGCAAAAGCCGGTGTCGCGGCCATGACAGTCACGTGGGCCAAGGAACTGGCCCGATACGGGATTCGCGTGGCCTCGATCGCACCCGGGTTTATCGCGACAGAGCTGGTCGCATCGATGAAGCCCGAAGCACTCGAGCGCATCCGCGGGGTGATCCCGATCGGACATCTGGGGCGACCCGATGACATCGCTCACGCCGCGATGTTCATTTTTGAGAACGACTACATCAGCGGCCGCTGCATCGAGCCCGATGGCGCCCTGCGCCTGTAGCTCCAGTCAATTCAGCGACGCGATCCCCCGGGCAAGCGCGCCCGGCCGCAATACGGTGGTGGCCGGGCGCGCACCTTTTGACAACGCTGCGATTACCGTGGCCGCCGATCAAGGCAGACCCTGGCCCGGAACAGAAAAATCCTGCCCTGCAGGCTATTGCGTTGCGCAAATTTTGCTGAATTCAGGAAGTTTTCTCTCAACTCGAGATTTTTTTAATTTATATAAAACAATTACTTATGGTTCATCTATCCGTTCGATGGAAATACTTTTGCACTGCACAATAATTTCCATTATATTGCACTGCACAACGCCACTTCGGAAAAAGGATCACCGACATGACCAAAAACGACCCGTTCGCAACGATGTTCAATTTCAACGACGGCATGTTCAACTTCAACGAGAGCGCTCTTGCGCCTTTTGCGGAATTCACCAGGCTCTCCGCAAAGACCTTCGAGCAGTTGGCCCGTTACCAGTACGAACTGGCCGGCGACCTCGTAGAAGCTGGCATCGAGCAGGTCAACCTGCTTGGCCGTATCGAAAAGCCCGAAGAGCTGCTCCAGGCTGAAATGGACCTGGGCCAGAGCCTCGGCAAGAAGCTCGGCAAGCGCTCAGAACTGCTGCTGAAAATCGCCAGCGACGCCCAGGCAGGCTATCGCGACCTCGCCGGCCAGACCATGGCCGACGTCAAAGCCAAAGCCGCCTGAATCAGCCGGCCACGACCCCCGGGGCAGCAACGCCCCGGGGGTTTTTTTCTGCCCGCCCGACCGTATTCGCAACCGTCCCGAGCTGGCGGGGCTGACCGCAGGCGACCGGGACGACTATCATCGGGTCATGGCTACCGAGCATCTGATCAAAAAATACGCGAATCGCCGACTCTATGACACGACTCAGAGCGGCCATGTCACCGTGGACGACCTGTTTGATTTGATTGTGGCCGGTGACACCATTCGCGTCATCGACGACAAAAGCGGCGAGGACATAACCCGGCCGGTGCTGCTGCAGGTCATTGCCGAGCAGGAGTCTCACGGCGGACAACCGATTCTGAGCACGGGCCTGCTGCAAAATCTGATCCGTTTTTACGGTAATCCGCTGCAGGGTTATTTCAGCCGGTTTCTCGAGGACAGCGCCACCCGCTTCATCGCCGAGCAGGGGCGCGTGCAGTCCGAGGTCGAGGCCTTCATGGAGAAGCTGCCTTTGGGCGAACTCGGTCGCCTGGCCCAGGCAAACCTGGAGAGCTGGCAGAAGATGCAGCAGGAAATGCTCGATGCGTTACAGGGCCAGCCACCGGGCGGTAAAGACGACGCCGACTAGCAAGTACGCTCAGGGCACCTCCGTGGAGAACAGGATACGCAGCTCGCCGACCCGCTCCGCACCGTCCGCCGGACCGTAGCGGACGAGAAGATCCATACGGCCATCCTGGTCGACGTCGCGCGCCTCGACCATCTGTCCGTTGCGCGGCAGCGGCAGCGACAGTACCTTCTCGCGCTCGCCGAAAAGCTCGCGCGCGCCAACCCCGGGATAGACAGACAGTTCGTCGGTGTCTTCCTGTACCAGCAGTTCGGTCGGCCCGTCGCCGTCGACATCCGCGATGATGACCGCCGGGTAACGCATCAGACCGGTCTCGAGATCGAACTCGACTTTGAATCGCGTGCGGTAGTCAGACTCTTCCGGGTAACGCCCGCCTGGACGCATTCGATAAACATCCAGATCCACGCTGATACGCCCGGAAAACAACGCACTGACTATACGGGCGAGACCGAGCCGCGTTGACGGAGTTGCGACATCCATCAGCCCGTCGCCATCCACATCGACCACCAGCGGGTCGAACTGAATCCCTCCGGAGGCAATACTACCGTCGGCGGTGCCCGGGTATATCAGCGCATCGCCGGAGCGCTGCCCAAGGTAGAGATGGTATTCGCTGCGGCGATCGAACACCCCCTTGCTGATTGACTTCTCCGTCAGCAAATCGGGAATCTGGTCGGCGTTGAAATCACGTACGAGCTCGACCTCCTCTATTTCGAGATCGCTTTGATCCACCTGGCCGTCGTCGCGCTCCCATTGCGCGCGCTGTTTCTCGCTTGCCAGCGGCGCGCCGACCGCATCGCGCCTGCCCGAGCCGGAGAAGCTGGCGTCTGCGCTCTGAACGAACGACAGGAATTCCGTATCAAGCAGGAAAACCAGGTCGTCCCGTCCGTCGCCATCGATATCGCCGCTGTGCGGCAGCCGAGGCTGATAGCTGACCCGATCGTCGTAGATTTTTACTCGTGCCGGCACCTCGAGAAGATACCGTTCGAAGCCCGACCGGGACTGCCGGGCAAGCAGCCAGCCGTCGAATTGCGGCAAGAGAATGTCG
The DNA here is from genome assembly GCA_963699835.1 of uncultured Gammaproteobacteria bacterium. GTDB lineage: Bacteria > Pseudomonadota > Gammaproteobacteria > Steroidobacterales > BM003 > BM003. Next base: position 96,360 of record CAVOVJ010000005.1, on the reverse strand, counting down.
TCCCGGTCGTCGCCATCGACATCGCGGACAAAATCGGCAAATGCCGGACCCTGTGCCGTCTCACCGTGATACAAACTCTGCAGTTCAGCAACGTGAAGCAGCGTGCCGCGCGCAACGTCCGGTTCCGCCACACCGCGTGGATCAAGAAAATACAGCGCGTCATAACCCCGTCCCAATGGATCTCCGGTGTCGTAAAAAAAAACCGAGGCCGGAATGGCGCCGGTCGCGACGACGTTGCCGTCCGGCATCGCAATGACACTGAAACGCCATTGCTCTGCTATCCGTCCGACCGCAACCAGCCCGGTTGCACCATCGAGGTCAATCGCGACGGGAGCTTCTTCGACGGAGTGATCGAGACGCACCACGAGCTCGCGAAAATCGCTGGCGGCAAACGTGCACGGCATTGCCAGAACGGTGGTCGCGACAACGCCGGCAAACCGCGCCGCCGCGCTAGTAAACGCGGTAACCGCCATGCCGCCTGCGACTCAGGTAATCGAACCAGCGGTAACCGAGGAAGCCACCCGCCGCGAGACCCAGTGCCAGCGCGACGGCGGTCCAGTACCAGTCCAGCCGCAACCGGTCTGCACCTGTCTCCGCAAGCAAGCCCTCATAACGGGAACCGAGTGTCGCCACCCGTGCTTCCAGTTCTCCAGCCCTGGTCTCGGCAAGTTGCGCACGTTGCGCGTCGCTTGCCGCCGCCTCACGCAACTCGTCGCGCTCCGCCGCAAGCGGCTCTGCCAGCGCCCGTGCCTCCGCGAGTGACTCCTCGAGTTCGAGCACGCGCAGTCGGGCCGGCTTGGCACTGACCAGAAACGCGCTCTTCGCCCACCCTTCGCGTCCGTCGGCGGTACGCACCATGAAAAAGTAGGTGCCGCGCTCGAGCACCTCGACGGCATCGCCGCTACTGAGATTGGCCACTGCCGGCGCATTATCGCGCGGCTCGGCATGCATCCGCAGCCGTAACAGGTCAGTCACGTACATCGTTTCGGCGCTGGCGCAGGGCACTGTCAGAAATGACAGCAAAGCGGCTGCGGAAAACCGGCGCAAAACCGGGGTCAGGGTGCGAGGCGATCGATCTGCCATACGTTGTCCTCCATACGAAGGTAGAGGAACCGATCGTGCAATCGATTCGGTCGTCCTTGCCAGAATTCGATGCGTTGCGGAAAGACCCGGTAACCGCCCCAGAAGTCCGGCAGCGGCACCTCGCCGTCCCGCCATTTGCGTCGCATTTCCTCGAATTTCATCCGCAACAGCTTACGCGAAGAGATCACGCTGCTCTGCTGCGAAATCCACGCGCCGACCTGGCTCTCGTGCGGACGCCGCGAGAAATAACGCAGCGTTTCCGCTCTCGAAACCGTCGCGGCACGACCGCTTATCGTGACCTGGCGCTCCAGATCGAGCCACGGAAACAGCAGCGACACCTGCGGATTGTGCGAAATCTGCCGGGCCTTGCTGCTTTCGAGGTTGGTAAAGAACACGAACCCGGTCGGGTCAAAGTATTTCAGCAGAACCGTTCTGAGGCCGGGGCTGCCCGCACCGTCGACGGTGGCGAGACTCATCGCATTCGGTTCGCGTACGCCGGCATCGCAGGCTTCGCGGAACCAGCGCTCGAACTGGGCGACCGGATCCTCATCCAGATCGTCGCGCTCCAGCCCGGCACGCGTATACTCTCGTCGCAGATCAGCAATATCCAGAGTCATTCAGTTGGCGCAGTGTGGCTCCCGGGATATGCCGGGGCAAACTAGAATAGAAGAAAACTCCATGCGTATCGAGACAAAAAACGACCCGTCGTTCTGCTACTCCACGATAATCCGCCGCTTTGCATTCCTGCTGCTGACACTGTGCGCCGCCAACTCTCCGGTCGTGGCAGCGACGCCGGAATCGATCGCAGCGCCGCCTCCACGAAGTTCCGGCGAGGGACCCTACCCGAGACTGATTTTGCGTGGTGTCACGTTGATCAATGGCACGGGCGCACCCCCGCGCGGACCTGTAGACATCGTGATCGCCGGCAACCGTATCGAGAATATCGTCAGCGTCGGGTATCCCGGCGTACCGATCGACCCTGACAAGCGGCCGGTGGCAGCGAGCGGCGACCGCGAGATCGACCTGGCCGGTCACTATGCGTTGCCCGGTTTCATCGACATGCATGGTCATATTGGCGGCGTAGCACAGGGAACGCCGGCCGAATATGTCTATAAATTATGGCTTGGACACGGCATCACGAGCGTACGCGATCCGGCTAGCGGCAATGGCATCGAATGGGTGCTGGAGCAAAAACGGCACAGTGCAGACAATGCGATCACCGCACCGCGGATATTTGCCTATGTCGCTTTCGGGCAGGGCCGGGACGAACCGTTCACCACACCGGAGCAGGCGCGGCGGTGGATCGCCGAACAGGCCCGCCTCGGGGCCGATGGCGTCAAGTTCTTCGGCGCCCGTCCCGACATCCTCGAGGCGGCGCTGGATGAAGCGCGGAAGAGAGGGCTGCGCACAGCAATGCACCACGCCCAGCTAGAGGTGGCGCGGGCGAACGTCGTGGACACGGCCGGTTGGGGCCTGACCACGATGGAGCACTGGTACGGATTGCCCGAGGCGCTGTTCGACGAGCGCACGATCCAGGACTACCCGGCGGACTATAACTACAACGACGAACAACACCGCTTCGGTGAAGCCGGAAAGTTGTGGGCGCAGGCAGCCGCCCCGGGAAGCGAGCGTTGGGTTGAAGTGCGCGACCAGTTGATCGAACTCGACTTCACGATCGACCCGACCCTGACGATTTACGAGGCCAGTCGTGACCTGATGGCGGCGCGGCGGGCGGAATGGCACGACCAGTACACGCTGCCCTCGCTGTGGGACTTCTTCACCCCCAGCCGCAAGGCGCACGGCTCGTACTGGTTCTACTGGACGACCGCCGACGAAGTTGCCTGGCGCAACAACTTCCGCCGCTGGATGGACTTCCTGGTGGACTTCAAGAACCACGGCGGAAGGGTCACTGTAGGTTCCGATTCGGGATACATCTACAAGATTTACGGTTTCGGTTACATCGAGGAACTGGAGCTGTTGCAGGAAGCGGGTTTCAACCCGCTGGAAGTGCTGCGATCGGCTACTTTCAGCGGCGCCGAAGCGCTGGGCGCCGCCGATCGCATCGGCTCGGTCGAGCCCGGCAAACTGGCCGACCTGGTAATCGTCGATGCAAATCCGTTGCAGAACCTCAAAGTCCTGTACGGAACCGGAGCGATCGGCCTCGACGAGAATAATCGGCCCGAGCGCAGGGGCGGCGTCAAATACACGATCAAGGACGGCATCGTTTTCGACGCCCGGCGGCTGCGCGAGGATGTCCGGCGCATCGTGGCTACGGCGAAATCCGAGTCCGGCAGACCACAGCTGCTGCAGCCCGGAATCGACGCGCCGTAAGCAAGCACATAGGCCATGCCACGGGCAAAGTGTGAACCGGGTCCTGTCGCGGCACGTCGTGTCGCTGCTAGCGTCACATTGGCGGATCTCTGCCAACTTGTCATAATCTGCCAAAGGTAAGCAGCGCCAAAATGATTACGCATACTTCGACAAAACGCGCCATCTCGTTGCTGAAGAACGCGCTACGCGAATGGGACGCAAAATTGCTGTCTCTCCAGGAGCAACTGGAGGAACGCGACTGCGTAATAGCGGCGCTAAAGGCAGAATCCGGCTCCGCCCGCAAAAAGGAAATCGGGCGGCTGGAAAAGAAAATCGGCCGCACCAAGGAACGTGCCGCCGCCCTCGAGACCGTTCTTGCTACCACCCGCACCGAGCTTGCCGCCGCCAATGCCACACTCAAAGAGCGCGCGGACGTTATTCTGCGTTTGCACGAACAGGGTGCTGGCGCCGGGCCTCGCCTTGGCGAGACCGGGCCGGATTTCGAGAAACACGCGGCGGAACTGGCCGCGCTCGGACAAGGGCTCGCCCGCCGGCAGCTCGTTATCTCGCAGCTGGAAGCGGCAATAGCAGGGTTGCGCGACGAGCTGCACGCGAGTCGGCGCGGCGAACAGCGCAATCTCGAGACCCTGTCCGGCGCGCAACGACAGGCCGCCGTGCAGAAACAGGTCATCGACGACCTCGGATCCCGGCTCAGGCACAGCGAGGAGCAGGCGAACACGCTGGGTGCTGAAATCGAACGTCAACGCAGCCATGCCGCCGAACTCGAACAAAATCTCGCGGCGCAGCAGAACGCGCTCGACGACGCCGAGACCGGCCGCCGCGAAAGCGAGAATCAGGTCGCCGATCTCAGGCAACAACTGGGCAACAAAATCGACCATCTTGATTCACTCGAGCGTGAGCTGGCGGAGTGGCAAAACAAGCATGCGGCCATGGAATTCCGGGTCCATGAGCGCCAGGGACAGATCGAGGAGCATGGCCAGTCAGCTGAGTGCCAGCTCGCAGACGATCGATGCGTTGCGCGTCGAAACCGCGGAGCTCAAACAACGCAACCGGGTGACCTCGATCGAGGAGAGACTGGTCGTGTCGCGGCTCGAGACCGCACTGAAAGGAGCGCAGGAGAAAGCCGAGGAATTCGAGACCATCGTCGCGGCGGAGCGCGCACAGGTCAGGGAACTCGAGCGGGATATTTCCAACAAGGAACTCGAACTCGGCGCAATCAATGAACGCCTCGAGGTCAACGAGCGCGAACTCAGGCATTACCGCGAACGTGTCGAACAGGCTTCTCAACTCGAACATGATCTCGGCGAGCGCGACAAGACGATCGAGCAATTGCACGTCGAAGTCGGTATGCAAAAGCGTGCCAACGTCGCGCTGAAACAGGGTGTCGACAGCCTGCGCCAGTACAAGCGTTTTGCGGAGGAAAAGCTCGGGCTGCTGAAGTCGCGCATTCGTGATCTCGAAAATACCGAATCCTTTGCCAGCGCGACGCCGTCCTTACCGCAGGCGGAGGTCGACGAAATGCTGGCCGGCCGCGACCGGCGCATCGACGAACTCGAAACCGAGCTGCGGCAAATGGCAGAAGCCGCAGCGAATGAAGATGAGACCGCGACACTGCGCGAGCAATTGAAGGAGCGCGAGGTAAGCCTGCAATCGCTGACCGCGCGACTCGAAGAACGCGAAAATGCCGCTATCCGGTTGCACAGCGCACTCGAGAAGCGCAAGGAAGAAAGCCTGCGCAACGCGGAGACAGTGGAAGAATTGAACGCGCGGGTCAGCGCCGGAGATGAACGTGCCGCCGTACTGGAATCCAACCTCAAGGCAGGCCAGGAGCTGATCGAGTCGCTGCAGCAGGATTTGCGAAATCTGCCGGGACTCGAACAGCGGTTGAAGGCGAGCGAAGAGCAGCTGGAAAAACTCAGTAGCGAACGCGAATCCAAGAACGATTTAATCGAAAGCCTGCAGAACGATGTCCGCGACCTTACCCGGGCGCGTAAACGCATGCGTGAGCAGGATGCCGAGATCAGCCGTATCCGCGCCGAACTCCAGCAGGAACAGCAGGCCCTCTGCGCCGCACAGGCTGAACTGACCGAGCTCCGTTCCGCTCATGCCGACGCCGATCTTGCCGAGAAACTCAGTGAAAAGGAAAAGGCAGTCAATGTGCTGTCGGGAGCGTTACGCAATCGCGACTCCGCGGTCGCGGCGTTGACGCGAAAGATCGACGAACTGAAACAGCGTTACGCAGATCTCGAAAATCAGTATGTCAGCACCAATCCGACCATGCCCAGCCTGCAGGCAATTCCCGATAAAGGCGCCGGCTCGGGCGGCCGCGACTGACTACTTCACCAGCCCCTGTTTGCGCAGCTTTTCAACCAGCACCGGCGCGGCACGATTTGATGATGCCGCTGTCCTGCTTTGGGTTGGAGGTTTCGCTGACGGCCGACCAGACTTCCTTGCCACTCGCCACGTCGAAAAAGCTGGTCGCCAGGTAGATGCGGCCCTCGGATGAGCTGAAGCCCGGAGAGTAGGCATAATCCATTGCCCGCTGGTAGCGGTCGAAATAAAACTCCCGACCCATCGTGTTGGCGTGCTGATACCCTTCGAACTCGGCCTCCGCGAGGAAAAACGACGAGACCACGCCGTCGACATTCTCCCGCGTGACGACCGGCAAGATGTTGGCGCGATTCATTTCCACGTCGGCGGCGAAATGCTCATGGCTGACCAGGACTTCGGTGCTGTCCGAGCGCAGCAGCCCGGCCATGGTGTCCTCGTAAAGCACGCGGTTCTCGTAATTCTTCGCGGTAGCGATAACCATAACCCTCGAATACGGTGCTCCGCTGACATCGGGGGCGCGCCATTCATTTTCCAGTTTGCTGCTCGTACAGGCTGCAAACACACCCAATATCGCCACCAGATAAACAGTGCGCATTGCCGCGTCTCCCTTTAATCGTTGGCGTGGTCAAACGTGTAGTCGTCAGCATCGCGCAAAAACGGCAATTTCTCACGGTAGGCCGCCTGCGCCGCAAGATCGAGACTGACCGTCGCGATACGCGGCTCCCTGCCAAGCTCGACAATAGGCTCGCCACTGTACTCGCACACCGTGCTATCGCCAACATATCTGTAACCATTGCCATCTTCGCCGAGCCGGTTGACGCCGACGGCATAGCACTGATTCTCGATTGCCCGGGCCCGCAGCAGGCTGCGCCAGTGCTGGCGCCGCGTGTCAGGCCAGCTGGCAACGAAAACGAGCAGGTCGAACCCGGCGCGGTTGCGGCACCACGCGGGAAAACGCAGGTCATAACAAATCTGCGGGCAGATCCGCCAGCCACGGTAGTCAATCACGACGCGCGCACGACCGCGGTGATAGACCCTGTCCTCCCCGCTCAGCGTATACAGGTGACGTTTGTCGTAGACCGTGAAAATGCCATCCGGCGGCATGAACACGAAACGATTGTAGAAAGCGGCGCCTTCGCGAATGGCGAGACTGCCGCAAACGGCAATTTTGTGCCGGGCGGCGAGCGCCGCCATCCACGCAACCGTGGCGCCGTCCATCGGCTCGGCACACTGGCGCGGGGTCATGCTGAAACCCGAGCTGAACATCTCCGGCAGCACAACGACATCCGTGTCCCCCTCGAGTTCGCCGATCACCGCCTCGAAATGGCGCCGATTGGCCGCTGCATCCTGCCAGATCAGGCTGGCCTGAACCAAAGAAATGCGTAATTCCGACATCGGTGCGTCCCCAACAGCGGCGCCGTGACGAATCGCAAGAACCCTGACGGCGCCTGTGTCTGACACGGTACACTTAGCCAGTTATCCATGGAACCGGATGCCAGTGGGCGTATACCAGAAATTCGTTTTGCCCCACCTCGTACACCTCGCATGCAAACAGCAGCCGATGCAGCGCCAGCGCGCCAAGATTGTGCCGCAGGCCGAGGGCCTGGTGCTCGAAGTGGGAATGGGTTCCGGCCTGAACCTGCCGTTCTATGACGCGACAGCCGTAACGGCCGTACTCGGTGTAGAGCCGGCCGCGGAGATGCTCGGCAAGGCGACCGCCGCCGTGCGTTCCTCGGCGGTTGCATTGCACCGTGTGCGCGCCATCGGCGAACAGATTCCGCTTGGCGACAGCAGCGTGGACACGGTTGTTCTTACATTTACCCTGTGCACGATACCCGACACCGCGCCCGCCCTGGCTGAAGTTGCGCGGGTATTGCGGCCGGACGGCCGCATGCTGTTCTGCGAACACGGGCTCGCGCCCGATGCGCATGTGAGGAGCTGGCAACGGCGACTGAATCCGTTATGGCAACGGCTTGCGGGTGGCTGCAACCTGGATCGCGACATACCGGCCATGATCGGAGCCGCCGGCTTCGCCATGGAACGCATCGAAACCATGTATGTGCCGGGCTGGAAACCCGCAAGCTTCAACTACTGGGGCTGCGCCCGGCCACCGCGGCGATAACATTGGCCGCGAGCATGGAGACGCCGCTTGAATTGGCCGCGCGGACCGATACCCTTTTATGCTGAAACGAACAACCCGGGAGGCTTCTGATGCCGGTATTGCTGTCCCAGGCCACGCGCGTTGCCGCGCATGGCAACCAACCGAAACAGATTGAAGAGTACATTGGCCGGTTAAATTCCGGCGACACTCGGCTCAGCATCGCCCACATGCACTCACCGCCGGGCTGGGCCGAACCCGGCCAGAGACCGGAGTTCGACGAATACACGGTAGTGCTCAACGGCTGTCTGAGAGTGGAATCCGCCAGCGCCATATTCGACGTTCGCGCGGGCCAGGCAATCGCCGTCAGTGCCGGCGAGTGGATCCGCTACAGCAGCCCCGAGGCTGCCGGCGCAGAGTACATTGCCGTGTGCCTGCCGGCATTCTCGGCCGACACCGTACATCGCGACCCGGATGCGCAGCGGCAATGACCGCCACTCGTTTCTACGAAGATCTCGAAACCGGCGAAATGCTCGAGTCCGGCACGCTTCAGGTCAGTAAGGAAGAAATCCTCGCGTTCGCCCGCAAGTACGACCCGCAGTACTTCCATGCCGACGAGGAGGCCGCGCGCAACTCGGTATTCGGCGAAGTCGTGGCTTCGGGCATCCATACCATGGCTCTGTGGCGCCAACTCGATCACCAGATCGCCGCCGACATTGCATGGATCTGCGGCGTCGCCTGGGATGATGTACGTTTCCCTCGCGCAGTGCGCCCTGGCGACACCCTGCGCGCGCGCGCGACCTGTCTCGGCAAACGCCTGTCGCGCACCAAACCGACGCGGGGGGTCGTGATCTATCGCTATGAGCTGTTCAACCAGCGTGACGAGATCGTGTTCGAATGCGTCAGCACCAACCTGGTGCATCGCCGCCGTTGAAACCTGTCAAGTTCCGCTGTCCGCCGAGTCTGGATCTGCGAGGCGCTCGCTGACGAGGCGCTCGACCCGGACGTATTCCTCGCTCTCGACGATGGCCGGGACACGCTCGGCGAGCCACTCGAGCCGGTCACGCGCGCGCAGACTGTCGCCGATATGCTCGGCGCAAATCCGCGCTTCGAGCATTGCCGCCGCACCGCGTTCGGCGCTGCCCGCGAACTTTGCCGGGAATGGCGCAAGAAGCGCCGCGGCAAGGCGATAGCGGCCTGTCGCGGCCGCAGCCCGGGCCATGGTCAGCGTCGCCGCCGCATCCGAAAGCACGAAACCCGGCTCCATTCTGCAGCCCCATTCGCAGTCGTCGAGCACTGCGGCCGCATTACCGGCCCGCGCCGCGCCGTCGGCGATCCGGCGCCCGACCCGCAGCGCAAGCCGGGCATGACCATTTTCCTTGAGCTCCTCGAAAAACCAGCGCTGCGCCGACTCCGGGCGTCGCGCCTCGGCCAGCACTTGTTGCAACACTGCCTCGGCCTCGTCCAGACGGCCACTGCCACAGGCCAGATGTATCCGGTCAAACGCCCGCTTCCAGGTCTCGATCTCGGCCCTCTCGCGGTGTTCGCTTAACACCTCCGACTCAGAATACACTCCGAGCTCGAGCGACTCGCGCCGCGCAAAAACCTGCGTACCGAGCCATCTGGCGACCGCAAAAAACGCAAGCAGCAGCCCCAGATGGGCAAAAAAAGAACCTAATGCGACAGGCTGCGCAGCCACGAGCGCGGTGCTCGCGATCAACAACACCAGCACCATTACCGGATAGCGCCACCCCATTGCGGCGGCGAACCCGCCCACAACCCGCGGGTCGAGCGCTCGCCGCACGCTGCCCTCAAGAGCCAGTAACGCGACCCCCGCGGGTAACCAGGCGACTGCCAGCAGGCCGAGAACGATGGCCGGGACCGGGCTTTGCGGCGGTCCGAGTCCGAACCAGAAACTGGCGCCGGTCGCAGCCAGAACACAGAACCTGAATGCCGGGTTGCGGTGTTGATTGACGATCAGTGAGGCATCGAACTCCGGCGCCAGCGACTGCCCGAGCGCACTTGTTTCGACGATCGCGAAACCGTACACCAGCAACCCGAACCCGAGCATTAGCCATCCCGGAAGCAGCAGCCAAGCCATCGCAACATGTGTCCCTGCCAGCCACAGGCCAAGGTTCCAGAGTGCGACCGTAAGGAATGCACCCGCCGCTGCGATAGCGAGCAGACGCATCTGCAAGAGATAACGAATCAGGCCCATTGCGTCGATCTGGCTCCGGCGGTTTTTTCGGCATCACCTTAGCCCGATCCGCACAACTACGTACACTCCGGGACGCCGATAAGTGGGAGAATTTCGTCGTTGAGCGCGGGCCTCGCGGGTACCGACGCTTCAGGGGGAGGGCAGTCTTAATTCTGCGAGAATCGCAATCATGAGGAGAATGACCATGCAACGCGCAATTATTGTTTCCGCCGCATTAGTGGCGCTTCTGACCGGGGCACCGGCATTTGCACACGACAAAGGTGATTTTGTCATCCGGGCGGGCGCCACCTGGGTTGACCCGAAACAGAACAACAACGACATCGTCGATGTCGATGACGCCTGGAGCCTTGGCCTGACCGCGACCTGGTTTTATACCGAGCACTGGGCGTTGGACTTGCTGGCGGCGTATCCGTTCGAACACGACATCAGCCTGCGAAATCGGGTCGATCCGTCGAAACCCGATGTCGCCTCGACCAAGCACCTGCCGCCGACCCTGTCGGTGCAGTATCACTTCATTCCCGACGGCGCGGTCCAGCCGTATGTCGGTCTTGGCGTCAACTACACTTATTTCTTCGATGAGGATACCAAAGGTCCGTTGTCCGGCGCCGATCTCGACCTCGACGACTCCTGGGGCATCGCGTATCAGCTCGGCTTCGATATCGCCTTTACCGAGCGCTGGGTCGGCAATATCGATTTTCGCTATATCTCGATCGAGCCCGATGCAGAAGTAAACGGTGAGGATATCGGCGACGTCGAAATCGACCCGTTCGTTTTCAGTGTGATGGTCGGCTATCGATTCGGTAAATAGTTCGATTCCGATCTCCATACCCTCCACGGAGGGTTCGGAAAGGGGCCGCCGGGTACGACCGTGCGGCCCCGTGTTTTTTTACGACCCGGTTACGCCAGCCTCTGTTCGTATCCGCGTCATTGCTGATTGACCCCCTGCTGTCTGCCATGCTACGAAATAGGCAGCAACAGCTCGTGAAATCGTAATCAGGAGAAATTTCATGCGCCTGGCCGTATCGACTTGCATTTCTTTCCTCGCGCTGGCACTTGCCGCGTGCGGTGATTCTGACCCATCCGAGACGGCCAATGACGATGTGTCGTCGCACATGCAGGAGCACTTCAACAAGGTCACCGAGGTTCGCGAAGCTCTCGTGATCGGCGATCTCGAGGCGGCACGCGAGCCCGCCACATGGCTGGCCGAGCATGCGCCGTTCGCCGACCTCCCGCCCGCATGGGAACGTTATCTCGATTCCGTACGCGTCTCCGCACTCGAGGTGCTGGCGGCGCGCGGGCTTGAGGACGCGAGCTACGCCACCGCTACGATGGCCGTGGCGTGTGGCGATTGCCATTTGCAGAACGGCATCGCCGACCAGTTCGGCAGCAGCGTGGAGCCGCCGGATGAGGAAACGGTACAAGCACACATGCAGCGCCATCAGTGGGCACTCGAGAGAATGTGGGAGGGCCTGCTCGGCCCATCCGCCAGTGCCTGGGACGACGGTGTGGGCATGCTCGCGGATGTGCCGCTCGCGGCGCATGACAGTGTCGATGGCACCAGCGAGGGCAATGCGCTCGAGGAGCTCGCGCGGACCGTGCACGCGCGCGCGGCCATGGGTTTTGTTGCGGACACCGTGGAAAAGAAAGCGCAGGTGTTCGGTGACGTGCTGACAGCATGCGGGTCATGTCACCAGAAAGCGGGGCGCGTCGTCGAGAACAGCGGACCCTAGGATCCGTTTGCCGGGGGCGCCAGGATATCCGCTGTTACCTGTTCCGGTGTAGCAGCGCCGCACAACGCCAGCGCAACATCGAGTTCGTGTTGCAACGAGCGGATTGCCGCGACGATTCCGTCGCCGCCGCCGACGGCCAGGCCCCACAATACCGGCCGCCCGACCAGCACTGCCGCTGCACCGTAGGCCAGCGCCTTGATTACGTCGGTCCCGCGGCGGATACCGCCATCTACAAACACCGGCGCCCTGCCGTCGACCGCCGCGACAACCTCCGGCAAGGCCCGGATCGTTGCGCAGGCCGTATCGAGCTGGCGACCACCGTGATTGGACACCATGACTCCGTCGGCACCGAACTCGATTGCAAGCCGGGCGTCGGCCGGATGCACGATGCCCTTCAACAATACCGGCAGCTTCGTCACGCTTTTGAGCCACGCCACATCGTCCCAGCTCAGCGCCGGGTCGAACAGCGTATTGACGTAGGCGGCGAGACCCGAGTCGCCCTGTTTTTGCGGCATGTCTCCGTACCCGCCCGGTAACGCGTTGGCGACACTGATTCCTTGCGGCAGATGAAACTGGTTGCGGACGTCACGTTCGCGGCGGCCCCAAATCTGCGCGTCGACCGTCAACACGATGGCGGCGGCACCCGCCGCCTCGGCGCGCGCGACCAGCTCACGGGTCAGGCCGCGATCGCGATAAACGTAGAGCTGAAACCAGACATGCTGGTACTCAGCGATCACCTCTTCCATGGGCACCGTCGACAGGCTCGACAACACCATCAACGTACCGAGTTCCTTCGCCGCGCGGACGGTCGCCATCTCACCGTCCTCGCAAGCAAGCCGGTGAAATGCGGTCGGCGCAAACAGAATCGGCGTATCGAGGGTGCGGCCCAGGATACTTGTGGCGAGACTGCGCCGGCTGACGTCCACCAGCACCCGGTAACGCAGCGCAATCTGCTCGTAAGCATCGCGGTTCGCGCGCAGCGTGATTTCGTCCAGAGCGCCGCCGGCGTAATAGTCATAGACCATCTGCGGCAAGCGTTCGCGCGCTGCGCTTTCGAATCCTGCCAGATTCAGTGGCCAGTCCGTCATTGTCATTCCCTCGCGTTGCGGGCGTGTGTGTTACCGCTGCGGTAAGCTCACCCATCCAGAACTTACAGCAGCGGCAGCCACTCGGCTACAGCCAGGACGTCCACACCCGCGATGGCCCGAGACCACCGAATCCCCGCCAATGTCTACGTGCTTGCTATGTGCCAGTCGTTGTCGGTCTCGTGCACGCTTTTTCTTGGCCTTCTGGGCGGGATCATCGGCGCGGCAATGGCACCGAGTGCGAGCCTGGCAACATTGCCGGTTTCCTGCGGCATCGTCGGTACCGCCATGACTACGATTCCCGCAGCGATGTTGATGCAGCGCCTCGGGCGTCGCCGGGCTTTTGTCGTGGGAGCGATGATTGCCGCGGCAGCGGGGCTGCTGGCTGCCGCAGCTATCTCGGCGGCCAATTTTGCCGTTTTCTGTATCGCCGGATTCGCTATCGGCGCGCATATGGCGTTTGCTCAGCACTACCGTTTCGCCGCAGCCGAAAGTGTGGTTCCGGCGCGGGTCAGCCAGGCGATTTCCGTTGTGTTGCTGGGCACGCTTCTGGCAGCCCTGGTGGCGCCCGGCCTTGCAACGCGCAGCGCCGGCTGGATCGAGGCGAGCCGCTACTCGGCATCGTTCGTGGTCGTCAGTCTGCTCGCGCTCGGCGCGGCAATACTGGTGCAATTTGCAGCCCCGCCAGACCATTCGCCAGAAACCCATGGCGAGCCCGCGCGACCGCTTAGGATGATCATGGCGCAGCCGCGCTTCCTGGTCGCGGTGATCAGCGCCGCGGTCGGCTACGGTGTAATGAGCTTTATCATGACCGCCACCCCGATAAGCATGCACGTTCACGATGGCCACAGTCTCGACGACACGGCCTGGGTGATTCAGAGCCATGTCCTGGCGATGTACCTGCCATCGTTTTTCAGCGGCGCATTGATCCGACGATTTGGACCACGACGGATGATGCTGAGCGGAATCGCCGCGAACCTCGGCTGCATCGCCCTCGGGCTTGCCGGACGCGGTATTCATGACTACTGGGGCGCGCTCGTCATGCTCGGTATCGGCTGGAATCTCCTGTTCGTTGCCGGCACCACGATGCTGACCGGCTGCTACAGCCGCGGAGAAAGATTCAAGGTTCAGGCTGCCAACGATTTCGCCGTTTTCTCGGCATCTGCCGCAGGGTCGTTTGCGGCCGGCAGCGTCCTTCACGCGTGGGGCTGGCAGGGCGTACAGCTTGCCGCAGCTCCGTGCCTCGTGCTGATCCTGACCGCGCTGATTCTGATCCAAACCCGCGGTAACAACGAAGCAGCAGCGGCCGGCCGCGGGAAGACCGCGGACTGAGGCGAACGCCATGCCCGGCCAGCGCGAGCCGGTGAAAATCTCGTCCTGGCCAGCGCGTCAACCACTCCCCGCGGGGTGGAGGGCCAATGCCATCGGCGCCTGTGCGCAGCGGCGAACTTACGCCACGACGACGGTAGTGAATTCGGCCGCACGACCCCGCTCGCATCCATTGACGCCGACTCCTGCACGCCACTCAGGCAGCATTAGCGCTGCTCCCGGCGGCTGCGCACAGCCCCGCGAGGGGAGCGAATCCGCCAGTCCGCTCTGGCCTTTGCGCGGAGCTTGGCCTAGCATGGCCGTCTCGATACGACCGCATGGAGGCTCGTGATGACGGGGTCTACTGGAAAGAAAAAGAGCGGGCCACGCGCCAAGAAAAAGCGCCGCGTCAGCAAAAAGCGGAAACAGACCGCGGCTCCCGAGGTGCCGGTCGATGCGCAGCCGGCGGAAGCGGCAGCGCCGTCTGAAGAGCCCGGAATGTTGTTCGACCTCGCGAACTCACCGTGGCTGAAAAAGGCCAGGGAAATCACCGGCGACCTGACCAGTAATGCGCTGCAACTTGCGTTGCGCACAGGAGAGGGTCCTTTCCGGGTCGGCTCCTCGTTGTTGCTGGGTCGCGCGTCCAATGTCATGAGCCCCGAGCAACTCGAGGCAATGAAAGAAGCCGGGTCTTATCTGCACGACATTCGCGAGACGACCGGACTGACATTGAAGGATCTCGCCGATGCGTTGCAGCTCGCCGACACGTCGTTGCTGGAGGCGGTGGAAAATGGCACGGCGACATTGTCTTTCGATCTGATACTGCGCATTTCCGCGCTGGTGGCTCGTCACGATCCATTGCCGTTCATCATTCGCTTTGCCCGCACCTATAACCCGCGTATCGAGCAACTCGGTGAGAGCTGGGGCGCAAGCCGTCTTGCCAAGCAGTTCGAAAGGGAACGCAAATTCGTCAACATTTTGCGGCGCCACGACGACGCCCGTGACCTGTCGGATGAAATGTTCAACAAGGTCATGCAGTTGACGGAGGCTGCGTTTCAGCTCGGACTTGAATTCGTCGAAGAGCAACAGCCCGCGAAAGGCCGCCGTCGGCGGAGGAGAAAGCAGGAGACCGCCGAGCCCGGCGACGAATAGCGCGCCGCAGGCGATGGTGGCAACCCGCTAGCAATCCGCGATTGCAGTCGGGAGTTTCCAGTGCGCGAAACCGCAGCCAGCAAACGGCATCTGCAACAGAAGCTGCGGCCGATCAGGGAGCTGCTTGGCCGCCGCGACCTGCTGGAGAGATTATCGGTCGCGCCGGACACGAGCCGCCGCAAACTCGTCAGCGATCTCGTCGCCCGGCAAACCCTGGCCGACTTATCGAACAAGCTGGACAGACTGCACAACGCCGATATTGCAGAACTGCTCGAAACGCTACCGCTGGACGAGCGACTTTTTGTCTGGCGCCAGCTCGCCGACCTGCGCGCCGGCGATGTCTTGTGGCAGGTGGCAGACGGTGTCGCGGAAACACTGATTGGCGCAACGACGGACGAACGACTCAAGGCCATCTGTATGCCGCTGGAAGTCGGCGATCTGTCGCAGCTCGCTGACCTGCTGCCGGGCGACGTCCTCGACCACGTGCTGGGCAAACGCGATGCGGGCGAACGCAGCTGGTTGCGCGCCTCGATCACCTATCCGGAACATACGGTCGGCTCAATGATGAGTCCGGATGTGCTGGTCGCACCGGCCACAGCGTCATTCAAAAGCATCCTGAAAATGCTGCGCAGGGAAGGCGAATTCCCTGACCAGACCGATAAGTTGTTCATCGTGGACGAAAGACACCGCTTGCTTGGCGAGTTGCCACTGACCCGGCTTCTGCTGCATCGTCCGCGCAGTCCGATCGGCGAAGCCGTTGTGGCCGATGTCATCGCGTTCGAGCCTGGCGACCGTGTCGCAACTGCTGCGCAGGCGTTCGAGCGATACGACCTGGTCAGTGCGCCGGTGGTCGATGAACGCGGCCGCCTGATTGGCCGCCTGACCGTCGATGACGTGATGGACTACGTCCGCGAGGAAGCCGAGGAGGACGCGTTTCTGCGCGAGGGATTGCGCGCGGACGAGGACCTGTACGGCCCGGTGTGGACCAGCGCGCGGCGGCGCTGGCTGTGGCTCGGGCTGAACCTGGCCACGGCGCTGATCGCATCAAGAGTAATCGGGCTTTTCGAGGGCTCGATCGAAAAACTCGTTGCACTCGCGACGCTTATGCCGATCGTCGCCAGCATCGGCGGCAATACCGGCAACCAGACAGTCGCGCTGATCGTGCGTGGCCTCGCGACAGGCATGCTCGGCGCCGGCAACATTCGTTACCTTGCGGTCAAGGAAATCGGAATCGCCGCGATCAACGGTATTCTCTGGGGCAGCGTGATGGCGGCAATTACCTACCTCCTCTACCGGGATCCCGGCCTGGCCGCGGTCATGGGTGCGGCGACACTCCTCAACCTGGTCGTCGCCGCAGTGGTGGGGACCGGTGTCCCGCTGTTGCTCGACCGCCTCGGGCGCGACCCCGCATATGGTTCGAGCGTGCTGCTGACCTTTACCACCGACAGCATGGGATTCCTGATATTTCTCGGTCTGGCCACCCTCTTCCTGCTGGGCTAATCTCCGGAAATTTTTAAATAAGGTCGTACTGAACCATATTTATCACTCTATTCACATAATGCCGGTTTTGTGAACTGTGCGCTGCTTGCAAACACGGCTTTTGCCTCAAACTCAGTCCCTATGGAAATTCGTCTGCGCAACAGTCTGACCAACGCCGTGGAACTGACCGCCACCGACGCGCTGCATGTTGAATTTGCCGGTGATCTGGCCTGTCCGTTCAGTTATCTCGGCTTTACCCGGCTGAGACAGGCACTGGCGCAACTGGAAACCGGGCAGCCGCACGTTATTCGTTGGCTGCCGTTTCAGATCCACCCGGATATCCCGCACTGGGGGATCGACTTCGACTCGTTTCTGATGCGCCGCTTTGGCAGCCGCGACCAGGTGGAGCCGGCGCTCGCGCAGATCACCGAACTGGGCCGCGAATCGGGAATCATTTTCGATTTCGCCCGTATCAGCCAGGTTCCGAGCACACTCGATGCGCACCGGCTCGTTTTGCTGGCCCAGGACCAGGACAAACATGTTGATTTCGTCGACCGGCTTTTCCGTGCGGTCTTCGCCCAAGGTCTCAATATCGGCGATCGCGAGACGCTGGCCGGGCTTGCCGCGGCGAGCGGTCTCGATTTTGCCAGGACTGATGCCCTGCTAAGAGGCGATGAAAACAACATGACCGTACAGGCAATGGATACGAATCATCGCCTGCAGGGTGTGTTCGCCGCCCCGCACTACATATTCAACGCACGCGTCGCGGTTGCCGGTGTACAGGACACCGATACCCTGATTTCGGCGCTCGACTATGCTTTGTTCCAGCCGATGCCGGAAATCGGCAATCGCGCCAACCTCCACTAGCCACGCCCGGCGTGGAAAATCGGACCGGGGACCGCGCTCAGGCGTTACGGGTCGCCATCCGCACGAACCACACCCACAGAGCGACAAACGCCGCTAAACCGGCCAGCATCGCGCCTATCTCCGAGCCGGCCCATCCGGTACCGAATCCCTCAGGCTTGCGTCCCTGAATAAAAGCCGCGGCGGCGATACCGACTCCGAGCAAGCCCTCCCCTCCGACAAAACCGGAAGCGAGCAACACGCCCTGTTCGCGCCGTTCCGCCCGCGCTGCGGCATTTGCCGCACGCCGCTCCAGCCAGTGGCGCAGCATGCCGCCGACAAAGATCGGCGTCATTGTCGCAACGGGAAGGTAGACGCCAACAGCAAAAGGCAGGGACGGGATCCTGAGCAGCTCGCAGGCCACCGCAATCGTTACGCCCATCGCCACCAACCCCCACGGCAGTGACTGATCCAGCACCCCATCGATGACCAGCTTCATCAGCGTCGCCTGGGGCGCCGGCAGCTCTTCGCTGCCAAACCCGAACGTATCGGCCAGCAACATCACGGCGAGACACACGAATACGCCGGAAGTCAGCACGCCGATCAGTTCCGCGGTCTGCTGGTAGCGCGGCGTCGCCCCGACCAGGAAGCCGGTCTTGAGATCCTGGGAAGTATCACCCGAGATGGAAGCGGCGATCGCCACGACACAACCCACCGTGATCGCCGCTACCTTGCCGGAAATGTCGGTCCAGCCAAGCGCGAGAAAGATCCCCGCAGTACCCAGCAGCGTCGCAATAGTCATACCGCTGGTCGGGTTCGACGTTACGCCGACCAGGCCGACGATGCGCGACGCCACCGTAACGAACAGAAACGCAAACACCACCACGCAGACCGCGGCCACGACTCGCGCCCCGACGCCGCCGAGCACACCAAACGCAGCCGGCGAAAGCGCCAGCACCAGGGCGATGAACAGCACTCCAAAGCCGACAAATTTCAGCGGCAGATCGCGTTCGGTGCGCAATGTCGCCTCGGGGCGCGCAGCGCCCCCGACCTGACCGGCAATCTGGCCCGCGCCGACACGGAAACTCTCTATCATTACCGGGATAGAGCGGATCAACGTCATGATGCCGGCCGCCGCGACCGCGCCCGCACCGATATAGCGCACATAACGCGTCCAGATGCTGGACGGCGACATATCGCGGATCAGTTGCGCGGTCTCCGGGTAAAGCGGGTCGGGCCTGGCGTCGCCCCAGATGGCGATACCGGGAATAATCACCAGCCAGGCCAACAAGCCGCCGCCGACCATTACGCTCGCAATTCGCGGCCCGAGAATGTAGCCGACGCCAAACAGCGCCGCGGAGATGTCCATTCCGAGTTCGCCTTTTTTCAGAAACGGCACCTTGGTGTGAACATCGCCCGGAATGATCTTTATCCATGAAGTCAGGAGTTTGAAAAACGCGCCGACGCCGAGTCCGTAAAAAACGAAACGTGCCTTGCTGCCGCCGATCTCGTTGGCAACAAGCACTTCGGCGCAGGCGGTACCCTCCGGATAGGGCAGCCGGCCGTGCTCGCGCTCGATCAGATAACGGCGCAGCGGCACCATGAACAGGATACCGAGCAGGCCACCGCACATCGCGAGCAGGCTCATCTGTGCCAGTGTCGGCGGCAGGCCCCACATGAACAGAGCCGGCAGCGTGAATATCACGCCGCTGGCAAGTGAACTCGATGCCGAACCGGTGGTCTGGGATAGATTGGTTTCGAGCAGCGTACCGCGCCGGCCACTGGCCGCGAGGATCCGGAACACGGCGACGGTCATCACCGCCACCGGTATGGATGTGCTGATCGTAAGGCCCGCACGCAAACCGAGGTAGGCATTGGCGGCGCCGAAAATTATCCCGAACAACACGCCGAGGCCAATTGCGCGAAGCGTGAATTCGGCAGGGCTCTCGCTCGCAGCAATATACGGCTGATACGTTTCGCCCTCTTTCAGCTCCACATAGGCGGCGTCACTGAGACCCCTGGCATCGCTTTCGGACATGCTCTCTCCGGTTTTCGAGTACGGCCCAAGGCGGCAGTGTGCCGATCGAATCAGCACGATTGCAAACTCGGTCCAGAAAGATAAAGCTCTCCATGCCGGCGCGGCCAGATTATCGCGCGCGAAACAGCACGCCACACCGACCCGACTGCGACAGGAAATAGCGGAAACACGAAGGATGATGCGGGCACTGCAACCACCCACGATTCTGTCGGGCGATGTGGCCGGTGGCCTCTCGGCAATGGTGTTGTCGCTGCCTCTTGCGCTGGCGTTTGGCCAACTCTCCGGCGCCGGACCGGTCGCGGGCTTCTACTCCGCTGCCTGCGTCGGCCTCGGTGCGGCCCTTTTTGGCGGAACAGCGGTGCAGATCGCCGGACCGACAGGCCCAACCGCCCTGGTCATGGTAGCTCTGTATTCGCAGTTTGCCGGGGAACCGGGCAAGGCCTTCACCGTGGTAATGCTGTCGGGTCTGCTGCAGGTGCTTTTCGGCACGTTGAAAATGGGCCGCTATATCACGTTGCTGCCCTACCCGGTGATGTCCGGCTGGGCCAGTGGTATCGGCTGCACGATCATCCTGATGTCGCTGGCACCGCTGTTCGGTCTGCCAACCCAGATGCATCCCACGACCGCGCTTCTGAAAATCCCGGAATATATCGAGACGCTGCGCAGCGACACCCTGATCCTCGGCCTCGGCGCGCTGGCAATCACACTGTTGAGTCCAAAAGCGCTTGCGAGCCGGTTCCCGCCGGCCCTGCTTGCGCTGACGATCGGCACGCTCACCAGCGTTTTCTGGCTGACCGATGCGCCGACGCTGAATTCGGTGGGCAACGGATTACCTGACTGGCAGATCCCGGTCTTCAGCGTTGCCGACGCCAGCACGATGTTCGTCTCCGCATTGTCGATTGCGCTGCTCGGCTCGATCGACAGCATTCTGGCGTCAATGGCGGCAGATCATGCGACCAACACCTTTCACGATTCTGAACGCGAGCTGATCGGCCAGGGTATCGGCAACCTGGTCGCCGGATTTGCCGGCGGGATAGCCGGCGCCGGCGCCACATTGCGGACCATGACAAACGTGGCGGCAGGCGGCCGGACTCGCTGGTCGGCAGTGATTTGCGCCGCGACGATGCTGCTCCTGGTTATCGCGTTCGGCTCGTTTTTCTCAGCAATCCCCGATGCCGTGGTCGCGGGCATCCTGATCAAGATCGCGCTCGACACGATTGACTGGCGTTATCTTAAGCGAGTCCGGACCGCGCCGCGCAGCGGCGTGGTTCTGATGTTTACCGTGATGGTGCTGACCATCGTTTTCAATCTGATATTTGCCGCCGCGGTCGGCTTCGTTCTCGCAAGCCTGATGTTCGTCAAGCGCATGGCCGATCTGCAGCTCGAGTCCGTGCATGCGGTCGACAATCCCCTCGGCGAACCCGGACTGGCTCCCGAGGAAAGCGCGATGATCGAGCGCCTGAAGGACCGCGCGATACTGATCCGGTTTTCCGGCCCGATCAGTTTTGGCGCGGCCAACCGGCTGCACAGGCGGATCTCCGGTTACCAGAACTACGACTGCGTTCTGCTCGATCTCACTGATGTGCCGGAGGTCGACTCCAGTGCGACGCTGGCGCTCGAGAACATCATCCTCAACTCGCGCAAACGCGATCACATCGTGATTCTGGTCGGTTTGAAAACACCGGTTGCTCGAACCTTTGCCCGGCTCGGCATTCTCGATCTCATTCGCGAGATCGAGCGCTATCCGAGCCGCGCCGAGGCGCTGCACTACGCGATCGAATTACTCGGCGTAGACGGGACTTCCGATGTGCCCGAGGACGAAAATACCTGAGCGGCCGACCCGCGCAAACGCAGTGACAGCGGCAGGCTGGTGTGTGCGCCAGCCCAACAGCCGCTCGGTGGGGATGTCACAGCGCAGCGATCACCGCGTCGCCGACCTCGACGGTGGAAACCCCGCTTGCGCCGACAAGGTCGCGGGTCAGCGCACCGGCAGCGATCGCCGAATCGACCGCGGCTTCGACTCGCTCCGCCTCGGCGTCGAGGCCGAGCGAATGGCGCAGCAACATCGCGCCGCTCAAAATCGCGCCATACGGATTGGCGATACCATGACCGGCGATATCGGGCGCGGAGCCATGTATCGGTTCGAACAGCCCGAAAGCCAGCTCGCCATCCGCTTGCGCCAGCGATGCCGACGGCAGCAGCCCCAGCGAGCCGGCCAGGACCGAGGCCTCATCGGTGAGAATATCGCCGAACATGTTCTCGGTAACGATCACGTCGAAATCGCGCGGACGCGTAAGCAAATGCATCGTCGCCGCATCAACCAGCAGATGCTCGAGCTCGAGTTCGGGAAATTCCTTGCCACAGATGCGATCGACAGTTGCACGCCATAATCGCGACGTCTCCAGAACATTGGCCTTGTCGACCGATGTCAGTTTGCCGCGGCGCCGCTGTGCGAGGTGGCCTGCGAGCCGCACCACACGCTCGATTTCATGGAGACCATAACGACAGGTGTCGCTGGCATGGGCCTCGCCGCGTTCCTTGTCGCCAAAATAGATGCCTCCGGTCAGCTCACGTACGACAAGAAGATCGACACCGTCGAGATATTCCGGCTTTATCGGCGAGGCATCGTTGAGTCGCGGATTCGGACAGACCGGTCGCAGATTGGCGAACAGGCCGAATTTCTTGCGTAGCGCCAGCAAGCCTTGCTCCGGCCTTACCAGCGCTTGCGGGTCGGACCACTTTGGTCCGCCGACAGCACCCAGCAGAATCGCGTCGGCCTGGCTGCACAGGGCTACCGTTTGCTGCGGCATCGAACTGCCCTCGGCGTCGATCGCGGCACCGCCGATCAGACCGTGTTCGAATGTCAGCGAGTGACCCGCCTGCGCGGCGACTGTGCGCAACACCCGTTCCGCCTGCTGTATAACTTCCGGGCCGATTCCGTCTCCGGGCAAAACTGCGACCATCCCACTCCGCGACATCATTTTCCGCCGTGCTCAGATCGAACCGGCGGCAAGGCTGGCGGTAGTCTCGCCCGCTAACGCGTTGCGCTCACGTGCACGCAGTATCCGATTGATGACATCGAGGAAGGCGCGTGCACCGGCTTCGGTGATATCGGTGCTGATACCGTGGCCACGGTAGTCGCGATCATCACAGCGAACCAGTACCGCCACTTCGCCCTGCGCGTCCTCGCCAACCGACACGCTGCGTACTTCGAAATCGAGAAGCGTTACGTCTATCCCGGTCGCCCGTTCGATCGCCTGGAACGCGGCATCGATGGGTCCGTCACCAACACCAGCCTCACGCACGTTGCGCCCGTCGCTATGGGTCAGCCCGAGCGCAGCCGATGCAAACGCGCCGTTGCCGCTCGCAATACGGAGGTCGGTGATACTCCAGGGTCCCGGCCTTTCGATTTCGGCATGCAGCACGATCGACTCGATATCGGAGTCGAATACTTCCTTTTTCTGGTCGGCGAGCCTCTTGAACTCGGCAAACGCCCGGTTCAGTTCAACGTCGTCAAGGACAAAACCGAGTTCGTTGATGCGGTCACGAAACGCATGCCGTCCGCTGTGCTTGCCCAGCACCAGGTTACTGCGATTGATACCGACATCCTGCGGCCGCATGATTTCGTAGGTGGCGGAGTTGCGCAGCATGCCGTGCTGGTGGATTCCGGACTCATGGGCGAACGCGTTGCCGCCAACAATCGCCTTGTTGCGCGGTATCGGCATGCCGGTAATCGTCGAGACGAGCCGGCAGGTCGGGTAAAGCCTCTCGGATTTGATTCCGGTACTCAGACCAAACCAGGACTCGCGCGTGCGTAACGCCATCACCAGTTCTTCGAGCGAACAGTTGCCGGCACGCTCACCGATACCGTTTATTGTGCATTCGACCTGGCGCGCGCCGCCCTCGACCGCAGCCAGACTGTTGGCAACTGCCATACCGAGATCATCGTGGCAATGAACCGACAGTGTCACCTCGTCGATACCGGCCACGCTGGACTTCAGGAAGCGGAACAGATCCAGGAACTCACCTGGCACGGTGTACCCCACCGTATCCGGGATATTGATCGTCGTCGCGCCGGCCTCGATCGCCGCGGCGACGACTTCGGCCAGGAACTCCGGCTCGGTTCGCGAGGCATCCTCGGGCGAGAACTCAACGTCGTCACAAAAGGCGCGGGCCTGACTCACTCCCTCGACCGCAGAGCGGATAATCTCTTCCTTGGCCATCTGCAGTTTGTGTTCGCGGTGAATCGCACTGGTCGCGACGAAAACGTGAATCCGGCTCTTGTCGGCGCCCTGAATCGCCCGCGCGGTCGCCTCGATATCAGCGGTATTACAGCGCGCGAGACCGCAGATAACCGGACCCTTGATGGTTTCGGCCAGCGCCTGCACGGCTTCGAAATCGCCGGGGGATGCGGCCGGAAAACCGGCCTCGATAATGTCCACACCAAGATCCGCGAGCGCCTGGCCGATACGAAGCTTCTCTCCAAGATTCATGCTGCAACCCGGCGACTGCTCGCCGTCACGCAACGTGGTATCGAAGATCTTCACCCGTTCCTGGTCAGTCATTTGTCATGTTCCTCTGCGGTATCTCGGTTACCCCGCGCCGCCCTCAAACAGCCTCAGGCTGCCGCGGACGACTTCTTACCCTTATCGCTATCCTCGTTCAGCCACGACATGCGCGAACGCAGGCGCTCGCCCACCGTTTCGATCTGATGATCGAAATCGGCCTGCAGCATTTTCTTGTACTCGGGAAGACCTTTCGCGTTCTCGTCTATCCACTGGCGCGCAAACGTCCCGTCCTGGATCTCCTGCAGCACTTCACGCATGCGTTCGGCAGCAGACTCGTCGACGAC
The DNA here is from genome assembly GCA_963699835.1 of uncultured Gammaproteobacteria bacterium. Classification (GTDB taxonomy): domain Bacteria; phylum Pseudomonadota; class Gammaproteobacteria; order Steroidobacterales; family BM003; genus BM003. The sequence goes on along the minus strand of CAVOVJ010000005.1, from coordinate 71,812 downwards.
CCGCTTGCCGCGGGTCAGATCGCCATAGGTTGCAGTCTCACTGATAAACTCGTGCATCTTGCGAATCCCGCCCTCGTGCAGGAGATCCACGATCAGCTTGAGTTCGTGCATGCATTCGAAGTAAGCGACTTCGGGCTGATAACCGGCATCGACCAGCGTTTCGAAACCTCGGACGACGAGTTCGGTTGCGCCACCGCACAGTACCGCCTGCTCACCGAACAAGTCGGTTTCGGTTTCTTCCTTGAAAGTGGTCTCCATCACCCCGCCGCGGGTTCCGCCGATGCCATGGGCGTAACGCCAGTGCCTTGGCCGACGCGCTACCGCTGGCATCCTGCGCCACCGCCATCAGGCAAGGTACGCCGCGGCCCTGTTCGTACTGGCGCCGCACCAGGTCACCCGGTCCCTTTGGCGCCACGAGGATCACATCCATCCCCTCGGGTGGCGTGATCTGGCCGTAGTGGATATTAAATCCGTGGGCGAAAAGCAGTGCTGCATCCGCGCGCATGTTGCCGACAACCGCGGAGAAAACCTCGGGCTGTGCCATGTCGGGAACCAGCATGGCTACCAGGTCGGCGCCCTTGACCGCCGCGGCCGGCTCGGCGCACTGCAACCCGTCTGCCGTCGCTTTGTTCCAGCCCTTGCCGCCCTCGCGGACACCCACGACTACGTCGAAACCGCTATCGGCAAGATTTAGCGCGTGAGCGCGTCCCTGGCTGCCATAGCCCAGCACGGCGATTCGAGCGCCCTTGAGCGCCTGCGGATCGACATCCTTTTCGGTGTAGAGGTTCATGCGCGACTCCTGTGTGTTCAGTTGGGTTCAAATGTGAATGCGTTGTGTCCTTTAACGAAAAACCCCGCAGCGACCTGGCGTCGGTGCGGGGTTCTGGAGATCGTATTTAGTTACAAGCCCGATTCCTTCACCCCGCGGTGCCAAGGAGAATGAGGGAGAGGCCAAGCGTGTCGGCGGGCATCCACGCGAACCCGGCCAGACCATGCGTCGGAAACGCGTATTTCCTATTGGCAATCGACATGCCGACCGATATTGTTGCAACTGCACACGGATGTCAACAGCGGCCAAAACCGCTGCATCGCACGGCTCTGGCCCTGATAACCCTGCAACAGTAATGGCCCTGCCGCCGCACCAGAACCCGTATTCTCCACGCCGGCCGCGACCGGCCGGAACCGCCGGATAACGAACCCAGATGAACAAAGACACCGATAAAAGGCCATTTTCCAGCGTCGTCGTCGACGGCCCGGAACGGGCGCCGAGCCGCGCAATGCTGCGCGCGGTGGGATTCAGTGATGCCGATTTCGCCAAGCCGCAAATCGCCATCGCGTCGACCTGGAGCATGGTTACTCCCTGCAATATGCATATCGACAAGCTCGCCGAGCGCGCGGCCGAAGGCGCTGACGCGGCGGGCGGCAAGAGCATCGTGTTCAACACCATCACGGTTTCCGATGGGATCTCGATGGGATCGCCGGGCATGCGCTATTCACTGGTATCGCGCGAGGTCATCGCGGATTCAATCGAAGCGGTAGTCGGTGCCGAAGGCATGGATGGACTCGTCGCAATCGGCGGCTGCGACAAAAACATGCCCGGCTGCGTGATGGCGATCGCCCGCCTCAACCGGCCGGCGGTCTTCGTTTATGGCGGGACGATTCAGCCCGGCGCGAAGGAACGCGACGTGGTCTCGGTTTTCGAAGCGGTCGGGGCACATGCCCAGGGATCGATCAGCGATGAAGCGCTGGCCGAAGTCGAGCGCACCGCAATACCCGGACCCGGATCCTGCGCCGGCATGTACACCGCCAACACGATGGCCTCCGCCATCGAAGCGCTCGGGCTCAGCCTGCCGAACAGCTCGGCCCAGGAAGCGATATCGGACACCAAGCTCGATGACAGTTTTCGCGCCGGGCAAGCCGTCCTCAAGCTGATCGACAAGGGCATCCGCCCCTCGGACATCCTGACCCGCGATGCTTTCGAGAACGCGATCACGACGGTGATTGCCCTGGGTGGATCGACCAATGCCGTCCTCCACCTGCTGGCGATTGCGTCGAGTGCCGGTGTCGAGCTCGAACTCGAGGATTTCAATCGTATCGGTGCGCGCGTCCCGGTGCTGGCCGATCTGCGTCCGAGTGGTCGCTACTCGATGTCCGCGTTGATCGCGATCGGCGGTATCCGGCCACTGATGAAGACCCTGCTCGATGCCGGGTTGCTCCACGGAGACTGCCTGACCGTGTCCGGCGACACTCTCGCTGAGTCACTGGCCAACGTCGGTCCGTATCCGGATGGTCAGGACATCGTCCATCCCATTGCCGAGCCCATCAAGCGCGATAGCCACCTCGTGGTGATGCGGGGCAACCTCGCGCCCGAAGGCGCGGTCGCAAAAATCACCGGCAAGGAGGGCCTGTCGTTTACCGGACATGCAAAAGTGTTTCATGGCGAGGAACAGGCCCTGCAAAGCATTCTCGACGGCAAGGTGGCGGCCGGCGATGTCGTGGTCATTCGCTATGAAGGACCGCGCGGCGGTCCGGGGATGCGTGAAATGCTTTCGCCAACCGGCGCGATCATCGGCCGCGGGCTGGGTGACAGCGTTGCGCTGATCACCGACGGGCGTTTCTCGGGGGGCAGCCACGGCTTCGTCGTGGGCCATGTCGCTCCCGAGGCCGCGGCGGGCGGGCCCATAGCGCTGATAGAAGATGGCGACGAGATTCGCATCGACGCGGTGGCGCGGAGCATCACTCTCGCCGTTCCTGACACCGAACTGACGCGCCGGCGCGAACTGTGGTCGGCCCCGCCGCCCTATGCAAAGCGCGGTTTGCTGGCAAAATATGCGCGCCTTGTCGGCTCCGCCTCCGAGGGCGCGGTGACCGACAAGCCGGTTTAGACCGGGCCGCCGTTACCTGCCGTCACCCGATCGGCCGATACCTCACGGTTTTCCGGACGAGCCCGCGGTTTCGCCGCGGCGGTCCGCCGCTTCCGCGTGGGCGGCGACCAGGTCGACCAATTGCGGCATAAACGACTCGGGGAGGTCGTGACCCAGGCCGGTAATGATTTCGAGCCGCGAACCGGGGATGCGCCGTGCCGTGTCTCGCCCGCATTCCAGCGGGATCAGCCGGTCACAATCACCATGGATCACCAGCGTTGGCGTCTCGATCCGGCCCAGTAAGCCGATGCGGCCAGCGCTACCGAGGATTGCGGCCAGATGGCGACGATAACCCTGCGGGTAAAAACTGCGGTCCAGCGCTGCGCTGGCCTTGCTGTGCCGTTCCTCGTCGGACACCGGGTATGCCGGACTGCCGATCATGCGCCAGGTCTTGACGGTATGGTCGAGCAGATATTCCCGGCTGGCTTTGCGCGGACGGGTAAACATATGCCGGGCCAGCTGTGCATCCGGGCCCGGAAGCCCCTGCGCGCCGCTGGTCGAGGCAAGAGAGGTCAATGACCGCACCCGCTCGGGACGGGTTCCCGCCATGATCTGGGCGATCATACCGCCCATTGAAATACCCACCAGGTGAGCACGCGCAACTCCGAGCGCGTCCAGCACGCCGAACCCGTCATCCGCCATGTCCGCAAGCGTATATGGCGGCCGGACCTTGATGCCGAGCATGTGCATCAGTTTCCAGCGCACGAAGCCCGGCACTTTGACTCCGTCAAACTTATCGGACAGGCCCACATCGCGATTGTCGAACCGGATCACCCGAAAACCGCGCTCGGCCAGGCCATGGCACAAACTCTCGGGCCACGCGGTCATCTGCGTTCCGAGCCCCATAATCAACAGGATCGCCGGCGCCGTCCGGTCGCCGAATTCGTCGTACTCGATGTTCAGAGATTTCGCCCGCAAAATGCTCATTTGCCCGCCCTGCCGGGTTTACACACCTGCACCGGCGCGCCGAGCGCCGGAATACGCCGCGCAGGTTAACATTTACCCGACCGGGCGCGGGCACGGCAATAAGAGCGGACCCCGTGCGATGTCATGACATAACCTCAGCGCACTGGATTCGGGACATGGGTAACCACATCGACCAACTGCCACCATTAACGGACGATCTTGTCAGCTGCGAAACGCTGGCGCGGCATCTGGACGACCCGGAATGGCGGGTCATCGATGCCCGCTTCGATCTATTCGACACCGCCGCCGGCGAAAATGCCTACCGCGAAAGCCATATCCCCGGGGCCCTGTACGCCCACCTCGACCGCGACCTGGCCGGGCCACCGGGCGCAGACCGCGGCCGTCATCCTCTACCCGACCCGGTAACCTGGCAGGCCACCGTCAGCCACTGGGGGATCGGTCCGCGCACTCGGGTTGTAGTGTACGACGACGCTGGCGGCGCGATTGCCGCCCGGTTGTGGTGGATGTTGCGCTGGTCGGGTCACGCGCGGGTGGCGCTGCTCGACGGTGGCTGGAACAGCTGGCGCAGCGGCGGCCGCGCGCTGGAGGCCGGTATCGGGAGGGCTGAAACCGTTGATTTCCGTGCCAGCATCCAGACCGGCTGGACCGCCGATACCAACGAAACAGCCCTGGCGCTCGCAGACGGCGGACTCGTGCTGGATGCGCGCGCGGCACCACGCTACCGGGGCGAAGTCGAGCCGATTGACAGCAAGCCAGGACACATTCCCGGCGCCGTCAACGTCCCATTTTCCGAGAATCTCGACGGCAGCGGCCGTTTTCGCCCTGCCGGCCAATTGCGCGAGCTCTATCGTGACAAGCTCGACGGCCGGCAGGCCGCGGCAGCCATCGCGATGTGCGGGTCGGGAGTGACCGCCTGTCACAGCCTTCTCGCAATGCGCCTGGCCGGACTCGGCGGGGGCCGCCTCTACGTCGGCTCCTGGAGCGCCTGGATCAGTGACCCCGAACGCCAGATTGCGCTGGGGAACGCACCGCAGACATAAGAATAACTCATTGATTATGATTGATATTTATTATAATTCAGATGATTCAGAACTGAATCCCGGAAATTGCCGCTGGACCGGGCTAAAATATCGACAATATCGAGGGGAGACTACAGCGATGTCGACAGTCATGCCGGAAGCGCCCACCGCTCTATCCGGGGCCGAACTCGCGCAAATGCGCGAACACGCCAAGGAAGCGTCGCAACTGCTGAAAACGCTGGGCAATTCCACGCGTCTCCTGATCCTGTGCTCACTCGTCGATGGCGAGCTCTCGGTAGGCAGGCTCAACGAACTCGTCGGCATGAGCCAGTCCGCCTTGTCCCAGCATCTCGCCGTACTGCGTCACGCCGAACTGGTCGAAACGCGGCGCGAGTCACAGACCATTTTTTATTCGCTGTCCAGCAACAAGGCAACCAGGATCATCGAGGTCCTGCACGACATTTACTGTCCCGAGCCGTATCTTTAGCGCGCCGGCTCCCTCACCGGCTCGACACCCAGTAACGATTTCAGGGCCTCCAGTTCGGCCTCGATTACCGCGATTCGCCTGAGAATTTCCTCGCGTGTGGCCGGATCCAACTGTTTTTCCGCGGACGGGATGCCGGCAGGCAGTGTCGAAGGTGTGGCCTCCACCACCGGCAATACCGCATCCGCATCCTCGTAACCTATCCGCGCCAGCAAAGGGCGGTGGCTGCTGGTCAGATCGCTGTCGGGACAATAGTTGGGCGCGTCCGAGAGCACCCGAACCTTGATCGGCCAGTCGCGCGCAGGGCCACCCACGAGTATGAAGTCTTCGACGTTGCGCTCGGGCCCGCACTCGGTCGGCACGATTCGCGAAGGCCGGACCCAGGTGAGAGCGCCCCCGGCAATCAGCTTGTCAAAGCCCGGCTCGCGGCTCGCGCCGTCGTCTTTTGTCGACCAGCCGAAGCCGAAGGTTCCCACCGCGAGTACCGGCAGCGTTTGCTGGGCTACCCAGCGGTTGAGTCCTTCCGCGGCCTGCTCGCGGGCCTCCTCACGATAACGGTCGAAGCGAGTAACGACAAACATGAACTCGGGCCCTCCGCGCAAACGGAAATGGACCGCAAGCGGGGCCGGATTCGAGCGCCGGATATCAAGCCCGGCCAGCTCCTGGCTAGCCAAGACCTCGAGTTTGGCCGGGTTGTACACGATGAGTAACCGGTTGTCGCCACCGGTCTCGCCAAAAACCGTCTCGAACTCGATGTCCTCACGGGTTGCGCGATCATGCGCCTTGCTAATGTCATCGACGAACTCGCGGCTCCAGTCCTCGTCCCAGACTTCGGCAAATGCCCACAGATCAATCGCATAATCCCGGTAGTAACGTGCAATCTGATCGCCGATTGTGCGCCTCTCCGAGTGATCGGACTCCACGTTGAACAGGGCGACATTGAGCTCGGCGGCACTGGCGAGGCCTGAAAACAGGACCGCCACGCTCGCAATAAACAGGCTGCGCATGGGATTTTCTCCGGACCGATAGTCTCGGCCAAATGACAAATCCGTTACACGCTAGAACCGCATTGTTACGGCCGCATTACAAGCGACGGCGCCGGGGGTGGACACGGCGCGGCGGCTATAAACCCGATTTCACCTTGCGCAGTACCCATCCGACGACCGGGGCATGCTCGAAAAGGCCACCGGTCGAATCCCAGTAATCCTGATGCAAAACGACCTTACCCGACTCGTCGAACCGGATCTGGGACATCCCGATCGAGCTCACGACCGCACCGCCGTTGATCCGGTCGGACTGGTACTCCATGAACCAGCGCAGGTAGTAATCGCGCCCGGAACGCACGACGTCGTCAAATCTCACGCGCACGAACGACGTGCGCTGGACCGTCTCGAGCAGGTATTCCTCGAGGGCATCGACCCCGGCCACAGTTTTCAAGGTATCGTTGAAGAACACATTCTGGGCGTAGACCTCGCGAATATCCGCCCGTATTCCATCCGCGCTCATCGCCGAAAGAAATTCCTGAAACCGCGCTAGTGCGGCAGACTCCGCCTCGCTATCCGGCGCGACTACGGGGATCGCCGCCGTCCGTCCCAGCGCATTCTCGTAAGTCTCGGCCACAGGCACCTCCATGTGCTTACTACAGCCACCAGCCACAAGTAACAGTGCCAGAAAAGATATCTTTCTGCTCATCTCAGCCGGATTCGTCGTCGCCGCGGGCGCGGATTCGACGCGTTTGTCAGATCGCCTGACGCGCTGATACTTCGGCACCGCGAAGCCACGCCAGCTCGCGCCAGCCGACCGCGTGCGATTCCGGCACCAGCGCAGAGGATTCGCATTCCTGCCAGCGCATTCGTCCGGCCGCGCCCTGGCTGCGCCACCATCCGCGCAAAACGGTACCCACCGCATCACGTAGTTGCGATGTCGGCTCGAATTGGCCTATCGCAAACAGCGGATACCCGTAGTTGCGCGGACTCCCGGTGGCGGTGACCACGAAGCGGCGAAATCCGGGAACCCAAATAAGACTGTACTCGTCTGCCCCGACGATCCGATCGCTCCAGAAAACCGTCAGCGCGTGGCGTGGCAGCATCAGCACGTTTCGGTCGACCCCATCGCCACTCTCGCCCGTGCCTCGACCGGGCATCAGGATGTGTGCGGTGGCCACTGCCAACGGCGTCAGCACACCGCCGCAGCGGCCAGCGTCAACCCCGAGATCGCCAATCAAGGCATCGATATCCTCGTGATCGGAGGCCGCGGTCATGCCGAAGTAAGCGCACAGGACCCTGCGCTCGTCGATCGTAAAAATGCTGCTGCTCATAACGACTCTCCCGGTTGGCGAGCGAGCGTAATATTGCGCTGCCGGCGGCGGAAGGACTTGTCTCGTGGCGTCATTCATTAGGCCAGCCGCATCAGCGCCTGCGCGCGCGGCGACCGGCTTATCCGGTAGTGGGCCCGTTCCGGTCGAGACCGGCAAAATCGAAAAGCCCGCGATCCGCCAGCTGCGATGGGGCAACATTGCCAATCGCGGCAAAAATCGATTCGATCCGGCCCGGATGGTCGCGTGACCACTCGGCCAGCATGCGTTTTATTTTCTTGCGCTGGAGATTTTCCTGGCTGCCGCACAAATTGCACGGGATGATCGGGAAGCGGCGGGCCCTGGCGTAACGCGCGATATCGCGTTCGCTGCAGTAGGCGAGCGGCCGGATCACAACATGCCGGCCATCGTCCGAACGCAGTTTTGGCGGCATTGCCTTCATGCTGCCACCGTGGAACAGGTTCAGAAAAAGCGTCTCGATGATGTCATCGCGGTGGTGACCAAGAGCGATACGGGTATAGCCATGTTCAGCCGCGAACGAGTACAACGAGCCGCGCCGCAACCGCGAGCACAGGCTGCACATCGTTTTGCCTTCGGGAATGACCCGTTTGACGACACTGTACGTGTCCTGCTCGAGAATATGGAAAGAAACACCGAGACCGTGGAGATACTCCGGCAATACATGGGCCGGGTAATCCGGTTGTTTCTGGTCGAGGTTTACCGCCGTGATCTCGAAATTCACCGGCGCGCTGCGTTGCAACGATATGAGCAGATCCAGCATCGTGTAGCTGTCCTTGCCGCCGGACAAACACACCATGACCCGATCACCCTCGCCAATCATGGCGAAATCAGCAATTGCCTTGCCGACCAGTCCGCGCAATCGCGAACCCAGTCTCTTCGAGGTCCCCGAAGGTTTTATTTCAGATTCGATTCGCAACGCTTCCACGGTCGGACATCCACGCCAAGAGAGCGTCAATTCTGCCACGCGCGGGCAGCTCGGCGAAAACGCCGGCCAACGCGGCAGACGACGTTAACGCCATCTCATCGATCTAAAACCGCGGTGTCGGCTCCACGCAGCGGCAGACAGCCCAATGCCCGGAGCTGGCAGTGTTCTGCCGGAGAGTGGTTCCGGCCCCTCCACAAACCGCAGCCCTCGATCAGGATTCGAGCACGGTTGAGTCCGACCCCGCCCGCCGCCGCCACCAGTTTGCCAGCAGCACACCCGACACGTTGTGCCAAAGACTGAAAAGTGCGCCCGGCAAGGCACTTAGAGGCGCGAAGAACTGAGATGCGAGCGCCACCGCCAGACCCGAATTCTGCATGCCGACTTCGATCGCGAGCGTCCGGCGCTCGCGTTCACCCACTCCGAGCAGCCGCCCGGAAAGATATCCCGCCGCAAGACCGAGCAAGTTATGGAGCGCGACCGCCACCATAACAGCGAGCGGAAAATCGAGCACGATCGTCCGATTCAACGCGATGATTATCGCGATCACCAGGACGATCGCGAACATCGCCACCCACGGAAACCCGCGCAGCAGAGGATCCAGCCGGGCGCCGAGCCAATGCCGCAACGCGATGCCGCACAGCACCGGCAACAAAACGATGCGGGCAACCGAAGCAACCATTGGCCACAGTGGCACATCAACGACTGCGCCGGCATACACCCCGACCAGCGCGGGTGTCAGCAGCGGCGCCAGCAATGTCGCGCACGCGGTCAGCGTCACCGATAACGCGACATTTGCTCCGGCGAGGTACGCGACGACATTTGACGCGGTCCCGCCGGGCGAACACCCGACCAGTACCATGCCTACCAGGAGCGCTTGCTCGAAACCGAAAATCGTCGCCAGAACAAACGCAGCAAGCGGCATGACGACAAACTGCGCAGCCAGGCCGGTCGCCACGACCGCCGGCATGCGAAAAACCGCGGCGAAATCGCGCCCGGTCAGCGTCATGCCCATTCCGAACATAATCAGGCCAAGCAGCGACGGGATGTAGCCGCGCGCCCAGGTAAACGCCTCGGGTCGCCACAGTGCGAACGCCGATCCCAGCAAGGCAAGTGGCAGAAACACACGATGCATGATGCGCGTCATCATGCCCGCGCCGGCCGCAATTGGCCATGCAGACCCGCGCGAACATTCCCCCTGCAGCGCCGGTCCTGGCGGATGCCCCTGGTTCGAGATAGCTGGTTTAGGCCTTTCGCGCCGCAGTTTCGCGCCGGCGCGCACGAGCGAAGTTGCGGGGGCAACGAAACCTGACTCAGATCGGGCCACCCGGATCGTCGCAGATCCTGACGATCAATTTTCCCTGGTTGCTGCCATCGAATAGCATATTGACGGCAGTGGTCGCATTCTCGAGACCGTCCACGATATGGGTCCGGAACCTGATCTTGCCCTCCTTGTACCATTCGGCGAGTTCCATTGTCGCCTGGGTCGCTGCCGCCTCGTCCGCCATGAAATCCATCACCACGAATCCCTCCATCCTGGCTCGTTGCATGATCAGGTTCATGACATTGCGTGGACTCTGCATGCGCTCGTCGTTGTACATCGCGATCTGACCCGCCAGTACGATCCTCGCATGCAGATTGATCAATGCAAGTGCAGCATTCGAGATGTCACCACCGACGTTGTCGTAGTACACGTCGATCCCATCCGGACAAACCTCGGCCAGGCGCTCGGCAACCGGCTCGTTCTTGTAGTCCACCACCGCATCGAAGCCGAACTCGTCAATCAGCCTCTGGCATTTCTCGGGGCCGCCGGCGATGCCGACGACACGACAGCCCTTGATCTTCGCAATCTGCCCCACCAGCGATCCGGTGGCGCCGGCCGCGGCCGAAACCACGACAGTTTCCCCGGCCTTGGGTTTGCCGATATGCAACAGTCCGTAGTACGCAGTCATCCCGATATGGCCAAACAGACCGAGGTAGGTCGACAAAGGAATCGCCGGATCGCGGGGGAAAACGCCCGCGTCGGGCAATCTGCCGGCGTCATCGACTTGCAAAATGGCATATTCCTGCCACCCGGTCATACCACCGACATAAGTGCCTTCATGGTAGTTGGGGTGACGCGAGCCCTCGATCACGCCAATACAGATGCCGCGCATGACGTCTCCGGGTTGCATCATCGGAAGATAGGTGTCGTGCTTGAAGCCCCACGCGCGGTTGGTCGGATCCAGCGACAACAGGATGTTGTGGACCAGCACTTCACCGTCCTCCAGCGCGCGCAGCGGTTCTTCCCGCCACTCGAAATCGCCGGGCTGGTAAAGCCCTTTTGGGTAGTTGGCAAAAAGCCATTGGCGGTTAATCGGTTGACTCATGTTCTCTCTCCTCAAAAAATGACCAAACTGCCGCCAACCCGCCACCGATGGCCAGTCAGCAGTCGGTCACAGACGCGACTCAGCCGATGCCGCATCGGGCGCGCGGCATGCCGCGGGCCCAACCCTCCAGCACCTGTTCGCGCGACTGGCGACTGACGATCTCACCCCGCGAGGAAGCGATAGACCCAGCAGATTAGAATCAGCATCTGCAACACGTACAGGGCAAACCGGATATTGACCGCCAACGCGCTAGTGGACATAACATGCACCCCGGCCTGTGCGATCCGCGCGTAAAGAAACCACATGGATGTCGAGTCGGTAATGCCGGTCTGGCCGGTCGCAATCGCATACAACATCACCGCCGCGCTGAGCGGAAGGTTTTCGTAACAGTTGGCGTGGGCGCGGCAGACCCGACGCGACAAGGCTGACACATCGGCGCCACCGGGATCGAAATCATTGATGGCTTTCCTGCCGCTGAACATTGCGGCAGCGCGAATTCCGGCGATCATGAACGTCAGGACGATCGATACGATGACAAGCCCGAATAGTGCCGTGGCAGTTGCAGACATGATCCTTTCTCCAATGGTGTTGTTCAGGGTCCGAGAATAGCGCAGACGGACGCCCCAACCCAGCGGTCGAAAAAAATCACAGTGTCTGCCACCCGGTTCTGCGGCAGCTCCGACTTCGCCAATTGGCCGCCGGGCGGCACGCATACGGCAATCCGAACCGGCCGGCATCGAAGCAGTCCAGTGCTGGGGCCGCATTCGGGCATCCGTGTCACGGCTCAGGCTGTTGTCTTACACAGACGACGCTATAGTGTATGGAGCGGCACCTAAGTGGCGCTTCGGTAACGAATCGGGCTGCGGTCGCTGCCAGGCTCAATGGCGGGACGCGGCGCCCTCCCGATCCGCAACCTGAACGGTCCGCGATCCATGCCAGCAAACCGAGAGCTCATTCGCAAATACACCGGGAATTGCCATTGCCGCAGAGTAAGCTTCTGCTTCCGCAGCCATGTGATTTCGCGCGGCTGCCGCTGCAATTGTTCGATCTGCCGGCGCAAGGGCACGGTAATGTCCGCTCACTATGTCGCGCCGGCTGACCTCGTCACGCTGGAGGGAACAGAATTTCTCACCATCTATCAATTCGGCGACCATCTGGTCAATCACTACTTTTGCAGGGTCTGCGGTATTCACCCGTTTCACGAAGCCGTAGAGAGGCCCCGGCAATATCGTTTTAACCTCGGTTGCGTAGACGAAATAGAACTGGGCGGTCTTGATATCCTGATGATTGACGGGCGCAGCTTCTAAGTGGCGGCCGGCGCGAGTGACTGCCAACACGATACCCGAGGCGATTTTTGGCCCAAACAAACACGGAATTTGATCACCATGGCGATTCTGAGAATTTTCCTGCTGCTGGGCTGGCTCGTCATGCCGGTCGTATCATGGCGCGCGGTCAGGCAAACTCCGCTACAACTGGCCGCAATTCTTTTTTTCCGACATCGCGAAACCTACCTGGCGTGCCCAGTTCAACATCGATTACCTGATCCAACTGTTTTTGTTCGCGGCCTGGGTCATGTGGCGCGAAACTTCGCGGTTAGCGGGAGTCCTTTGCGCTTTCATTGCATCTTTCTCGGCGCTTCGTTCGGCATTCCGTATTTGTTGGCGGCGCTTTGCCGGTCCGGATCCGATACGCGTCGAATTCTGCTGGGTCAACATGCCTGGGCGGCGCCGGCCAACCCTGGCCAGGGAATCCGCGACCGCGCGGCGCACATTGAAAACGCTGGCCTTATTCGCCGCAGTGTTCGCAGCCTTGTACGCGGCGCTGTGTCTGCTCGTCTTCGCAACGCAGCGCAAGCAGATCTACTACCCGACAGCCGAATCGTATGCCGCCGGCGCGACCGCCTTGCGCCTGCCGGTAGACGGCGCCGAGTTGAAAATCTGGTCGGTCGACCGCGGCGGCGCCGATGCGCTGGTGTATTTCGGCGGCAACGCCGAGGACGTTGGCGCCAACGTGGCAATGCTGAAGAACCTGTTGCCCGGCTACAGTCTTTTTCTGGTCAACTATCGCGGCTATGGCGGCAGCAGCGGGTCGGCGACCGAAAAAACCCTCTATGCCGACGCATTGCAGGTTGTCGACTACGTTGCCGCGCGCCATCCGAATATCGCGGTAATGGGACGCAGCCTGGGCTCCGGCGTGGGCAGCTTTGTCGCAGTAAACCGCCCCTTGGGAAAGGTCATCCTGGTGACCCCGTTTGATAGCCTTGCCGACGGTCGCCGCGGGGTTTTTCCCCTATCTCCCGGTTTCGCTGCTGCTGACCGAGCGCTTCGACTCCGTGGCCCGGGTGAGCCGGATTTCCGCGCCCACACTGGTCATCGTCGCGGAAAACGACGAAATCATCGCGCGCCACCACAGCGACCGGTTGATCGCAGGCTTCACAGGGCGCCAGCCGATCGTCGCGATTATACCCGGCGCCGGCCACAATGACCTTCAGGAGAACCCCGCCTATGCCGCCACGCTGCGCGATTTCCTGCACTAGGCGCCGGGCATAGTCTGGCACAGCGGAACTATTGACGTGCCAGCGAGTACAAATTTAAAAGATGTGAAACAAAGAATCCGCCCGACAGCAAAGTTGCCCGGGTCGCGACCCGGAACAGGATGAATACGATGAGATACCTGAAATATGCGGGTTCACTGCTACGCGGTAATCGTGGCTTGTTCGCGTTCCTGCTATTCATGGCGTTGTTCAGGACGGCGTTGGCGGATTGGTCGTACGTGCCGAGCGGGTCGATGGAGCCTACGCTTTTCGCCGGTGATTATCTGTGGGTGGACAAGACCCGCTATGGTCCTGCATTGCCGATTCTGAACACCCGCATTGCGAACTGGAGCCAGCCCGAGCGCGGTGACGTGGTCACCTTCGTGCCGCCGCATCGCGACGATCTCTTCGTCAAACGCATCATCGCGGTCCCGGGCGACCGGGTCCGGGTCGCCGGCAGGGATATCTTTGTCAACGGGGAAAAACTGGCTGTCGAATACCCGGCGCGATCAGCCTGGCCGATCATCGGCGAAGAGCGAATCGGCGAGCGTACCCATCTGGTGCAGCTCAGCAGCGATCGGCACCAGCCGGTATTCCGCGACGAGTTCGTGGTGCCGCAGCGGCGTTACTTCGTGCTCGGCGACCATCGCGACAATAGTGCCGATTCACGTTTCTGGGGATTTGTCGAAGAGGATCGGATCATGGGTCGTGTCACCCATGTCGGATGGTCGCTCTCGGAGCGTCGCCCGCTTAACCAGCGTTTCGCCCATCGCATCCGCTAGCGTCCATGGCGGTTTCGGGCTGCCGCTGCAGCGGGCGCAGACGGCAGCGCGCCAATGTGGTTGAATTCGTATCTCCTGCCATCAGTCACTGGTAGTCGTCAATCCGGGAGTCTCAATGTCCGATAACGAAACCGACATCGAATTCAGAAAACGCGCCGATGCGTATATCCAGGTCGCAAACGAACAAACCGAATATGCCTCGGTCGAGCAGACCGGCTTCAGTTTGTTGTTTGCGGCGGCGCGTTTCAATTCCTTTCTTGTCTATACCATGGCTGGCTCAGCCGAAGAGATGGCGGGGCAACGGCAGCGTGCGATTGAGTACTTTTCCGAACAGTACATCAGGATGCTCAAGGAGAATTTCGACGATCATGTCGAGAACTTCGACACCTATCGCAAGATGTCTATGTCCGACTGACTGGCGCGAACGACACGGCGGCAACGTTGGTCGCCGCCGTGTGGCGCTGGGGCTGCCGTGAGAAACTGCACGGCCTTTACTCTGCGATGGGACAGGGCTGCGCGGGAGACTGCAATCAATGGCTACGCAAAAAACACGTGAGACCTCGGCATGCGTACGAGAGTCTTCTGCATAGCGTGGGAAACCGGACCCGACGCGAAGACAGCCTGGTCATGCTTGACCTGATGCGCGACGCTACCGGGGAGGAAGCGCGGATGTGGGGCAGCAGTATCGTCGGATTCGGCAGTTACCATTACGTCTACGAATCCGGGCGCGAGGGCGATGCAATGCTGACAGGATTTTCGCCGCGCAAACAGAATCTCGCGATCTACATCATGCCCGGCTTTTCCGCGCATGGCTCGCTGCTGGAGAAGCTCGGCAAGCACAAAACCGGGAAATCCTGTCTCTATGTCAACACGCTCGCCGACATCGATATGAAAGTGTTAAAAACGCTGGTGCAACGCTCGGTCCGGCACATGCGGAAAAAATACGGCTGAGTTGCCCGATCCGGCAAGAAACCACTGCTTCGCGCAGCGATCACAGCCGGTTGGGATGAAGCCGGTAGCGCCTGCTCAGCGCGGCGCCCTGAAAGACCGTTGCCGACACCAGCGTCAGCAATGCCACCACTCCGAGAATAACTGCCAGCCGTGTCCACGATTGCCCGGCTTCGGCCCGCCCCGTGGCAAATACAACCAGGGTCCGGATCCACTCGAGCGCGCCAAGCACCAGCACCAGCTGGAACAACCGCGCGACCCAGCGTGCCTTGACGGCCAGCAAAATCGGCATGACAAGGAAAATACCCGCGAGCCACACCGAGCCCGATCGAAAAAAATGCGCCGCCAGCAACAGCAAGCTGATCACCACCGGCAGTACCCTGACAAAATCCATATCCCTCTCCCGTGCGCGTGGACCAATGATAACGGTTGTACGGACGCAATCGCGTATGAATCCGCCCCGGCGTGCGCATCCCCGCAATTCTGCTACGCTTGAGCAAAATTGGCTTGAGCGACTCGCAGGCCCGATCAGCAGGTTGGCGCCGGGAGTGTCCAATCGTGAGAATACGTGCGGCCGTGGAGGCTGACATCCCGCAGATTCATCGGGTCCGTATGAGCGTACGCGAAAACGTGCTGGTGGACCCCGATTCCATAGGATACGACGACACCCGCGACATGATCGGCCGGCGCGGCAAGGGCTGGGTTTGCGAGGTTGACGGCAGGATCGTCGGCTTTGCCGTGGCCGACCGCGTCGCGGCCAATGTCTGGGCGTTGTTCGTCGAGCCCGGTTACGAAGGCCGCGGTATCGGCAGATTGTTGCACGAGACCACGCTCGACTGGCTGTTCGAGTCGGGTATTTCGACGGTTTGGCTCAGCACCGACCCCAATACACGCGCCGAATGCTTCTACCAGAACGCGAGCTGGCAATATGTCGGCCGCGAAAGCAACGGCGAGGCACGTTACGAGATGAGCCGCGAAACCTGGCAGGAGCAATAGACGGAGGCTTGCGGGCACCGCAGCCGCTGTGGCAACGTTGCTGCGTGCGACATTGTTGGCGGAAACCTGCCATGTCTGCACAAGAGTGGAGTATCAACGTTGTTGGCGCGGACCTTTTCGGGTATTGCCAGCGCATGTATCCTGCTTTCGCCAGCGAAGGCGAACTCGCCTCAGGCAGGCAGCAACCCACGCCGGGAGAGGAGAATAAGACATGCCGAAATATGTAATTGAACGCGAGATACCGGGCGCCGGCGCGATGACAGGCACCGATCTTCAGGGCGCCTCGCAGAAGTCCTGCGCGGTGCTAAATACGCTCGGCCCAGACATCCAGTGGGTGCATAGCTATGTCACCGACAACAAGATTTATTGCGTGTACATTGCACCGAGCGAGGACCTGATCCGTCAGCATGCGGAGCAGAGCGGCTTTCCGGCAAACTCGATTTCAGCGGTTCGCGCGATCATTGATCCGACCACATCCGCTTAATCAATGCGGCGGCAATTTGCCCGCTGCGCGAGCTGCCGCCGCACACTCATAATGTCGCCATGCTCGAGAAACGAATCCAGCGCCCCGCTGCGGCAGAACTTGCGTTGATCAGGATCCGCACGGAGCGACTCCAGCTGCGCGAGATGAGCGATGCTGACGCTGCGTTTATTGTGGTGCTGCTCAACCAGCCCTCGTTTATCCGATTTATCGGCGACCGTGGGGTCAGGACAGAGTCCGACGCGCGCCGCTATATCTGCGACGGGCCCGTCGCGAGCTACCGCAGTCATGGTTTCGGTCTCTACCTCGTGGAGTTGACCGAAATGCAGATCCCGATCGGGATCTGCGGACTTCTCAAGCGCGATGAACTCGACGATCCCGATATCGGCTTCGCCCTGGCCGAGCCATTCCACGCCAACGGCTATGCATTTGAAGCGGCCACGGCCGTCATCGAGCACAGCCGCAATCAACTCAGTATCGATCAAATCGGTGCCATCACGCTGGCCGGCAATACCGCTTCGATCCGGTTGCTGCAGAAAATCGGAATGAACTACCAACGCCCAGTGAAAATCGGTGCTGAAACGTTACAGCTGTATTCGTGGTCTCGCTGATGCACGCGCTGGAGCTGAAAATTCCACCGCTCGCGGTGATGCTGGCCGCCGCCGCAGCGATGTGGGCGTTGACCACTGCTCTGCCAGGGTTTGCCTACAGCGCCAACTGGTCGATACCCGCCGCCGCCCTGGCCGCGATTACTGGCGCGATTTTCTGCTTTCTCGGCGTAACCGGGTTCCGACGCAGCAGGACGACGGTCGACCCGCTGCGCCCGCACAGGTCATCCGAGCTCGTCGTGGAAGGTGTCTACCGCCACAGTCGCAACCCGATGTATGCGGGAATGGTGCTGATGCTCGCCGCCTGGGCACTGTACCTCGAAAATTTTGCCGCTATTGGCTTGTGGCCGACCGCTCCGTGGTATCTGCAACGTTTTCAGATTCTACCGGAGGAACGTGCGCTGGCAGCGCTTTTTGGTGCGCCGTATCTGGAATATCGCAGAAGGGTGAGACGCTGGCTGTGAGCGCGCAGTTAAAATGCGACATATGCGGCCGGAGTTGCAGCCGCGGCGATTGTGACAGAGGCTGCAAATAATGAAGATCCTCGGAATCCGTTTTTGCACAGTTACGCCGGAGGCCGAAGCGCTGTCGAAATTTCTCGACTCGCTTGGGCTGGCGCGGGGCGCAGGCCCGGAATGCGGCCCTGAGGATGCGTTTTCCGGCGCGATTTTCGCGGCCGGATCCAGCTGGATCGAGATCTGGCAACAGAGCGCGCACATGCGCGCCGGTGTGATGCTCCAGGTGGTCGTGGATGACGCCGATGCCTTTGCCGAACACGCACGGCGCAATGGCCTCGACCCGCACGGACCGATGGATGCGCATGGCGAGAGAATTTACTCGCTGAATGCTCCATCTGGCCTGCAGGTCTCTTTCCAGTCCGCACTCTAGGGCGAGGGTACCGTTATCCGGTTTGTTATTGTCGAGCGCGATTAACGGAGGAGCCGAGCGATGACACCGGCGAAAATCAAACCAGAAATCAGCGTGGCAGACCTGGAAAAGCTGGATATCAGAGTTGGCACCATTGTCGCCGTGGACGAAGTTGCGCGCTCGAGAAAGCTGATGAAACTGAGCGTGGATCTCGGCGACCACGTTCGCAGTGTGCTCGCCGGCATCCGCCAGGAGCGATCCGACCCGCAGGCGCTGGTGGGGCAACAGGCCCTGTTTGTCGTGAATCTGCCGGCACGAGAAATGGCTGGCGAGCTATCGGAAGGCATGCTGTTCGACATCGGCTATGCGGACGGACTCACACCCGTGCTGGCGGCACCGGAGGCCCCCATTGCCAACGGGGCACGTGCCGGCTGACTGCCGTGGCAGCGCATCCGCCACGGAACCGCTATCAGTCTCCATGGCGCGCTGCTATTAAAGTCGCGCGCTACTGCGCGGCTTTGATGACACGACCGGCTGGCGCCAGCGGCTTACGGCCCCTGGGTCAGCCGGATCCATCGGACGATTTTTTGCTCCTGACCGCCAGACACGCTATCGGGGCGCGGGCAGCCCGCGCAACATCCTGGCGCAACCAGGAGCCTGCCACTTGACGGAGAGCTCCCAATGACCGGACCAATCATCAACATGGATCAACTCGAATACCATCCGTGGGGACACGGCGAGCGTTTCGCGGCCCGGATCGGAGCCGTCGGCGCCCGCATCGGGGCGACAAAACTCGGGTACAACGTTACTGTTGTGCCGCCGGGAAAACGCGCATGGCCGTTTCATAGCCATCGTGTCAATGAAGAGCTGTTTTTTGTTCTCGAAGGCCATGGCGAAATCCGTATCGGCGCGGAGCGCCATGCCGTTCGGACCGGCGATTTTGTTGCCTGCCCGCCCGGCGGAGCGGAAACCGCGCATCAGCTGGTCAATACCAGCGCAACCGCGGATTTGCGTTATCTTGCGATCAGTACCCAGGAGTCTCCGGAACTTGCCGAGTACCCGGACTCCGGTAAATACGGCCTGCTCGCGCGTGTACCTGCGGGTGAAGACGGCCGGGCGCAGATGCTGCGTTTCATCGTACGCGATCAGGCGAGCATGGAAGACTACTGGGACGGCGAGTGACGTAGCCGCCAACAGCTGCGCCGCCACCCCTGCCCTTCCTCTCCAGCCAGCGGACCCAACCAAGTGAACCCATCGACAGGCATACAGCACAAAAAAGCGGCCATCCGAGCCAATTTTCGCCTCGGCGCTGGCACTGGCGGGTTACATCCGCAACCGTGAAATCAGTGTCATCGAACTCATCGAGCGTCATATCGCGCGAATTGACGAGGTCAACCCGCTGCTGAACGCGGTCGTTACACGTTGCGATGAGGACGCATTGCAAAAAGCGCACGATGCCGACAAGGTGCTCGCCCGCTCTGGCCCGATTGGCCCGTTGCATGGCGTGCCATTTACGATAAAAGACGGATTCGACACGGCCGGCGTGCGCACGACGGCGGCCACCGAGGGCTGGGCGCTGCGCGTCCCCCCGGCTAACGCCACGGTCGTGCAACGGGTTCTCGACGCCGGTGCGATTTTGATTGGTAAGACCAATACGCCCGAACTGACGCTGTCCTATGGCACAGATAACCTGCTGTTCGGGCGCAGCTATAACCCTTACGACCCGTCCTGTTCTCCCGGCGGAAGCAGCGGTGGCGCGGCTGCTATCGTCGCAGCCGGCGGCGCGGCGTTTGACATTGGCAGCGATACCGGGGGCAGCATTCGTCTGCCAGCGCATTTCTGTGGCATTGCGGGCATCAAGCCGAGCGCCGGGCTGGTTCCCAGGACGGGACTGGTCATACCTGCCGGAACGCCGGTAGATGCGTTGACGCAGGTCGGGCCGATAACGAGAACCGTTGCCGACCTGCGCCTGCTTCTCGGGTTGATGCAAGGTCCGGACTGGCACGATGGTTCTGTTTTGCCGCAGCTGCCGGAAACCATTTGCAGTGGGGCAATTGAGAATTGCCGTATCGCCTGGTTTTGCGATAACGGTGACCTTGCCGCGGGCGACGACGTCGTCGGCACAGTTCGCCGGTGCGCCGACATTTTCGCCAGCCACGGAGCAGATTTGACCAACAGACGTCCGCAACCGATCGGTGCGGCGCGCGCTCTGTTCGGGCGGGTTTTCGCCATCGACGGCGGGGCATGGATCCGGCGGATACTCGATAATGTCGGTACCCGCAACAAATCCCCGGCCCTCGGCTGGACCGACCACGCAGTTGACCGGCCCCAGCGCCAGCGCCTCCGATTTCAGTGCGCTGCTACTCGACCTCGAGCGGTTTCGTTCGGGCATGCGGGGGTTCATGCAGGATTTTGATTTGATCCTTGCCCCGGTTCACCCGTTTGCCGCGATGCCACATGACCGCCTCATCGGCGTGGAAAACCGCCCGGCTTTCGGTTACACGCAGGCGTTCAACCTGACCGGCTGGCCCAGTGTAGTGGTCCGGGCGGGTAGCGATGGGCGTGGTCTGCCAATAGGAGTTCAGCTCGTGGCCCGGCCGTGGCAGGATGAGTTGGCTTTGCGGGCCGCCGAGCTGATCGAATCCGCAAGCGGCGGCTGGCAGGCGCCGGATTGATCACGCCGGCCCGAACAAAACGGGAGCATTAATCATGAGCGAATCACGCGAAGGCCTGCTCCATGCGCTGCTACTCGACGGCGCCGGCGCGGCGCGCGAACTCAGTGCCGAGCAAGCACGGGCGTGGCGGCCGGAAGACGGTGTCCTCTGGCTGCGCCTGGACTTCTCCTCCGCCGAGGCGGGCCAGTGGCTGCAGGGTTGCTCCGACGTGCCCCCGATTGTCGTGGAGGCCCTGTTGAGCGACGAGACCCGGCCACGTGTCACTGTCATCGATAAAGGCCTGCATCTATCGTTGCGCGGCATTAATCACAACCCGGGGCAGGATCCGGAAGACATGGTCTCAATCAGGCTCTGGGTCGATGAAACCCGGGTAATCAGCACCGAGCGGCGGCCAATGCTGTCGACTGCCGATCTGGTCTCCGCGTTGAAGTCAAACCAGGGCCCGACCGGCCCAGCACAACTGGTTTCCGCGCTATGTTCGCGAATCGTCTGGCGCATAGGCGAAATGGTGGACCAGTTCGAGGATACTGTTGCGGATCTGGAGACTCGCTCGCTGGACGGCCCAGACTCCGACCTGCGCCGCGGCCTGTCCGATCTGCGCCGGGAGGCGATAGCAGTCAGGCGCTTCCTGGCACCGCAAAGAGAAGCGCTTAATCGGCTACCGATGGAGAATATCAACTGGATATCAGACGCGGACCGCCTGAATATCCGGGCGATTACCGACAGCCTGATTCGCCATATCGAGGATATCGACGCATTGCGCGAAAGGGCCGGTGTCACCCAGGAGGAGCTGACCAACCACATTGCCGAACAAATGAACAGCCGCATGTACGTGCTGTCGATCGTTGCCGCGATATTTTTACCTCTCGGAACACTGACAGGCCTCCTCGGCATCAACGTCGGTGGTATTCCAGGCGCCGAGTATCCGTTCGCATTTCTGATTTTCGTGTTGTTTTTAGTGGCCGTGGTTGCCGCCCAGATCGTGTGGTTCCGCAGCAAAAAGTGGTTCTGATCGAGTATCGAAGCCGGCTGGATTGGCGCCATTGCAACGACCCGGGGCCGAGCGTTTCGCAACGCGCTGAACGGCTCGAATAATCATCTTCTTTAGCTATAGTCTGCAATAGCGGCAGAGACATCCGATCCTGCCGCCGCATATCGGGTACAGAATTACCGTACGGACACCGGTGAGGAAAGGCTAAAGTGAACCTCGGGAAAGACTTGTCTGCCGGTGGCCGCGGCCGGATTGCCACCAATAGCGATGCCATACGGATTTCCCACGGCGCAAACACGGTCCTTTACGCAGTATCCTGAAATTCCTTCGGGCGCAGGCATGGGGTGCTCCTTTTCGCGGGCCCGCAACACGATGCTGTGGACCTATCCGCTCAATGACCCGCGCAAACCCGACTCGCTGCCGCCGCGAATGAGAGACGGGTGGTCATGATCGAACGCAAACAGCATACTGCGGCGCCAGGCGCCAACCCCGCGTGCAATAGCCGCAAGTTTTTGCAGCACAACACCTGCCGCGGAGGGCCTGCAAATGTAGCGCAGGCCGGGAACAGTGGACAATCCATGGGTCTGGCGCGACGACAAGCTCGGGCTGCCGCAACCGAGGCGCAGGTCCACCCAGCCTGCCCCGGCGGCCGGACTCGCGGCGTGACCTGTCACCGCTTCGACATTCGGCCAACTCTGACCTGCTTGCTCTTCGCGGTCGGTCCGGCCGCAGCCCAATCGCCCGAGTCCGGCTTCGAGCAGCACTGGATACTGGCCCTGGTAGCCGTGCTGCTGACGCTGGTCGGGGTGTTTCTGTCATTTGTCGTTACGATGGCTCGCAACCAGCGCTTGCGCCGCCATCTGCGTCACGATCGCCGTCGCGTAATGAGAGAGCTGCGCAGTATTTGCCGGCATATCGAACAAATACGCCAGACGCTGCAGGAAGCCGGACTGGACGACCACTTTGCTGGCCGCCAAAGCGCGCAGAATCCCGATCAGTCCCAGTTGTACCGTGAGCAAATGACCGCGCTGCAGAAGCAGCTTGAACGCCTGCGCCACGCCAGCCAGCATTTCAGCGCGCATCCGAAGGCATTTCCGAATGCCCGGAATCTCCAGCATTTCATTGTCAAAGCGGATCATTACCTGGCCGAGATCGGGGAGGAATTCGAGCAGCACTGGCCATCGATCAGCAGTGCCAACGAAGGGGTCGACCTCGAGTCGTTGCACCATCTGCGCCACTTTACGGCTGCGGACCGGAAGAACTTCCAGGGCCATTTTATTGCACCGATGAAACGCCTGATCAGAATACTGCGCAGCGACAGCCGTTCCGGCCGATCTCATTATCGCCACTGACTGCGGCCCGAAGCGGAACCCGGGCGCGGCGCGCAATTCCGCATGGTTGACACAATGGTTATCGATCTGAATGGAGGCCGCCATGAGCACGCCCGAACTGATAATTGGCAACAAGAACTACTCTTCATGGTCGCTGCGAGCGTGGCTCGCAGCGACCAAAACGGGGATGGTATTCGATGAGGTCAGAGTGGCGCTGTTCGAGCCGGGATTCCGCGAGATACTATTGTCCTACTCGCCGGCTGCGAAGGTACCTGTCTACGTCGAAGACGGGTTTGCGATCTGGGATACGCTCGCCATTTGCGAATACCTGGCTGAGAGACATTCCGCCTTGTGGCCGGCCGAACGCAAAGCCCGGGCACGCGCCCGCTCGGTCGCGGCAGAAATGCACTCCGGCTTCATGGCTTTGCGTTCTGCCTTGCCAATGAATTGCCGGGCAAGCGGGCGTCGGGTCGCGATTTCCGCTGGCATCGCAGCCGATATTCGCCGGGTTGAAGCGATCTGGACCGACTGCCGGGAAAACTGGAGATCCGCGGACGGTCCGTGGTTGTTCGGAGATTTCTCCATCGCGGACGCAATGTTTGCACCGGTCGCATCGCGGTTTCACACCTATGACGTCGCCTGCAATGAAACCGCCACGGCGTACATGCAAACGGTGCTCGATGATGCGGACGTACGCGCCTGGTATTCGGACAGCGCACTCGAAACGGAGATCATCGAGGAGGACGAAGCCGGCGCTGGCTGAGCTCCGAAACGATGCCTGCTGCAACGCCGCATGCGGAATTTGCAAAGATTTTTGCGCGTTCGCGCGAGATTCTCCTCACCTACTCGCAGGCACTCGTAGTAGTCCGTGATGTGCCCGGTAATATTTATCTCGACGCGCCATATCAAATGAAGAACGGCAAGCCGCTTTTCTTCGCCGCCGCCACTTCTTCGCCCGCCGGGTCTGCGAGCCGCAACGATGGCTGATATTTCCGCCATGTCCGCGACGCAGATTCGCGCGGCGCGTGATCAGGATCTTCCGCGGCTCGTCGCGATCTACAACTATTTCGTAGTCAACAGCCATGTCACGTTCGACACGAAAACGTTTACCGTGAAGCAACGCCGGCCATGGTTGAACGGCTTCGCCGCGACCGGCCGCCATCGTCTGCTGCTCGCCGAAGTCGCCGGTGTAATTGCCGGTTATGCGAGCAGCCAGCGCTTGCGGCCCAAGCCGGCCTATGACTGCTCAGTCGAGACAACGGTTTATCTGGCGCCCGAATACGCCCGCCGTGGACTCGGCGTGATGCTCTACGATGCACTGTTCGCGGCGCTTGCAGGAACCGGCGTGCACCAGGCCTTCGCCGGAATTGCGCTGCCAAACGACGCGTCTGTCAGGTTGCATGAATCCATCGGCTTTCGCCATGTCGGCACGTTTCCGGAAGCGGGTTTCAAGTTTGACAGATACTGGGACATCGCCTGGTACGCATGCCGCCTTGGCGATGACCACACTCGCTCGGATCCGTAGCGGCGTGCCGCGATAGCGCGCGCTTCAGCCCGCCGGGCCAAGGCTTGTCTGCCTGGTGCCAGGCGATGAGCGATTCTGGTAATCGGGGCACCGCCGCGATGAGGTTCGATGACCAGACCGAAAGTTCGGTAATCCCCGGTTGCGCGAGTGCCCGCCAATGGGTCAGTCTCGATGACAGCCTGACCAGCCTGGAGCGCACCCCACCCTTGTAGACGAGGTTGTGGCCGGAATACCTGCGCTTGCTGGCAGGCGGCGAGAACTCACCCACGAACTACTGACCCAAGCGGGAGAATAATCACAGTGAAAATGGCCAATAAACTCGGTGCCGAATTCATCGGCACATTCTGGCTCGTTCTGGGAGGTTGCGGCAGTGCGGTTCTGGCAGCGGGGTTCCCGGAAGCTGGCATCGGTCTGCTCGGCGTCTCCCTGGCGTTCGGATTGACGGTGCTGACAATGGCGTTCGCCATCGGCCATATCTCCGGCTGTCATCTCAACCCGGCCGTCTCGATCGGACTGTGGGCCGGCGGCCGATTCGCGGCTTCGGAACTGATGCCGTATATCGTGGCCCAGTTGATCGGCGCCATCGTCGCGGCCGGCGTGCTGTATGTCATCGCAAGCGGCGCACCGGGGTTCTCGCTGGCCGACGGTTTTGCCTCCAACGGTTACGGCGCGCATTCCCCCGGCGGTTATTCGCTGACCGCCGGCATGACCAGCGAGATCGTGATGACATTCGTTTTTCTTGTCGTCATTCTCGGCGCCACCGATCCGCGTGCCCCCGCTGGCCTGGCGCCGATTGCGATCGGCCTGTGCCTGACCCTGATCCACCTGGTCAGCATTCCGGTCACCAACACTTCGGTCAACCCTGCGCGCAGCACCGGTCCGGCACTGTTCGTGGGTGGCTGGGCGCTGTCGCAATTGTGGCTGTTCTGGATTGCACCGATCTTCGGTGCGCTGTTTGCCGGCGGCTTCTATCGCTGGCTCGGCGGGAACGACGACGCCGCTTGAGGGACGTCGGTCCAGCCCGGATCTCAGTCGGCCTCTGCGGAGACCGGCACCCCCGACCACTGCATGTCGGCAGTACCCTGCATCTCGTCGGCATGTAGTTTCGGCGCAGCGGTAAATAGAATAACCCGGGTAGTCGCCAGAGTTTCGCCGCTGTCGATATCCACATTGCGCGTGAGAAAAGCACGGCTTATGCCGTCGACCCTGCGATAATCAGCGTAGAAAGTAGCGATGCGTTGCGGGCGCGGGTCGTTGTCCGGATGGAAGGCGCGCAGATTTCGACTTTGTCGTATCAGGCAGCTGTCCGGATCGAGCAGGTAGACGGTCTCGAAACCGTCGTCCAGGGTGAGCCTGACTACGGCCATCGCCCGCCCGTCCAGAATTTCCGGCGGATCGAGTTCCAGCCGGTGACCGTTTCGTGTCATATCGGCAAGCGTCCACAAATGACCGGGGCTCTCAATTCCATGAATCAGTGCCGCAGCTCCGGAACGACTGATCGGTACGGGCTCCGCATCGCCCGCGCGGCGCTGCCACCCCAACTCCCCATCCCAACCCTCGGAAAACACCCGCCTGCCCGAGTCGTAAACGTCGATGCGCATCGCGCCGGCCCGGGTCGCCCGGTAATAGCCATCGACCGAGAAACCGGGTTCCTCGATCCGAAGGGTATATGCAACAGCATCGGATGCGCGCAATGCGGCGCCTCCGACCGCACGATCGTGGCAATCGAGCAGACGACCAAGTTCGTCATCCGCCACCATGGCGGCTGAGGCAAGACAAGCACATGACGCGAGGATCGCTGCTGTGACAATACGCATGGACTTGATTCTCCGGACGGCCTGCTCAGAATGATGCGATAGCAGCGGAAACGGTTGCACCGCGCGATGCCGACCAGAGAATCAACCGACACCCTGTTACGCGCGCAAGATTGCATCCTCGACCGCCACTTTAGGGTTAACTGCCAGGGAGCGACCTGATGGATCTGAACCAGGTAACGATTGGTTCGACCGACGTCGAGCGGTCAGCGCGGTTTTATCAACGACTCGGGCTGCGCCTGATCGTCGACAGCGCGCCACGCTACGTCCGTTTCGAATGTCCGCAAGGTTGCGCGACGTTTTCGATACATCAGGTCGATGCCATCACGACGCCGGCGACCACGCTGATCTATTTCGAATGCACCGATCTCGATCAGCGCCATCGCGACTTGAACGAGGCCGGCGTGCAATTCGACAGCGCCCCGAAGGAGCAGCGCTGGCTATGGCGCGAGGCACGCCTGCACGATCCCGACGGCAACCCGATTTGTCTTTACCATGGTGGCGACAACCGGCGCCATCCGCCATGGCGAATCAATGACGACGACGATGCATGCGACGGCATCGCATGACTGCCAGCGCAACCGGAAAACAACCATGCGCCTTCGTTGTCCTTTATCGTTGGCGGCTGCATCGAGGGCGGGAGCAGGCTTTTGTCGAGGCCTGGTCAGAGGTTACCAGGCATCTGCGCGAGACCGGTGGTGCACTGGGATCGCGCCTGCACCGGGGCAACGACGGCCTGTGGTATAGCTACGCGCAGTGGCCGAGAACGCCGACATGAGGCACCGGGCTTTCGCCGCCGCAAAGGATTTGCCCGCGCGCAAGCGCATGCGCGCGGCAATTGCCGAGACTTTGCCGGAAGTTGTGCTGGAGCCGGTCGCCGATTTTTTTGCCTGAGGCGGAAAACATCCGGCGCTGGCAATACCGCGACAGGTCTTCGCCAGGAATATCTGGTCGGGCACATTGCAATGAGACAGCCGGTCACCAGGAGGCAGGGAGAAAATGCTGGAAATTCGTCCGTCTTGCGAGTCCTGCGACCGCGATCTGCCGCCGCACTCGGCCGATGCCCGTATCTGCTCTTACGAGTGCACGTTTTGCGTACGATGCGTCGACGAGGTGCTGGGCAATGTTTGTCCGAATTGCGGCGGCGGATTCACGCCGCGGCCGGTCCGGCCGCAATCCGACTACGGGAATGGCACTGGCCTCGGCAATCATCCGGCAACCCGGGACCGGGTCTATCGCCAGGTGGACCACGAAGCTCAGATCCGCTTGCGCGGGCGGCTCGAAACCGTCCCGCCCGACCAACGTTGACGGCGATGACGAACGCAGTCTGGCATCTCGAGGAAAGCGCGCAGCCGCATCTGTGCCGGTACCGGTTGTTGCGCGGCGGCGAGGCAATGTCATGGCGAGCGGTCCTCGCGCAGCTTTGCGATTCTCCCGGTTTCCGCGATTTTTTCTGTGACTGCATCCAGCGTATCCCCTGGGAGGCATACTATTGGGAGACCCCGCCGGTCACGCTGCAAACCCAGGACCTGGCCTTTGAGTACGTCGCCGTGAATGCGCCGCAGCTCGCGCGGATGGCACCGGATCCGGCACCATTTCAGGAACATTTTTCGGCAGCACCCGCCGACCGACAGGTCATCTCATTCAAGAATTTCGGTGGCGATGCAGTCCTCGTGGTTCCCGTTTGCCGGGGTTCCGGGAACGCCTTTAATCACCTCGCCGCTTTCATGCGCCTGGCGCCACGCGATCTGCAGCAGGTTTTCTGGCAAACAGCGGCAAAGACCATGCAGCAAAGACTGGGAAAGCGACCGGTTTGGCTCAGCACCGCGGGTCTCGGTGTCGCCTGGCTCCATCTGCGTCTGGACAGCGTCCCCAAATACTACAGCCATGCCCCGTACCGGGTGTTCCCGCGCCCGGCCTGAGCCGAAGACACCCGCGCAATCGGCTTCGCCACAGGAGGCCTGCAATGCCGGGATACACATCCCGGAGCAAGCGCTGCTGGCAACGGCGGGAGGAAATTGCCCGTGAACGTGAATCCGCCATGCAGGAAGCTCCAGATAAAGCCCGGCATGAGGCTTACGATCATCAACGCACCGCCCGGCTACACCGCGCGTCTGGACCCGCTTCCCGCAGCGAGTCGCGCTGGTCTCACGGCCGCGCTGGTGGGTTGCCGCTGTTCAGCTCTTCGTCGCGGACGGCCGCGAATCGAAAAGGCTGCGGGACCGCGCCCGCAGATGGCTGGTCGAGGACGGTCGGTTCTGGATCTGCCGGCCTAAACAGAGTTCGCAGCTCCAGTCTGACTTCAACCGTGATGAGCTGGCGCGCCAGGTAAGCAAATGGGGTTTGCGCGCGGTCACATGCGTGTCAATAGACGACACCTGGTCAGCGCTGCGGTTCCGGCCAGCGCGATGAGGCGGCCGCAACAGTGCCCTTTTTTGGCTACACTTGGCTTGAATGGACCTCTGTGAAAAGTCTTTGCGATACCGTTACCCCGGATTGCGGTCATCATTGGCGGAAATCGCAATCAGTGGCGGGCAGACGCGGTTGCGCCCGGCGACAGGCGCCGATGCCGCGATCCTGATGAAGTGGTTTGCAAAACGAAACGACTGCATGTTGTGGGGTGGGCCCGCTTTTCGTCACCCGTTCACGCCCACCTCCTTTGTCGAGGACATGCGCCTCGCTTCGCTCGCGAGTTATGCCCTCACCGATGACTCGAACACATTGCTCGGGTTCGGACAGATCTACCGGAAACTGGAGCGGATACATCTGGCGCGCCTTGCGATTCGCCCGGAGGTGCGTGGCACCGGACTCGGGAAGCGTCTGATCAGCGAACTCATCGGTGCGGGAGAAGCGATGTTTGCCCGGTACGAAGCTTCGGTGTTCGTTTATCGTCACAACACAGCGGCCCTTCGCTGCTACAAACGGACTGGGTTCGTCGCAGCGCCGTGGCCCGACGCTGACCGCGCGCTGACTGGCTGCCTGTTCATGATCAGGAATAACGCGGACATGACTACAGACCCGTTATCCACGGCCGGCGCGCCGTGACTGCGCCTGAACGCGCCACCAGCGACCTGCAGCAAATTCCGGGAGTGGGTCCAAGCATCACCCGGGACCTGCAGGAACTCGGCATCTCCAACATCGCCGATCTTTGTGGCAAAAATCCGCAGATCCTCTACGATAGACTGTGTTCGCTTCGGGGCGAAAAACAGGATCGGTGCGTGTTGTATGTTTTTCGCTGCGCAACCTATTTCGCCGCCAATAAGAATCATGATCCGGATCTACTGAAATGGTGGAACTGGAAGGATCGCGACACTATTTGACTACCAGTACGCTTCTCGCCTGACCGAAACACAAGGAGATAGCCGGCGTAACAAATCGCGCCGGACACGACCGAGCCGCCTGGCTCAAACAACAATAAAGGGAGATATCGATATGGATGGGATGAGTCTTATTTTGTTTCTGATAATCGGCGCCATCGCCGGTTGGCTGGCCGGCAACCTGATGAAAGGTGGCGGTTTCGGCCTGATCGGCAACATCATTGTCGGCATCATTGGCGCATTTATCGGCGGCTTTATATTCGGTCTGCTTGGCATCAGCGCCGGGGGAATTATCGGTTCGCTGATCACGGCAACGGTCGGGGCGGCGGTGTTGCTGTTCCTGGTGGGGTTGATCAAGAAGGCCTGAGCGACAGTGCGGGTTTTTCAGGCTTGTCACCGACCGCGCCTTAGCGGGACGGTCGGTGACAAACCGCCCCGTACTCTGACGAACCGCAGCGGAGACCTCGCGTTCCGGCAGAATCTGGTGCGAGGTACAAGTCAGTGTCCGCCGGTCGTGCAGCTTCGCCACAGGTTCAGCAAGCTCGGATAAACTCGCTGTTGCCCGGGCAGCAACTCAACAAACGGATGACGGCCCAACGCATCCAGCTGGTCGATCACATGGCGGGGCTCGGGCTGAAGCTGTAACGGCTCACAAGATAAAACAACCTGGCCTGCATCGTATCGATATCTGCCGCCGCGGTAGCTCCGCCGCCGATCCACTCGCTCACTTTCCGGACCGCGAAGCGGGTTGCGAGTAAATACCCAGCAGGCCTCGCGCAAACCTGCTTATCAGAGACGTATGGCGATCGGAACCCTGCGCGGCAACCGCATCATCGCGCGCGCCGAGCAGGAACAGATCACGGATCAGCCCGCGCGCCTGCCCT
The DNA here is from genome assembly GCA_963699835.1 of uncultured Gammaproteobacteria bacterium. GTDB lineage: Bacteria > Pseudomonadota > Gammaproteobacteria > Steroidobacterales > BM003 > BM003. The sequence continues at coordinate 41,080 of CAVOVJ010000005.1, read as the reverse complement.
GCGCTGACCAGGCTCAGATCGGCCGGCGTGAGATTCTCGGAACGGAACAGAAAATCGACATGTTGCGGCTCCCAGCTGACGATGTAGTCACCGCGCCGGGTCGGTATTTTTCGGAATCGGGACTGACTCACCGGCATCGTTGCGTCCTCCTGTTATTACGAATGATTCTCATTATTGTTTCTTTTCCTGCCCTGTCAACCCGTATGAGCCATCTGCGCGCGGCGGACCGCGTACAATTCGATCGCGTCAGCAACAGGCCGCGACGAGACAATCCAGCCACCGCCGATACGATTCGGCCAACCGGAGAACCCGCGATGCTCGAAATGACCCGATTGCGAAGCCTGGTGACCCTTCTCATCTTGTGCAGCGTCGTCCACACCGTGGGCGCGGCGGACCTGCCAAAAAACCTTGTTCAGATCGACGCAACCCTGACAACATCCGCACAGCCAGGGGCAGCCTATTTCGATTCGCTGGCAAAGGACGGCTACGGGATGGTCATCAATCTGGCGCCACCGCAAAGCGAGGGGTCGCTGCACAACGAGGGCGCGCTGGTCGCCGGCAACGGGTTGATCTATATCAATATCCCGGTCGACTGGCATAATCCGACGGCAACCGACTTCGCCTTTTTTCGCGCGGCACTCGAGGGTAACGGCGGCCGCCGGACGTTAGTTCATTGTCAGCTGAATATGCGGGCCTCGTCTTTTGCTTTCCTGTACCGCGTGATCAGCGACAACGTAGCGCCTGAAGTGGCGCTTGAGGCGGTCAATGCAGTCTGGGTTCCGGACGAAACGTGGACGAAATTCATCGAAGATACGTTGGCGGCGAACGGCATCGAATTCAGACTTTGACGTTTACATCAGTGAACCGAACAAGGATCTGCAATACATGAGCAAAGTTTCTCCGATCTTCGCGCTGGCTCTGTGCGTCGCTACCATCACCGTTGCATTGGCAGAAACGGCGGCCGGCAACCAACTGGGCGCGCTGTATGAACGGGGTGTCGACTTCGACTCCTATCTGGGCGGGATGACAGAAAAAGGCGACCTGTGGCAACGCGCCCGCACCGCGGCGGAACTCCCGGCCGATGTCGAATATACCGCGCAGCGGATTCCCGGCCAGTGGCGCCTGCTGGTTGTCAGCGAGGAGCTTTGCCATGACTCGCAAAACACCGTGCCCTACCTCGCCGCGCTGGCCGCCAGCATGCCGGGAGTGGAACTGCGTATCGTCGATTCGAAGCTGGGCAAGCCGGTGATGGAGGCGCGCCGGACGCCGGATGATCGCGGCGCCACACCTACGGTCGTGATCCTCGACGAACACGGCGCCGATGCGGGTTGCTGGATTGAGCGTCCCGCAGCCCTGCAGACGTTTTACCTTGAGAATAAACAGGCGTTTCGCAATGCCGGCAAACATGAACGCGAACGCCTGGAGAGCGAATTCGAAAACTGGTATCAGCGCGATGCCGGTGCTACAACCCTGCGCGAATTCATCGTTCTTCTCGATGCGGCCGCGCGCGGCGCACGCGGCTGCTCGGCACCGACAACCCAAACCACCAGTGGAGGCGCCGGACCGAATTAGCGATGTAACGCCTCGCACCTGCCGCGACTCGGGCCGGTTTTCCCTGGTCTCGGAGCGCGGCTGCAACAGGTTAGGGGCGAATTGATGGCAGTACCTGTGCCGTGCCTGCTCGGCTTTGCTGCGTGTACGTTGCTTACGTTGCCGGGGACGATGGGAGTCTATCGCTGGAGCCGGATTCTCATCGGGCGCGGCGGGTCTGGCGAAAAAACCTCGTTCGGATCGGCGCAGCCGGCACCGGTCTATGGCAATACGCGGGCGGCAAACGGCATCGAATTCGAATTTTGACGATCACGCCACTGGCGGAAAGAAAAAGGAACTGCAATACATGCACAAGGTTCTATCTATCATCGCGCCGGCTCTGTTTACCTGCGCTATAGCCCCTGCATCCGCAGGACCCGCAGACGGCGACGATCTGGAGACGCTGTATGATAGCGGCGAGGACTTCGACACTCATGTGGAGTGGATGATCGAAGCAGACGACATCTGGAAACACAACCGGACAAAAGCAACAATTCCCGCGGACGTCGAATATACCGCGCAGCGGATTCCCGGCCAGTGGCGCCTCCTGATTGTCAGCGAAGAGCTTTGCCTCGATGCACAGAACACGGTGCCGTATCTCGCAGCGCTCGCCGACAGCATGCCGGGACTGGAATTGCGCGTCGTCGATGCAAAAAAAGGCAGGGAAGTAACGGAATCACGCCGGACCCCCGACGATCGCGGTGCGACACCGACGGTTGTGATCCTCGACGAAAACGGCGCTGACGCCGGTTGCTGGATCGAACGCCCGGCAGCACTCGGAACTCTTCACATGGAGAACAAGCTGGCGCTTGGCGATGCCACTGAAGCTGAACGCGAACGTCTCAAAACCGATTACATAAACTGGTATAAACGCGATGCCGGGGCGACGACGTTGCGCGAAGTCGTCGCACTCCTCGATGCGGCTGCGCGCGGCGCGCGTGGCTGCTCGGCGCCGAAAACGAAGGCCGTGGGTGGGGACGGCGGCGAAGACTAGCGCTGCAGCACTATGCGCCCGGTGCGATTCGCCGCAGATTTTCTGCATTTAGGTGCACCGCCGAAACCGGCCAGGGAGGAAAGATGACCGTGCCCGTACTATGTCTGCTCGGCTTTGCCGTGTGGACGTTACTGACGTTGCTCGGAACCATTGGAGTTTATCGCTGGAGCCGGATTCTTACCGGGCGCGGCGAACTGACCAGCTTCACACCTTATGCCGACCATGGCAGCGACTGGTACCGCCGCGCAATGCGCGCACATGCGAACTGTATTGAAAACCTGCCAGTCTTCGCTGCAATCGTGTTCGCGGCTTACGCCAGTGGCGCGAACAGTCAAACTCTGGATGCACTGGCTATTGCGGTACTGGCGGGGCGCATTGCCCAGACGGTGGTCCATATCGCACTGCCGGCGACCAACGCTGCCGCCGCAATACGCTTCTCATTTTTTATCGTTCAGGTTTTTGCGATGCTGGCCATGTCGGTGCTGGTATTCCGCCACTTCGCCGGCTAGCTCATGCCCTTCTGCAACTCCGCCAGCGCATCGGCGCCGGGGCAAAGACGGTCATACCCGAGATCAGCCAGGGGTGTGGCCGTGGTCTGGTTACGTTCATGCATATCCCCGCTCGCGCCGGAGAAATACAGTAGACCCGTTACCACCTCACCGCGATCCTGGTGCTCGATCAGATAACTGAATGCGCGGGCCCGGTCAGTAGGATCGTATTCCGGGTCGGCCTTGCGCAGCACGAGGGTACTGCCGTCGTGCAGTTCGACCGGCATTGCCTCGCCCTCTTCATATGAAGCTCGTATCTCCTCGCTGGGCGGGATGAAATCAGCATGCACAGCGGGATGAAAAAACTGGCGCGTATGCGCATAGCTCTTGGTCGAGGCTTCGTGGTCATTGAAAGTGACGCATGGCGACAGCACGTCAAGCAGCGCAAATCCACGATGTCTCACACCCGCCTTGATCAACGGCACCAGTTGCGACTTGTCGCCGGAAAAGCCGCGGGCGACAAAACTCGCACCCATCGCGATACCGGTTTTGACCGGGTCGATCGGCGGGTTGAGATTCGTCTCGCCCTTCTTGGCCCTCGAGCCGACATCGGCCGAAGCAGAGAACTGGCCTTTCGTCAGACCATACACACCGTTGTTTTCGACGATGTAAAGCATGTCGAGATTGCGCCGGATTGCATGGGCAAACTGACCAAGGCCTATCGACAATGAATCTCCGTCACCGGAGACCCCGACATAAGTGAGGTCACGGTTTGCGGCGTTGGCGCCGCTCGCCACAGAAGGCATGCGGCCGTGCACCGCGTTGATGCCATGCGCACCGGCGAGAAAATACGCGGTCGTCTTGGATGAGCAACCGATGCCGCTCATCTTCGCAACCTTGTGCGGCGGCATATTGAGTTCGAAAAACGCCTGCACGATCGCGGCGGTAATCGAGTCGTGGCCGCAACCGGCGCACAGCGTGGATGCCACACCTTCGTAATCATGTAACGAAAGCCCCAGATCGTTGCGCTTGAGTCCGCGATGAACGATCCTGGGTTTCGCAGTGAAACTCACGCCACTTCTCCCCGCGCCACCTGGCGCTCGATGTGCTCGACAATACAACGGTAGTCCATCGGCAGCCCGTGGTAGTGCAGGATCGACTCGAGTTTTTCCTTGGCCGCGGCGGTCTCGTTTATCAGCAGGCTGCGCAGTTGGGCATCGCGATTCTGCTCAATCACATAGATGTGCTCGTGCGCTGCGATGAATCGCTCCACCTTGCGCCCGAACGGGAATGCGCGCACACGCATGTAGTTGAGATAAATCCCCTTTGCCGCCAGCCGGTCCATGGCCTCGCGCACCGCGCCATCACAACTGCCTACAGATATGATCGCCGTTGAAGTCGGCTTGCGGGTGCGCCGGACAACCGGGTCCGGCATCAGCTTCTTGGCGGTATCCCATTTCTTCAGCAACCGGTCGAGAACCTCCTGATATTCCGCTGAGTCCTCGGTATAAGCGCCGAACTTGTTGTGACCGGAACCACGGACGAAATACGCTCCTTTCCCGAGATCGCCGGGCCGGGTCCGATACGGAATACCGTCACCGTCAACGTCCAGATAGCGGTAGAACTTCTCGACTTTCTCCAGCGCCTCGCCCTCGAGAATCTTGCCCCGATCCGGGCGATACGAGTCGTCCCATTGGAGTTGCGGAATCATCCAGTCGTTCATGCCAATATCGAGATCGCTGAGCACGAAAACCGGCGTCTGCAACTGGTCGGCAAGATCGAATGCCTGAACCGCCAACTCGAAACACTCGTGCGGATCGGCAGGGAAAAGCAAAACATGCCGGGTATCGCCATGTGACGCATACGCGCACAGCGTAATGTCGGATTGCTGCGTCCGTGTTGGCATGCCGGTGGACGGCCCGACTCGTTGCACGTCGAAGATCACGGCCGGAATTTCCGCGTAATAGGCAAAACCGATAAACTCGCTCATCAACGAGATACCGGGGCCGCTGGTCGGTGTAAATGATCGCGCACCCATCCAGCTGGCGCCGATGACCATACCGATCGCGGCGAGTTCGTCCTCGGCCTGGATGATGCAGAAATCGCGCTCCCCGGTTGCGGCGTTCACCCTGAAGCGTTCACTGAATGCCTTGAATCCGTCCATCAGCGTGGTTGACGGCGTAATCGGGTACCACGCACCTACCGTCGCGCCGGCGTAGACGCAGCCAAGCGCGGCGGCGCTGTTGCCATCGATCATGATGTGACCAGCGGTCTTGTCGAGGGCCTGCACCCGGGTTCGCAGCGGGCACTGGAAATGCTCCTGGGCGTAATCAAAACCGAGCTCGATGGCTTCCATGTTGGCACCGATGAGCTTCTTCTTGATCGCAAACTGCTCCTCTATCAGGTCGCGCAGTACATCCATATCGAGATCGAGCAAAGCCGCAAGCGCCCCGACGTAGGCCATATTCTTCATCAGGATCCGGGCCCGCGCGTTTTCGAAGCGCTGGTTACACATCTGCGCCAGCGGTATGCCCAGAATAGTGATATCGGGACGCGACAGGTCGCGGTGACGCGGCCAGGTCGAATCGTAGACAAGCACCCCACCCGGACTAACCTCAGCGAGATCGGCTGCATAGGTCCGCGCATTCATCGCGACCATGACATCGGTGTCGCCGGACCGGGCCATGTAACCCTGGCGCGAAACCCGGATCTCATACCAGGTCGGAAGGCCCTGGATATTTGATGGAAAGAGATTCTTGCCGACTACCGGAACACCCATCCTGAAGATCGTCTTCATGATGATGGCATTGGCACTGGCGGACCCGGTCCCATTGACGGTCGCGAGTTTAATGACGAAATCGTTTAGCTTGCTTTTCGCTCGGCCCGACACGTTGATTCTCCGGCTTCGTCTTCTGCATACGGTATGAGGACATCAGATTTCTGCATGTCCCATGCAGCGGTGGGACATCGCTCGGCGCACAGTCCGCAATGCACGCACAGGTTTTCGTCCTTCACCATGACTCTGCCGGTCTGCTTCAGGGGTTCCGACACGAACAGCAACTGGCCCTGGTCAAGACGTGGCGCCTTGAGCCGCGTCTCGATCTCTTCCTGCGTACCGTTCGTCACCATGGTCAGGCAATTCACAGGGCAGATATCGATACAGGCGTCACACTCGATGCACTGACCGGCCATGAAAACAGTCTGGATGTCACAATTCAGACAGCGCTCGACTTCAACGACGATCTGTTCCGCGCTGAACCCGAGTTCAACCTCGATATCGATATTCTCGAAGCGACTGCGAAGATCGACATTAGGCATCAGGCGCCGCTCGTCCGGATCATAGGCATTCGAGTAACTCCACTCGTGCATACCCATCTTGGTCGAATTGAGGTTGATACCGCGGGGCAGGCGGTTCGTGATGTCCTCACCCTGGCAGTGCTTGTGAATTGAAATTGCGGCCTGGTGGCCATGCTCGACCGCCCAGATGATGTTCTTCGGGCCGAATGCGGCGTCACCGCCGAAAAAGACACCGGCGCGGGTCGACTCAAAGGTGTCAGCGTCGACGACCGGCACGTCCCATTCGTCGAATTCGATGCCCAGATCACGCTCGATCCATGGAAACGCATTTTCCTGCCCGATTGCGAGCACCACATCGTCACACGGAATTTCCACTTCACCAACGATACGAGAGCCGGTAATTCGCCCGGCTGCGTCGAGATCGTATTCCATCTGTTCGAACAACATGCCTGTCAGCTTCCCGTCTTCAGTCAGGAAGGCCTTGGGCGAGTGGTTGACGACGATCTCGACATTCTCTTCCTCGGCGTCCTCGAGTTCCCAGTGGCTGGCTTTAAAAAAGTCGCGGGGCTTGCGCGCCATGACTTTTACTTCTTTCGCACCGAGCCGCAACGAACTTCGGCAACAGTCCATCGCGGTATTGCCAACACCGATTATCAGCACTCTCTCGCCGATCGAGTCGACATGATCGAACGCGACAGACTCGAGCCAGTTGATGCCGATATGAATGCGATCGCTGGCATCGCGCCCGGGAATATCCAGGTCCTTGCCTTTCGGCGCCCCGCTGCCAACGAATACTGCGTCGTAACCCTCCTCGAGCAACGCGCTCATACTGCCGACTCTGGCGCCGAGACGCAGCTCGACATTCATGTCGAGAATGTAGCCGATCTCCTCGTCGATGATTTCGGCCGGCAACCGAAACGCCGGGATATTGGTGCGCATCAGGCCACCGGCCTTATTGAGGGCCTCGTAAATGACACACTGGTAACCGAGTGGAGCGAGATCGTTGACCACGGTCAGTGAGGCCGGTCCGGCGCCGATCAAAGCGACCTTTTTGCCGTTGAATTGCGGTGGCGCCTTTGGCAACCGGTCGGATATCTCGCCGCGATGATCGGCTGCCACTCGCTTGAGACGGCAGATCGCGACAGGCTTCTCCTCAACGCGACCGCGCCTGCACGCCGGCTCACACGGACGGTCGCAGACGCGACCGAGAATCCCGGGGAATACGTTGGAGTCGCGATTCACCATGTATGCGTCGGTGAATCGTCCCTGAGCTATCAAGCGGATGTAGCCGGGCACGTCCGTGTGAGCCGGGCAGGCCCACTGGCAATCCACCACCTGATGGAAATAGTCCGGCCTGGACGTATCGGTGGGCTTCATTGCGTATGGCTTCGTCAACGATTCGCGCCAGCATAACCGCTAATCCATGCACAGAAAATAGCGCCCGGCCACTATTTTTTTGCCGCAGCGCAGTAGTTTTTAAGTCGCGCCGCTCGCGCCTTTTGCAAAATGCAGATATTCGGCGCCGTTCATCAGACGCTCGAACGACGGCTCGGCAACGTGCACCAGTTCGGTCGAATCGCCACCGACGAAAAAGATATCGGGCTGGCGCCGGAGCGATTCATCCACCACGGTCGGCAACCTGTACCAGGGACCAAGCGGCGGTATCGCTCCCACTTCGCAATCGAAAAAATTGCGATCGAGATCCTCGTCCGAGGCCGGTCGCAATCTGCGATGCAGCTGCTCAGACAACGCGTCCATGTCGAGGCTGTGACTCGCAGGCAGAACTGCCAGCAGGAAACCCGATGAGTCTTTCAACAGAACCGCCTGAGCGAGCTTCTCCCGGGCAATTCGGGCGCGGCGGCGCTGCTGACTGCCTGCAGCGTTTTGCGAGAGAATCCTGTATTCGACCTTTTCTTCGCTGAGCGCGCTGCGCACGGTTGAAGCAATGGACATATCGATTCTCCTACGTGAACGTGCATTTTCCGGGGGCGCCACGACCATCGGGCCGGCGCACGCCCCGGCAAGGGTCGAGTCACTCTACACTGCACACACGGAGCCGCCAATCTTGACAAAACCCGACAAGACGCATTCCTCGAGGCGCTGCGAGAGCCCGGTCGCATCGGTTAGACTGGAGCGCCGCAACCCGAATGAGTGTCGACCCGGCATGAGTGCAGGTCTTTCCTCTGTTTTGCAGCAGTTTGCTCCGGCTACTGTGCTGTGCGTCAGCGCCGGCGGGGTGCCGGCCGTAACCCGGTTTCGTCAGGCAAACCCGGAACTCGCCGTCACGTCGGTGCATTACGCGACCCCGCTTTCGCGCACGCTCGGCCGCTTCGACCTGGCACTGGTTGTCGACGTCCTGGGGTCGCTGAGTAAAAGCGACGGTACACGGTTGATCGCAAATCTGCGGAATTTTCACAGCAACGCCGTCGCGGTAACGGTGGCGGCGGGGCAAGACAAGACGCAAACCATCTGGTCCGACACGGAATTCATTGCGCTCGGACTCGCGCCAGCGCAGGCTGAAGACGGCTCCCGCCTTTACGTCTATGACATCACTTCATACAATGACGCCCGAGTTTGGAACAGTCCTCGCCACTGGGCGAATCCGGAGAATTTCCGGAAATTCCGTTGGTGAGGCTGTAGGGGGCGGTCGAAAGACTGCAATAGTGCTGTCACAGGAAAGGATTAACCTGTGAGCGTGTGGACCAGGGAAGGGCCCTTCCCCCAATGAGGGCTGAAGCGACACTCCCCCATAGATCTTTCCTGACCACTTGACGGACCCCGGTCCCCCTCCGGGGTCCGTCTTTTTGTTGGGCGAGTGGTTATCTGGTCCGACGTCGAAACTTGTTTGCGGATTTATCCTCGCACACCGGGGCCGCCATTCAGATTGGGATTGCGCGTCACCAGGCAATTGGATTTTCAATAAAAAAATAGCGAGTTAGATATGGATACCCTCAGGCTAACAATGGTGATCGCAGTGCTCGGACTTGGCGCCTGCGCGACGCAGGACAACGCGATGACAGCGGCTGCGCCGGCGCAAACCACGACGCAGTCCAGCGACGCTCAGCCGACGGAAGTGAGTACGACCGCCGAGGAGAAAACCGAGGTCATCTGCCGGCGCGAGCGCCAGACCGGCAGCAATCGTGCGCGCCGGGTCTGTTACCCCGCTTCGAATATGACCAGCGGCGACGGAGCGCGCTGAGGCCCCGTCTGGCGCCGTGCATTAGCCGGACTCCTTGTCCCCGAGCGCCGCCGCCAGCGGCGCCAGGTATTCCGCGTAGTGCCGCGATCGGCCGACGGATCTCGAGTAAATGGGGCGCCGCACCTGCCACAGACTCATCGTCTGAACGGACCGGGCACTGCGGTGGAAGTCGAGACACGCCGGGTCCCAGTCAAGCCCGAGAAAACCGACGATACGGCGGGCAACGGATTCGACATCCTCGACCGCATCCTCGTAGCGCACGCGCAAGACCCGATCGGGCAGAACCCGATCCCAGTGCCGCATGATTCGTTCGTAGAGCCGGTAGCTTCTGCCCAGTTGTGCAAGGTCGTAACTTAGCGGGAGGGGCTGAAAATACATCGACAGACAATTATCGAGCGCATCGCGCCGGCAATCGATAATCCGGGCATTGGGAAACAGCAAAGCGATGAAACCGACCAGGTAGCAGTTGCTCGGCGCCTTGTCGGTAATACGCAAAGCGTCTTCCGGCGCTCCCGCGCCGAGAATCTCAAGGTAACTGCCCGTAATCCGCGCGGCTCCCTGCTGATCCAGCTGACCGGCAAAAGCGGCATCCACATGTTCGCCGAACGCCAGCCCGGCCTCGCTGGACAGGAGCCGCTGCAGCGCATCGAGCTCTCCGGCCCCCTGAGCCTGTGAATGACTGGAAATGATCTGCTCGACCAGCGTCGTACCCGATCGCGGCATACCGACAATGAAAACCGGGCGCTCGCTGTCTGCACCCGCATACGGTGGTGATGCAAACAAGTCTGTGGAAAACAGTTCCTCACACTGTTCGACATACTCGCCGAGCGCGACCCAGTCGCGCCGCGTCTGGTCGCGGCGCAGCTCATTGGCCTCGCGGAAATGGGCGAATGCCCTCGCGTATTCGCAGCAATCGTCAAGCGCTTTGCCAAGCGCAAAATGTAGCGCCGCGCGCTCGGGAACGCTCAGGTCGGAGCGTTGCGCTGCCGCGTTCATCGCGACGATATCGTCATCCTCTGCGGCTTCGAAACGCCTGGCAATGGCCAGCTTGTACCAGGTCGAGCCGCGCGCAGGATCAGCGGACAGCGCCGCGCGGAAATGCTCCTCCGCGCGTTCGCGCTGACCGTCCATCGCGGCAAAATCCCCGAGTTCTGTCTGCAGCAGCGCGGCCAGCTTCGCGGCGCGAGGGTCAGCAGCGTACTCCGGCGCACCCAAAATCTGCAGCGAACGCTCAATCAGTGTTCGCGCGTCGCCGAAACGGCGTTGCAACTTGCGAACCAGCGCGAGATGCCAGTAGAAAGTGGGCTCTCGCGGGCTCGCGGCGATCGCCGCCTCGAACAGACCCGCCGCATCGCCAACCGCACCGGCCTGCTGCGCCAGCATGCCCAACAGGTCCAGCGCCGGCGCATTGCGCGGCTGTTGCTGCAACACCTGCCTGACTGCGAGCTCCGCTTCGCGCAGCCGCCCGTCGCGGTGTAACTGCCGGGCCGCGGCCAGGCTCTCTTTGATATCAGTCATTTATGTGATGCTTTTCCCAAGCGGGCTCTGCAACCGTCGTTCCAACCCCGTGGCCCACACCCGTAATTGCCACGGGCACGATCGAATGGGAACGAAACCGGGAAACCGAGTGTCAAAATCACGGCTGGGCGAAAGCGCTTGCAGCACGAGAGCAGCAATAATAGCCTCTGCAGGGTTGCCAGACACGTCATGACCATACAACGCACCGACCGGGGGGCCATGGTGAGCGACATCGGCTCTAACTTCAGAGCTTCCATGCAGGATCTGAAGCGGCGCAAGGTATTCCGAGTGGGCGCATCCTACGCGCTCGTCGCATGGATACTATTGCAGGTCGCGGAAGTTACTTTCCCCGCTTTTGATATCCCCGATTCGGCGATGCGATTCCTCGTTATCCTGGTGATCGTCGGGTTCCCGCTGACGCTCGTGCTTGCGTGGTTATTCGATATCACACCAGACGGGGTCAAACGAACCCGGGAAACGCCATCGCCCGCGGCCGGTACCACCAAGGGCCGGCGGCGCTGGATCGACTTCGTGATTATCGGCGTGCTCGCGGCAGTGGTTGCAGTGCTGGTCTATCGCGGCGAATGGGGCGACCATCGTGGCAGCGTCGCCGCAGGGGATCGATCAATCGCGGTACTGCCCTTCGTCAATATGAGCAATGAGCCGAGCAACGAGTACTTCAGCGATGGCATCTCGGAGGAACTGCTGAACATGCTGGCGCGTATCGACACTTTGCGGGTCGCCGCGCGTACTTCGTCATTCGCCTACAAGGGACAGAATGAGAACGTGCAGGAAATTGGCAAAGCGCTCAACGTCAATACCATTCTGGAAGGCAGCGTTCGCAAGAGCGGCGACCGCCTGCGGGTAACCGCACAGCTAATCGACGTCGAATCCGGATATCACCTCTGGTCCGACACCTATGAGGCCACGCTCGACGACGTTTTCGCGATCCAGGACCAGATCGCCATGAACATCGTCGATCAATTGCAGCTGGAACTCTTTGGAACCGATGCGCAAGTGCTGACCCGGGCACCGACCGCGAGTGTCGAAGCCTACGAGTTGTACCTGCTCGGACGCGACCGCTGGCACAAACGCACCGAAGAGTCGCTGCGCGAGGCCATCGGCTTTTTTGAACGCGCGCTCGCCATCGACCCTGAATATGTCCGCGCCTATACCGGTCTCGCCGATAGTTACATCCTGCTGGTGGAGTACGGCAACCTGACCAACCAGGACGCGTTGCCGAAGGCAGCCGCGGCCATCGATGAGGCGCTCAAACGTGTTGCGCAATTGCCGCCCGATCAGCAATCGGAAGTCTATGCCTCGCAGGGCCTGCTTTTGCAGGTGCGAGGAGAACGCACTGCCGCCACGGCAGCGTACGAGAAGTCCATTGCGCTGGCGTCCGGTAATGCCATGGCGCACATGTGGTACGGCAACTTGCTGAATGAAATGCAGCGGCCCAGGGAAGCGATGAAACAGTACCAGCTCGCGGTTCAGCTGGAACCGATGTCGTCCCCGGCAAACATCAACATCTCTTACGCACTGATGCGCGCCGGCCGCTACGATGAGGCGCGCCAGCATTTCGAGGTGCTCGTCTCGCTCGGGTCGGACATGAACGGCCATTACCGCGAGCGAGCGGCGACGACGTACCGCGTGGCCGGCAAGCTCGGCGATGCAGTTCGTGCCTATCGTTCCGCACTCGCCGTGGAACCGCAAAATCTCGGCGCAATGGCGGGTCTCGCGGAAACCTGGCTCGACCTCGGCGATTTCGAACTGGCACAGCAGTGGGCCGAGAGAGCGGTGGACATGGACTGGCGCAACGAGCATGCCCGGCAAGCGCTGAACGCCGTTTACCTGGCTCAGGGCAACAGCGTCCAGGCCGCTGAGATGCTCGAAGGCTGGCTCAACCGCAAACAGCACCGCGAAGTTGGCTGGGCGCTCAATGCGCTGGCCCTGCACGCCATGCAGAACGGCAACGACGCGGTGGCAGGCTCATATGTCAGCGAGTATCTGCAGACGTACAGCGGCGAATTCACCGTGTTCGAGGAGAACATTGCGGAAGTTGCCACCGTGGCCGCCTACTATGAGCGGATTCGTGACCGGCCCCGCCTCGAGAACGTTCTCGCTGCCATCGACAGTTACCTGGCACAGGCGCAGGAATACAAATTCGATCGCCCGGCCGACCATGCATTGCGCGCCGCAGTCCTTAGCCTGCGCGGCCAGAACGACGCCGCTGCCGCAGCAATGCTCGAGGCCATTCGCCGCGGTTTCTGCGCATTCTGGATGGTAGAAACTCACCCGGTCTTTGCCTCATTCAGACAGAGTGCAAACTACGCAGAGGTGAGTGCCGTGGCGCAAAGCACGAGCTCGATGCTGCGTGCGCAACTGGCCAATACGGCTTTACCGGTCTACACCGCAGCGCCGGGCCATACGACAGTGACAATCGACTCGAACCTGCTCGACCGCTATGCCGGGTTTTATCTGAGCAGCAAGGGATCAAAGCCGCTGGAGGTCATCCGCAACGGCAATCACCTGATCGGGCGTCTCGGCTCTCTGGCACCGTTCAAGTTGCTCGCGGAAGGCGATAACCGTTTCTTCGTCCCGGACGGGATTTCCGTTTTCCTGTTCGAGAGCGACGCCGCGGGCAACGTCACCCATATCAACGAGTTGAATGGCGGCGACCTGTATCGGCTCAAGCGTGTTGACTACACGCGTCCGGAAACGGTCAAGGTTGCACCGGCGATACTGGACCGTTACGTGGGCGAGTACGAGTTCCCGGAGTTGTTCAATATCGTGATCACCCGCGATGGCGAAGCGCTCTATGCACGGCCTGAGCGCCAACCCCGGGTGATGCTGCTGCCATCGGCCGAAACGGAGTTTTTCCTGCTCGACGGTCTCGAGCAAATTCGTTTTGATGTCGACCGCAATGGCGTCGTGACCGGCGCGGTGATCAACAACGACGGCATCGAGCAGCAAGGGCGAAAACTGCTGTAGCGCCTCATTCGGCGCGCAATGCCTCCACCGGCTCGAGGCGCGAAGCCTGACGCGCCGGCATTACGCCCGCCACAAGCCCGATCGTCAGCGCGGTCACCTCAGCCAGCAATACGAACAACATCGGGGTATGCACCGGCAGCGCCGGCACCGCGACGCCGAGCAGTTGCGCACCCCCGGCACCGAGCAACAGGCCTAGCAACCCGCCCGCAGCGGCCAGCACGACCGCCTCGGCAAGAAACAGTGTCTGGACCTGTTGCCGCGTCGCCCCGAGAGCGCGCAGCAGACCGACTTCCGCCGTCCGCTCGCGCACCGCGATCACCATGATCGTAAAGATACCCACGCCCCCGACCAGCAGCGAAATGCCACCAAGCGCGCCGACCGCGAAAGTGAGCACGCCCAGTACCGAGTCGAGTACATCGAGCATTTGTTGCTGGGTCGTAATCGTGAAGTCCTCGCCGCCGTGACGCGATACGAGGATGCGTTCGATCGCTGCCACGACCTCGGCAATGGGCGCATCCTCGGCATACATCACGTCGATTTCCATCAGGCTGTCGCGGTTGAACATCTCCAGCGCCCGCGCCGCCGGGATATAGACGGTGTCGTCGAGATCGAAACCGAGGACCTGGCCTTTCGGCTCCATCACACCGACCACCCGGTAGCGCGCCCCGCCAACACGAATGCGCCCGCCGAGGGCATTACTCGCGCCAAACAACTCCTGCCGCAGCTTGCTGCCAAGCACCGCAAGTGCGCGCGGTGCGCGTGGGTCGTCGTCCGGGAGAAATTCACCGCTGGCTACGGCGAAACTGAATGCCTGGGGAAACTCGTTGCCGACCCCATAGACCGTTGTTCGCCGCTTGCGGCCGCCGACTTCTACCTCGGCATTCCCCTGTACCAGCGGCACCACCGACTCTACATACGGAGCCCGGGCGAGCGCCTCGGCATCGTCAATAGAAAGCGGCCGCACTGTATTAAATATGCCGGCCGACGCGCCAAAGGTCGTCGCCTTGCCCGGATTGATTCCGATGATCGTGGTGCCGAACTGGGTAAACTCCGCGAGCACGAAGCGGTTGATGCCCTCACCTATCGAGGTCAGCAGAACGACTGCGCTGATACCGACGGCGATACCCAGCGTGGTCAGCCCGGTGCGCGTCCTGTGAGCGCGCACCGAACCAAACGTGAACTTCAGCAGATCGCGTGCTTGCATGCGCCAACCTCAGCCGGCCAGCGCCCGGATCGGATCGAGTTGCGCGGCGCGGCGCGCGGGCAGGATGCCGAACAACAGGCCGGTAGCCATCGCTACCGCGGCTGCGGCTGCGATCGCCCAACCCGGCGCAACGACATCCAGCGCCGGATAGATCCGCCCGATGCCCCAGCTACCGGCGGCCCCGACCAGCAATCCAACGACGGCACCCAGTATCGACAGCAATACCGCCTCGACCAGAAACAGCGCAATGATCTGGCGCCGGTCCGCACCCAGCGCCTTGAGCAACCCGATCTCGGCGGTGCGCTGGCTGACCGCGACCAGCATCACATTCATGATCAGGATGCCGGCAACCGCAAGACTGATCGCCGCGATGCCGCCCAGCGTCATCGTCAGGGCGCGGAATATGCGATCAAAGGTTGCGAGCACCGCATCCTGGGTAATGACCGTGACATCCTCCTCGCCCTGGTGCCGCTCGCGCAACGTATCGAGCACGAACTGCGTGACCCGCGGCATCACCTCGCGGCTGCGTGCCTCGACCAGAACACGAAACAACGCCTGGCTATTGAACAGCGCCTCCGCCGAAGCGACCGGAATGACAACGAGTTCCTGGACATCGACACCAATCGACCGGCCTTCCGAGGCCAGCACCCCGACGACCCGAAAACGCCAGTCTCCGATCCGCAGCCACTGGCCGATCGCCGGGGCAGCGCCGAACAGCTCGCGGCGAATTTTCTCCCCGATGACACATACGGTTGCGCCCCGACTCCAGTCGCCGCGCGGCAGAAACCCGCCGGCTGCCAGTTTCCAGCGCCGCACGGCCAGCATCTCCGCGGTCGAACCGATGACCGGCACCTCCCGGGTGCGGCTGCCATATGAGGCTGCGGCAGACCCGACCATGATCGGGGCAACCTTGCTGACCAGGGCGCTGCGGGTAAGCGCTGCCGCATCCGCGACCGTCAGGTCGCGCGGCGTCTCACCGGCGAACAGCGCAGGCGACGCGCCCGTGGTCTCCGAGCGCCCCGGTATGACTATCACCAGGTTGGTACCAAGTGACGCAAACTCGCCGGTCACATAGCGCCGGGCGCCTTCCCCAAGCGCGGTCAGGACCATAACGGCCGCAACGCCGATACCCATCGCCAGCAACATCAGCGAACTACGGGCCGGTGCGCGGCGCAGCGACTGGAGCGCAAATCCTGCGATATCGAAGGCTCTCATGGTTGCTCTCCCGGGGTATCGGCAACGATCCTGCCATCGATCATCTGCAGACGGCGCGCTGCGCGCCGCCCCACTTCCGCATCATGGGTGACCACCACCAGGGTCAGGCCGTCCCGGCTGAGGCCCTCCAGTACCCCGATGACGTCTGCTCCGGATGCGCTATCCAGATTTCCGGTCGGCTCGTCGGCCAGAAGTACGGCCGGGCGCATGATCGTCGCACGCGCGATGGCGATGCGCTGGCGCTGTCCGCCTGAGAGCTGGTCGGGTCGATGCCGGGCCCGGTCCGCAAGCCCCATCGCAGCGAGTGCCGCGCCGGCCCGCTCACGCCGTTCCGCGGCGGCGATGCCTGCAAGCAACATCGGCAACTCGACATTCTCATACGCGGTCAGACGTGGCACCAGATGGAACGACTGGAAAACAAACCCCACTTTTCGACCGCGAACCACGGCCTGCTCATGCTCGTCGAGCGTTGTCGTGTCACGCCCATCGAGCACGTAGCGCCCGCCGCTTGGCCGGTCGAGCAA
Organism: uncultured Gammaproteobacteria bacterium; assembly: GCA_963699835.1. Taxonomy (GTDB): domain Bacteria; phylum Pseudomonadota; class Gammaproteobacteria; order Steroidobacterales; family BM003; genus BM003. Next base: position 24,060 of record CAVOVJ010000005.1, on the reverse strand, counting down.
TCCGAGGATATTGAGCAGGGTCGATTTCCCCGATCCCGACGGACCCATCAGGGACAGGTACTCGCCAGCGCCGATCGTCAGGTTCACGCCGTCCAGCGCATGAACCTCTTCATCGCCGACCTGGAAAACCCGCGAAATCTGCTGCAGCTCGATCATCGGACCGGATTCGAATCTGGCGCTGTATAGCCCGCGCCCATCTACTCCTCGCGCGCGGCGACGCCGGCCGCTACTCCCTCTCGGTCCAGCGATAAAACGACACGTTCGCCGCGGGCGAGGCCTCCCGTAATCTCGGTGTACTCCCAATTGGCCAGCCCGGTCTGCACCTCGCGCTGCTCCAGCAAACCGCTGCTCGGGTCAAGCACGAGGGTGCGGGTCGAATCGAAAATCGCCTCGGTCGGCACCCGCAACACGCGCTCACGCTCGGCAATGATCACCTCGACATCGGCGCTATAACCGGGCAACAAGCCGACTGCCGCTTGCGCTTCGATTTCGGCTTCGATTTCGACCGTTCGCGCCTGTTTTTCGATATCCAGCACATACGGGGCGATACGCCTTACCGTGCCGGGGAAACTGCGATCCCGAAACGCGTCGAGGGTAACGTCGGCCCGCATGCCGGTGCGAATCGCCGGGGCATCGACTTCGTCGATCGGGGCAGTGATATAGATACAGCTGGTATCGACCAGGTCGATCGCCGGCGGCGTGGCAATTCCGACCGGAGACGGCGTCACGAACTCGCCGAGCTCGCCATTGACCTCGGCGACGATACCGGCAAACGGGGCGACCAGACGCATCCGCTCCAACGCCGCGGCAGCGACCTCGACCCGCGCCTGGGCGACACCGACGCTGCTGCGCATGGCTCTGCACGCGGCCGCGCTTGCGCGCGCATGGCCCGACGCGACATCGGCGTCTTCTTCAGACGACAGCCCTCTTTCGCGCAGCTTGCTGACCCGCTTCGACTCGCGCCCGGCGACATCGGCCTCGGCACAGGTCTCTTCGGCGCGGGCCCCGGCCGCCGCCACATCGCGCTCCGCCAGGCGCGACTGCGCCACAAGATCGTCGTTCCAGAGCCGCAGCAACAATTGCCCCTGCTCCACCCGGTCGCCCTCTGTCACGGGCAGCTCCGCTATCTGGCCGCCGACCGGGGGCGCCAGCTTCGCCCGGCGGCAGGCCTTTACGGTTCCGGCACGGGTATTCGCCACCGTTTCGCGAACCATGCCTTCCTCTGCCGCGGCGACTACCACACTGACCGGGCGGGGTCGCAGAGCATTGACAACGATACCCGCCAGCACGAGCAGGATCGTCACACCGATGATCCATTTAGACGCGCGACGCAGCATTTCAGGTTGGCCGCTCAGTTGGCGGCGGCAGGTTCCGGTCCAGGGAAAACAACGCTGCTTTCAAAGCCAGACTGACTGACGCTGGCAACGCCAAAAAAGTAGTTATCGACAACGACATTTTCGAGCGTATAGGACTCGACATCGCCAACGAATTTGCTGTTCGTCCACACCGCGGCATCGGTCGGCCGCCAGTAGATCTTGTACCCCGCCAGGTGCGGCGCCTCGCGACGGCCGGCACGGCTCCAGCTCAGTGTGGTGCTGGGGCTGACGGCCCCTGCTATCGTCACCATTGCCGGCGACGGCGGCGCCCAGGCCAGCGAGGCAAGCGACACCGCATTCAGCGCGGTGAGTTTTGCGGCATAGGCAAAATCCACGCCTTCGAGAACGTCGCCGTAACGCACGCCGTTCTCAACACGAAGGTCCTGATGCTGGCGATCGTAATGCTCGTTGGTCTCCATCACCCGGACTGCCGGAAAACCGGCGTCATTGAACGGCCGGTGATGGCCCCCGCGCCCGAAACGGTCGAGCCGGAATATCAGCATCGCATCGAGGTTGGGGACATAGCGGTCGGCCATCACGTCGATGTAACGCGCCAGGTTTCGCGACGGCGAATCGTTCTCGCCACCGTGGAATCTGCGCCAGCGGGCCTCCTCGGGAGTCTCCACAGCACGCGTGCCCTCGGAGAAGACCCGGGCAGTGCTGTTGTCGATAACGCCGTTTATCCCGCTGATATTGCCGATCATGTCGTTGTTCAGAACAGCCTCGATCCGCCAGCCGTCCTCAATCGCCTTGGTCGCCATGATCTTGCCCCCGTAGAGACCCTGCTCTTCACCCGACAGACCGGCGTAGACGATGGACCCGGAGAACTTGAAACGCGACAACACGCGGGCTGCCTCGAGCACGGCGGCAAGCCCGGAAGCGTTGTCGTTGGCACCCGGCGAATCCGAAGTCGAGTCCATAACGTCCGAGACACGCGAATCGATGTCTCCCGAAATAATGACGTAACGGTTCGGATCGGTCTGGCCGCGCTGTATCGCCAGAACATTGACGATCTCTGCACGCCCGGGAATCCGCGTTTCGCCTTCGACAAAAGAACTCTGCAGCAAGACTTCGAGGCAACCGCGGCAATCCCGGCCGATCTGCTGAAACTGGGCCTGCATCCAGCGCCGCGCCGCGCCGATGCCGCGTGTATCCGACCGGGTATCAGACAGCGTATGGCGGGTGCCGAAGCCCACCAGACGCGTGATATCGGCGCGGATCCGCTCTGCGGAAACGTCCGCGGCGATCTGATGCAGTACAGGTTGCTCGAGCGGTGGTGCCCGCATACCCCGTTGTTGCGCGCCAGCCGGCGCCGCTGTCACCCACAAGATGAGCCCCAAAACCACCGGAATCTGTCGACGCAAGGCTCTTACCTCTGAACACTGAACGGCCATCAACCTTACCGCAATAGCGTTTGCGGCAAAACCGGCGCGGCGCTCGCCAACCTAGCGCTTGAGGTGACGGTCCAGAAACGACACGGTCAATGCCCACGCATCCTCGGCTGCCTGCGGATCGTAGCGCTGGCCCGATGGGTTGGCGAACGCGTGATTGGCGCCCTCGTAGATCTTGATCGTGACATCCTTGCCGAGACTGCGCATCGCGGTTTCGAAGGCATGGACCGACTCAACCGTAATTCCCCGATCTTCGCTGCCAAAAATACCGAGTACTGGCATATCGAGCGGCTTCAGCGCCTCCGGGTCGGTCACCAGCCGACCGTAATAAATCACGGTTGCATCGATGTTAGCGGGCATCAGCAGCGCGGCATTCAGCGACCAGCCACCACCAAAACACCAGCCGAGCGTACCCACGCGCGCCGCCCCTGCCGTGGTGGTCAGATAGCGATGGGCCTGGCGCAGATTTTCCTCGATATCGGCGCTATTCTCCATCGACAGGCCCACCAGTTCGCGCGCCTCCACTGCGTTTTGCGCGGTTTTGCCACCGTAGAGATCTACCGCCAGCGCCACATAACCGCGTGCCGCCACCTGTTCCGCCATTGCACGTATGTTGTCGTTCAGCCCCCACCATTCGTGGATCAGGATGACCCCTGGCAGGTCACCGGTCGCCTCCTCGGGCCTGGCCAGAAAGCCGTTCACCGTGGTCTCACCCACCCGCGCGTATTCGACTCGTGCAGAGACGACCGGAACAACGACGGCGCGTTGCGAAGCGGGGTTGGCTACCGGGGCATCGTCGCGGTGTTCGCGGCTCATACGCTCGACATAGTCCTTGTCTTCGGGCTCGGCTGCCACCAGCTGCAACGGCACCGCCGCCGCCAGTAACAGGATCATCAATCGCACCGCCGCGAACCGTGGCAAAATTAAACATAAGCGGATACTCCATTTGCCCGGCCTGATGCCAAGGCTGCAGCCGTTACGTTATCCTCCGCGGCCGATAACCCGCAACAATGAAATTTCAGCTCATCAGGAGACAATGCATGCGCGCAATGCAGACGCTGGTCGCCATTATCGGCTTTGGCTTGCTACCTTTCGCCGCACTCGGCGAAACGGGTGTTGAACCGGACCTGGTGTACCCGAAGCCAATCCTCGCTGGCGAAAACTACGATCCTGAGATTCCGACTCTGGAGAGCCTGCTGGGCTTCAGCGTCGGAAAACGCATCGCGGCCCCGGCCGAGATAGAGGCAGTCATCAACGCCTATGCGAAAGCCAGTCCGCGCGTCGAGGTATTCGAATATGCGCGCAGCTACGAAGGACGGGGTCTTTTCTACGTCGCGATCAGCAATCCCGATAATATCGCCCGTCTCGACGAAATTCGTCGCGGATGGGCGAAGATCGCCGATCCGCGCGAAATCGAGCCCGACGACGCGGACGAATTGCTGCAACAGCTTCCCGCCGTTGCGTGGATGGCATATTCAATTCACGGCAACGAAACCTCCGGCGCCGATGCGGCCCTGGCGCTTGCCTATCACCTGGCCGCGGCGCGCGATCCGGATGTCGAGGCCTTGTTGCGCGATACCGTCGTGTTGATCGATCCGATGATGAACCCCGATGGCCGCCATCGCACCAGCGAGCAGCTCGCGCAGCATCGCGGACGGCAACGCAATATCGACGACCAGTCGTTGCTGCACACCGGCTACTGGCCCTGGGGGAGGACCAATCACTACCTGTTCGACCTGAACCGCGACTGGATCTATGGCGTCAATCCCGAGAGCCGTGGCCGCATCGCCGCGGCAGGCGGCTGGAACCCGCTGCTGTTTGTGGACGTGCACGAAATGGGGGCGCAGGACACCTACCTGTTCTCGCCACCGCGCGACCCGCATAACCCGAACTTGCCGCCGTCGCTGCGTCTCTGGGTCGAGCGGTTTGCGGCAGACCAGGCGCGCGCTTTCGACGCCAACCACTGGCCCTATTACACCGGCGAGTGGAACGAAGGCTGGTATCCCGGCTATTCCAACGCCTGGGCAGGGCTTTCGCGGCGCGGTCGGCATGTTGTACGAACAGGCCAGCGTCGATGAGGACGGCATTCGCCGCGCGGACGGCTCGGTTTTGACCTATTCGCAGGCGATCCATCATCAACTGGTCAGCAGCCTGGCCAACCTGCAGACGCTGCATGAAAACGCCGATCAGCTGAAACGCAACTTCGTTGAAATCCGCCGTGCCGCGGTCAGCGCCAACGGACCCTACGCGCGGCGCAGCTTTGCCATCCTGGCCGACGGCAACGAAGGCCGCATCCAGCGCTTTATCGACCTGATGGAGCTCCAGGGCATCGAGGTCTACCGACTGACACAGCCGTTGATGACCCGCGCCAAGGACCAGCTCGGCCGCACCAGCAGCGTCCGTCTTCCTGTCGGAACACTGCTCGTACCCAACCGCCAGCCGGAAGCCAACCTGGTCGCGACGCTGCTCGAGTTCGATCCGCGCATGCCGGAGGAGACGCTGCAAAAGGAGCGCCGTGAGCTGCTGATGCGCAACGACTCCCGACTCTACGACGTGACGTCATGGAATATCTCGATGATGTTCGGGCTGGAGGCGCTGGAACTGCCGCTCCCGCTGCCGCTCCAGGTAGAGCCGGTCAGCGTGGCTGAAATCGTGCCGCCACCGGTCGATGGCACTGCACTCGCCTATGTATTTGACGGCCGCGATGATCGCTCGGTCGCCGCGGCGGCACGGCTTGCCGTGCGCGGCCTGACCGCACGCGTCGCCGAGAAGGAATTTACTCTCGACGGCACTGCGTTTGCGCGCGGATCGGTGCTCATTACCCGTTACGACAACCGAGATGAAAACGAACTCGCGAGCGCGATCAACGCGGTCTCAACCCAGCTGAAGATCGCGCCAACCGCAATAACGAGCGGCTGGGGACCCGGCGACGCACCGGATCTCGGCGGCGGATATTTCGTACCCCTGGCCGCGCCATCCATCGCCGTGCTGGCGCGTGGCGGCATCCGTCCCTACGACTACGGTAACGTCTGGAAACTGCTGGACCAGGAGATCGGCATCCGCCACAGCCAGATCGACGAGGCGCTGCTCGCTGAAACCGACCTGCGCCGCTATAACGTGCTGGTATTGCCGGACCGCTGGCAGGGTGAACTCGACAGCGCGGCCTTGGAACGGGTCAACGACTGGGTCGCTGCCGGGGGTACGCTGATTGCAATTGGCAACTCCGCGGCGCAGCTCGCACAACCCGACCAGGGCGTGGATGCCGTGCGTGCGCTGCCGCAGGCGCTCGAGGAGCTGCAGACTTTCGAACTGGCGGTTTTGCGCGAAGCGATGGCCGGGCAGGATACGCGGCTTGGCGATAGTGCCTGGTCGCACGGTGTCACAACCGACTATCAGTTCCCGTGGCCGGCGGATGCGGACTGGCCCGAAATCGAGGAACTGCAAAAACGCGACGATTGGCTGAAATTGTTTATGCCACAGGGCGCATTCGTGGCGGCGCGCGTCGATCGCGAGCACTGGCTGAGCTTTGGCAGCGCGGCTACGTTGCCGGTGTTGTACGGCAACGCGCCGGTATTGTTTTCGGCCCCGCCGGCTGAAACACCGGTGCGTCTCGGCACCTACCGTCCTGGAGCTGAAGCCGAAAGCGACGCTGAAGGCGAGGACGAGACAGTACGCCGCGCCGGCTGGCTGGCGCTGCCCGATGAACAGGGCCTCGACCTGCGGATGAGCGGACTACTGTGGCCGGAAGCCGCGCAACGAATGGCGCACGGCGCCTATCTCGTGCGCGAAGCGGTCGGCAACGGGCAAATAGTGCTGTTCGCGGCACCACCGTCGTTTCGCGGCGCGACCCTCGGTACGATGCGCCTTCTGGCCAACGCGCTGGTCTACGGTCCCGGGTTTGGCTCGAGCCAGGCGATTCGCCCCTGAGACCGGCCCGACGCTGCGTTTTGCACGGCCTCGCGGGCCAGGATTGCGCGTTTGCGTGGCACGCCCCAGCGATACCCGCCGAGGCCGCTGCCCTGGCGCAGAACCCGATGACAGGGAATCAGGTAGGCCACTGGATTGGCGCCCACCGCCGACCCGACTGCTCGAGCGGCGGAGGGTGCGCCGATCCGTGCCGCCAGTTCGCCATAGCTTTGGGTTTCACCCGGCGGGATGCTCAGCAACGCGCGCCACACCTGCAGCTGAAAATTGGTGCCGCCGAGATGCAGTGTGCACGCACTAGCACCATCGAGCTCGAAAATGGGCTCGGCGAACGCCGCGGTCGCCGCCTGATCGCGATGCAGGTTCGCGGCCGGCCACGCTGCGGCGAGTGCCCGCTGTGCGGCGGCGACGCCGCTGTCGTAAAATCCGAGATGACACAATCCACGCGATGTCATCGCGATCAGGCAGTCGCCATAGGGACTCGGATGCCAGCCCCAGGAAATGTCCAGCCCGCGGCCGCCGCTACGGAACTCGCCCGGGCTCATCGCCTCGATGGTCACGAACAGATCGTGAAGACGCCCGGCGCCGGACAGGCCCGAGTCGATCGCCGCAGCGAACAGACTGCGATCGGTCTGCAGACTGTGTTTGGCCGCGTCGAGCGTGATCATTTTCAGAAACTGTTTTGGCGTGATTCCGGCCCAGCGGCGGAACAGGCGATTGAAATGGTGCGGGCTGAGATGGACCGCGCCCGCGACAGCGGCGAGATCCGGTTGCTCGCGGTAATGGGCCGCAATATAGTCAATGGCGGCGGCGATCCGCCGATAATCGCGATGCTCATTCATGGGTGCAGTGTAGCGCCCGAGCGAATCACGACCCACCCGATTCTTGCTGAGTTCGCAGCACCGCGATTCCCTGTCACCGCAAACCACCGGGCGCAGCGCCATGTCATCATCTGAACCGCAGCAAAACACACTTGGCCAGGCATTCGGCCTGTACCGGGCGAAACGTTTCTCCGAGGCGCTGGGGCTGGCACGGGAGGTGCGCAGACAACAACCCGAGGCCGCGCTGGCCTGGTACCTGGAGGGGCTGTGCGAACTGGCGCGCAACGAACCGGCGCTGGCGCAGACGGCGCTGGCGCAGGCCACGCTGCTCGATGCCGATGAGGCGGCCTATCTGGAGCCACTGGCCATCGCGTTGCTACGCCAGCACCGTTATCGCGAGGCGGGCGCGCGCCTTGAAGCCCTGTGCCAGATCGCACCGACATCGCAACGACAGTTGATGCAGGGCCGCGCCTGGTGGCGCGCCGGCGATTACCCGGCCTCGCTGGCCTGTTTCCGCGCCGCCAGCGCTACGGCCACGCAGCCGGAAGCCGTGCTGGCCCTGGCCAAGGCGCTGCAGAGCCTCGGACAGCGCAACGAGGCCGGCGCTACGCTGCAAGCCGCGCTGCGCAAATGGCCGGACAGTGCGGATCTGTTCGTGACGCTGGGCGTGGACCGATTCCGTGACGACGCCCCCTCGCTCGCCATAGACGCCTTTGCCGCCGCGGTGCGGCTCGCGCCCGGTCATACCCTCGCTCACTGCCTGCTCGGGATCACGCTGGCATTTGCCGGACGCGACAATGACGCCACCGGCCATTTCGAGATAGCGCGGCAAGATCCGCGCACCGCCCCCGCGCTCGACGCGTTCCGCTACATGCAAGGTGCACCGGCAAAACGCCATTTCGGCGTCTTCACCGACACGCTTCGAGTATGCAGTGGAACAGGCTGACCCGACCGGGCTCGCGCTTGAATTCGGGGTCTATCACGGGCGCTCGATCAACCTTATTGCTGGCCACTGGCCCGGACCGGTACACGGCTTTGACACTTTCTCAGGATTGCCACAGGACTGGAATGCGGACAACCCGAGCGGGAGTTACAGCACCGACGGACGGCTTCCCGACGTTCCCGCAAATGTAAAGCTGCACAGCGGCCTGTTCGCAGACACGCTGCCCGCGCTGCTCGCAACCACCGCTGTCCATGTCTCGTTCGCACATATCGACTGCGATCTCTACGAATCGACGTTGAGCGCACTCGAACCGGTCGCGCCACGACTGCGGCCGGGTTCGGTACTGCTTTTCGACGAATTTTTCGGTTACGACGGATGGCGCGACCACGAGTACCGCGCGCTGATCGAGATCTGTGCGCGTTTCGACCTCCGTTTCGAGCCGCTGGCCTACAGCCTGTTCGACAAACAGGCAGCGATTCGCATTCTCTGACACCCGCTGAGGGAGCAGCACCGGGGAAAATCGCACCGAACAGGACGCGCCACGGGCCACCGGCTCCGGGGCGGCTTTTTTGACCCACCCGGCAAAACAGCAGCGGCGCGGCCTCGGCCGGTCCAATGCATGATTCGTATCGTTCCCGGCAACCCGCATCGCTTGCGCTTTTCGCTACTCGAGGTCAGTCTGTGCACGGCACACACGGCAAACGAGTCTTATGCAAACACGCCCGGCGATACCCGCGAAAAAACCCGCTCAGGCCGTCGTGATCCTGTTCCTGTTGCTGGCGGGCCTGGCTGCGAGCCGGGCGGATGAGGCGACCGCGGCGTTCCTCGAGAGCCTCGACCGTTCCGAACTGGCGATTGCGACGGCTGCGGGCGAGACCCACAAGTTCGAAGTCTGGATTGCGCGGGATCCTGCCGAGCGGGCGCGCGGACTGATGTTTGTAGAGGAGCTGGAACCGGACAGCGGAATGCTGTTTATCTATCCGCGGCCGCAGATGATCGGGATGTGGATGAAGAACACCCTGATTCCGCTGGACATGCTGTTTATCGAGGCCGACGGGAACATTGCCCATATCGCCGAAAACACGGTGCCGCATTCGCTGGATACCGTTAGCGCACAAATGCCCGTGAGCGCCGTGCTGGAATTGCGCGGCGGTCGGGTCGCCGAGCTGAAGATCGCCCCCGGAGACAAGCTCCGGCACGCTGTTTTCAGCCCGCTGCGACGGCGTAGCGACGGCAGCTAGCGCCGCAATACCGCAAGCCAGCGGCCGAAATTCAGAAGGCTCATCAACGAGGCGGAAACATAGGTGAGGGCTGCGGCTTTCAAAAGTCGCCGCGCATGCGGCAAATCCCCGTCCCTGCAGATATCCGCCCTCCTGCAGAAGCGGCAGGGCCCGCGTAAAACTTGCGTCCATCTCGGTAGGTAACGTCAACAGATGCACGAAGGTCGAAAGTCCGACGCTGCCGACGATTGCCAGCGGTATCAGCAGGGCCGCAACCGGCGAACGCGAAAGAATGGCCAGAACCGGCAACAGCATCAGCAACAGCGCCGCGATTTTTTCGCCCTGCGCCGCGACCGCCACCAGGCGCGTACGCAGGGCCAAAGGGGTGTAGCCCTCATGGTCCTGCAGCGCGTGGCCGACCTCATGTGCGGCCACGGTCACCGCCGTCAACGAACGCCCATCGAAATTGCCAGGCGACAGACGCACGACCTTCGCAATCGGGTCGTAATGATCACCCTGGGGTGTCGACTCCACCCCGACATGGCTCATCCCGAGTCCCTGCAGCAAGTGTGCGGCGAATTGTCCGCCGCTACCCGGATAGCGATCGCCGGGCTCACTATAGCGGCGCATTACCTGGCGCACCCACAGCCCGGGCACGTAGATCAACGCGGCGATTGCCACTATGGCGAGAACCCAGATCATCCGGGCTCACTCGTGCGCGCAGCAGTCTCCATGCGATTTCGCGCGCAGCCGTCGCAACCGGTCGGCAATCAGCTCTCCGGCGGCGGCGGCGAGTCGCAGGTAACCTCGTAGCGCACATCCATGTGATACAGGTTCAGATCGCTGGGCTGATAACGGCGTCGGCTCAGAACCTTGTACGAATCCGGGCACAGCTGGCGCAACCGCAACCATGTCTCCAGCCAGCGCATCCGCGTTGCCTCGGCCTGCGCGTTGTTGTCAGGGTATTTCGCGGTCAGCTTGACCTCGTAGATCAGGATACTGTTGTCCTGCGGCGATACCCGGATATTGCTGTAGTCGTGCCGATCCAGATCCTGGCTTTCATGCGGATTGATCTCTCCGCAACTTGCAAGCAACAGCACGAGCAAAAACAATATGGCAAAACGCAACGAATTCATCATTGAATGTCCGCAGATCCACAGGGTCCGTGCTCATGATAGCCAATATCATGTCCGGGCACCGCACCGCAGCCGGGACCTTTGGTCTAAGCTTGCACCCATCGGCAAACAAACCCGGGTTCGATCCATGACAACCACACCATTGCGCTTACTTCGGTTCTTACTTCTTCTCACGCTGATCGGCGCTGCAGCGACGGCCCTGGCGGCAGATGACTGGAAATTCCCGGCATCCGCGCGCATCGTCGTCGTCGGCGATATTCACGGCGCCTACAGCGAACTTGGCGGGCTTTTGCGCGATACCGGCCTCGCGGACGACCAATTGCGCTGGACCGGTGGCCGCACCCAACTGGTGTCGGTGGGCGATCTGCTCGATCGCGGCGACGATTCGCGCAAGGTCATGGACCTGTTGATGCGGCTGCAACAAGAGGCGGCCGCCGCCGGCGGCGCCGTGCATGTCATTCTCGGCAATCATGAAGTGATGAACCTGACCGCGGATCTGCGCTACGTCACCGACGGTGAATACGCCGCGTACCAGGACCTGGAACCCGCCGCGGTACGCGAACAGGCGCGTGCCGCATTCGTCGTCGATGCCAGCGCCAGCGGATTGTCCGAAGACGAGGCGGCAAGCACCTTCGAGGAGCGGTTCCCGCCCGGCTATTTCGGTCACAGCGCCGCATTCTCGGCGACCGGCGTCTACGGCAAGTGGCTGCAGAGCATGCCGACCATGATCAAGGTTGGCGACACGGTGTTCGTCCACGGCGGGCTGTCCCCGGTCCTGCTCGAGTCCGACATTCCCACGATCAATGCTCAAGTGACGCAAACCGTCGCCGACTACAACCGCGTCTGGGACGGCGTCGCCGCGAGGTTCCAGGTCCCGGTGGCACGGCGCGGACGGGTCGATGCCCTGCGTGGGCTCGGCGACGAGGAAGCGACCGCAGCGGCAGCGCAACTCGAAACGCTGCTCGAAGCGCCGCTGCTCGGTCCGATCGGGCCGTTGTGGATTCGCGAAAACGCGCTATGCCATGAACTCACCCAGTACGACACCGTCAAATCGATCCTCGACCGGCTTGGCGCCAAACGCGTGGTGTTCGGCCACACACCCACGGTCTCGCGGCGGGTTACCAGCCGTCTCGGCGGGCTCATCATCATGGCCGACACCGGAATGCTGCGCAGCTACTACGAGGGCACGCCCGCAGCCCTGATTATCGAGGGCGACAACCTGCAGGTCCGTTATGCGGGGAGCCAGAGCGCGGAACCTGTGGACGCCGAAATCCGCCGCGTCGGCGAACGCCCCGGTAACCTCAATGACGACCAGCTCGAGGAGTTCCTGGCCACTGCGGAGATCGTCGCGACCGAAGAGGTCGGAACGGGTGTTACCAAGCCGTTGCGGGTTACGCTGGAGCGCGACGGCATCAGCGTGCGGGCGTTGTACAAAGGCGTCTCCACGCCGATCAGCGGCAACAGCCAGCGGCGCCGCCAGCTGATCGAGAAGTCCGATCGGTACCAGCACGAAGTTGCCGCGTACAAGCTGGACCGGTTGCTCGACCTGAACCTGGTGCCGGTCACGGTGGAACGCTCGGTCAACGGCAACCCCGGCGCGCTGCAGTTCTGGGTCAATGACATGATCAGCCTGCTCGAGAAAACCGAGCAGAACGTCCGCGCGGACGGCTATTGCCCAATCAACCCGCAATACAACCTGATGTACGTTTTCGACAGCCTGATCCTGAACACCGACCGGACCCAGCAAAACGTCACCTTCACCCGCGACGACTGGATGCTGGTGTTGATCGACCACTCGCGCGCTTTCAGGCTCAGTCGCAAACTGCCTGCGGATTTCAGCAATTTTCCGATACAGGTCGGCGACGAAATGGCACGCAGGCTCGAGCGTCTCGACCAGGAAACGCTTACCACCGCACTCGGGGAGTACATCGACCGCGAACAGATCCGCGCCCTGCTCGCCCGGCGCGACGATCTGTTGAAGACGTACCGCAAATAGCGCAGACGCCTATTTGATCCGTCGCACCTTGACCGTCGGGTTATAGCCGTCGACCTTGAGGTAATAAACGCCCATGAAACCGCGTTTGATTTCGACTTCGGGGTTCTCGATTTCATTTGCGACGAGCTTGCCGCCGGCCGTCTGCCGCCATACCTGACCGTTTTCGAGCACGAACTCGGTCTTGCCGCTCCAGCCGTCGAACGTACCGTTGATACGGCTGCGGATCAGCTTGGTTTCGGCGGCACGCTGCTCTTCCAGGCCGAAGTCTTCCCTGGCGGCGCTGTCCGCGGCGGCAACAGGGGGCGTCTCCGGCGGCGGTGCGGCCGGCGGTACTGGCGGCGGCGCACTTTGTGCTGCGGGCGCGGCGGCGGCCGTTGCAGCGGGGTCGGCGCCCACCGGCGTTGGCACAGGCGCCGTTGCGGCAGCTGCCGCACGTTTACTCAGACCGTCGTAACAAGCAAGACGCTCGATCGAATCGAGGATCAACGCACAGCGGCGCAGGTCGGTGTTCAAATCGGCGCTCGCGCCCTGCGCGAACAAAACCAGACCTACCGTCGCCGCGGATGCTTGCAGTTTGTTCATGATGCGTACCTGATCACTGTCGTCAATACGAATACCGGAGCGGCGAGTGTGCGGGAATACACGTTGCTGCAGCGAAAAGGGCCGGCATTCGCCGGCCCCAATACACCCGAGTTCACAGCCTCCGTCAAGCGGTCTTCTTGCGCGAGGCCTTTTTCGTCGAAGCGCGCCGCATGCTTGTCTTTTTCGCGGGCGCCTTCTTCCGGCTGGCTGCCTTTTTTAGCGGTCCGTTTCCTGGCCGCCGGGCGTTTCCGCGCAGTGGTCTTTTTCTTCGCCGCAACCTTGGCCACGGTCTTCTTTTTCGCTACTTTTTTCTTCGCCTTTTTCTTTTTGACTTTGGCCAGCGCTTTCTTCGCCAGCTCCTTGTCATGCGCGCTCAGCGCCTTGCTCATACCCAACGCCTTGCGTGCATAATCACGCGCCTCGGTAAGCTGTTCGCGCAGGGGCTTCAGATTTGTGCGATGCTCCTGCAGTTCCGCTTTTGCTTCGTCGACCAGTTGTTCAAATTTTTTGATCTGGGCCTGGATCTTGCGTTTTGCCACCGCGGTTTTCGCGCTCGCAAGCCGCTCCGCCTCACGTGCAAGCCGTTTTCTGTTGGTTTGAACACTGCGGTTCAGTCGGGTTATCTGATTGCTGAGTTTGCGGGCATCACGCTCGAGTGCGCGCGCTGTGCTGTGAGTGACCCGCACAAACTCGCGTTCCGCTTTTCGGATTCCCTTCTCAAGCGCCGATAGCTTTTGCGTCATTACCCTTTCCCCTTGCTGCACCAAGAAAATTCTATCGTCATTAACTTAGTACAGGTGGGTCCGCATTGCTACCATTGGATGTGTCGCGCTGTAGCGTCGCAAACGCGTTAACACCAAAGCGCGCGAGAGTCGGTCTTTAGCCAATGAACGATAGCCGCAATGTCATAGATGTAGAAACTCTACGCGGCGCCGCCGACCGTGGTGACGGCGACGCGTCGGTTCGGCTCGGACAACTGCTTTTGCAGCGCGGCGGATTCGGCAGTAATGAATTCGACGAAGCGATCTTGCGCCTGGAACGAGCAGCCGAAACGGACCACACGGAAGCGCAGTTATTGCTCGCCAACGTTCTGGCCCAGGTACACGCGTTGCCCGACGCGGATTCGCGCGCGGCGCATTGGTACCAAGCGGTCGCGCAAAAGAATCACCCGCAAGCGCTCGCACGGCTGGGTGATTTGTACCTGACCGGTCGCGGTGTCGCCGCGGACGACGCCGAGGCGTTTGCCTGCATTGAACGCGCCGCGCACCAATGCTATCCGCAGCTGCAATGCGATCTCGCTTACATGCTTGACCACGGTATCGGATGCAATGCGGACCCGGTTGCAGCAACGTCATGGTTTTTGCGCGCACTGGCGCAGGGAAGCCACCAGGCCGCCTTCGCACTCGGCCTGCGCTATCACTGCGGCAGAGGCGTCGGCCGTGATGCGGCAGTTGCACAGGCATTTTTCGAGTGTGCAGCTGGTGGCGACTTCCCGGACGCACGCCTCTGGCGCGACGAACTGGACGCGGTCACGAGCAGCGACGAGAAGACAGAGCGCCGCCCAACTGGCGCAGCGAATACGCGACCAGGTGAGAAGCCTGCCGCGGGAGTTTGCCGCGGCCGGCATAAGCGAACTCGACAGCGGCGAAACCGCCACCCGCAAAATGACCGCCGTCATCGAGCGCCACTGGAGCGCACTCGGCGACGCCCGTATCTCGCTCGATGCTGGCCGCAGGAGCGCGGACGGCAATGCGACCGGCTGGCCGGTGATTGCGGCGCCTGGTCTGCCACAGTTGGAAATCTGGCAACCGCGGGTATTTCGGATGCCACGCTTTCTGAGCGAGTACGAGCGCGCGCACGTGATCGCTTTGACTACACAGAGGATGGCGGCGGCGGCCGAGTTCAGCCGCGATGCGGCAGAATTCGAAAAAGACTTCTTTACCGGCACGGCTGCGCGTCTCGGCGCTCACCTGTGCGATCCGCTGATCCGCAACATCGAACGAAGGATCGCGCGTGCCGCGATGCTCCCGACGCGCCATATCGAGCCGCTGTCCGTGCTGCGCTACCGCGACGACGATGTCTACGAGGCCCACGTGGATTTTCTGACTCCCGAGCGCCTGAAAGGGGCACATGGCGGCCAACGCCTGGTTACTTTCATCTGCTATCTGCGGGCACCGCAGCAAGGCGGCGAGACCGAATACCTGAGCGCCGGGCATGCCATTGCCGGCGAACCGGGACTCGCGCTGCTGCATTACAACTGTCTGCCGGACGGCCAGCCGGACGAAATGAGCCTCCACGCAAGCCGCCCGGTGATCTCGGGCGAAAAGTGGTTGCTGCGAACGGCGATCCATGCGCAGAATCTTTACGAGCCGATCACAGCGGCGGAGTACACGAAATGATGGGCACCAAACTGCAGTTGCAACGCCGGCGCACACTCGCCCTGGTTCCGCTCGTGCTGCTGAGCGCCTCTTGCCAGAGCGTATCCGGCCCCCTGGCCAGCCCGGACGAACCACACGGCGTGCTGGTGGCCGCGGCACCGCCGGCCGGTCTGCAGCCGATCGCGATCGCATACATCGACGACCGCAAGGTGGAAGGTAAACCGGCTTATTGGGTCAAACCGGGAATGCACCGGGTCCAGTCGCGCCTGCTCAGCGGCGACTTTGCAAAAACCCTGAAATCGAGCGGCGAAACCGGGCAAAAACAAGGCGAGCTGATGCTCGACGTCGAGGCCGGATACCGCTACTTGCTGGTCGGCGAAGTGACTGCCCGGCGCGAATGGCGGGTATTCGTGCTCAGAAAGGAGTCGCTGCAGGGTGCGTCCGCCGAAACGAGATAGCCCCTATCTGATAACTTTCTGTTTTTATTATCTTTTTATAAAAGAGCGCATTCAAAAAGTCTGTGCGTTTTATGCAACAACCGAGGTTGCAGCCACACCGCTCAACGAATTGTTGCTAAGTTACAACATTGCGCAAAACCCTCGTCGTTTACGCAACACCCAATAAAAAAATCAGCGCGGTCCCGAGCTTTGTCCGCGGTCGCTAACTGGTCCTGTACAGCTTACTATAGAATTCCGCAACCTAATGTTTTTTATAGTTAATATTACCCAATCAGACAACCATCGCCAGACCCGGCCAAGCGGTCCGGAAAACGGCCCGGGTCATTCTGTATGTTTATTGCAACACCAGACTTTGCTTTTTGCCAAGTTGTGCTAATATCGCCACCACTCGCAATGCGCGGGCGTTTGTTGCCAATCTGCATCAAGCGGACGTAACCGGCTCCAGAAGCCGGATTTAACCAAACCAAATAAACCTCTCCCTGGAGGAATTGCATGGAAAACACGCTTAGAGACGCGGTCAGATACGCTCTCGTCGCGGGTGCCGCCGCCTCTGTAGCTTCCCCTGCCGTATTTGCGCAGGACGAGGACGCTGCCGAGCTCGGTAAGGTACAAGTGACGGGTTCGCGTATTTCGCGCACCGACATCGAGACGTCGAACCCGGTGTTCGTGGTAACTCGAGAGGACATCGATCGCACGGGTCTCGTGGGTATCGGTGAAATCCTCGAAGAGCTGCCGATTGCCGGCTCCGGTCTGAACACGGTGTTCAACAACGGTGGTGACGGCTCGGTTCGTCTCGACCTTCGCAACCTCGGCTCGAACCGCACCCTGGTGCTGGTGAACGGCCGCCGTTGGGTGAACGCTGTTGGCGGCGGTGGTGCCGGCTTCAGCTCGGTCGACCTGAACACGATCCCGGCCGCTATCGTTGAGCGCATTGAAGTCCTGAAGGACGGCGCCTCGGCGATTTACGGTTCTGACGCCGTTGCAGGTGTGGTCAACATCATCACCAAGCGTGACTTCCAGGGTATGGAAGCCAATGCCCAGTACGGTGCCTATGACGAGAGCGATGGCGACACATACGCCTACGACTTCAGCGTCGGCGCCACGACCGCCACGACCAGCGCTTTCATGAACTTCAGCTACGTGAAGCAGGAAGAAGTCTGGGCCGGCGACCGCGACATCTCGCAGGAGCCGACCTACGGCACCGGTAACACCCGGGGTAGCTCGACGCTGCCGCAGGGTCGTTTCTACCTCGCCGATGACACTGCTTACAGTATCGTCGCCAGCAACCCCGGTTCGCCGCAGATCGATTGCTCCGGCACTGGCAGCCTGCTGGTCCAGGACTGCGTGGCCGACGGCAACAACGGTTCGATCAAGAACTACACGTCGCAGGACGCGTTCAACTTCGCGCCCGATAACTACCTGCTGACGCCGAACCAGCGCTGGAACCTGTATGGCCAGCTGAGCCACGCGATCACGGACAACATCAATTTCGTGACCGAGGCTCTGTATCACCACCGCGAGTCGGATCAGTACCTTGCCCCGACCCCGCTGGTGTTGTGGTACACGTCCGCGACCGGCGCGATCGGTGCCGACAACCCGTACAACCCGTGGCCGGGTGAGGAAATCTCACCGCTCGCCTCCCCAGACAGCAATGGCGGCATCGAGTATGTGGGCCTGCAGCGTCGTATGGTGGAAGCCGGCGGCCGTAACTTCGAGCAGGACGTCGACATGTTCCGTATCGGCGGCGGCTTCGAGGGCAGCTTCGAGGCGTTCAACCGCTACTTCGACTGGGATGTAAACTACATTTACGGCGAAGGTGACGGCAACGACCAGACCGCTGGCCTGCTCAACACCACCAACGTGCAGAAGGCCATGGGCCCGCTCGCCGGTTGCGTCGGCTCCAACAACGTGAACGGCGACGGCAGCTGGAATGGTCTCCCCGGCGCCGACGGTTGCGTACCGTTCAACTGGTTTGGCGGCCAGGGCGTGGACGGCAGCGGCTCAATCGATCAGGATCAGATCGACTACGTCACGTTCACCGCGCAGGACTCCAACACCTACGAGATGCAGGACTTCCTGATGAACCTTTCCGGCGAGTTGTTCGATCTGCCCGCCGGCCCGCTCGGCGCCGCGATCGGCTACGAGTGGCGCGAAGAGAAAGGCTCGGATACGCCTGACGCCATCATCGCCACCGGCCAGACTTCGGGTAACTCCCGTAGCCCGACCAAGGGTGATTACGACGTCCGGGAAGCCTACGGCGAAATCGTAGTTCCGATTCTCGCTGACCTGCCGTTTGCCCACACGCTCGAGTTCAACGCCGCGTGGCGGTACACGGACTACAGCACGTTCGGCGACGACACTACCTCCAAGTACGGTGTCAAGTGGAAGCCCTTCAACGACCTGCTGCTCCGCGGCACCGTCTCCGAAGCGTTCCGTGCGCCGAACGTTGCCGAGTTGTTCGGTGGCCAGAGTGACTCGTACCCGAGCATCACTGACCCCTGTGACAACTGGCAGGCGAAGGATGCGACCATCCAGGCCAACTGTCAGGCTGACGGCGTGCCGGCGGCTTACAACCAGGCCAACGACCAGATCCGTATCACGGTCGGCTCCAACCCGGACCTCATAGCGGAATCCTCGGACAACTACACCTTTGGTCTGGTGTACACCCCGAGCTTCCTCGAGAACTTCGCGCTGTATGTGGACTGGTACAAGATCGAGCTGGAAGACACCATTACTCCGGTGGGCGCGCAGACGATCCTCAACAGCTGCTACTCCCAAGAGAACCGGGCGTTCTGCGGCCTCATTACCCGCGCGCAGACCGGCGATATCTCCGACCTGCTCAACGCCAGCGTCAACATCGGTTCCACCGACGTTTCAGGTATCGACTTCCTGATGTTGTACACGTTCCCCGAGACCCGCTTCGGCGAGTTCAAGATTGCGTGGGATACCGCGTACATCGACGAGTACAAGGTCAATGACGGCTTCGGCAACGAAGACGAGTTCCAGGGTGAGAACCTTGGCGACGTCGGCTTCCCGCGTTGGAAATCGAACCTCGACCTGACCTGGGCCTACGGCAACTGGGGCGCCAGCTGGCAGATGCGTTACATCCATCACCAGGATGAGGGTTGTGGCGATTCGTCTGATGGCGGTGCCAACAGCCTGAGCGCGCTGGATCTGTGTTCCTCGCCGTTCGAGGAGTACTACTTCGGTGGTCAGGAAGGTACCAACACGCTGGGTAGCACCACTTACCACGACGTGCAGGTCACCTACGACACGCCTTGGTACAACAGCCGGATCACGCTCGGTGTCAACAACGTCACCGATAAGGATCCGCCGATCTCGTACTCTGCATTCGCCAACAGCTTCGACCCGACGCTGTATGAGGTGCCTGGAAGGTTCCCATATGCACGGTTGAGCGTCCGGTTCTGATTCAGACCGGTTGATAAAGAAGTACGACGTCTCCGGACGTCAATTGACCCCGCGGATGCTTGCATCCGCGGGGTTTTTCTTTTGCGTCTGCCGGTTGATCTTCGCTGCCGGGACGCGGACAATTTCCATCGTCTTTTCGATTCCGCGCGGCGATGCCACCATGGCCACAGCACCGAAACTGATCAACGCATTCACAACGCCGTTCTTCGAGGCACATCTCGAAAACGCCGGCACGCTGAACGATGAACTCCGAACCCTGTTCATCGAGCGCGAGCAACAGGGCGACAAGTATCGCAACCCCTATATGACACCCGGAAAGGTCGGACTCTTCGAGAGCGACTTCGATCTTTTCCGCTGGACCGAGCAACCGGTGCAGAAGCTGCGCCGCTTCTGCATGGATACGATCGGCCACGTGATCGCCAGCCTGAACGGCTACGACCGCAACGACCTCGCGCGCCTGGAAATCATCAACCACACCTGGTTTCACATCACTCGCAAGGGCGGCTACACGACCTATCACAATCACCCGATGGCATCGTGGTCCGGGGTCTATTGTGTCGATCCCGGCGATGCGGCGGACGACAGCAGCGACAGCGGCATACTGCGCTTCCTCGACCCGCGCGGCATGGGCAACATGTTTCTCGATGCCGGCAACAGCCGGCTGCAGCAACCGTTCCGGGTCGCAAGCCTCAATTTTCGCCTGACACCCGGACGCTTTATCGTTTTTCCGTCATACCTGTTCCACGAGGTCGCGCCTTACCAGGGCGACGGCACCCGCATTACTGTGGCGATCAACAGCTGGGTTCGCGAGCGCAACGCGGCCCCGGCCGGCCAGACCCGCTGATGGATGAAACGCGCGACAGGCGTCTGCGGGCGCTCGCGCAAGATGGCGACTCGCTCGCCCAGTTCCGCCTCGGCATGGCCTATCTCCACGGCGGCAAACCGCGCCGGGCCCTTCGCTGGTTGCAGCAAAGCGCGGACGCAGGTCATCCGCAAGCCGCGCTGGCACTCGGGCGCATATTCCTGAGCGGCGCCGCGGCCAGCGCCGACCCGGTGCAGGCACTGGCCATGTTCGAACGCGCTGCCAGCGCAGGCTCCGCCCAGGGATGTTACGAGGTTGCCCGCCTGAAATGCTGCGGCTGGGGCGTACCGTTTGCGCCTGCCGAGGGCATCGAATCGCTGGCGCTCGCCGCGCGCAGCGGACACCCGGAGGCGTTGCGCGTACGGGCGGTCATCCTCGGACAGAGCGAGCAAGAGCATGTTCGCGATACGCTGGCGACCCGATGCCTGCTGCGGGCCGCGTACCTCGGCGATGCGATCGCGGCGCATCTTGCCGGACTGCGGGTTATCGCCGGACGCGGAACCCGCCCCGACACCGCGCTCGCCAGTAGCCTGTTCGCGATGTCAGGCCGCAGTTTCGAGGTAAGTCGCCGCATCGCGGCAGGCCTTGGTCTCGACCCCGTAGCGCAAGAAACGGCTGGCCCCGCCGGTCCGGCGCGACGAAGATCTGCCCGTGCTTCATGAAGCCGGGTGGCCGGATCCCGCGCTGCCGAGCTTGCAACTGCTGCACGAAACTCCGCGTGTCGCGTGCTATACCGGCCTCCTCGACCGTGAGCTCTGCGATTACCTGCGGCTGCGCGCCGAGCCGGACCTGCTGCCATCGAATACGATCGATCCGCGCAGCGGGACTTCGGTTGCCGTCAACCTGCGCACCAGCAGCGAGACCAACTTCCTGCGCACGCTCCGGGATCCGGCAGCTTGGCTGGATCGAGCGCCGCCTGGCCAAAGCCGCAGGGTACGAACTCAGCCACACCGAACCGCTCGCGATTCTGCGTTATTTTCCCGGCGAGGAGTACAAGCCGCACTATGATTTCGTGCAGCTCGAAAACCAGGAGCCGGCCCTGCGCGCGCTTGGACAACGGCTGTATACACTGATCGTCTATCTCGATGCGGTCGCGGCCGGCGGCGCCACCGCGTTTCCGCGGATCGGTCCGGACGGATTGACGGTGACCGCGCAGGCGGGAAAAGGCCTGCTTTTTGCTAATTGCGACAGCAATGGCGAGCCCGACCCACGCAGTCTGCACGCCGGCACACCGGTCGTGACCGGCGAGAAATGGGTCGCGACCCTGTGGTGCCGCGCCAACCCGGTCCCGATGCGATGAAGCGCCGCGAATGGCCTGTGCTAGGCTGTGCACCGATCGTCGCAAGGATATGCCGGCCATGAATAAAACTACGCCAGCGGCAACCCGCAGCGCGCGCGTCGATGACCGCAAAATCAGCGTCTACGACGACCTGCTTCCAGCCGTCGAACTGAAAAAGATGGCGGACGGATTCAACAACAGCGGGTTTACCCGCAGCGAATCGGCGCGACCCGACACCCGTCAGTACCGCCATTGGGTCGTCAACATCCCGCTCGATGCGGCGCGGAGCATGCCGATTTACAACGCGACGCTCGCTGCCCTTGCCGACTATGCTCCCGGCACGATCTGGAACATGTACCGCTCGTACTGCAACTACTCGTCGTTTGGCGACATGCTGTTTTCCCACACCGATTGCCTGCCACAGACCGAAGAACTCACCGCGCTGTGGTACATCTGCACCGAATGGGATCCGGAATGGGGTGGCGAGACGCTCTTTCTTCAACCAAAACGGCGATGCCGAATTCGTCGCGAGTCCGCGACCCGGCCGGCTGGTCGTGTTCCATGGTGCGATAAGACACGCCGGCCGGCCGCCGAGCAAGATTTGCCTGATGCCGCGCTACACCTTCGCAATGAAACTGGAACCGGCCGCCGCCTGAGCCGCGTCCGTCACCGCCTGCGCGCCTCCCCTACCAGAATCCGCCGCTGCAAATTCGATCGCGGCGGTGATGATCAGCGCTGCCATTGCGCGTTGAAACTCTCCGAGGCGGCAATGATCCGGCCAATGGCCTCACGCTCGATCTCAGTCAGCCCCGGATTCCACGCCTCGACGATCAGCACGGCGCGCAATTCAGCACTGCGATTCCATGCCTCGTGCTCGAAACTGTCGTCAAAAATCAGGCACTTCCCTTCCTCCCAGTGGCGGGTCTCGACGCCGACGCGAATGCCGCAGGATTCAGGAATCAGCAGCGCGAGGTGAACCGCCAGCTTGAGATTGGACAATCCGAAATGCGGCGGGATACGGGTACCGGGCTGCAGAATCGAGAAAAACGCCTCCGGTGTATGCGGCGGCGCAGCGGCAAGATCGAGCGTCTCGATCACCGCCATAGAGCGCGGACAACGTGCCACATTTTGTGCGATCGGACGACCACCCTTGAGCAACTGGAACGCGCCCCAGTCCAGCGAGCCCGACGAGTTCGCGCCAGAGCTGCGGCGGCCGCTCCAGCCCCGGCACATACGGCTCGATGCCGCTGTCGGCCGCGAGGACTGCGACGAGTTCGTCGCGGATTCCGCGCCATGCGGCCTCGAGCCGTCCGATCCAGTCGAACTCCTCGCGCTCGAAAAACGGCCGCGGCTCCAGCCCTGGAAAGTACTGCCAGTCGGGCTTTTGCAGCGGGTGCGGGTATTCGGGTTCCGCCTCGCCATGGAAAAACCGCAAGAACTCGCTGACCCGCTCGAGCGCGGCGCTGCCGCAGCGATCTTCCAGTTCGTCGAGGATGGCTCCGTGCGTCGCGCGGTGCGCGCGCCGTTTTGCGGCAAGCGCACGCCGAACCGGACCCCGCATCACCCCCGCAGGGGCATCGTCTGCGCCGAGTCGTTCGAGTTGCGGTTCGAGCTGCAGCGCCCGCGCGTAGGCATGCACAGCACTATCCGCCTCGCCAAGCTGCTCCAGCACTGTGCCGTAATGCAGTTGCGCCGTGGCAAAATCC
This sequence comes from uncultured Gammaproteobacteria bacterium, assembly GCA_963699835.1. GTDB lineage: Bacteria > Pseudomonadota > Gammaproteobacteria > Steroidobacterales > BM003 > BM003. Next base: position 559 of record CAVOVJ010000005.1, on the reverse strand, counting down.
GGTTGCAGCTGCAGCGCGCGGGCGAGTGCCTTGCGGGCATCGTCGAACCGCCCAAGCTCGCACAGAGCGACGCCAAGATTGTGCGCCAGCATCGGGTCGTCCGGAGCAAGCTCCGCGGCAGCCCGGGCATACTTCGCGCTGTCTTCGAAATCGCCGCGGCCGAAGGCATGAGCGCTGAGAAATGCCAGCGCTCCCGTGTGCTGCGGCGTCTTGTCCAGCAGCGCTCGATAAACCGCGGCGGCGCCGTCCATGTCACCGCGCCCGGCAAGCACCGCGGCCTGCCGCGCCAGCTCGGATGAACGGCCGGAGGACGTGGTCACTCGAAACGCATGTAGGTGCTAACGATGTACTTGGGCCCCGATTCGGGTCTCAGTCCAGCGTGGCGGTACATCCAGAACGGCGGGAACATTACCAGCCGTCCGCGCTGCGGCTGCACCTTGACGCCGAGTTCGCGGAACGCCGTCTCGCCACCGAGATCGACATCGTTGAGGTACCAGAACATCACCAGGAAGCGCTGCGCGGTGAACGGGTTGTAACAGTCTACGTGCTCATCGAACTG